>NZ_JAENIJ010000100.1 GCF_016595435.1 Luteolibacter pohnpeiensis
TGATGGCCGCGTCTTCCGTCCATTGTGCTGGCGCGGGACTTCGACAAACGAGGCATCGACGGTGACTCCTTCCTTGCCATGAATGCCGCGCGCGGTGAGCGCTTCGTCGAGGTCCGAAAACAAGGCCGCCACGCCAAGGAAGCGCATGAAGCTGGAACGATCGAGAATCTGTTCCTCGGTTTGCTCTTCGGAAAGCGCGTAGTATTTTTGCATCACCACGACTTTGAACATGAACACGGGGTCAAAAGGAGCGTTGCCACACTTGTCCACACGATCCTTGTAGCCGAGCAGTTCGATGAGCCGATCGCGGAAAATTTCGAAACCGATCACCGCCCTCAACTTGTCGAGCGGCGTGGTGCGTTGGGCCATTTTTTTGGCATGGTCAAGTTGGCTGAAAAGATCCTGCTGATTGCTGCCGGGCCGTCGAAATCTCATGGACTTTGTCTAACAGAAATCCACGATGTCGGGATGAGGTTGCCGGATGCGGCCTTTATTCTTCAGCGATTGGAATGAACCTGTTTTTCCATTCAACTACTACTATTCCGAATCATTAATTTTAGAAATAATTATTTCCTGATATTCCAAATATATCATACACTTCCTATCAAGAGGCAAAGATTCAACTTTCCCCATATCTATTTTACACTTTAACGTAGAAGCCAACTTTTCAAGGATCTCTTTTTGTGACCTAACCCAAGGAGCCAATTCTCGATCGAAATCTCTGATTTGAACTGATTGAATGACTTCTTTCTGCTTATCCAATAAGGATTGGGGAGTATTTTTTATTTTTGATCCATATTCGATCGATACACCAGATATTTCAGACAGCTCTTCAATTGCGCCATATTGGCTAACATACCATTCAGAAAGAGCTAAATCCCTATCCTTTGAGGAGACATCAGTACATGAGACATTAAATTGAAATTCTTTATCCTGTCGCACATTACCTTCCTGACACATTGGGCATGCACTAAAAATTAACATCATAACCAATCCCTTCGAATATTTAGTAATCATTAGATATTTTATTCTTTCTTTGTTTGAAGTATCCAATTCGACGTTTCCAGGTTTTCTGTTTGATCTAAACTATTAAGAATAGGATTAGATCCACCTTCACAATCTTCTTTACAAAACCATTTTCCATTTTCACATTTACATATGTTATATTTCACTATCCGAACAGCTAAAGCGGTCCAAGCTGGAGCATCCCGTATGGGAGGAATAACAAGATAAAATCCAAACCAGTTGTATTTCTACAAACCCCTGTATAACATGTGGTTCAAGTATATTTGACTACACAACAGTCCTCTTCGCTTTCAAATCCGTCAATATATACATTTTCAAATGTTGGTTTTATTACTTTTAATTTGACATGATGACCAACAGTCCCGTTATCACCAATATTTGGTTTAGCTCCACCATACCCCTTACAAGTTTCGCAACAAGTCGGACATGGATCTCCATCATTGATATTACTAGCATCTGCAACAAGTCCCAACAAATCTCGATTGTTCAGAACATCATTCCCCACAAACCTATACAAATTCAGTCCACCTTGCTCCCCAATCGGATCCCTACTTGGCCATCTGCCCAGCTCGGTGAGGTAATACCGGTAGCCGTAGTTATACCAGCCCGTCTCAAGGTCCGCGTCTTCACCGTGGAACATCGTCGTCCAGTTATACAGGCTGCTTGTTCGCACGCTGAATGATGGTGTCAGCACCGTCACTCCACCAAATGCGACGTAGCGGTAGCGCTCGACGATCACCCCATAGGTGTCCGTGATCGATACCTTGCTGCTCATGTTGTCGCACACCGCGTATTTCCGGTTCACACTTGCTCCGCTGATTGCGTTCCGAGCGACTAGGTCGTTGCGGCCGCGACCGCCGTAGAGGTATTCGTTCTTCAGCGAGCTGTTCGACGGGTTGCGATCTTCAATGCATTTCCATTGTTCGTTCCAGTAGTAATCGACACTTGGCCGCGAGGTTCCTGAAAACGATTTGCGTGTCCGGCGGAACAAGCCGTCATAGGCATAGCTCACGTCCATCGTCGCCGTGCTGCCCGAGGAGGAGGAGCCCGGAACACTCGCATTG
>NZ_JAENIJ010000101.1 GCF_016595435.1 Luteolibacter pohnpeiensis
CTCCGCGTGATCGCCCAATGCGGCTGAAACCCATCGTCAATCCATCCTCAAAACCTCAACAAAAAGCCTCATCCCCAATCTTTGGTGTAGACCCCAAATTTCTAATTTCGCGCGGCGGGTTACCGTGCTGCCGGGAGTTCGCAATAGCAACAAAAGTGGCGGACAGGGAGGGATTCGAACCCTCGGTACTGTTTCCAGCACACACGCTTTCCAAGCGTGCTCATTCGACCACTCTGACACCTGCCCTTGGAGGGCGGGACGCTAGAAACTTCAGCGACTCTTGGCAACCTCTATTTTTGAAAACTCTCAAACCTTTTCAGATCTGGCCAAAATCCATAGGAAATCCGAGAGTCGATTGAAGAACAGAAGGACATGCTGCGATACGATTTCTCCTGATTCGTGCAGTTTCCAGATCGATCTCTCTGCCCGTCTGGCAATGGATCGGGCAAAATCTAATGCTGATCTTCCCACTGAGCCTTCAGCTCCAGGCCGTGCCCAGCCGGTAAACTTTACGCCGCTTCGCTCGTATTCACGGGCTAAATTTTCAATCCAAATCACATCGCCCACCTCGATCATTGCGTATTCACGCTCGCGATAGCGCACCGAATCTTCTGGTAAGCAGGCTAGCTCCCCCATCAATCCAACCAGTCGTTGCTGGATTTCATCCAACAGTGAAATGATTTCATCACCCGCTCCACAAACCCTGGCCATACCCAGTGCCGCGTTGAGTTCATCGACGCAGCCTAGGGCCTCGATCCGAGGCGCGGTTTTTGAAATTCTCCGCCCAAATAACAAATCCGTTTCCCCCTCGTCCCCCCTTTTTGTCACGATACTCATGGCAAAATGCTACTGCATGGAAAAATCCATGTCCATCCGACTCCATCCATGCTTCCTGTGGGCGTGATCATCAAACTCGCAAAACTAGGCGACGGGCCGGAAATCTTTCACACCATTCAAGGCGAAGGCGTGAGTGTTGGCGCTCCCGCAGTTTTCATCCGCTCATCTCGCTGCAATCTCCATTGCCATTGGTGCGATACCGATCACACGTGGAATTTCGAAGGCACGCCCTGGAAACATGAGAAAAATACCAAGTATCAAAAGTCCGCTGTCACTTGGGAAATGGAGACTGCCGCCGCTGCTGAGCGGATTCTTTCCTTTGATTGCTCAAGAACGATCATCACGGGAGGCGAGCCACTGCTGCAAGAATCCGCATTCCTTGAAGTCATCCAGGTGATACGTCAAAAAAAACCAGCGCATCAATTCGAGGTCGAAACCAATGGAACTCGCATTCCCTGCCCGGAATTTGCGGCAGCTGTCGATCAGTTCAATGTATCGCCCAAACTTGCAAATTCCGGTATGGAAGAAATCCTACGAATTCGCCCGGATGCACTTCGTTTCTACGCTGCCAACCCGAAGGCTTGGTTCAAATTTGTGGTCGCCAGCGCCGACGATCTTCAAGAAATCAAGGAGCTGATGCGGCTCCATGATCTTCCTCGCGAAAAGGTGATTTTGATGCCTGAGGGGCGCACTTCAGCTGAACTCGATCGCATCGCACCTTGGTTGGCAGAATGTTGCAGGGATTGCGGATTTCGCTTCTCCGATCGACTTCACATCCGTCTCTGGGGAGATAAACGAGGAGTTTGAGAGGTTCATGAAAATTTACGGTTGCCCTGCGATCAATCTCCCGCTAATCCTCTCCTGCGCACGCTGTGTAGGAGGTCATTCCACACAGCTAGTCCCAAAGCCTCGGTAGCTCAGCTGGTAGAGCAGAAGACTCTTAATCTTTTGGTCCTTGGTTCGAATCCAAGCCGGGGTACTTTAAAATCAACAACTTACGGGGTCTACACCAAAGATTGGGGATGAGGCTTTTTGTTGAGGTTTTGAGGATGGATTGACGATGGGTTTCAGCCGCATTGGGCGATCACGCGGAG
>NZ_JAENIJ010000102.1 GCF_016595435.1 Luteolibacter pohnpeiensis
GCGCGGAGGTCTTGGCGTCACATCAGATTGCATC
Organism: Luteolibacter pohnpeiensis; assembly: GCF_016595435.1. Classification (GTDB taxonomy): domain Bacteria; phylum Verrucomicrobiota; class Verrucomicrobiia; order Verrucomicrobiales; family Akkermansiaceae; genus Luteolibacter; species Luteolibacter pohnpeiensis. Next base: position 35 of record NZ_JAENIJ010000102.1, read on the forward strand.
ACGCGGCCGTTTTGGGTTCCATTTGGGAACGAGTGGTGTAGCCTTTGTTGTGGCTGAAATCGAGCTTATGAGGCGCCAGAGACTACCCCTACCGCTGTCACGTCTGATGCTTCCGCATCAGACGCGCCATCGGCAGGGTCGTCTCATCTTTAACGTTAGGGCAAAATGAATCTCCGTCCCCACATTCTCTTAGCGGCTTACGTCGCCTTAAGTTCGTGCACTACAAGTGTGCGGATGGCAGGAGGCGCGACTGAGCGACAGCAGACGTCTGAATGGATGCAACATTCGCAGAGCCCGGTTCCGAATCTCTTTGGCGGCAAGGAGGACAAGAAGGATGTTGGAGATGGATTTTACGAACAAGCCGGTAGCGTAGCGTCGAATTCATTGTGGGAGGCGGTGGCTCATTACACCTACCTTGCGTATCACGGAGTCGAAATCGGAAATGCTTCTTATCCGTATTCGATTTCCCCATCCGGCCGATTTGTCATTATACCAGAGAGCTATTATCACGGCGCAAAATCCCACAAATTGAAGATCTACGACAAGACTCTCAATCGATTTGTCCTTCGAGAGGTTGAGCCACAGGTGATTAGCGGCTACAATTGGGCTGCGGATGAGCGAATGGTCACCGTTTTCTTTGAGTCTCCCTTGAAGTCCGTGCCCCTCAAAATTCCAAAGCCCTAACAAGCCGCGGCATCCAACCGCTACCAGCCGTGATGTTGAGTGAGTCTTATGTAGTTTGAACCTATTACCCTGTTGTAGCCTTCCGCCCTCGGTAGCGGTGGATGCGCTTTGACGTTCTCCAAGAATCATGCGCCAATTGATATTCTGTCTCTGTGTACTAGGCCTCTCAGGTTGCGAGAGCAAGTCAACCCACTCCGCGGCCCCGACAGAACCTGATACTACTCGAACTTGGTATTCCGCCTGGATTTCACAGGACAATGGCGAGCAATTTCATTCGGAACTGACGTTGGCTCCCGGGGAAGTCACAAAAGTATCGATCTCCGCCGAGACATCCATAGTTGTGGGCTTCATTTTAGAGAAGGGTTACGAAGTCAGCAAGGACCCTGGGACAATCTACATGGGAACAGAAAAAGCACCGCACATGGTAGGAGGCGCTCCGGGCACGTGGAAGGAGTTCGATGCGACCAATGGATTGGTTGCAATACGCCTAGAGAATACAAGCGCTGTCGCCACGCGAATCGCAGTCTACACGAAGTCGAAAAAATAATGGAGAACAAGCGGATGCAGGCAACCGGCGTTCCGCCGGTGCCTGATCGTTAACGTTGGGCAAAATCAGACGTGAATCCGTATTACAAAGCCGAATCGGAATCTGCGCTCTTCGACGAAGAAGCATTCGGCTTCGCACGCGGAGAGTTCATTGATAACCGGCAGCGTTTCTATGACCGCTTAGCCTGTGCGCAGTATTTTGACGCTGAGAGATTCGAGGCAGTGATTCTCTGGTTGGCCTCTCTTAAGCGTTTCCATGAGGCGAATGCCGAACCATTGCCATCTAGCTACTTTGACGATTTTGAAGGCATCCGAAACCATCTTGAGATTCAGTCGACGCATTCCCAAACCCAGAAGAAAGAATGCTTAGACGCGCTTCGTCAGTGGGATCGCATTCTAATAGACTACGGCATCCGAAAATGAAAAAACGGAGCCCAACCATGCGCTACAGAGAACCTCCACAGCTGTCACGGATCGTGCTACGCACGCTCCGCGCCACCTGCTCCGGTCTCTGACCTGAAACGTTCTCCTCAAAATGAATCCCGAATTTAAGCAACTACTAATAACGATTGGGATCTGTGTTCCGGTCGGACTCCTAGTTGGTGTCCTCCTGAGG
>NZ_JAENIJ010000103.1 GCF_016595435.1 Luteolibacter pohnpeiensis
GTTGCTCCAGTTGCTCCAGTTGCTCCAGTTGCTCCAGTTGCTCCAGTTGCTCCAGTTGCTCCAGTTGCTCCAGTTGCTCCAGTTGCTCCAGTTGCGCCTACCAGAAGGGATTTGCCACTCCCAGTGATCTGTCCGGTCGCGCCGTCGATCGTCAGGAAATTATTCCCGGATGAATCCACCACAGTGGTCTTCGTCGTCTTCAATGGAATCAAATCCAACGGTAGCACCAAGCTACCATCGTCCTTGATACCCGTAAATTGGCCGACTGGCACAATCAAATTGGCCAGGCCCGTATTTAAGTCCGTCCAGGTTCCGCCACCCAATGCAATAGGTAGGTAGTTGTAAATATAACCATCCACGGATGGCCCCATATTAATTCCGGCTGAAGCATTCACCGGATCGGCTGCCTGCACAGCGCATGGGGCAATCATTGCGGCAGCTGCAAAAGCCGCCATGTAACTGGTTTTCATTTTCATATTATGGTTTCGAGTTATCGATTAATCGGGGGAGAAATACTTTCCGCATTTGAGGGCGCCCACCTTTCAACGAAGCCAATAAAGCAATTGATATGACATCACTTCCCTCCTTCATTCACACCGACCAAACGATGGAATGAAGCAAGCTTGGAGGACCCACTGAATCCTCATCGCTCGGGAATCATTGATACAGTCGCCAAAAGGGTTACGCCTGTATTAAGCGATATTTCACTCACTTCAATTCAATTTTGAAACAGTCGAATCAATTTCGCAAATATACAATAATCACCTAATATTATTTAATCCAAAAACTCACAATTTCTGCATAACACAAATACACATCCCCTTCTCGGCGCAGATGAAATTCACCAATGATCACATTACCCGAACTCAATAAATCGAGTGGGCTTATCCGAACGGATTCCAAAAAATTCTGGAGATTTATTACTACACCATCATGAGACGTAGTCGAAAGTATGACGTTGCCATGAGCTCCGCTCAAGCTCGGAACACTTTTTGATCTCAATTGCCATTTAGTTAACGATTCATGGCATCATGTGTCATATACTCACGCTGTAGGATCACGACCGACCAGCTATCTCGCATCCCATTTCAGGACATCAAAGAGGGAGATACCAAACCGGTATCTCCCCACACTGAATATTTCGAGCTAAGAAATGCCTTGATAGTCACACATCAATCCGTACTAAACTGCCATTGCCAAGCTGGGTATTGACCATAAGTAGCCGCACTCCAACTCTCGGTAGGATCATCGCGACTATCCACAGTCTTGATATATAAGGATGAACCAATATATTCGTTTGTATAGGTCTGAACGAACGAAAAATTAGATTGCGAAGAAAGAGAGTAATAATAAATATTATAAGCAGCACTTCTCTTAAATAAAACGCGATACGACGTAGCAGAATACGGCACCGCAAATCCACTACCGTCAGCTAATCTATTAAACGAAACGTAAGTCATCGGTATTAAGGACTCTATCGGTGGTTGGGTCCCACCATTTTGCCCGCTCCAAGCATCGGTGCAAGCCGGATGCTCCGTAAGATCGAATGTAATTCCTGCTGGCAAATGGTAGATGAAGTCTCCAGATCCGGACAATGTGAACGATGAAGGGTTAATCAGTCTAACTCTAACATCATACCCGCTTCCCGCAGTGCGATATTGCTGCTCATTCACCGTGTTGTAGTTGGGAATGGTGACATTCCCTGTCGATGTAACGGCTACAGGCTCAGCAGTACTCCATACACTCAAACTGCCAGATGGACCCGTTGCTCCGGTTGCTCCGGTTGCTCCGGTTGCTCCGGTTGCTCCGGTTGCTCCGGTTGCTCCGGTTGCTCCGGTTGCTCCGGTTGCTCCGGTTGC
>NZ_JAENIJ010000104.1 GCF_016595435.1 Luteolibacter pohnpeiensis
AAAACTACTAGTGGAATCATAGACGGTGTCAAGCCTTGAAAGCCAGTCACTCATCGAGTTGCTTGATCCATACTGGTGGGTGATTTCTCGTCCACCCGGGTAGGCGAACGATTCAAGCCCGTTGCTGTTGCCATCCCCGTCCGAGCGCGCGTAGACGACTTTGGGAGTCGTGCCGGTAACCACCGAGCCTTGCACCGCCTGAATGTCTTCGAGCAGATTGCCAAATCCATCATAGGTCAATTGCACCTGGTTGACCACCGTTCCGGAGCCCACATCGGAGTGATTCCAACTTGTCACCTGGGTGCGGTTGCCGAGGTGCGATCCGATGCAAGGCGTCCGGGGAGCAGGTGACCGAGGTTACGATGTTGCCAAGGTCGGGACGAAACCTTTCGATCTAACAATGCTCGAAAAACGGGACCGACCCCGATGATACCATTCAGGACTGGTACAATTCACTACTCGTCACCAAATAATTTAGAAAGACCTTCGAGATACCCAATTGCCGCATCTGAATAGTTTTGGGGTGAAATCTCAGAATAACCAAATGCTTCACGACTTTCATTTATATACGGTAGAATTCTCTGCACTTCCTCCGCTTCATGTTTCGCAATTTCTTTTCTTATTTCGGATTTCATCTTCAACTGAGATATCAAGCTGGCGACAAGAGCCGACACAGACAACAATAAGGCTACAACTAATAGTTTCGAGTTCATTTGAATTATTTTTATTTATCTTCACAACATCTCTTTTTTCCGTAGTCTATTCGATCTTTCAAATTGCTGAAATCACCGTTAAAACCTGGAATTGGAACTGCTTTGGGATTACCGGGAAACTCTCCGCATTTTGGTAAACATTCTTCAATCCCATTTTGCTCTGCAACTACCATTGCGTTACAACATTCTTCTTCTGAAAGCGCTTCTGGCTTTCCAATGCATTTCTTACAAGCCGCATCCCAATTTACCGTTAAATCAAGATCATCAGGATTTGCCCCATCATTATAAGCTTTATAAAATTCTTGACACTTAGCAAAAATGCAACCTCTTACACACGCAAACCACTTTGCGATCTTCGCGTTCATTTTAGGATCATCAACAAATCCCCCAGTAAAATAAAGCGCTGCCAGCAATGAATTTATCTGACAAGACACTTCACATGCACATTGCAGCCATTTATTTCCAGGGTGAGATTTTGCTGCCGCACAGTATTGCTTCTTAGGGCTTGGACCTATTAATAATCGAAAGTCATCATACGTATTTACTGCGTTATTTTGGACAAATACATACAAATTCAATCCTCCCAATTCCCCGATGGGATCTCTGGATGGCCATCTGCCCAGCTCGGTGAGGTAATACCGGTAGCCGTAGTTATACCAACCCGTCTCAAGGTCCGCGTCCTCGTCGTGGAACATCGTCGTCCAGTTATACAGGCTGCTTGTCCGCAGGCTGAATGATGGTGTCAGCACCGTCACTCCACCAAACGCGACGTAGCGGTAGCGCTCGACGATCACTCCAGAGGTATCCGTAATCGACACCTTGCTGCTCATGTTGTCGCACACCGCGTATTTCCGGTTCACACTTGCTCCGCTGATTGCGTTCCGCGCGATCAGATCGTTGCGACCACGACCGCCGTACAGGTATTCGTTCTTCAGCGAGCTGTTTGACGGGTTGCGATCTTCAATGCACTTCCATTGCTCGTTCCAGTAGTAATCGACACTTGGCCACGAGGTCCCTGAAAACAATTTGCGTGTCCGGCGGAACAAGCCGTCATAGGCATAGCTCACGTCCATCGTCGCCGTGCTGCCCGAGGAGGAGGAGCCCGGAACACTCGCATTG
>NZ_JAENIJ010000105.1 GCF_016595435.1 Luteolibacter pohnpeiensis
AGCTTTTCCAAGCCGCTCCGAATGGTGCCCAGGGAGATCCTGAGACAGCCGAACGTGGCCACGAAACAAAGGAGGACTTGGAAAAGTTTGATGAGAAGCCGGGCGAAAAACCGAAGGTGAAGGCGGCGGACGCATCGCTGACTTGGCGCAGGTTCCCGGCAGGATCTGGCACGCTCGGCATTCCCCGATCGGAAATGCCACAAATCGCCAGCGGCAATCGCGGTGCCCTGGTTGGATTTTTGCGAGCTCGCGGGATCGAAAGCACGTCGGAAGAAGTCGAAGCCGATTCGTTAAAAGCAACCCAAGCCGAGTATGCTCCCGAAAAAGTAGACGCCGCGTCGAACTACAGCGGCGGCAATCGCGCCATCCTCATTTCCCAGGACAATCACGTCGTCGACGGCCATCACCAGTGGCTTGCCGCGTTGAAACAGGAAAAGCCGATCAAGGTGATTCGTTTACAGGCACCGATCACGCGCATCCTGATGATGGTGCACCGAATGCCGAGCACGACCGTTGCAGCCAGCATCCGGGAGGATTACGCCGACAGCCAGCCTTCGACCATTGATCGCCTGGCAGAAAACGTCCTGAAGAATCTAACCGGTGTTTCCCGCGAATGGCTTTCGCCGGTACGCCCGGCCTTCGAACGATTGGCTGCTTTGGCGATGTCGAACAACGTGAACGATCAGGATTTCGAAGCGGCCTTGGAGAAAGCACATCGCGAAATGCCTGAGCTTTTCGGGCGATTCAACACGCCCGCACTGCAGACGGCTTTCGAGGAAGCCATTTCTTCGGGAGTCCTGGCAGGCAGCACAAGCCGCTACGAATCATGATTGCTCTCAAGGTCAGTGTGAAAAACGACGCGAGCGAGTTCATGCAGCGATACGTCGAAAGCCTCTCCGGTTCTGAAAAGGCGGGGCTGAACAAAGTCGCGGGCAAGGCTGCGGTGCTTGAGGCAGCTGCGTATCATCGCGAGTTCGACCGCGCCGGCAAATGGCGTGGCAAGAACTACATGGGCAAGGGTGGGGGCGAAGGCTCCGCGTTTGGCTCGACCATCACCGCAGGTTGGTCGTTCGGCAGTTCGGATCAGGACGGCGCCATCATCTTTAACGACGCCGACCACTATGCTCACAAGGTTCATGGCGGGACCATCCGCGCCAAGCGGGCCAAGGCGTTGACGATTCCGATCATCCCGGAAGCTCGCGGCCGTCGTGCAAAGGATTACGAGATTTTCTATCACACCCGGCTTTTCACGATCAAAGGCAAGCGTGCCCTGTTCGAGCAAGTTGAAGCTGGCGTGAAGAAAGGCCGAAAGAAGAAGGGAAAATCGGGAGCTTCTGGCGGATCCAAGATTCGGGCCGTCTATCTGCTTCTCAAGAGCGTGACCCAAAGCCCGTGGCCGGGAGCCGTGCCGCCGGAGGATCGGCTTGCGGAGAGTTATGCCAATGCCTGGCGCAAGGAACTGGAACGGAGACTGGAAAACCTATGATTGATCAACCGATGTCATTGCAGGAAGGGATCGAGTTCCTTCTCGATAAAGAGCAATTGCCTGCCGAGTGGGATGCCAGCGAGTGGGCGGCGCAGGAGGACGACATCAAGCTGCGTGCGTTCTTTTCATCGCGTGTGGAAAACGCCCGCTTCCTCGATCGCGCTCAAGGTCTGATTTTCGACTATCTCACCAAGGTTCGGGATGAAGTGACTCTGCCAGACGGCACCAAGACCACGGTGCTGCGAGTGGGTGGCCGCGCCGACTTCGTGCGGCTGATGCGCGAGTTCATGATCGAGGAAGGCATGGCGACCGAAGAGGAAATGTGGAACACCGAGCAATC
>NZ_JAENIJ010000106.1 GCF_016595435.1 Luteolibacter pohnpeiensis
CAAAAAAGGTTGTTTGGTCACACATTCAAACCATACCCCGACCGGCTTTCCGTCTATTGATTTTCAACGAAATCGGGCTTAATCCCGTGCCATTCAGGCCTGTCCCTCTGTCATGAGAAATTCGGCAAGCTTGATTCTTACTAAAGGCCTGTCCCTCTGTCATGCAAAATGTCTGTCACCATATCATGCGTAACGGCCTCGCCATGCACGACTTCAAACCCAATCATTGCACCATTGCAAAATCAAAAATCAAGGACTGACCCCTCTCTGGTTTACAAACCTTTTTCGGTCAATCATCCCACTGTAGCTCGTAGCAATACTTCGACATCCGTCTGATACCGCCTCATTATATCGGTAAATTTTGACTTCTAATTCCCCAAAAAATCGTTTTTTTGACCATACCTCGTAATCTGAATATTCCACTTTTTCGAATCCATTTTCTCTCAATTTTGAAGCTGTTCTTTCGTAACTCTCTTTCAAAGAAAGTTCAGAAAAGACTTTTGGCAGCCTAGCATCAAAAACCCCAGCAAACAGAGCCAAAACTGTAACTGAAATCGCACACAGAAACACCCTTTTCATCTATTTTCAATTTCCAAAACCATCTGGAGTAGACGGCACCCATTCCCCTCCTTTTTCAGGCACTACCGCTTCTGGTGTTCCGTAGCTTGTCCGGCTGTTAACACCATAAAACTCAAATCCGAAATGATCCTTCCACGCATCTCTTAGCGACTTCCCCCGTTCTTTCCTTTCGTTGCCGAATTACAACCACAGCTAATACCTATTGCATGCTTTGAAAAAACTTCTTTATTTAGCATGCCGATATCACCATTGGTCAGACTATACCCCCCGTTATTCACAGCCCCTTCGGTATTGTTCCATCCAGGCGAAAGAATAAGAGCACCCGGCACACCATGCCCGAAGTAGGTAATGCGGCTGATTTTATCAGACCCACTACGATAACCTTTGCCGAAGATATCTGTGTGTAGCTTACCAATAAGTTCCATCTTACTTCCAAAAAACCTCAAGCCAACCTTATGCTTTTGGGCAATTTGCATAATTTCTTCAATGTATTTCTTCTCATCGCCTTCGTCAACCTTACTGCGATTTGCGTAAGCGGTCCAATCAACAAACCATTCAATGTGTTCACCCTTTTGCAGTTTGTCTTTGCGCTTAACTATCTCCTGCTCTGCAGCGGATATGAAATTTTTCCAATTTACATCATGCCTAACTGCATACAGAGCATTAATCCCTGTTTTCTCTCCGATCTTTCTTGTAATTCGTCCTGCCAAATCTGGCTCAAACAGCGTCCACCTCCCATCAATCGGCCCCGCTATTTCCCATCCACCTGGGTTTGCGTTACATCCTCCACTAATAATAATCTCATTTAGCCCTAAAAGATCAATTCTCCCAATTCCATTATTCCCGACCATTCCATAGAGGTTGACTCCTCCCCTTTCGCCAATGGGATCTCTGGATGGCCATCTCCCCGTTACGGGGTCATAGTAACGGTAGCCGTAGTAGAGTAGGCCGGTTTCTTCGTCCTGATACTTGGTCGAGAAACCGATTGGCAGGTCGATGCCTTCGTGGATGATCTTGTCTCCGAATGGATCGTATTCCTGGCGTGCCACCACCTGACCGGTCGCTTTATCAGCCCA
>NZ_JAENIJ010000107.1 GCF_016595435.1 Luteolibacter pohnpeiensis
CGGGAAGAGGCGCAGGGCGTGCAGGATCTCAGCGAGATCGGCAAAACGCTCTACGACAATGCCGACTACTACGTGTTCGGCACCTACGGCACGACGACGTACTACATGACCTGCTATCTGGATCTGGAAACCGAGGTCATGGGCACCACACTCGTTCAGAAATCCACGCGACCGCTCTACAAACCCGGAGCCTTTGCCTTCCAGCGTCCGCCACTGGACCTCGCCGCCAATCTGAAGGCGGCGATGGACTGGATACCGCACGACGGCACCGTGAAACTGGTCGAGCCAGTAACCAACCCCGGCCCATACCTTGGCAAAGTGGTGAACATCGCCGGTGGCCGAACCACCTGGGCCGACATGCTGGCCGTGCCGAACGGCCTGACCTGCGTTCTCGAAACTGGCCGCACGACCATCCAGCTAGGAGCGCCACCCGCCTACGGAACGAACAACCTGAACCGCCGCCTGACTGGATCTGCGAAAGACAATCTGGTGATTTGAGTTTTTACTCAGCAGCTCAAAGTTTCCTCGCTGCCGAGAGGCTATGTTCATCCCTAAGATGGCCGTAAATTCGCATTGCTAGTGCTCCGCCATCTTTATGCCCGAGCCATTTGGATACGGTCGGAATATCTACACCCTTTTCAATCGCGTAAGTAGCAAACCAGTGTCTGAGGTCATGAATTCTCAGCCGAGGAATTCCAATTCGATCGCAAGCTAAGTTTAGAGCTTTGCGGGGCGGGCCACCCTGGAAAACCTTACCGGATGCTCCTTCGTAACGTAATTTGGTGATCAGTGTTTCGAGTCGATTATTGATGGGGACTCGTCGAATTTCATGATTCTTCGTTCCCTGTTCGCCGCCTGTCACAGTTAGCCAGTTGTTTGAGATGTCTGACCAATCAATCGCCAGTAGCTCCGAAATTCTGACCCCTGACCAGGCGAGAAATTCGACTTTGTTCGCAGCGTCCTTACCTCGCTTTTCTCTCATGGATTCAAGCAGTTGATCCAAGATTTCAATTCCAGGTAAATCTTCGACGGCAGGCTTGGCCTGTCGTTTGCGTTTAAGACCGGCAGTCGGGTTGTCACTACGAATACCGGCCTCGACGATGCTCTGCAGTGTACGCCTTAAAATGTGAAGACAGATGTTACACTGGGATGAATTCCTCGTCGCTGAAAACTCGGCCCACCATGCGCGTGCATCATCTTTTGTCCAATCATCGGCGCGCCGATCTAGGGGTAGGGAACGACGGAGAAGCGGGAAAATCTGAGAATAGAACGTTTTCGTGCCCTTCTTATGGGATGGATCAGCCATAGTCTGAGCTTCGACTGTAGCTAGGGCGTTTCCAAGAGTGCCATACCCACCCGCCGCTGAGTTTGATGCACGACGCAACCTTTCGAGTTCAACGTCTCGGGTTACCTTGGCTTGCCGGAGATTTGTAGTTCGTAGACTTCGCCTGACCTTTTTGCCGGCCACTTTGGCATTCAGGTAATATGTCCCTGATTTGTGGCGGATGATGTTTTCCGCAGCGGCTGCTGACCATATAGGGGACTCTTTCGGCTCCTCCTCAAAGATTGGGGACATGAGGCACGGATGCCATCATGTCCCCGATGTTTGTTAACCTAAATTTAGGCCTGAAGGGTTACGACCCC
>NZ_JAENIJ010000108.1 GCF_016595435.1 Luteolibacter pohnpeiensis
CTCGTTCAAACCGGCGGAACCCTCAACTGCCCACGCTACCTCGCTATCGGTTCGGCTACAGGAACCGGGATGGCTTCCTTCCTCTCTGGAAACGCCGTCATCGGAGCATCCGACAACGCTTACCGCATCATTGTCGGTGACGGCAGTGGCGCTACCGCCATCGCCAACCTCGGAACCATGGCTGGCGGCGATGCCACCATCACCCACTATTCCACCACCGGTCTCTACGTTGGCAGCGGTTCTCCCGGAACCTTCAACCTCAACAGCGGAACCCTCTCCCTCGGTGGACCAATCCGCCAAGGCACCTATCTCGGCACGGTCAACCTCAACGGCGCCACCATCGTCGCCATGTCGGATGGTATCAACATCATGAACGACACCGTCGATGGAGTCGTCGTCTACAAAAAAGGCATCACCATTGATACCGGAGCCAACAACGTCGTCATCTCCTCAGACATCGGCGGATTCACCGGAAATGGCGTCTACATCGAAGGCGGCAAACTCACCGTCGCAGATGGCGGCAGCGGCTACCTCGGCGCACCATTCGTCACCATCGCTTCCACCTCCGGCACTGGCGCCTCCGCCATCGCCACCCTCAGCGATGGCTCCGTCAACGAACTCCTCTTCACCTGCCCGGGTGATGGCTACAACGCCGGCGACGTCCTCACCTTCACCTTCCAAGGTGGCGGCACCGACACCCCGGCCCCCGAGTTCACCTACACCCTCACCGCAGCCGATCTCCAGGCAAACGCCGAAGGCCAATTCATCAAAATCGGCTCCGGCACCCTCACCACCCAGGCAGAATCCCTCCAGGACTACCCCGGTGACACCCTGGTCAAAGAAGGCACCTTCGCCGCCAACGGCCTCTTCGGAGACTCGGCCATCATCGTCTCCCCAGGCGCCACCCTCACCGGAAATCTCGACAGCTACGGCCCCGTCGTCATTGAAGGAGAAGGCACCTTCAACCCCGGCGACAGCACCGGCAGCGCCATGAGCACCGCCTCCCTCACCCTCGAAGCCGGCTCCGAAATGGGAATCGACATCGCCGACTGGGACGGCACCGCAGGCACCAGCTACGACACCACCACCTTCGACAGCCTGGTCATCAACGCCACCACCACGGACAAACTCACCATCCGCCTCGACATCGCCGCCACCACCGTGCCGACCGAATCCCAACAATTCGTCATCGCCACCGCCGCCAACGGCATCAGCGGACTCACTGCCGACAACTGGACCATCGTCGAAAACGGCCCCACCGCCTCCAGCAACTGGTCCCTCAGCGCCACCGCCACCCAACTCATCCTCACCTACACCCCCGGCGAAAGCACCGGAGACGGCTACGATGACTGGGTCGCCACCTACCCGGGCCTGGCCGATACCGACCCATCCGCTGATCCGGATGGCGATGGCATTGCCAACCTGTTAGAATACGTCCTCGGCACCGATCCAAGCCAAGCAAGCAGCGGAGTACTTCCGACCGTGGAAGAAACTGCCGAAGGCATGGCATTCAGCTTCGTCCGTTCGACGGACGCCAAAGATTCCACCACCCAGGTCCTGCAAACCAGCACGGACCTCATCAACTGGACCGACACCGAGATCCCCTCGGCCACCTCCGGAAATGTGGAAATAACTTC
>NZ_JAENIJ010000109.1 GCF_016595435.1 Luteolibacter pohnpeiensis
ACGAAGATCCGGGATTTGATGCAGTCGCGCACCGGCATCGAGTTCAACCGCGACAACGCCTACGCCGTGGTGATGTGGGTGGTGAAGAATGCGAACGCCTACTTTGACGCCCAGCTGATTGAGACTTACGAGACGATGGTCGACCTGGCGAACGTCGAGAACTATGTCTCTAACAAGCGCGTGTTCCAGTGGAACCGCTTTCGCTACGACACGGCCCAGGACGAGCGTGGCACGCATTTCCGGCTCAAGGTCGGGCACCGGATGGTGCTGGAGTATCTTGGCGGGCTTGAGGGAGGATATAGCGAATCGAGTCGCGGGATTTCCAAGCGAGCTGCCGACTTTGTTTGCGATCTGATTGTATGTGCCAGAAACCTCGGTTTCGAGGTCCTGGACCAAGGGCCAGTCGAGCATGAATGGAAGGACAGCACGGCTCGCACGATCCGATTCAAAACAGCGGCAGGAAAGGTCGAGTCCTTGCTGCGAGTGCGGGCGTTCTTCAATCGGAACGTGCACCTGCAATGCCATCCTGAGTTGATCCACGCGTTCAACGTTCAGCATGGAAAGCTCAAGGGGTGGCTGCGCAACGACGCGGAAGCAGCGGCAGAACTGGAGATCCCGCAGGAAACCGCCGCAAAGCATTTCCAGAGCGGATTCCGTCTAACAACCACGTCCGCCTTACCGATGCTGATGTCAGGAGAAAGGGGAGTGGCATGAGTGATTCGCCCGACTACTTCTATCGGGTTCCGCATCCGAAGCTTGCCTGGTCGATTCTCTCAGTCGAGGTCCGGCGTGGTGAGCAGGGCTGGCAGTTTGCCTATGGCTACCACTTCATGAATACGGGGATGGGATGCCCATTTCGAGGCCGGTTCCCATCGCGTGAATCGGCTGGCCGCAACGGCATGCTCCATCTGCGGGACGCTCTCAAAAGGTTTGCAGCTTCTCCAGGCCTTCCCGACCGGCGATGCCCTGAACAAAAGCAGGCTGCTCGATATGCCAAAGAGATTCAGGAGCAGCTCTTCCCTCCACAGCTCGAACTTCAACTGACATGATCGCTTTTCATCTACCCATCATCCCACCCAAGGCCACCAGCCAGGGAGCAGGCAAGCGGATCGTGATGGTCAACGGCAAGCCGATGTTCTTCAAGAACAAGAAAGCCCAAGCTGCTGAGAACGACCTGACGACGCTCTGTTTGCCCTACCGGCCGTTGGCACCGATCGAAGGCCCGGTTTCGCTGAAAATCGATTTCGTCTGGCCGTGGAGGAAATCCGAACCCAAGCGGCGGATCGCCCTAGGGCGGGTTCCTCACACCTCGAAACCGGACTGCAGCAACGTGGTCAAAATGATTGAGGACTGCATGACCAAGCTGCGGTTCTGGAATGACGACGGCCAGGTTTCCTCGCTGCAAATCACCAAGGCATGGGGCGACCGCGTGGGCATCTACGTGGCGATTGAACCGATCGAATCCGCGAACGCGCCTGCGGGAACCTCGAACTCCAATCAACAGGAGAGATTCTTTTGATTCATGGCAGAACTACCCTACATGCAGTTTTACCCGACCGACTGGTTGGCCGATACCCGAATGCTGACCGCCTCCGCCAAAGGAGTG
>NZ_JAENIJ010000010.1 GCF_016595435.1 Luteolibacter pohnpeiensis
CAAAAAAGGTTGTTTGGTCACACATTCAAACCATACCCCGACCGGCTTTCCGTCTATTGATTTTCAACGAAATCGGGCTTAATCCCGTGCCATTCGGGACGGACCCCGGTCACCGGTCATTCAGTTAGGCGAGGGATTGTATGCATCAAAAATCACTCTGCCTGATATTGCCTCTCCCATAACGCGAGGATCCTTATCATATGGCAAACCGAACTCGAGTCCGCCTTGATTATCGATGCAAAAAAATATCTTCTGAAATCGAACCTTACCATTTCCGCTCTCAACATACCCCTCCCCTTCATAGTAGCCCAGAATGTAATACGGGTTAACAATCGTTATTACAGCCCCAACAGGAACGACCTCTAGATTATCTTTATAAACTGAAGAAAGAGATCCACCACGAGAGTCAAAATAATAATTCCCATACATCCGCATACCCATATCCGAATCCACCACTAATGATTGGACTATTTCGGATCTCCTCGAGCTCTCAAGATCATCACCAGTTTTTTTAAAATTATGCGTAGATTCGTCATTACATGAAATTAATCCCACACTGAATAATAAATGCCATATTGTTTTCATAAAGACTTTGGTTTTATTTACAGAACCCACTTTGAATTGATCGAACTCCGTTCCACCGAAAAACTCATCGTTGAATCGATTCTTATGCCCGTTCAAATCTGCTGCATCTGCAAATTGATCATTAAAATACATTCTAGAATCAGTATCGGTTGAAGCCATCCAAGGTTCCATTTTTCCAGATACTTTATTACATTTGTAAATCAAAGTCCATCGTGAACCGTGATGTTGCCAAATGGATCGTATTCCTGGCGAGTGACGACTTGCTCAAGGTTTTGACATTCCATCCCGTTCACGACGTTGCCATTGCCGTCGTAGCAGGGCACATAAGCTCCTGATGCCGTGGCCGTGGAGCTGGTGAATACTTGCTTCCGCACTCGACGCCCCATCCAATCGTAGGTAAACAGAAGTTTCCGATAGGACACCCCGGCGGATTGGGCTGCAGTACTTGTGGTCATCGAAGCGAGGCGAATTTTCAGCAAATCAAACGTAATTCTAACCACCATCAGAAGTCAATTTGTCGTTTGTGTCGTAAACCGGAAATAATCATGAATCCCTTGCTCGCCTAACCATATTTAAAATTGCTAAACGCAAAGTTCTCTACACCGACCTCATGGAAGCCTTCCTGGATTTTTTATGATTGTGCTCTGAGAAGCTCGTAACCATTTTGTCCGCGTGAGATATCTCTATGAACAGGAGTTTGAGAATCATATCGTAAGTCGAGGAAATTCTCGACTGAGTCTTCATTTAACCAATTTTTCAGCATCACGCAATTCATCTGGCGTCAATAACCTCTTTGAGATCAATGATACTTCATTTTTTATTTCTTGAATAATATACAATGCACCATATTCTGGAAAATTACCATTTTTATCAACACAACCAATTGATACAACAATTTTAATCTGAGATTGTTTTGACCAATTTCCGACGTAGCAACATGTAGCATCAACTCGATTAATAACCGCAGTATCGACACCAAAATCTTTTAGCTCAACATCCTGCACCATGCCGACATCAGGTATAATTGAATGAATCTCAGTAAACATCCCATCTTTACCAAGCTGATATAATAAGACTCTCCTGGTTTTCAAAAAGCCGAAATTGACAACAACAAATTTATCATCTTTGGACCAATTTGCTATAAGTTCCGATAAAGGCGGATTACCCAGTTCCGACTGCACAAATATAGTTGCTAGATTTTTCGGCTTCTTGATACTACTTATGTAATACGTCAACTCCTCAGAATCTGATTTTTCACACACAATCTTAAAACGCTTATGTGGAGAATAGGATTCATCAACCGTATCAGCCAGCACTCGACCCGATTGACATACAATCAACAAAAAAATGAAAATCCTGATCAGCATAGAATTACTTTCTCTTTCCAGTGAAAACCGAATGAACCATTACACGACTCTCTATAGACACTAATTTGAGAATCAAAACAATCTTTAAAAAGGACTGCCTCATTTTAACCTCCAGTGCTCAATCTCGCCGAAGGTCTGGTCGTTGGTCGGGGCACTTCGAAAGCAGCGACTTCGGCGTTGCTCCCCGGTGTGGTCAATCGCTTGATTGGCTCGGGTTGCACCCATATCTGGACCTGCTAAAACGCAAAGTGTTCTACACCGATCCCCTAGGGTTTAAACCACGATCATTTGAAGTGAATTAGAATTCTGGCCAAGAGCGCGGAGGACTCCACCTCCTAGACAGGAGAATTAATTTTCGTCGATATTCGGAAAATTGTCAGAAAGCCAGTGGGTCGAAATCAAATCGACTAGCTCGAATTTGCGCACGCCAGCTTCCTGAGTGCGGCTTACTCGCACGCGAACACGGATCATTCCCTCTGGATCTAGATTCGCGAGATTTCCAAAGGTAGCTTCATCCTTTTTACTCTCGAAAGCCGCCTTGAGCCGTCTGCCCATGGTGCTTTCCGCATCGACTTCAAATTCCGGTGACGGCTCCCCCATTTCACCCGGGTGACCGAATTTTGGATTGTATAGGATGAGCCGGAGTTTTGGGACATTCGAGGCCTCTTGCTGCAAATCATCGCCTGATGTTGTCGTGCGCAAGCGTGCGAGTAGGCGGAACTCAGAGGTATCTTCGCCATTTTCCGCCAAGAAAACGGGCCATGGAACCTGACTGTAGCGGACAAACTGTTTCCAATCCAAACGCCACTCGCCTTTTTCCCGATAGAACACCGCATCAATCGTTTCGGTGTCTGTTTTCCAGCGGGTTGAAATCGCTTTGCGTCCATTGCAGCGCAAAACCTGCCCCCCCGCGTAGTGCAAGCTCCGAAGATCGATGTCAGCCATCGGGTTCGAACGATAAAACCGATCGATTGCCCCAACGATATCCACGGGATCATGAACAAACTGGTTTTTCGCTTCCGGAGTTTTCGCATTCAGGAAGCCACCTAGCGTGGACGCAAACTGAGGATAGGCATCCTGGATAAATCCCGCATCTTCTGAAACCAAGTTTCGCGTAACCCGGGTGTCCGGCACATCTTTCGTTTGCTGTGGGTGCGACTTGAATTTCACGGCTACCACGATCGCCACTAGGAGAACCACCCAGAACAGGATCAGCTTGGTGGCCAGTTTTCCTGCCTTTTCGCGTTTTTTACGTTCTTCAATGCTGCTGGAACTCTCACGCCGGACAGGAATTTGCCCTTCGGTAGAAAGCATTTCAGGTTTAGCAAACACCGCCATGGCACGGGTTGCAGCGGATGGGCGCTTCTGGACTCCGATGCATGGATTCTCGCCACAATTACCACAAAGTCGCTCACCTGGAGCGGCTTGCAGAATAGATTGAAAGAGCGTGCCACACCGGCCGCAATGAAACCACGCGTTGTTTTCGTCGTTCACGGAATGCTTTTATGGGTTTAACCAGTCGATGTGAAGAAACTCTGCAATGATCCACTGATTGGGAAGCGAATCCGGCGGCGCGGGTGCAATTCTTAGAGTGACCCGGTATTCATTGCCACTTTGCCGGGTGATCAAACCGGGAGTAAACAACCGCCGGAAGCGGTCTTCGACCTCGGTGCCCCTTTTCAAATATCCCCAAAGCAACGTTTCTCGACCTGGACCTGCCATCCGGATGCTGACGTATTGTTCTTCCGGCATGGAGAACGTGTACATTTCGCTGACCGACACTTCTGCCCGTATGATTCCACCTTCCGTGCCACCTTTGGCCAATTCTTTGAATGTTTTATAGCCGTGCCCGGTGGACGCTTCCCAGTCGATCAGCAATTTCCCATGATCTCGTAAAAAGTAATATTGAAAGGTCGAGAGATTGGGAAAACTCCCGGAGAGACAGGCGAAATCCCGGTTATCGACTTTGCGCAGCGTCCACTCGGCACTGTCTGGAGTCGCCCAACCAGACGCGATGTTTAAAGGTTTCCATTCTTTCCGTAAAATTGGCTCCAACTCTTTGCTGTTACGGATCATTGGCAGCACTTCATCCAATGTTTTCGCCGTTGCATACTGGGCCATCATCTGTTGGGCCTCGGCAACGGTATTTCCACCCATGTCAAAGTCCGCGGGGTCATAGACGATTTCAGGTTCGTCGACGACAATCTTGTGATAATCATTCTTCGCATCATTACCGACCGTCTTTTTCATGATGTAAGGACGGACTACGATCCCTGTCACCAGGATGACCAAAACCAGTACGGCACTGATCACCATCCAGCGCACTGGATGAGATGTTTGAGTTCCCCACTGATCTCCTTCACGACGAACCACCGTTTCTGCCGGTTTGTGAACAGCCGTTCCCGAAGGTTCAGCTCGGCGCGGGGCTTCATCACTATCGGAGATCGTCCGCACCCGCTGCTGTTTTTTTACAGCATTCGGATTCTCCGCAACTTCCAAACGTTCAACAACTGGATAGTCATCCTCGTCCAGTTCCGGACTGACATAAAGTTGCGGCGGCTCCACATCAAATTCTCGCGGTTGCAGCATTTTCGGACGCCGCAAATCATCGTTGCGCTTTTTAGGCAGTTTTTTCCGTGCCGCGATCTGCTCTTCCTCGGTTAACTCGACATCGGCCCAATCATCTTCAGGAGAAACTTCGGGGACGTGGTTGTTCGGATCGTGATTCTTGGAGTCCATTGAGCGGGGCGACGCTAGAACTACGGTCCTGACCATGCAAGCCGACAACACAACCGATTTAGGTCATTCTCCGAGCTGTCGCTGCAAGGCCTCGTCCATGGCCTTTTCCACCAATCGCGCCGCGAGCGCCTCGGTCGCGGAATCGAGCCGTTGCACCGCTGCCTTGAGTGGATTGGCTGCGCCTGCTTGCATCGCCTGCTTCACTTCTGACATCGCGGTCAAAATCGTTTCCCGTTCATCAGCTTCAGCCAACCCCTGTTCCAGAACCATTTCGACAGCAGGCAGCAACTCCTCCGCCTTTAAACGAGCCTCGGTGAAAATCCGTTGGGCCATGTCCTCAAATGCGTAGTCCACGGATTGTCCGATCATGGTTTCGACCGCCGCATCATCGACATCGACCGCCGCGCTTTCGATCCGAACCACGGTATCCGTTCCAGTCGCGACATCGCGGGCAAGAACTTCCAGAATGCCATTCTCATCGATCTTAAATTGCACCCCTACCCGGGCCTGACCTTTCGGTGCGGATTCGAAATTCACCTCAAATGCGCCGAGTTCCCAGTTATCTGCAGCCATTTCACGCTCACCTTGCAGAACCCTCACCCGCATGGCGGCCTGGCCGTCCGCCGCATTGGTGAACATTTCCCCTGCCTTGCACGGAATGGTTGTGTTCCGGGGAATCAGAACATTCATCAAGCCTCCGAACGTTTCGATGCCGAGGCTCAACGGCGTCACATCCAGCAGCACCATTTTCCGCAAGGCCCCACTCAAAACCCCCGCCTGGATGGTGGCGCCGAGAGCAATTGCCTCGTCGGGATGTTGTGAAACGTCTGGCTCCCGGCCAAAAAACTCTGCGACTGCGGTGCGGACCGCGGGAATCCGGGTGCTGCCACCAACCAGCACCACGGCGCTGAGGTCATTCGCATTCAATCCGGCATCGACCATCGCCTGGCGGCAATGACGCAGGGTTTTGGCAATCCATGGACGTGCCAGCTCTTCCATGCGTTCTCGTGTCACGGGCAGACCGATGCTTTTTTCTCCGTCGTAAAACGGCACCTGAAATTCCGTCTGTTCGGTTGAGGATAGGGCTTTTTTGACACGTTCCGCCTCTGCCAAGAATCGGACTTTCGCAGCAGGCTCAAGTTGAGCTTCCTCAAGGCCCGCAGCTTGCAGCACATGCTGTAAAATCAGCCGATCCAAATCGTCCCCACCCAACCGGGTGTCGCCATGGGTTGCCAGAACCTGAAAAACACCATCCTGCATTTCCAGGATGCTCAGATCGAAGGTTCCACCGCCCAAATCGTAGACGGCGACCCGTGCTCGCTCTTCCAGTTTGTCCAGGCCATAAGCCAACGCGGCAGCAGTCGGCTCGTTGATGATTCTCACGACTTCCAGGCCAGCCATTTCGCCAGCGCGCATCGTTGCCGCCCGTTGACCATCATTGAAATACGCAGGCACCGTGATCACAGCTTTGGTCACCTCTCGCTCGAGGCGCCACTCCGCGATGCGCTTCATTTCACGCAAAATCTCGGCGCTGATTTCTTCGGGAGATTTCCCGAGAACCAACGGGAGCCCGGCTTGCGACCAATCGAGAGGTAGCGAAAAATCGTCCGCGAGATCGTCTCGACGTCTGCCGATCAAGCGCTTCACGCTCGTAACCACCCGTCCTGGCTCCGCAGCCCTCTGCCGAAGGGCCTTTTCACCCACAGCGGTCGCACCATCTTTCGACAGCCAGACCGCGCTTGGCGTGATCCGTTTGCCTTCTTCATTGGCCAGCAAAATGGGAAATCCTGAATCGACTACGCCTACAGCCGAATTCGTGGTGCCTAGATCGATTCCCAAAATAATGTCGCTCACCCCGCCACCATCGGGTCGGTCGGCGGTTCTGAAAACAGAAAACTAGCAGCGGCGCATCCGGGCCAACCAAACACTGGGTGTGTTTCCCATTTCTTCACGAAATGCTTTCGCAAAATGACTGAGACTTTGGTAGCCGACCATTGAGGCGACCTCCGCCACTTTTGCCGTGCCAGAGTCAAAAAACTGACAGGCCCGCTCCACGCGTAGCCGACGCAAATGGCGCTGCAAGGTTTTCCCGGTCTCGTGGCTCACCCTGCGGGAAAGATGGTGCGGCGCGACGCCCACTTCTTTTGCAAGAGCCACCAGATCCAAAGGCAAATGCAGCCGACGCATCAGCAAATCGAGCGCGCGGCGAACCGCGTCACGCTTTTGCGCGACCTGCAGCGCTGGCTTCACCTCGGGGGCAGGGTCCATTTCCTGTTCCCGCAACAAGCGCAATCCAGCCCATTCAAGCAGATGCTGTTCAACCTGGCTGATATCGGTGGTCGTTTGCAATAGCTCACACAAATCCTTTTCCCAAACTCCCATCAGGCCGCAAAACGCCACACCAGTGCCGTCGAGCAACCACTTGCCTAGCTGAGGATGAAGGAATGAGGGATTGCTCCCCAGGCGTTGTTCCAGCCACTCGCGTGAAATCGCAACCACCTCGACGTCATGTTCGCCTGGAAAACGCATGCACGACCAATCCGCAGGTTTTCCCCCGCCCGTCATTGCAAACATTCCGGGTTTAAGGATAAATCGATCCTTTTCTCCCCAAAGCAGCCCACTTCCGCTGCGGTTCAACCATAGCCAAACCTGGCCATCCGAGGAATTTTTCCATCGCCAGCCCCCGGCTACGGTTTTCCCGGAAATCCGCCCACAGCGCATCCCAGGCGTTTCCAACCACCAGGTTTCTCCCACGCGGGCAGGCACGGCTGCCTTAGCCGGACCACGATTGTTTGCGATCTGCGCGTTCACGCCGACACCTTATTGCGATTCATTCTCAATTACAATCAAATTTCTGTGAAATTCGTTGATCGCTTGATTGCCCGGTCGACTTCCAAGAAGCTGGATCTGTGCAAGCCACTCTCATTCGGCTCACCCGCCTTACGGACACCAGCTTGATCGCGCATTGGCTCACTCTGGACTGTGGGTTGATCAAAACCGTGGCAAAAGGGGCACGGCGTCCGAAAAGCCCTTTCGCCGGGAAATTGGATTTATTTTTCAGCGGTGAAATCACATTTTCACGCGCCCGCCGGGGAGAACTTCACCCGCTCAAGGAGGTGGTGATCCATCATTGGCGTGAGGGGTTGCGAAAAAGTTACGCCTCCACCCTGCTCGCGGCCTATTGTTGCCAACTGCTTGAGCTTGCGATGGAGCCGGATCACCCGGAGCCGGAATTGCACGATCTTTTGGACCGTGCCCTGGGACATCTTGAAGCGGCTCCGCCAACCATGCGGGCCTTGCTCCATTTCGAGAATGAATTAGTCCGCATCCTTGGAGTTGCTCACCACCAGACTAGCGCCGATAGGTCATTGCGAGAAACTTTGGGCAGGCTCCCGGGTTCACGTACTGAATTGATTGATCGACTCACCCCGGCTGCGGATTTCCGCTCGTCAAACGGTGATCTGAACTCCTAACTTTAAAGCTACTTCGCAATGGACTCTTCAACCGCCAATCTCATCGCCATGCTTCGCGAGCGCATCGATTCCCTGCGCAATGCTGGAAATCTCGAGGAAGCAGTTCACGCGGCCAGCGCTGCCGTGGAAAAATGCCAGCAATCACTGGGACCGGATCTGGAACATATCGACGCGTTTGCCACCGCTCTCGAAATTCGTGCGGAAATCCAGCGCGAGCTGGGAAATCTCGATTCCGCACGGGATGACTACCGGCAGGCGATCGATCAACTGGATCAGCGGCCGGACCGCATGGATCAGCTGGGCCGATTGTATGCGGGTCTCGGGGCTGCCCAGGATGCATTGGGCGAGCCAGACCGTGCAGCAGTTGCCTGGGAACGCGCGATCGGCTTTTTTGAAAAAGTCGAGCCACCGCTTTTGCTCGATGTCGCTGCCTTGCGCAACAATCTGGGTTTCCTGAAAAAGGCGGATGGCAATCTCGACGACGCGGAGTCGCATTTTCTGCGGTCTTTGGAAATCCTGCATGGCGTGCACGGCAACGAGCACGAGGAAACGGCTTCCGTGTCGAACAATCTCGGAGCGCTTTATCAATCTGCGGGATTCTTTGAGCAGGCACGTGAGATGCACATGATGGCATTGGAAGCGCGCCGCGCGCTGTTGGGAGAGGAACATCCGGACACCGCCCAATCCCACAACAACCTCGCGCTTGCACTTTTATCCACCGGCGACCGTTCGTGGGCCAGAAGGCACTTCGAAAAAGCGCTATCTGGCTTTGAATCATTGGGTTCCGATTATGCGGCGGATCTGGAGGCCGTCGCGGAGAACTACTGTGACTTTTTGCGTTCAGAAGGAGAATCGACCCTTGCGGAGGTAATCGCTGGACGTGTGCGGGAGGTTCTCGGTACGAATCAGACAGTGCCAGCCTGAATCATTCGCCCGAAACCGGATGATGCGGGTTGTTAATTTGAACCCAATTTGATTTCCCAAGTGAATCTTCGCCCCATCGCGCTCCTACTTTCCGGAGCCGCCATCATTGCTACGCCGCTTCACGCTCAATTGAAAGTGAACACCGACTACTCCGAAAAGGATGTCGGGTTCAAACTCAAGAACGTGCCACCTCCAGCCGTCAACGATGCGGCTGCCGATGCCACCATCAAAATTGTCGCAGGCCAAGGGAATCGCGGCACCGGCGGGCTTCCGGTCCTCACCGACGGCGCGATGCCGACCGATCCGGATGAGAAAAAAAGCAGCTTCTGTTTCAGCGATGTCGAAAATGGCGGTCGCCTCGTCATTGATTTGGGCAAGGTGATCGCGGTTAAAACCGTGGCAACCTATTCCTGGAGCGCAGGTTCCAGAGCTGGCCAATTTTACCGGCTCTATGGATCCGATGGCGAAGCCAAAAACTTCAACGCGGCGCCGGACCGCCAGATCGATCCACTCACCTGTGGCTGGAAAGGCATTGCCAAGGTCGATACCCGGGATAAGCCGCCAGGCCAACACGCAGCCGAAGTGACCAGTCCCCGCTTCGAAGGTCTGGGTAAATTTCGCTACATCCTGTTAGAAATCGAGCAGCCCGATCCTTACGATCCGGAATCGAACACAATGTTCAATGAGATCGATGTGATCGATGTCAAAGGCCCGGATATCCAGCGTGCCGCACCTGGGCAAAAATTGGTGCGCACCTATAAAACAGATGACGGTGCCTATTCGTTCACCGTCGATGCCACTCTTGCCCCGGATCTTTTGAACTGGTCGGAAAAAGTCCTGATGCCCGTGGTAAAAGAATGGTACCCGAAGCTGGTCGATCTTCTGCCAAGCAAAGGCTACACCGCTTCCCATGACATCACCATGGTCTACAAACCGGATGCCAACGTCATGAAAGGAACGCCTGCATGGGCCGCCGGCAGCGAACTTTCACTCAATGCCGACTGGTTCCGCGGACAGCTTGAAGGCGAAGGCTGCGGTTGCGTCATTCACGAACTCGTCCACGTGGTGCAGGATTACGGACGCGCCCGTCAAACCAATCCGAATCCATCGCCGACTCCAGGTTGGGTGACTGAAGGAACACCGGACTATATCCGCTTTTACATCTACGAGCCAAAAACCAACGGAGCAGCGCTTTCACCGGATCGCGCGGAGAGCGTCAAATACGATGGCATGTATCGGATTTCCGCAAATTTCTTCAACTATGTGTTTTCGAAATACGGGACCGACCTGCTGCAAAAGCTCAACACCGCAGCTAGAGAAGGCAAATACGACGACGACCTTTGGCTGAAATGGACCGAGCACTCGCTGGATCAACTCAACGACGAGTGGAAGAAGTCGATCAAGCGAGGCCGCTGAATTCCATTTTCTCCGGGGAGTCTCATGCCGCAGCGTGTGACTCTCCGAGGATGAATTGATCGTCGAGATCTGAAACTGAATTTACGATCACGTCCGGCCGGTAGGCATACTTGGCAAGATCCGCCATCGTGGTGTGGCCGCTTAAGACCAAAACGGTGCGGTAGCCCATTTCCACACCACCCAGGATATCGGTATACATTGTATCACCCACCATGGTGGTGTCCTCGGAACGAAGACCGAGCTCACGTTGCGCCATGCGCATCATCACGCCACTCGGTTTTCCAACGGAAAAAGCCTTCACTCCTGTCGCGCGCTCAATCATCGCAACAATCGCCCCACAACCCGGGCGGATTCCTTCATCTGTCGGACAGGTCGCATCCAAATTGGTTGCGATCAACCGCGCGCCCTTTTCGACCAGGCGCACTCCGCGTTCGATCATTTCGAAAGTCAGCGTCCGCCCTTCTCCCACCACCACGTAGTCAGCCTGATCATCGACCACGGAGTAGCCATTATGGTGCAAAGCCATTCCGAGTCCGTTTTCTCCAATCACAAAAGCCGTTCCACCAGGTTTCTGGGCAGCCAGGAATCGAGCCGTCGCCATGGCGCAGGTGAAAACATCCGTCTCCTCCGCGTGAATGCCCATTCGGCAAAGTTTCAGCGCAACATCTCTCCGGGTGCGCTGGGAATTGTTCGTCAAAAATCGAAACGGGACACCATTTGCCCGCAATTTTGAAATAAATGCATCCGCACCGGGTATCATGCTCTTGCCACGATACACCACGCCATCCATATCCAGCAAAAATCCTGTCTTATGCATACAGGACACTTAGCGGGAAGCGTGCCACTACACATTCCGACCCAGTAAAGCAAGAAAAAAGGCGCATTAAAATGAGCACCCATCGTTTCTGATTCCGAGTTGATTCACCTGTATAACATTTTCATATCCTATTGTTTCCCAGACTAAACCCGGTCAACTTTCCCACCCATTCACCCATTTGTGATTTTTTGATGAAGCTTTCCACTTTCTTTCCCGCCTTGTTTTTCTCTGGAGTGATACCCACCGCCTCTGCAGCAGAACCAACTTACAACCGAGCCCCGTTGCAGCCGATTCCGTACACCGCGCTACCGCTCGGATCGGTCAAACCGGCTGGCTGGTTGCGCACTCAGCTGGAACTCCAACGGGACGGGCTGACCGGTCACGCTGAGGAACTTTTACCCGCTGTGAACTTCGATTCCGCTTGGCGTGGTGGCAATGGGGAAAACTGGGAGAAAGGACCTTATTATTTGAAAGGCCTCATCCCACTCGCCTGGGGGCTGGATGATGAGACCTTGAAGAAAGCCGCCAAGGATTGGATTGATCCGATATTGTCCAGTCAGCGTCCGGACGGATTTTATGGCCCTGAAAACAATACCGACTGGTGGCCCCGAATGGTGGTAAACTACCTGCTGAGAGATTATCAGGAAGCCACCGGTGATCCCCGTATTGAACCCTTTCTTAGCAAATACTATGCTTACATGAGTTCCCATCTGGATGCGGATCCATTGAAAGATTGGGGCATGAGCCGTGCAGGAGATGACATCGATAATATCTTCTGGCTATACAATCGCACCGGCGAAAAGAAGCTGCTTACCCTGGCGAAGAAGCTATCCCAGCAAGCCTATCCATGGACTGAGATTTTCGAGCAAAACAAATTTCTCCAATACGACAGCTATCAGCCCCGACACGGAGTCAATATTCCCCAGGCATTGAAGATGCCTGCGGTGTATTCCCAACTTTCGAAGAACGAGGAAGATCGAAAGGCCTTCCAGCAAGGGGTCGCCCACTTGATGAAGGATCACGGTCTTTCCGTGGGCATCAATTCCGGAACTGAGTTTCTCGCCGGATCGAGCACCACGGAAGGGATTGAGCTTTGCTCGATTGTCGAGCGCATGCTCTCAGACGCTACAGCCGCCCGCATTCTTGGAGACTGCAGCATCGCCGATCATCTGGAGTTGATGGCTTTTAATGCGCTTCCCGGCTCTCTTTCGTCGAACATTCATCAGCACGTTTACTTTTGTGTCCCGAACAATGTCATCGCCAAGCACGGTGGAGTTGGCTACGCGCAGGACTATGACAACGCCAACAATCCAGGGCCGATTTCGGGATTCCCCTGCTGTTGCTACAATTTCCACATGGGCTGGCCAAAGCTGCTGCAAAATTCATGGGCAGCGACATCCGATGGAGGACTTGCACCGTTGGTCTACGTGCCGTCTACAGTAACAACGACTCTGAAATCCGGTCATCAAGTCACCATCCGCGAAGAAACCGGCTATCCTTTCAAAGACACCATCCGATTCAGCTTCGATCTAACTGATTCTGTTAGATTTCCGCTAACACTCAGAGTCCCTGGCTGGTGCAAGGAGCCAACCATCACGCTGAACGGCGCTGGCATGAAATTTTCCAAGATCATCCAACGCGAGTGGAAGCCGGGAGATGTGCTGGAATTGAAGCTACCCATGCCTCTTGATGCCGTCCCGGGGATCAACCAAACGGTGTCCATCCGCCGCGGTCCGTTGATTTACTCCCTGGCGATCCAGGAAGATTGGGAATCAACCCACCATGCGGCGATAGCTGGCTTTGATTCCTACGATGTGCTGCCGGAAAAACCATGGAACTACGCACTTCAACTTGACCCGAAAAACCTATCGGAATCGATTCAGATCACGGAGACGGATTTACCTGAAAACCCTTACCAATCTGGTGCTGCGCCGGTAAAACTCAGCATGCATGCGCGCCGTCTTCCCAGCTGGAAACTCGCCGCCAATGGATTGGTTGCCACGGATCCTCCGATGAGCCCGGTTTCTTCAGAAGAGCCACTCGAAACCGTGACTCTGGTCCCATTTGGTTCCCAGATGTTGCGAGTGACCAGCTTTCCTGTTCTGGGAAATCCATCCGCACCTGCGAAATCGTTCAGCGATGACTTTGCAGATGGTGACTACGAAGGCTGGCTCACCTACGGCACAGGTTGGTTCGTGAAAGAAGGCAAACTTCAACCCGCAGTGAATGCGAACACCAATAGCGCAGGAGCTTTTGGCGTGAAGGCCATCGTTCCAGCAACGGATTTTTCAGATCTCGATTACGAGGCCAGCGTAGCCGTCGGGCCTATCGGTGATGCCGGACTGATGTTCCGGGTTCGCAATGCGTCGCTTGGGGCAGATTCCTACGATGGCTATTATGTAGGAATCAGCGCTGAAAAACAACGCGTGGTTCTCGGCAAAGCCGTCAATCAACGATGGGTCGAAATTACCAGCAAAGCGTTTAAGATCACGCCTTCCACCTCCTATCAACTTCGTATCAAAGCCAGTGGATCACACCTTGAAGTTTTCCTGTTAGATCAAAAGATTCTGAATGCGACCGATGACAGTTACCAGTCTGGCTGCATCGGAGTCCGGGAATACACCCCGGATCCTGCAAAAACCATCGCCACCTTTACTTCGGTTCAGGCAAAGGCCGATTAAGATCTGATTTTGCCAATCCAGCCGGTGGTTGATCACCACCGGCCCCCCTCTTACTCATGCTGACTCAACCCGCTGAATTCGGTTCGATTCTCCTCGCCTTCATTGCGATCATGAATCCAATCGCGAATACACCGATATTTCTGGCTCTAACAGAAGATCTGGATGCGGCAACACGGCGTAACGTCGCGATCAGAGCCTTGTTATTAGCTTTTGCGCTGATCTCAGCTTTCGCCTTTGGCGGGCAATTGCTGTTCAATGCCTTTGGCTTAACCCTTCCCGCCTTGCGCATCGCTGGCGGCATTCTGGTAGCCTTGGTCGGTTATCATTTGCTTCAAGGCGAACCATCAGTCATTCACACACCCGCATCCGCCAAAGCGGGTAACCCAGCGGAATCCGCACTTGGCATCGCAGTGACGCCACTTGCTCTACCCATCCTCGCCGGCCCGGGAACGATCGCAACGGCCATGAATCTATCCGTTGGGAACAGCAAACGTCAGGCACTCGTCGTCGTGATTGCTTTTGCCGTCGTTTGCCTGCTGACCCTGATCTGTTTTCTCAGCGGCCAAGCCTTGGTCAAATATTTGGGTCGGACTGCGATTAAGGTCGTCACCCGATTGATGGGATTGATTCTGGCTGTTGTTGGAGTCCAGATGTTGATCGAAGGAATTGGCGGCGCTGTGGATGCCTATCATGCGCATCATTTGGCCATGGTCTTCATAGAAAAAGCGGTCTTGCGGATTTGAATCGATTTTTAGGGGTGACGGAATCGTCCCCAACTTGTTCGTCTTTTCATGGCTTGGCCTGTTTTTTTCTTGGTAGCGATCGTGACGTTATCGGCACATGCTTTTTAGCAATAATCATTCAAACCCCGCCAAACCTTGGATTTTCTCGTAACACATTAATCAGGAGTGGATTAATTTCCGATTTCACATCCCAAAGAAACACCAAGTTGATTCGTGAGCTTTTAAAATCATTCACTTTATCCCCGTTCAGCCCACTTTGGCGATTCCGTGTGTGGAACAACCTGTTAACGAATGGTGCGACCTCTATTGATCAACCTCACTAAGTCGATAAAACCATGAAATCGTTGTTTAATTCCTTCCCAACTTCGGTCGGGCGAGTAATCGCATTTGCGGCCATCAGTGGCCTCGGGGCAATCAGCTCGTCTTACGGAGCCATTGTGGTCAATTCCACTTCCAATGTCGCTAGTGGCGGCACCTCTGGAGACTCGTATGATCCATCGACACAAGGCTCTCCCACCATCACCGCTTCCAGCACTGACCTTGCTGAGGGTCTGACCGCAACAGTGTTTTACAACAACCCTGGTGCAGGCGCAGATGGCTCTACCACCACCGAATCGTCCACCGGTGTATCTGCATGGACTGATGGATCGATCACGACATACTATGGCTCGGATCACACGGGCTATGGAACCGTGGATGCCCGAGTCGGAGGAGCGGAACTCCAAACCTATGTCACTTATGACCTTGGTGCTCTTTATGATATTTCCCAAGTAAATGTGATTCTTGGTTGGAATGACTCAGGTCGTGACGACAGCAGCTTCACCTTACTGACTTCGGTCGACGGTATTTCTTACACCGTTGCCGCGACTTACACCAAAGGCGCCGACAATACAAACTCCATCACCACTCCAGTCACCAATCTGCACAGCATCGTCGATGATGGCGGAGCTGACATCGCCACCGGTGTGCAATACGTTCAAATCCAATTTACGGATGCTGACAACGGTTATGCAGGACTTGCAGAGGTTGATATTCTCGGCACCGCAGCGGTCCCTGAGCCATCGGCTGTTCTTTTACTTGGCCTAGGCGGTGTGGCTGCAGCCGCACGTCGCCGTCGTGCCTGATCATTGCTAGTATAAGAAACCGGATGGTGACAGCCTGGCTGTTCAACCGTCCGGTTTTTTTATAGATAACGTTCCGGAAAACACTCGAAACCACGAATCAGGCTACACCCGTTGTTCCTTCCCGCCTCGCAGCTGCTTGGCGGATTTTTTGTTCAAGGATGTTAGTACGGATCGGTTTTGAAAGATAATCATCCATCCCAGCAGCCAAACATTCCTTGCGATCGCTTTCACTCGCATGCGCGGTTAATGCGATGATCTGGGGACACTGAGCCGCAGAAGGAAATTCTGATTTCAAAATCCGAGTCGCTTCCAAACCGTCCATACCTGGCATCTGGATATCCATCAGAATCAAATCGTAGTGGCGCAGTCGAGCAGCTGTCAGAGCTTCATTTCCATCACTCACCACATCCGCCTCATACCCCATTCTTCCCAGGATCATACGGGCAACCCGCTGGTTCACCAAATTATCTTCCGCAAGCAAGATACGAAGTGGAATCAAATCCGCCAGTGACTGGCTGATCAAAGGAGATTGGGATTTCCGAGTCGGTTTGTCTTTCGCAAGACCAAGAGCACGGGCCAACGCATGATGGAGCTGCGACTGCTTCACAGGCTTTGGCAAATAACTATCAAACCACTGCCAGCGCTTATCCCCGCGCCCAGGTGCCAAGCCCGCCGAGCTGAACATGATCAAGGGCAAGCCAGCGCGATTCGTCAAATTCCGGATTTGCTCCGCGAGCTGGAGCCCATCGATCTCCGGCATTTGCATGTCGAGAATCGCGAGATCGATACGAGTCTCACCTGCCAGCAATTCAATGGCCTCTCCGGCCGATTCTGCTTCGATCGAAACCATGCCCCAACGTTCAATCTGAATGCTGAATATACGCCGATTTGTAGCATTATCATCGACCACCAAAATCGTGTGCCCCTGAAATGGAGTCGGATCTAACAACTCGGCAGCATCATCCAATCCCGCCTCCGTTTCAGGAATCTGGATGGTAAAATGGAAGTTTGAGCCTTTTCCATCTTCACTATCTACGCCAATGGTCCCGCCCATCAACTCCGTCAATTGTCGACAAATGGCCAAGCCTAGGCCAGTTCCTCCATAACGGCGGGTGGTGGAAGCATCTACCTGACTGAACAGCTGGAACAGGCGATTCATGCGATCCTTCGGGATGCCGATACCGGTATCAATCACCCGAAATTCCAATTGATGCCAAGTCTGGTTAGGCGAACTCCCTTCAGGCGGATCAATTTTCACACTTTCCACCTCCACCAACACTTCACCTTTATGGGTGAATTTGATCGCATTGCTGATCAAGTTTACCAGCACCTGGCGCAAACGCGTGACATCGCCGAGGAACCATTCCGGGGCAGCCTCATCAATGTAATAAATCAAATCGAGGCCCTTTTCCTCAGCTTGCTTCGACAGCAAATCAATCGCGTCCTCAACCGTGGACCTAAGGCAAACGGGAATGACTTCCAGATCGATACGACCTGCCTCAATTTTCGAAAAGTCGAGGATATCATTGATTATCGTCAGAAGACTATCGGCACTATCCCGGATGGTTTCGGTGAAACCTCTCTGCTGTTCATCCAATGGCGTATCTAACAACAGACTCGTCATCCCAAGCACTCCATTCATCGGAGTCCGGATTTCATGACTCATGTTCGCGAGAAACTCCGACTTGGCCATGCTGCCGGCCTCCGCAGCTTCTTTTGCCGCGACTAACTCTCTCTCGATCAAAATGCGATGTTGAACCTGCTCCTCAAGAGCAGCATTAGCCGTAGCTAGCTCGCGCGTCCGAAGCTCGACGCGGCGCTCCACCTCGCCTTGATGAATCTCCAATTGGGCACGGCGATGGCAAACCTCCTTCATTTCCTTCTGCCCGTATAAACATGCGTAGATCAGGAAAATATCTTCAAACACAACCCATCCACCATGCTCGAGCCAGCGCCAGGATGATGATAACATCGTGCCAAACACTGACATTGGCCAATAGACTCCACGGAAATAGTGATCCACCAAGACAACCAGTGAAGCTGTAACCAAGACCCGCCAATCTCGGTAGAAGGATAGAAATGCAAGCGAGCCAAAGATATGGAAATGAAATTCGATACGGCCACCTGACAAATGAATCATCAGCGCTGATGAAATCATCTGGGCAAAGGCGATAATATGCCGATTGAGAACTTTCCCTGGTTGTTTCCAGATCAGTAAAATGGGTGGCAGAGTCACCAATCCACCCAAAATAACCGCAGCCCATACATGAGGATTAATTTTACTGACACCACCCAACCAAGTCAGGGGTGTCAACCAGATGACCATCGCGATGCATGCAAGCCACTCAACGAAAAGCAGGCAGGCAAACATGCGGTCCGTACGAATGTACAGCCTCTGCCTCCGCTTAGCGAGCAGACTTGAAGATAACTCCTCAATGCTGGCATTTGAATATTCCGTATCCATCACATCAGCCTTCATCCAATGCACAGCCAAATACCGGAGCTTGAGCAATTCCTACAATGTGGTTGCAGGCGTAGCCGATTACCGCATCCCCCCCTTTGCTGGCGCCTTCGTGCCCCCTCGCTATGGTAATCCCTCCATGGTAAATCTTTTCCCCCGTTTTACTGAAAAGAAAGCACTCCCCAGATGTGGTCGCCCCCAACTCGGATCGGAGTTGGCCATCCTGATCGAGAACCGGAGTTAGACCCGGAATTGAGACTGCCTCCTGCCATAGAGAACTGCTTTGAACCTCTAATGGCAAAGTTGTGTAATCGGCAAAAATCGCCACGATTGCCAATTGATCCGAACAGCTTTCAGAGATCCGGCGCAATTCCTTCACTGTTGCAACCGAACACGCGCATTCTGAGTGCAGGGTCACCAATAGGGTTGGCTTGTCGCGATGAATCAAGCTGCCAACTTTTCCCGAAAGCATCCGGCTTACATCTCTCGTTTGCAGATTTCCTGCTTGGTAGGAGTATTTCGTCAACAGACAGTATCCGGTAGCAATAGCCGCCACCCAGATCACCACCGCACCTATTAGGAAAGGTGATATCTTAAATCGCGAGACAATCATGGTTTGAGCCGTTTCTACGGCCCTTAGATTGCGAAATAAGCCTTAGTAATCCAGAATATTAAATCGAGCCTTACCAATACTGCCAACAACTACTGCTCAACATATAGCCCTATTCGATTTATTGCCGGTCTTCCATTGAAGCTATGCATAAGTCTAAAATCTGAATTTACCGTTGGCTTTAAAAGATTGTTTTCTTTTGCATAAACGCCACCACGTAAAAGTTTAAGCAAAGTAGTTCAATTGGACACTCAATTACGGCTCATAAGCAATCTAAAGTGCGCAATTTCGTTCTCGATTCATGCTGTAAAATCCCCCACACACGGTGCGGCCCCTGATCGTTTTCAGGGTCTTAGTCATCTTCACCTCATCAATCTTCACTCAATCTTATGGCACGCCTTTCCATTCTTTTTGGTTCACTCTTGGTGATTCTCGCTCTCGTGGGTTACTTCATCCAAAATACCGCCACCAAGTCCCCTACCGCTCTGATTCCTGCGATTTTCGGCGTCTTGTTGATCCTACCGGGTATCGTTTCGGTCCTTAAGCCAAAAGTCAACATGCACGCCATGCACGTATCGGCTTTGGTAGGGTTGCTTGGTGCCTTCGGCGGGTTGTTCATGAGCGTCCCCAAGCTCATCGGCAGCGCGCCACTCGCCCGACCACTTGCCACTGGCTCTCAACTGATTACCGGCATTCTCTGCCTGATTTTCGTCATCCTCTGCGTGCGTTCTTTCATCAACGCACGACGCAATCGGGCCGCATAAAAAGCCCTTTCGCAGCTCTGGACAGCTGACTGGAATCCGGGAGCAAGAAAACTCGGGCCACCGTGGGATAACTCTGGACATTTTCCCTACTTGCAGTTGGATGCAAGTCCCGTTCGAAGTACATTGACCATGTACTGGTTAAGTTCCCCCGCTCCGCTCTTGTAGCGGAGCATGTTCTACAAACTCCATGTCCAGAAATCTCAAAACCCCTGCTGCGGGGCTACTCGCAGCAGTATGCATCGCTGTAGCCATTTCGCGCTACCTCGAACATCGTCCCGCCAGGCCTCATTCCGCGGCAACCGTAACCCAAAAGGACCCGGAAAAATCGCCGATGCCGCAGCCGCCATCGGATAGCCCTTACACCGATCCGATCCCAGCTCCTTCAGGAGAAGAGCTTTTCGCCCATATCGGAGATCTCAGCAAGGGAGAGAATATTTCCCTCCCGCTGCCAGATGGCAGCACCCTTCTAGGTAAACTGAACTACGTAAACACCTATGACAACGGTGCGACCACCGGTGGTGGTATCCTTCAGGACGGTTCTGGCACGTTTGAAATCGCGAAGGAGCCATGGGGATATCGAGGCTTCATCCTGCAGAAAGATACTAAAATCGCATACGTCTATTCGAGTAGCGCTGAAGGCCGACTCGCCGTTGCCAGCCGCCCTCGGGACGAAGTGATCTGCGAACCCGAAAACGGTCCCGCCCCTGATGACCAACCAGAGTCGAGTGAGCCTGAAAATGCCGTGATTTACAATAACGGGCAATCGGTCGGCATTATTTTCGAGCCGATTCCCATCCTCAACAGCCTGCCTAGAGCGGCTGCGACCATCTATCTCGACTTCGATGGAGAAGTGATTGAAGGACAGGCCTGGGAAGGTGGCGAACGCATTGTGGCCACAGCCTACAATCTCCCTGCGTCGGAAGTCATCGAAATGTGGCAACGGGTTGCCGAGGATTACGCTCCGTTCGAAGTGAACGTCACCACCGATCTCCAAGTCTATCAGAAAGCCCCGAAAGGACGTCGTGTCCGATGCATCACGACGCCGACAAAAATCTCCTCGGGTGGCGGCATTGCTTATTTGAATTCATTTCAATACACAGCTGAAGCCTGCTGCTGGAATTACTATCGTGGCAAATCCGGTTCATTGGTGATCTCCCACGAAGTCGGTCACTCATTCGACCTTTCCCACGACGGGACCTCGGAGCTCGATTACTATCACGGTCATGGCAGTGGCGCAACCAGTTGGGGCCCAATCATGGGTGCCCCATACAGTCAGACCGTATGCCAATGGAGCAAGGGCGACTATCCAGACGCGAATCAACATCAGGATGACATCGCCATCATCGGAGCCACTGCCCCCCTCCGACAGGACGACCACTTTGCATCCACAGCATACGCAACTCCACTCACCTTCACTTCCGGCACCACGGTCTCTAACAGCGGCATCATTTCTTCCGCAGATGATATCGATCGATTCATCTTCACCACCGGTGGAGGTGCGCTGAACTTGTCATTTACCGGCGGCCCCACCGGACCCGATCTGGATATTGAAGCGAAACTTTACAATGAATCCGGCACTCTGGTTTACACCGCCTCTCCAGCAGGACAGCTCACTGCCACCATGGCAACCACTCTGTCAGCAGGCACATATACTCTAACCATTGATGGCGTAGGCAACGAAACATGGGACACCGGCGGTTATGATGACTATAGTTCTATCGGTGCTTATTCCATCACCGGCACCATCGCCTCCCCCGGCTGGCGTTTCCAAATCCCCGCTAATGCTCAGAGTGGTGCTGTTCTAGGCACCGTAAATCCAGGCAATGGTAGTTCTTACTCGATTACCGGAGGCAATACCGGATCTGCTTTCAGTATCGATTCACAATCAGGAGAAATCCGTGTCCTGACGCCTGCATCGCTGTCTCTTTCCGGCACCTTCGATCTAACCGTTTCATATAGTTCGGGCAGCGGTTCCACCAGTGTTCCAGTGCACTTGACGGTATCACCGATCCGGGGAATGAAAGCTGAACTGTACACTGGAATATCAGGCAGCGGAGTGGCACCCTTATTAACCAATAGCAATTACCCGGACAATCCTGCTGAAACCCTTTACGCGCCGAATTTTCAAGCCAACTACAACGGGAACAACATCGGCGAACGTCTAACAGCCTATTTGATTCCACCTGTAACAGGTAACTACACCTTCTGGACTGAAGCGGACGACGCCAGCCAGCTTTATCTATCAACGGACGATAATCCAGCCAACAAAGTTCGGATTGCCTATAATAACAACGCTACAGATCCTGGTGTTTACACATCGGAATCCAGCCAGACATCAGCCACTATCGCGTTAGTCGCTGGCCAGCGATATTACATTGAAGGAATCTTTAGAGAAAATACCGGCTACGATCATTTTTCCGTAGCCTGGCAACCACCTTCGCAATCCCGGCAAATCATTGCCAACGAGTATCTCGAATATCCAGGCACACTTGCCAACCGTGCTCCTTGGCTCCCGAATATGACCTACCGGGTTACCGAAGGCAGCGCAATTAATACTGCGATCGCAACGCTGACCGCAGGTGATTTCGAACCCGGATCGGTATTATCGGGCTTTACGATCACCAGTGGAAATACTGGCAATGCCTTTTCCTTGAATCCTGACACCGGTGTTCTTTCGGTAAATGGGACACTCAGCTTCGCCACTCTGCCGAAATACTATATCGGAGTCAAAGTGACCGATTCCGGAGGCTTGACGACAACTGCGGAAATCGCTGTCGAAGTGATGGCGCGTGCTGTGAAGCGTGAAGTCTGGAACAATGTAACCGGCAAAGAAGTCGAATATCTAACGGCACTTTCGAGCTACCCTGATCACCCGGATTCCACCAGCTACATCAGCATGTTCGAGGCTCCCCAAAATGTGGGAGACAATTACGGACAAAGACTTAGTGGCTATTTACGCGCCCCTGAAACCGGAAGCTACACCTTCTGGATCGCATCAGACGACGACAGTGAACTCTGGATGTCGAGTGATTCAGATCCGGCAAACAAATCGCTCATTGCTTATGCTCTCAGTTCTACAGGAAACCGATCCTGGGAAACCTACGACACGCAAAAATCGGCAACGATCCAACTAACTGCGGGCGAATATTACTACATGGAAGTTCTGCAAAAAGAAGGAACCGGAAATGACTATGCCGCAGTTGCCTGGTCCGGGCCTGATTTCGATCGGACACTGCTTGGGACACCACACGTCACCCAGGAGTTTTACAACCATGCAGCCCCAACTGTGAGTAATCTAACAATCTCCACAGTCGGTCGGCAGGAATCCACATCAGAAGTTCTGGGAACTGTAGTTGCCCAAGACTGGTCAGATCCGGGAACTCAGATTACCTACACCATCACCAGCGGAAATGATGATGGGGCATTTTCGATCGATCCGATCACGGGTGAAATCACCCGGAATGCAGGCGCTCTTGCTGAAGGAACTCGACAGTTGACGGTGACCGTTACTGATAATGAACCCAATTCCAGTTCTGCGACTGCAATTGTGACGATTAACATCGTAAAAGCAGGGCTGAAGCGGGAGGTGTGGACCAATCTTTCATCAACCCAATCTGTTAGCGATCTAACAGGCTCTTTGAATTATCCACAATCGCCCAGTTCCATATCCTACACCAGCAGCTTCGAAGCGCCATCGGGTATCGGCGACAACTACGGCCAGCGTCTCAGCGGATATCTGACCCCTCCGACTACGGGAGCCTATACCTTCTGGATCGCATCCGATGACGGTAGCCAGCTTTATCTTTCTACTGACGCAAATCCTGCAAACAAACGCAGCATTGCCAACGTGGTTGCCTCCGTATCTGAGCACGACTGGACCTCTCAAACCAATCAACAATCGGCTTCAATCACATTGCAAGCTGGTCAGAGTTACTACATCGAAGCATTGCACAAAGAGGGCGCCGGTGGTGATTACCTCGCCGTTGCTTGGCAAGGACCATCCATTTCACAGGCCATCATTCCATCGACCTATCTGGATCCAGATCTTCTCCGACCAGCTCTGAAGCGCGAAGTTTGGGAATCGGCCTCCGGTGTTGCCTGGACCAGAAACAGCAGCACGAACGAAATGAAATGGACGGTAAATGGAGTGGCTGCAGAAGGGAATGTTCCACCGGACAATAGCAGCAGCTTTGTGGGAACCATTTTCTCCCTCAAGGGGCCAACCAATGTGAGTAATAATTTCAGCGAGCGCATCACCGGCTATCTGGTTCCTCCCACAACTGGAGATTACACCTTCTGGATTGCTTCGGATGACGATAGCCGACTGTCATTATCCACGGATGAAAATCCGGAAAACCTGTCTTCCATTGCTTACGTCATCGCATCTGTTGATCCGGAATCATGGGATGTTTCCCAGACTCAAAAATCGACAACCATCAAACTGGTCGCTGGCAACCGCTACTACCTTGAAATCCTCCATCGTGACGGCACGCAAGGCGATCACCTCGCCGTTGCCTGGCAAGGCCCCGATTTTGATCGGACCATCATCGGCAATGCCTATCTGGAGCATCCGTCCACGCCATCAGACCACACTCTACTGAAACGTGAGATCTGGAATAACATCACCGGGAACGCGGTCAGCAATCTAACAAGTGCGACCACGTATCCAGCTTCACCTGATCTAACCAATGCTCTGGATCCCGATAAGGGCTTCGTTTCCTACACGCGCTATGGCGATTCCTATGGTCAACGAGTCAGTGGATATCTAACAGCACCAGAAAATGGAAGATACCGGTTCTGGCTGGCATCGGATGATGGAGGCGAGCTTTGGCTTTCAACGGATGACAATCCGGCGAATCGTGTGAAAATCGCGTCCGTCTCCAATTCGGTCAGCGAACAGGTTTGGGATACCCAAGCTTCTCAAAAATCGCGTTTGATCGCCCTAACCGCAGGCAAACGCTATTACATTGAAGCGCTGCACAAGGAAAACCTCGGCGGAGACCATCTGGCAGTCGCCTGGCAGGGTCCATCTTTTGATAGACGCGTCATTGGGAATACCTATCTGGAATCCCCGCTCGCGATTCCATCCACCCCATCGGTTAAACGAGAAATCTGGACCAATGTTACGGGAGAATCCATCAGTGATCTGACTCCCAATTCCACCTATAAAACGGCAAATCCTGATTCACGTGGCATCCTAACAAGCCTGGAGGGACCGGTTAATTTCAGCGAAAACTTCGGTGAAAGACTTTCAACGGTTCTAACAGCCCCCGAATCCGGATATTTCAAATTCTGGATCTCATCTGATGGAGCTAGCGAGCTCTGGCTTTCAACAGACGATACGCCTGAGAACCGTCTTAAAATTGCGAGTGCTGATGCAGCTACTTCACGGAAATCCTGGAACGAATCCCCCACCCAAGAATCCGGCATGATCGAACTTGTCGCAGGTCAAAGGTATTATCTTGAGGTATTACATCAGGAAGGAACAGGCGCGGATCATGTAGCTGTCGCTTGGCAGGGCCCTTCATTTTCACAACGTATTCTTGATGGCAAATTTCTTGAGTATCCGGGCACGCTTGCTGCCCCCCCTGCTCTCAAGCGTGAGCTTTGGTATAATGTTACAGGAAATGCCCTGACCAATCTAACCACGCTCTCAACCTACCCGAATCGCCCCAGTGAGACCACATCGCTCACGGAATTCCGTTCA
The DNA here is from genome assembly GCF_016595435.1 of Luteolibacter pohnpeiensis. Classification (GTDB taxonomy): domain Bacteria; phylum Verrucomicrobiota; class Verrucomicrobiia; order Verrucomicrobiales; family Akkermansiaceae; genus Luteolibacter; species Luteolibacter pohnpeiensis. The sequence goes on from NZ_JAENIJ010000010.1 coordinate 25,412, forward strand.
CCCACCAATGTTGCTGAAACATTCGGTGAAAAAATCAGCGGTTATCTCATCCCACGATTCAGTGGAAGCTATCAATTCTGGATCGCTTCCGATGACGAGGGCGAATTATGGCTATCCACCACTGAATCTTCCACAGACAAAGTGAAAATTGCGTCTGCAAACGTATCTGGAGAATTGAACTTCTCGAATTCTACGACCCAGGAGTCTGCTGCCGTTGATTTGGTTGCCGGTGAACGCTACTATATCGAAGCGCTTCACAAAGAAGGGATCGGCTCCGATTATGCTGCAGTTGCCTGGGCTGGACCCAATTTCAACCAGCAGGTCATTTCCGGCGACTTTTTGGAGTATCCGGGCAAAATCCCGGGCTCAATCCAATCGACAACACAAGTTGCAGAAACCGGGATCAACCCGAGTTACCGCTTCTGGATGGAATTCGCAGGAGTTCCGACGGAAAATCAAGACTCTCACGCAGACCCTGATCACGATGGGATTCCCAACGCGCTGGAATTTGTTCTCGGCGGCAACCCTGCAGCCAAAGAAGCCAATGCCATGACTCTGCTACCAAAGATGTCGTACGAGGGTGATTGGGTCATCTTTGAATTCCGACAAGCTGACGTCGCCTCGGCAGTCGATCCGTTTGTGGAGTATGGCACCTCTCTGGAATCTTGGACGCGAGCGATTTCTGGCACGGATGGCATTGAAGTCACCACTGAGGATGATGCCTATGGCACCGGAATCGATCGTGTCATAGTGAAAGTTCCCCGGCAGCAGATGAATTCCATGTTCATGCGGCTGAACTCCAACATGGAATAGCCCTATCGGTCATTCGCTCCATCTACGTCATCACGTGACTCTGGGGCGATTGACTCATTGCCGAGATGAATTCATCTTAGGGACGTCCAATGCGCTGGTGAGCGAGTTGCCAGCGCATTGTCCCCCCATGATGAAAATTGTCGTCCACGACTACGCAGGTCACGCATTCCCAATTTCGTTAAGCCGAGCGTTGGCAGAACGTGGGCATGATGTCGTTCACGCGTTTGCATCATCGCTACAGACACCCCGTGGCGAACTGACTCGCAGAGTAGATGACCCAAGTGGTCTTCAATTTCGCGAAATCCGGATGAACCCGGATTATCCGAAGCATAAATACTCCTTCCGCCGTCGGCGTTCGATGGAAATCGAGTATGGCAAAGAGGTTGCGCGGTTCATTGATTCATGGAAGCCGGACGCGGTTTTGTCCGGAAACACTCCCACCGAAACGCAGGAACCCATCACACGCGCCACCACTGCCAACAACGGCCGCTTTTACTATTGGGTCCAAGATTTTTACAGTTTGGCCGTCGATAAAATCCTGAAGAAAAAGATCCCCGTTGCAGGTTCTTTGATAGGAAGCTGGTACCGTCATCTCGACCGCAGGCAATTTTCCAGAAGCTCTCGGATCATCGCCATCACATCCGATTTCACTCCGATCCTCTCTAACGAATTCGGGGTTGATGCGGATAAAGTCGATGTCATTCCAAACTGGGCGCTGATTGACGAAATCCCGCTACTTCCAAAAGACAATGAGTGGGCGAGGCGGCACCAACTGCATGATCAATTTGTGTTCCTCTATTCCGGCACGATCGGCATGAAACACAATCCCGCCATGTTGTTAGAGCTTGCACTGCGGCATCGCGATTCTCCGGACGTTAAAATAGTGGTCGTCTCCGAGGGAATCGGTGCCGAGTGGTTGAAAAAAGAAGGTGAAAAGGCCGGACTTACCAATTTGAAAATACTTCCCTATCAGCCGTTTGCTGAACTGCCAGCCGTGCTAGCCACTGGTGACGTTCTGATCGGCATTCTGGAGAAGGAAGCAGGAACATTTTCCGTTCCATCCAAAACACTCAGCTATCTTTGCGCTGGGCGCCCCTTGCTACTGGCTCTGCCTTTGGAAAATCTAGCAGCCCGTATCACCGCCACCCAGCGTGCTGGCCTGATGGTTGAGCCAGATGATATCGATGGCTTTCTCTCCGCTGCCGATCATCTGTTAGATTCGGATCACTTGCGGATTGAGCTCGCGGGAAATGCCCGCCGATACGCTGAAGAAACATTTCCCATCCACAAAACTGCCGCCACCTTCGAACAAATCCTCTCCGGTAATTCCAAGTGAGCACCACGACTTCAGCTGACCCGATCCATGTTCCCCGCACCGCAATGGCGGTATGGGTGGAGCGATTGATCTGGCTCTTTGCTCTGTCGTTCGCGTTTGACTACCGAGCCTCCGAATCCCGTGCGGCAAACGGCGGCGTTGGTCTGGACCAACTGCTTTTTCTGGGGCTTTGCATCAGCTCAACATTCGCCATAGTCGCAATCGGTTGGAAATACCTCACCGTCCGACCAGGCGCATGGTTGATTGGTTTTTGGGGATGCTTCATCGCTTACATGATGGCAAATGCATTCCTCCAAGGCGTCGCTCCTGGACGAACGATTCGCATCATCCTCCCGCTTTGCTTTGTGCTTGCTGGCATGGTCAATGTGCACATCGCCACGTGCATGGGCATTCGTCCTTCGCGGATTGTCGCGGCCGTTTTTACCGCTGCATGCATCAATGTGATCTGGCGGATTGTCTACGGTCTCGCATTCACGGAAATCACGCTGGAAACAGCACGCACGGAAGTTCAAAGCACGGCGAGCAATTGGCTGGCGGCATGGATCGGTTGCGCCATTCTGCTACGTCCCAAGTTTCATTGGACCTTATTGGTTGCATGCGGCGTTCTGTTCACCGGGGTGCTTGTCACCGTCACACGCTCACTGCTTTTCCCGGTTTTCACCTCTGCCATGGCGACCTCATTTTGCTACTGGCTGGGCATCAAATGGGGCATCTTCGAGTGGGGAAAACTTCCACGGAGACTACTCCCTGTGGGGGCAGCTACGATGCTTATCCTAAGTGCTTTGATCGTTGCCTTCGTGGCATTTCCCGAGCTGATCGACCGCTGGGACGAGCGCTTGTTCCATTTAGCAGCAGATAAAAATCTCAGTGCTGACATCTCCTATCTAACACGCCGCGCGGAGGCCGATGCGATGTTCAAGATCCTGTCAGATGATCCAGTCCATTTCATCAACGGCCGCGGCATCGGGGCGTCCTATTATTGGGATCCTGCCTATCTTCCTGAGATTTTGCTAGACTACCCGCCGGACATGGAAATCGAAACCGACATGTGGTTCGCGGGGCATTCGACCTGGATCTACTCGATCTTTTCGGGAGGAATCATCGGGCTCATTGCTCACGCCGCCTTCTTTGGTGCGATCATGGTATTCAGCCTGCGAGGAGCCGCCTCGAATTCCTCACACCCCGGTCCGGATCAGTGGCTTGCGTTTCTGCCATTTATCGCTGTTTGTTGCTTGATGAGTGAAACTCTGACCTCGAATCCACTCCAAGAAAGGCTGACAGGTGTATTGCTTGGAATGATGGCTGGTCTTCCACAGGCTTTTCTAGTCAGATCGTCCTGGATTCACCTCTCCACCCGTCGTAACGGATGACATCATCACCCCGAAAAACCGTCGCCCTCGCAGACACACGTTGGTTTGGCCATCACCCAACTTACTTGTTAGAGTTTACGGCTTCTTTGCTAAGGTGTCGGTCACGCGTGATTCTGATGTGTGCGGAACCGCAAGAGATTCGCGATAAACTGGCTGCGGTTGGGATTAAGAATCTCGATGAGGATTTAATCTGCATCCCCTTCACTGCGAGAAATCAAAGCTATTTCCAATCCGATCGCGATCATGACCCGCTTACCACCATCATGCGGTGGTATCATACGGGAAAGACACTCCGTGTCGCCGAGCGAAATCACCAAATAAAAGCCGATTTCGTTTTCCTCGCCTACCTTGATAGTTACATCCGCTTTGCACCTCTATCCGTTCTGCCAACCTGGCTGATCGGTCGACCATGGAGTGGTCTCTATTTCCGCAATCATCATTTCGCCGAATCATCCGGGACATTGAAGCTCGCTGCAAAAGGAGATTTTCTTCTACGGAATTCTCTTTGCCAAGCGGTCTGTGTTCTGGACGAGCGCTTCGATGATGCCATCACGTCCATCAGTGGGCAGCAGGTGATTCACTTTCCCGATGTCACCGATGAAACCCCACCCGCTGATCCATCGGAGGACCCACACGGTATTCGACAAAAAGCCAGAGGCCGGAAAATCATCGGGTTGATCAGTATGGAAAAGCGCAAAGGCCTGATCACGCTTTTGAAAGCAGCAGTCGAAGCGCATCAGGCACAAGAGCCTTGGTATTTCGTCGCCACCGGCCCCTTTTTAAAGTCCACATTCTCCGATGAGGAATTGGAATTCTGCGAGTCCATACTGGCAAAAATCGACAGCGGTGAAATGGACAACATCCACTTTGATACAAGCGGCGCGAGAATCCCAGACGGCCAGATATACAACTCCTTGTTTACCAAGTTCGATTTGATTTGGGCCGCCTATGAAGGTTTTGAAGGAAGCAGCAATGCGCTTACAAAAGCTGCCATCTTCAAAATCCCACTCGTCGCAACATCAGGCCAATGCATTGGCAATCGAGTGAAAAAATATCAACTCGGCACCACTTTTGAGGAAGCGGATGTTCCAGCTTGCATGGTCGCCATCCGGTCTGCGCTTGCAGGGAATGACACAGATGGTTCGCTCCTCACTCCACAATTTGAAGCCTATCAGGCTGAGCACTCGAGAAGCCGCCTTGATGAGATATTCGGCAGTTTTATGGTCTAATACCGGCGATGTCCTTCAACTTGGCGGACAATATATCATAATCCGTCTCACCCGCGAATTTGCTCCGTGGTATCGTGAGGCAGTGCTGTTTCATTGCAATCCAATCATCAATCTGGAGTTGCTCAAAAAACGCGATCAGATTTTCTTCCAACGATTCGGCAAACGTCCATCCGCATTTTCTTTCTTCGACCCAGTCACCAGTTTGGGTTGATTTAGCAGCAATCACCGGAACTCCAAAACATCCGCCTTCGTAAATTCGATTCGGCAGTAGCCAGGCCGAATTGCCGCCGGGATCGGTCTCATCAAAGGACCAATTCAGATCAATCGCACCATACATCTCTGACAAGTCTCCGGGATAATCATAAGGCCCCTCGAATCGCAGATTGGGCAAATTCCCGAGTAATACTGGAAAATCTTCAGTGATCGTTCCCGAAGCATAGCCACGAAGCCGAAACAGCACCCGATCCCCCAAGCGCGATGCCAAAGCATGCATCAGCTGCATACTGCGCCGACAGCGGAAAGCGCCGAAACACCCAATGACCCACGGCTTTCCGGTCGAAATCGGTTTCCCGATGGCATGGGAGGCTTCCAATCTGTCACTGGGATACACCTTATTTTCTAACAAGAAAATCTCACCCGCGAATTTTTGAGTGGGGAGAAAGTAATGCTGAATAAAGCCTGGTGATGTGGTCACCAATAAAGCAGATCGGTTCAACACCTCACGCTCGACTCGACGCATGATTTTCCCCGGCCAGCCTGCACTGTACATCACCGGCTGAATGTCCGCCAATTCCAAAACCAATGGTATCCTCACTCCAACGAGCCAGCGTGCGACCAGCGCAAGAACTGCGTTATCGGTATTAACGACATAAAGCACGCTGCTGTTGGCATATTGCTCACGATTCCGCCATAAAATCAAAATGGAATTGGCCAGTGTCCAAAGCCGATGGATGTAACGGCGGTTATAGGTTGTCCCTAGATGGACGTTATTCCAATCCGGCTCTGCTTCCACTTTGTCACGGACGCGATGAAACGTATAGCCCGTCACTTGCCAACCTCGATCCCGCAAAGCAGCAATTCTCTTTTTAACTCGGGCATCCCCTCGTTCGTGAGCAAAAAATGCAATCGGTCCACTCGGATTGGACGACTGCATGCCACCTTTCCGACCTAACAGCAAACTTGAGAATATCGGGATTCTCTCCATCACCCAACCAGCAAACACTGCGATGATGCAAACAAGAAGCGCAATCCATGGAGCCATGGTCAACGCAAACCAAGGCGAATTTTTCATCGGGAAGTTAAAATGAATCAACGCGACAAAGGCGTAGTTCTGAACAATATAAATATCCAAACTCCTCCGCCCCAACGAATTGAACATCGATCCCAAGCAGCGGCGATGGATAACACTCCAGACACCAAGGAAAGATAGTCCCAAAAATAGGCCGGATGCATATCGAACCAAAACATGAGTCAGGTTTCCTGCATCCAACGCCATTCCCGAAACATAGATGTAGGTGCGTTCAGTCCAGAGATACCAACAACCCACGGATGCAGCGCCAATGGCGATCCAGCCAGGCAGACCCAATTTTACTTTTGAGAATACTCCCAGCTTGGCACATTGATAGCCGATGACAAAAAAGGGAAAGGTGTATTTAAAATTCGCAAGCACCTCGTAATCGGGCACTGCAAGAACCACCAATATCGCGACGATGCAGCCAAAGACGTGATCGAATTTACCCCACTTCAATGCGGCGGTAATAACCATCGACAGGAATGCCGCCCACAAAAACCAGAGCCCGAAGCCAAGTTCATGCAAGAGGTGCTCAGGAAATGCCGACCAATCGCCTTTTAGCGCCGTGAGCGACACTTGATAGAGCACTGACCAACCAATCAGTGGCAACATCAATTGCTTGAACCGTCGACAGGTGACATTTTTGAAAGTGAGTCTCCTGATCGAACCGATCGACAAATAGCCACTAATTGCCATAAACAATGGCATGTGGAACATGTAGACCGTTTTAAAGAACGGGTCCTTCCAGAATTCGCTATTCGTCCAATCGGTGGCCCAGTCGTATCCGGTGAATTGGATCGCATGACCGTAGACCACCAGAAAGATCAATACTCCCTTCAAAGAGTCGATCCATGAGTTGCGCGACGTTGCTTCAGACATTTTCGACAACAGTTTGCTTGCCCAACACCGCAGCCACTCGTCGCGGCAACAGCCAACCGGTGAGGCATAGAATGGTGATGCCCATGGCGGCCAACATGAATTCCATCGATCCCAACCAAAGCACCATGGTCGTGATACCAATCATCAGCATGGATTCAACAATTTGAATGACAGCCAGTCTTCGAACTTGTCCCGTGCCGATCATCATCGCGTGGTTTAAATGTCTCCAGACATGCGCCACAAAATAAAGCGCGTAGCATCCCATTGCCAGATGGGTGGTGCCACCAAAACGATCGCCAAGCCATAGATGCAGCGCCCATGGCCCAAACAGCGTCATTCCAACAGCTGAACAAAGGGCAAAACTCATGCCAAATCGATAGAGCCGCTTCGCAGCCTTGCGCGCCCAATCCAAATCCCCCCGCGTTAATGCTTCAGCTACGGCAGGCCATGTTGGCGTGCTCAACATGATGACGAAGCCCAATTGCATCACCGTGAGCGAAATGAAAATGCCATAGAGCGCGACATTTGCAGGGCCGCCACCAATTCTGCCGACCAACCAGCCGCAGAAATTGTATTCCACGACGCCAGTGACGAGAAAGCAGGTCGAAAACGATATTCCATCTCCAAACAAATGCTTGGCCAATGACGGCCTGAAAGCACCAACGGAGGGACGCATCAATGGGTGCTTTCGCCATAGCGCTATGGTATTTCCGATCTTTGCCAGAACCATCGATCCGTGGACGGCTAACACCAGAAACCATACCTGCGGAACAAACCAGATCCCTCCGGCCACCGCAGCTGCAGCAGTTAGATTTCCGATCGCCCCCCATAGGTTATTGGACGCAACCTCAAGATGCCCTTCCCTGGCTCTTTCGGTTAGATTCAGCACAAACAGGCAGACGAAAATCGCCAGTCCCATCCATAAGCCAGCCCGGAGTTGAGACTCGTAACCGGCAAACTCCGAACCATAAAGTTTTACCACCGGGACAAGTGCCAGCAGTCCTCCAACCAAGATCCCAGCGACCAAGCCGAGACCCACCATCAGGAAAAACGCTGTTGAACCCAGTTCCCGCTGACGTTGCGAATCGTGATTGGCACGAGCTTGGGAAAGGCCATGTGTCAAAGCCGGCCCCACGCCGATTTCTAACAAAGCTATGGTGGTCAGCGTCAAACTGACGGTGGTGTATAGGCCGAATTCCTCCCTGCCGAGAACGCGGAATGCGACAGGAATGGAAACCAGTTGCAGAAGGATATTTCCTGCTTTGGAAATCAGGGATGTAACCACGGCAAGCCGGATCGATCGATCACGACGCACCGCGGCTTCATTGGATTCAGTAACTGGCATGCCTTAGGAAAATCGTCGGTGGCTAGCATGCCCCACGACGATTCAAGAAGGTCATGATCATGATTTGGAAGTCGAGGAAGAAGTTCCAATTCTCAATGTAATCGAGATCGAATTTCACCCGTTCGCGGAGACAAGTGTCACCACGCAACCCGTTCACCTGCGCCCAACCGGTAACGCCAGGCTTGATGTTGTGACGGACATTGTAGTGCGGGATGTCCTCCTTGAAATCTTCAATCAATTCAGGACGTTCCGGACGTGGACCCACGAGACTCATCTCACCGCGGAGCACATTCAAGAATTGTGGCAATTCGTCAATGTTCCACTGACGCATGAATGCACCGATTTTGAGCCGACGAGGATCGTCTTTTACCGTCCAGCCAGGTGAACCCGATGCTTCGGCATCAAGACGCATGCTGCGAATCTTGATGATGTTGAACGGACGCCCGTTAAGACCAATGCGGCGTTGGAAATAGAAAACAGGACCTCTGGATTCGATGTATACCCACGCCGCAAAGAACGCGATCACCGGTCCGAGCAGAATCATACCAATGATACTGCCGATGATGTCCACCACACGCTTCACGGCATTGTTGAAGGCGTGATGCAAAGGCAATTTGCCAATTCCAAGAATAGGCATGCCGTGGAAATTTTCTACCTGGAGGCCTGAGACCAAAATTTGGAAACAACTAGGGACGATCTTAAAATCGACGAATTCCTTTCCGCATGTTTCGGCGAGTTCAAGCATCTCGGAGCGATCCAAGCTGCCATCCACGACCATCACCAGATCAGCTCCAGAAGATCTCATGATGTCGCGCATGCCTTCGTAAGAACCAAGCACGGCGACTTCTGCCGGAGGCTGGGATTCAAAACCTTTTCCTGGTGGATTGATCACTCCACAGACTGCGATCTGGCTATCGCGTTGTTTGCCGACACGGCCAAGAGCGCGTGCACACTCCTCATTCCAGCCAACAAAAATCGCTTTTTGACGAAGTGAATCCGCGACGGACGCGCGACGCAGCAGGCAGAAGAACAGCCAGCGCCAGGTCAGCAGGGAAATCATCGCGGTAATCCCGCCGATCAAGCAATACATCCGGCTGATCGATGGATTGAGCTTCAGCATCAATGCCAAGGCACAGAATGAAATTGCCCAAAAGAAACAGGATTTCACCACGATGGTGAAGGTGCTTCGAATATTCAGGAAATTGCGCGGGTCGTGGATGCGGAAGTTTGCCAGCAGAAAGATCAACAGACCGCTGCCAATCATCACGTGGCCAAAGTAGCTCCAGATATCGACAACCGGGTCAATCACTCCGACCTGGCGTAGACCAGTCTCAAAGCGAAGAACGTAGGCGACCATTTGCGCCAATAGAATGACAGCGACATCACCCAGGAAACTGCAGGCAACGAGTTTCTGATTGGCTACCCATGGGCGGTGGCGGTGCCTTAAACTGTACTCATGTACGTTATTCTCTTGGGGACGGGCACGCAAAGGTGCGACCGTACCCATTTGGACGGGGGGATTCATGTTGTGGGGGGGAGTTTGGGGGGAGAACAGTCATGGCGGGGGGAACCAGGAAAGTTTGGAGTGCAGCTTGCGCTGCTATGTATCCGACGAGCGGATACTTTCGCTTCCGGGCGGATCTGCACTTGGCAGAGTCGTCCGAGAAACAGGTATTACCGGTGCGGCTGCAGCGGTGTGGTCAGAAGCTCGCACTTCATTCCAGATAAATCCAACGAGATTTCCGCCTGCTGAGCGAGTCAGCTCTGCAGCTCTGCGGAGTCCTTTGCGATCACTGCGACGGTCACCAACCAACAGGCAGGTGCGATCTGCATAACGTGAAATCGCCAGCATATCACTAACAGCCAGAGCTGGAGGAGTATCGATCACAACACGATCGAACCATTTATAGGCATCTTCTAACAATGCCGGGAAACGAGTGCCTGCCAAAAGCTCGCCGGCCTTTGACTGCATCGGTCCAGAAGAGAGCAAATAAAGATTGGGCAGCGCCGTGGAAAAACAGGCGGACGCAGCGTCCGATTCTCCGGCGAGGTATTTGCCAAGGCCGGACTCATGATCGTTGGCAAGGTGGTCGGCACTCAATCCGGCACTGCGCATGTCAGCATCTAACAACAAGGTTCGATGACCCTGCATTGCAAGAGCGGTTGCGTAATTCAGAGCGCAATAGGAACGACCTTCCTTCGAGTTGGCGCTGGCAAAAAGCACTGTCCTGGCGGTATGTCCGCCTGCAGATGGTGCGAGTGCCGCAGAAAGCAAGCGGAATGCCTCAGATGCGGGAGATTCCGGATCAGAGATCAAAAGCATCGGACCGCCTGAGTTTTTTACGTCAGGTATCGTAGCCAGCAACGGGGCACCGACGGCGCGTGCTGCGGCAGCTGAATTGCGGATTTTCTTATCACCCAGTTCAAGACCCGTCACTAGGATCAGACTCAGGAAGCCGCCAAAGAAAGCGCCGCATCCCAGATAAACGATTTTGCGCGGGCTGTGCGGAAAGTCCGGGATCATCGGCGTATCCTGCCACCTGAGAACTGATGACGGAACGGAAGCTGCGAGTGTGGTTTCGCGAAGACGCAGTGCCACGGAATCATGCAAAGCCCGGACGGCTTCCTCATTCCGGCTCAGTACGCGGAATTGCTCGCGAATCCCTTCCACATCAACTGCCGAACTTCTTGCGGCAGCGACTTCCTTTTCGAGTTTCGACTCATGATCGAGCACAACCTGATAGCGCTGCTCCAAGGCCTTGCCTGCTGAAGCGGCCGTCTCCGCGAGGTTTTGTTTCAGCTTCGCCAATTCAGTCGCAGCGGATTTATAGACCGGATGCAGTTCTAGATATCGCTCTTTGATTGCGGCAAATTCCGCTTCTTTTTCCTGAACCGCACGAACCTGTGAAAGAACTTCCGATGTCCGCTCAGATTGCTCGATTCCAGCCAGGGCATCCGGGTCATCCGGATTGAATTTACGGAAAGCCTCGAGTTCGGATTCGATTTTGAGCCGATCCGCCTTGGCTTCTGTTAGAGCCGAGCTCAACGCTCCTAACTCGTCGCGAGCGGCATTGCTGCCACTGGAGTCCTCCAATCCTGGAACCGGATTCGCTTTCCGAAAGTCCTGCATCTTTTGCGATGCAGCTTCCATATTCTCACGCAGTCGCGCTTCCTCGCGAGCAAGCCCTTCACTGGCTTGCTGAGTGATGGTCAGCTGTCGCTCGTTGGTCCAACGTTCATATTCGTCTACCAAGGCACCCACCAATTCCTTTGCACGCTCGGGCTTCGTGTCATCCACGGAAATGCCGATAATACGGGTCCCGCGGTTTAGTTCGACATGCACCCGTTTCGCGAGTGCAGCAGCCAACGTTTCCTTTCCCGCTCCTGGTGGAGCAAAATCAGGATCATTCGCTAGATGAAATTCATCCACCAAACTCAGAAGGAGGATTGATGACGTCATCCCCTGCTCCACCGATCGCATTTGCTCAAGATCCTGAGACTCTTCAGGAGCAACGGCGCGGATATCGAGAATTTGTGGTGCTTGGGTACTCACATAAACCGATCCGGTGGACCGATACATTTTTGGCACTTTTTTAACAAACCACCATCCACCTGCGGCGCCCAATGTGACGAGGAGCACGACGATCCATCCACGACGGAGCAATAAGCTCACCAGTTGACCTCCCTGCACTTTCGGCAGGAAATAAGTCGGGTCCGCACTCTGGCCGACAGGCGACGGTGCAAGCGGTGAAGACTGATCTTTGGAGGTCAGGAACGACATTTCGAGATACTAAAACAGACTTTCCGAGATACTCACAACATCGCCATCGCGTAATGGAATGTCCTTGCTTTTTCCTGTGGTGACATCGCGCAAATTGATGGTGAGGACTTCAGACTCGCCAGAAGACGAATTTCTCTTCAGATGGATTTTGCGGTCATTTGCGATTCGAGTCAGTCCCCCCGCCATTCCAATGGCTTCGACCAAAGTCAGTTGCCTGTGCGCTGGGATTTCAAAAACACCGGGGCGTTGAGCCTGCCCCAGAACGGTGACTGTTCTTCGGATGCGATTCTCAATCGAAACACTAACTTCCGGCTTAACCAGATAACCAGCATGCAATTTGCGGGTGATCTCGGCAGCTGCCTGGTCCGTGTTGAGGCCCTCAATCCGAACGGAGCCGATCAACGGCATGCTGATGGTTCCGTCTGCTGACAGTTGTCCGCGAGTGGTGAGGTCATCTTCGCGAAAGACCCGAATCTCCACCGTATCCAAACGGCCGATCACGCCTGACGAGCCTCCTTGATCATCGGCCATGGCGGCATTCCACACCAAGCCGATGCAAAGGGCGGCTGATGCGATAAGTCGATTCCATTTCATACGATCTAACAATTTAAAATTCATAATCCAAGCGGACTCCAACTACGTTTTGTTCATAACCGAATCCATCTTTCGTGGAACTGCTGTCCGCGATCCGATAAAATGCTTCCAAGCCGAATGAATCGGTGAATCGATATTCCACTGCAGGTCTGAGGAACCAGCTTTCATCCCGACGTCCAGCGCTCCCCGCTCCTTCAACTTGTTTATAAACCGAGCGCTCCGCTCCTGCATCCAGCTTCGCGGTCCATTTACTTCCCAAACGTTGGGAAATCCCGATCGAAGCACCTGTGAGGCGATAGTTCTGACCGGCAAAATAGGCGGAAGCCAGTTCACGCTTATAAGCTGAAACCGATAAAGTTGTGCCATCCTTAACGGCCCATTCAATACGGCCTTCCAAAACCGGTGCGGTGCTGTATCCGTTAGAGAAACTACGATGTTCCGCCGCTGCGCTCCACTGGACGTGAATTTTTTCACGCGGAGCCCAATCCAATGTCGCTCCCAATCGTTGGACATGCTGGTCAGATGCCTGATCCACTTCAAATTTGCCGACCCGATACGCAAATGTGATTTCCGTTTTAGGCGAATAGGCATATCTCATTGCCAATTCCCCATAATACTGCCGAGAATCTAACAAATCGCTCTCATCATAACTCGTGGAAGCCTGACCTGCGGCAATTTCATAAGTCATTTTGCCATGAGGATTCCAACCAACACGAATCGTATTCTCCAACTCCGTGCGATCGATCTGACGTCCTACATCAGCAGTTGCCTCACCTAGTCGACGAATGGAGCCATCATACGAAATCCGTGTGGTTTGGCGGTTCCAGCCAAGTCCCAGATTTACTTCATGATCAACTCTCTGGTCCGCATTGCCCTCTAAATAAACAACAGCCGTAGGCTTGTACGCAAACCTGACAAAGCCGGAACCGACTTCTTCCCGTTGACCTTTGCGATAAGCCATCAGCGGTGTTGCTGTTACGACAACATCGGACTTCGGGTCTTTCCGCGTAAGGGATATATTGCTGTCGTAAGCTGCAGAAAGAGTGACACCTAGTTCCCAACCTGAACGGCTTTTACCCGAGTCATCCAGCGGTATTTCAGCTGTCTCCTGACTCACACGAGTATTCACGGAATCCTCAATTCTTCCATCCTCTGGAGAGGTTGGCTGAATCGACAAATTCTGACCCACTACAGACGACAGGGTAAGAGCCCAGAATAGGGCTACAGTCCTGACAACCAAATGGGGGGACTCTGGTTCTCGTGCTACCATGTTGGGGTGACGGCTAGACTAATATAACATTTTAACTTATAGACAAGTTTTATAAAGGAATGGGTGTATTAAAAATTCAATCGATTTATTTATTGTTTAAATCCAATTATTACGATAATAATTTATAATTTATGATATTACACGTTTCTTAAATTCTTGAGCGAGCGGTTCTGCATTTCCAGCAGCAAACATGGTGAGATGGCCACCAGGAACATCCACGACATCCATGGAATTCACCAAGCTTGACCAGCCGTAATCCTCAGGAACTTCGAATTTATCATTCACGGAGGACGCGCGGAAAAGTGTCAGCTTACCAGCATACGATGTGGGGCGGTAGCGTCGCATCACATTGTAATGCGCTTCACGAAGCTGGATTGCCCTGAGTTCAGTATGTGCCGAAGCTGGCTCAGCGGCGACGGCAGCGGTTTGCTCGGATTTCACTCGCCGGTTTGTTTCGATCCCATCGCGGAATCGGCCTGCCAGTGTTTTGATCCGTTCAAGCAATGGCTGATCTCCCTGAGACTGCCAGTAAACCGAAACGCGTTCTTTGAATGAATATTCACGAACCTCGACCGCCGGATTCACGGTATCGAACAAGGCAAGGAATGGAACATTCTCACCCGCATCCGACAGCTGCCGCGCCATCTCGTAGGCCATGACCCCACCGTAGGAATAGCCTGCTAACAAATACGGACCATTCGGTCTCGTGGCGCGTATCAACTCGATGTATTTGGCAGCAGTTTGTTCGATCGATTCAAGTTCGATGACCTCGCTGCTGCCAAGGTCTGGAGATTCGATGGCGTAAAAAGGCCGATCATCCGGCAAGCGGTTGGCCAGCTCTCGGTAAAACAAAATTCCGCCATCACCGCCGTGAATGGCAAAAATCGGCGGCAATTCCCCATTCCCCTGAACTTCGACCAAATGATCCGCAAGGGCGGGAGTCGAAGGAATTTCATCTGGGTGGGCTCCCGCTTCGATCAATGTCGAAAGCAAACGGATCGTTCTCGCTTTCAATAAGGTCGAAAGTGGCAACGAAACTCCCAGGTCACGTCGAATCCTGGAGAACATCCGCAATGCCATCAGAGAATTGCCACCAGCTTCAAAGAAATCATCGTCTCTGGCGATTTCTTCAATTCCTAACAGCTCTTCCCAGAGCTCTCCTAAGCGTATCTCAACCGCGCCTTCCGGCATCTGATGAACCGAGGCATCGCGTTGCTTCGGCCGGGGCAAAAGTTTCACATCAATCTTGCCATTCGCATTCACGGGCATCCGATCCACTGCGAGGAATCGGTCGGGTTCCATGTACGATGGAAGTCGTTCGCCGATCCAGGCTTTCAGATCACTCACCCCCAGCTCTGCACCATCGCCGACAAACCAAGCCAGCAGACGTTTACCACTGGAACCATCGCCATCTACAGCCACCTTGCATTGCCGGATCCGCGGATGATCTAACAACACTCGCTCAATTTCACGGATCTCAATCCGGTATCCTCGAATTTTGACCTGGTCATCTTTCCGCCCCATGAACTCAACGGTTCCATCTTTTCTCCAGCGGCAAAGATCACCGGTTCGATACATTCGCTCACCATCATGGCCCGGGAGAGGATTCATCACGAAAACCTCGTCGCTCAGCTTCGGTTGATTCAGATAACCCAACGCCAACCCGCTGCCTCCACAGCAAAGCTCTCCGGTCTTACCAATCGCACACGGCCTGCCATGCTGATCCAAAATGTAAACGGATGTCCCGGCGATTGGCTTCCCGATCGGTATGGTGCCACTGGCTACGTCTTCTTTTCGGATCGTATGACAAGTCGTGAAGGTCGTATTCTCCGTGGGGCCATAGCCATTGATCAGTCGAAGATTCGGGAGTTCTCCCAAAACCAGGTTGGCATGACTCGGAGAAATCACATCACCACCTGCAAGAAGCTGCCGGACATTCCGCAGCTCGTCGAGATGTTCCTCGACCATTAACTCAAACAACCCCGCCGTGAGCCACAATGTAGTCACGCCTGCGTGTTTCACCGTCGCAGCCAAATCAGCCAACGACGATTCAGGTTCTCCCAATACCAAACGCCCCCCATTCAGAAGCGCGCCAAAAATCTCAAAGGTCGCGGCATCAAAGGCAATCGTCGATCCCTGAAGAAGGATTTCATCCGGACCCAGATCGCAGTAATTTGCGGCACCGACCAATCGCAAAACTCCCTGATGGGGAATGACAGCGCCTTTAGGAATCCCGGTCGACCCAGAGGTAAACAGCACATAGGCGGGATCCTCTGGTCCACGCGCAACCAGTGCGAAGGATTCATCGGGTAAATGGTTTGGATTGATATAAACTCGATCATCGTCAAGTGATGCATCCGAGATGACGACTTTCACCGTAGCTTCTTCGAAAATCTGCTTTTTCCGAGCATCGGGATATTTCGAATCAACCGGCACATAGCATCCACCCGCTTCCAAAACGGCTAGAACCGAGGCGATCAGCTCAGGACTTCTCGGCAAGTCGATACCGACGCAGTCACCAGCGGTCACCCCCGATCGAGCAAGAGCCGACGCAATCGAAGAAACCTTCGCGGCCAATTCAGTATATGACCAGTTGCCTTGCTTCCAAGACAGCGCAGTCCGTTCAGAATGCTCAGCGCATACGTTTCGGAATCGGTCACTGATCGATCCCGAAATTTCAGGCAGTTCGGTCGTCGACCAGTCTTCTGTTGCAATCGATGTGTTTTCGATTTTCTCGGTGAAATTCGAAAGTCGAATATTTGGCTCCTCAGCAATCTTCAGCAGAAGCTCACAGTAGCGGTTCAACCAATCGAGCATCGTCGACTCATCGAGACGCAGACGATTGTAGGTCGATGATAACAGCAGCCCATCCGGCAACTGCATGATGTTCAGGAAAATGGTCGAATTGCTATATCTTGCAGCGACGGTCTCGACCTTGGTTTCCAATCCGGCAAATGCGCCAAGATCCCCGGAAGGTTCGAAGTTGAAGATATATTCCATCAATGGCCGCCGACCGCCATCGCGATCGACTTTCAATGCGCGGAGGAGCTGGCCGTAGGTCAGACTTCCATGTTCGATTGCATCCATTTGCTGCGCCGATGCATGGCTGGTCAGTTCCTTGAAAGTCGAACGTCCATCAACTTTCGCCAACAGTGGCAAAAAGTTCACGCAATGACCGACCAACCGCTCATCACCATCCTGCATCTGTCCGGCTACCGGGAAGGTCATGACAAATTCATCCTGGCCACTGAGTTGATGGAGAAATGCCTGAAATCCTGCCAGCATCGTGCTGTTCAGAGTCGCGCCGCAGGTCGCCGCAAGTTTGCGCAACTTTTTCAACACCTGTCCATCGAAGGTCACTTCACACGTCGCAGATGCGTAATCCGGCACCAGTCCGAAATCGTGATCCAAAGGCAAATCGAGCTCCGATACTCCGCTGGCAAAATATTGCTCCCACCATGTCAGATCCGTGCTGTCAACAGCACGCCCGGCATGGCGCAATGCTCGGTCAACCACCGAGGGTGCACCTTTCAATATCGGACGTTTCCCAGCAACACGGGCTTGATAACATTCCTGAAATTCCTGAACCAGAACTTCGAACGACCAACCATCGCAAGCGATGTGATGGGCGGCAAATTGCAACACCCATTCCAGGTCTGACAGCTGAATGATCACCACCCGGAACAACGGTCCATGGGCGAGATCAAATGGAGTTTCACGCTGGCTTTCGCCGATTTTCCTTACGGCCTCAGCTTGATCGGTAACGCCTGTTAGATTCTCAAAGATCACAGAAGCGGTTTGTGCCGGATCGATAACAAAGGCCTCGCTGTGAGGATCAGGGAGTCTCATCCGCAAGGCATCATGCCGGTCGACCAAATCCTGAATCGACAATTCGATGGCGGCTCGGTTCGCCGGGCCTTGCAACCGCAGTTGCAGCATTTCATTGAACGCCAAATTCGCTTCATTTCCCATCAGGGACGCAAGCCAGATCTCTGACATTGGCTCGGTCATTGGGAACGGGCCGCGAGCCCCAACACGATCTGCCGAAAATTCGATGGATGGAGGTTTTGCGAAAAATTCGCCTTCCTGAAGCTCGGCAATCGTTTCTCGGAATGCCTCGATAACGCGATCCACGTCCGCATCGGTATGTTCAGCTGTTAGATAAAAAGGCAGCCCCTCCATCGCGAAGATTCCTTTTTCGCGGAGATGATAGTAAACAAGATTGCCATGCTTCACATGATCCCCGATGCGCAGATACATCTGTGAACCGAAGTTTACCATGCGGATTTCAATTCCCTGGTCGCGGAAAAGCCTGTCCACGGTTTTTGCCAAGCGATCGGCACGTTGACGGATCCGATCCCAATATTCGGGACCTTGGGTCATCAAATACTTCAGCACCGCACGGCACGCGGCCATGGCCAAGGGCAAGCGAACGAACGTGCCGGCAAAGAAAGTCACTTCCTTTTCCGGGAACGAGTCATCGCCATATTGCCAAAATCCACCATCGAAGGTGTCCATGTATTTGGCTTTTCCACCAATAACACCAATCGGCAGCGCACCGCCGCCGAACACTTTGCCATAAGTCGCAAGATCCGCCCGAATGCCATACAGTTCCTGTGCACCACCAAGCCCCTGACGCAGACCGGTGATTACTTCATCGAACACCAGAAGAAACCCGTGTTCCTCACTGATTTTTTTGACTTCGTGGACGAAATCGATGGGGATCAATTCCGGTTGGCGGCTTTGCACAGGCTCCACCAGAACAGCAGCGAGTTCGTGCGCCACTTCGCGGATCATCTCCAATGCTTCTGGTTTCCCCCACGGAACAACGATGACATCGCCGACGGCTGCATCAGGAATACCCGGTGCCAGAGGCAATGTCCGACGGCGGGCTCCTTTGCCAACGCTGCGCACTAACACAGGGTCAAAGTTGCCGTGATAGTCTTTATCAAAAACGAGAATCTTATCGCGCCCGGTTACAGTTCGTGAAATTCGCATCGCCGCCTGCACCGCTTCGGAGCCGGTGTTCAGGAAGCAAACCCGTTCATTTCCGGTGGCTTCACAAAACAGCTTGGAGGTTTCCATCGCAGCCTCGCATTGCGGGCCGATTTCGAGTCCCGTCGCAAGTTGGGCCTGGATTGCTTCCGTTACATAATCCGGTGAATGGCCGAGGAAATTCGGGCCAAATCCGTTGACCATATCGATGTATTCATTGCCATCGACATCCCACATTTTCGAGCCCTTCATGCGGTTGGCAACGACCTGATAAACCATCTCTTTCCAGAGCCGGTTGAAGCCGTTCACGGTGCGGGGATCGGCGTGCCACGGTCGATACTGCTGCGTCAGTTCCTTCGACTTCGCGGTTTTCGCATTGTATCGCTTGGTGAGGGCATCCAGATGAGATTGCTGCTTTTCGGTTAGATCGTTTTGGGTCGAGACACGATCAATCCGCGTACGCGGACCCGAAACTCCGGACTCAACCTCCGGTTCATCGGAAGCCTGGACTTCTACGACTTTTGCGGTAGGTGCGGCAGGTTTCACTGCCTCTTTATCGGACTGTGTAACATTGGCCTCAAGGTGTGCCGCCAAACTTCCGAGGGTTGGAAAATTCTGCATCAAGTCCCGGAAGCTGATTGCGATGCCGAACGCCTTTTGCAGCTCACGCGCAGCTTGGGTGAGCAACAGGGAATCGAAGCCCAATTCAAGAAAACTGGCCTCCGCAGCCATCTCTTCGGCTGGGATACCAGACAGATCCTCCAGAACTTCCCGCGCTTGATCTAACAAACCAGCCGGTTGAGCTGTAGACGAAACCTCTTCGACCGTTGTCCCGTCAGTAGGTTCAATCTGACTGACCGCCACATCTTGAGGAGACAAGACGATCGGTTGATCCAAAATCCGACAAGGCAACCAGTGACGCTTGCGTTGGAACGGATAGGTCGGAAGCGGAACCCTGTGTGCTGGAATATCGTGATGCACTGCCAGCCAATCGACTGCCACACCGCGACACCATAATTCTCCGAGTGTCTGCAGCATTCTCAGACGATCCGGCTCACCCTTGGCTGGATGCTCGCAGCTTGCTAAACAAGCCAATGATCGACGGCCAACGGTTTGGCGAGCCAATGTCGTCAGGGTTTGACCAGGGCCAACCTCCAGAAAGATTTTGCCGTCACTAGGTTCCGCAGCAGCTTGCAGTGCGCCGCGGAAGCCCACCGTTTTTCTCAAGTGCCCCGCCCAGTAGCCCGGATCGCACGCTTCCTCATCGGTTAGAAGCTTGCCAGTGACAGTTGATAGAATGGGCAAACTTGGTGCCGACAAGATGATTTTTTCCAGAACCTGACGAAAGCGATCCACCACGGGATCCATCATGCGGCTATGAAATGCGTGGGACGTGTGCAGCTCCCTTACATTCACACCGTCGGCCTCCAGCTGTTTTGCAAATGCTGAAACCGCAGTGGATTCGCCTGCCACAACGCAAAGCTCCGGGCCGTTATCAGCGGCAAGATCCAGATCGTCCGGCAAACGCTGCAGAAGTTGATCAGCAGATAGACGGACCGAAAGCATCGAACCAGCGGCTACCTCCCCCATCAGCCTTCCACGTTCCGCGAGCAAGTGGAGAGCGTCTTCCAAGCTGAAAACCCCAGCCAGGCAGGCAGCGGTGAACTCGCCGACACTGTGCCCGAGCATCAGAGTCGGTTGCATTCCCCATCGCTGCCATTGCCTGGCCAGAGCGTGTTCAACAACAAAAATCGCCGGCTGTGCGAGCACGGTGTGTTTCAGCCGTTCTGCGGCTTCCTCACCATCTTTGGAAAACAAGGTTTCACGCAGATCCTCACCCAGTGTGGCTTTCAAAAGTTCCGCGGAACGATCCACATCGGCACGAAACTCTGGCTCGGCGGCATAAAGGTCGGCCACCATGCCAGGAAACTGTGCACCCTGCCCTGGGAACATCCATACCAACTCCGGCGAGTTTCCCGGTGCGTCTGATTTAACCCAACGTCGGGTTTTCAAAGCCTCTGCTGCCGAAGACCAGTCACTGGCGACAACCGCAGCGCGTGATGGCATCACTTTGCGCGACACTGCCATGGTTCTAACCGAAGCCGCGAAATCGGCATCGTCCGCCTTTTCAGCATGCTCTGCCAAGCGATCGGCGAGTTGCAATAACGCCTTCTCATTCCGTCCCGAAAGCACCATGACCCGTTCCGTTTTCGCCGGGGCGGTGATGGGAGCTTTCGCGGGAGCTTGCTCCAGCACCACGTGCACGTTGGTGCCTCCCACACCAAATGAACTGACTCCAGCACGTCTTGGAAGTCCACCAGCCGGAGTCCAGCTACGACGTTCATCGTTGATGAAAAACGGTGTATTTGCGAAATCAATTCTCGGATTGGCGCGATTGAAATGCATCAACGCAGGCAGCTCGCCGTGTTCGAGCGAAAGGACCGTTTTGATCAAACCACAAACACCAGCCGCTGTATCGAGATGGCCCAGATTGGACTTCAAGGAACCCAACGCGCAGAAGTTGGTTTTCTCCGTCGCCTGGCGGAATGCCGCAGTTAAGCCCGCCACCTCGATCGGATCGCCCAACGGAGTCGCGGTGCCGTGGGCTTCGACATAAGTGATCGTTGCCGGGTCGATTCCCGCATCCAGGTGCGCGCGGTGGATTGCATCCGATTGGCCATCCGCGCTGGGGGCGGCATAGCTGTGTTTCACGCCACCGTCGTTGTTCATGCCAAAGCCCCGCAGGATGGCATGAATGTGATCACCATCACGTTCGGCATCGGCCAAACGCTTCAGCAGGACGACACCCGCGCCGTTGCTGAAAACCGTGCCTGAACTTTCTTCATCAAAAGGCCGGCAACGACCATCTTTCGATAGCATGCCACCTTCCTCATGATGATAGCCGCGTTTCTGAGGAACTGTCACCGTAACACCTCCCGCCAATGCCATGTCGCACTGGCCACTGCGAATCGCCATCACTGCGTGGGCGACCGCTACCAGCGAGCTGGAGCAAGCGGTTTGCACCGATAGGCTGGGCCCCTTCAGGTTCAACTTGAAGGCGACACGGGTAGCCAGGTGATCCTTGTCGTTGCCGAATTCGACTTGCAGGGCACCAACCTGAACCTCTTCCAGATGTCTGCGGCGGGCGGCATCATCAGAGAGAATATGGTGTGGCGCGTAAGTGTCATAATAACATCCGGCATAGACGCCAATCCGGTTTCCGGAAGCTTCCGCATCATCCGGCACATAGCCACCGCGCTCCAGCGCTTCCCAGCAAATTTCGAGAAATACCCGATGTTGCGGATCGATCATTTCCGCTTCACGCGGCACGATGCCGAAAAGTCCACCATCGAGACCTTCGTAGACCTCGGGGTCTAACAAACCACGCGCGCAGACAAAATTCGGATCCCCCTCGCCTCCGGGCACTTCCAGTTCCGATCGGTCAAACTGGGTGATGGATTCCACTCCATGTAGCAAGTTATGCCATAACTCTTCAGGCGATGATGCCCCAGGAAGTCGAACCCCCATGCCAATGATCGCGATGGCGTCATGGCCGTGAGACTTGGACTCGGGTGTTTCCAAAGTAGGGGCTTTACCATCTAACAGTTGCGCCTGGGTCGCTATCGTCGGGGCTTCAAAAAGCGAAACCAGTTCGATGCGTCGGCCGAATTTCCGCTGCAATTGAGCATGAACCCTGACCAAATCCAGTGAGCTGCCACCGAGATCCACAAATCGGTCATTGCTTCCAACCGAGTCCATTCCGAGGACACTGCACCAGATCGCTGCAATCGCTTCCTGGGTGTCACCAAGCGGTCTAACAAACGCTTCACCGAGTTCCGGTCTTGATTTCACCGGACCAGTCGCCCATCCCAAAATAGCGGCAGCAGATTGAAGCTCTGACGCGCATTTGGCCGCCAAGAGTGGATCAACCACGGGATTGACCTGATCAAGTGAAGTCGCTTCAGAAGCTGGCTTTTCCGAAGAAATCAGCGAGCATTCGGCAGCTGCTTGAGTCGAAACCACGCGCAAGCCGTTTTCCCAATTGGCGGAAGCTAGACTCTCCAAAAAATCGCGGCACGGTTGATTGCGGCCGCTATCTGAAAAGCTGATCGCGAGTTCATTGAGTCCCAAGGAAGCTGCAACTCCAGCGAGATGTCGCAGCATTCGCTGTTCGACGCCTTTACCCAATGCCCGACAACTCAACAAAAATGTCTCAACCCACCATCTGCCACCGTCTTCGCGGGACATCATCAAGCCAACGACTCCATAATCTCCGAAACGGTCGCGAACACTTACCAATTCAGCCAGCATGCCTCGGCTTGCAGACATTATTTCAGCCAGGTCCCGCGGATTTGGAGTCGCGTTGAATTGATTGGTCCGTTGCGTCAGCTGACTCGCGCGCTCCAAATTGGTCTCATCCAGCGGAAGAATATCCAGCTCCAGATTGAGCCCCTGAATGAATTCTTCGTAGCTGGAGGTTTGTTGGCGCATCTCGATACGCCGTGCTTCCTGATGATAAAAATCCGCCCGCTTTGCATCTTCCACCGAACTTTGGTTTCGATCCAGAATCCACAAATGGTCGAGCATCGTCACCAACTTCGCGGAATCATCGGGCACCAGAATCGGCAAGACTGCAGGTGCGTTTGCTGCCACTTCCGCAATCTCTGCAGGATTGTCGTCCAGAAATAGAAATCCATCGAGCCCAAGCCCCAAGCGATGAGCCAATTGCTTCAAGTTAGAGGATTTCGGCTCCCAGTTGATCGCGGCATCCACAAAAGCATCGCGCTTCAAGACCATCGCGGGGTTTTCACGAAAAACCGCCTCCACATCTTCCGCACGGTTCTTGGAAACGAGGCAAAGGAGGTATCCTTCATCGCGGCGTGCTTGCAAAAATCTCTGAAACTCCTGCCGATTTGAATCGATCTCAACTCCAAGCGGTCCGACCTCGCCACAAACGCCACTCCAGAGTGTGTGATCACAATCAACCGCAATGACCTTGCATGGTTTTCTCCACGAAATCACCAATCGCCGAACCAGAAATGTCGCCATCGCCGCGAACATTTCATCCGTGTAAGGAATCTTTGCCGTTTCGTCAGAGTCGGAATCAAACCGGGACTCGACCGGATAAAGCCGGGCAAGCATTTCCGGATCAAGCACCTCCACAGCTTTCACCAATTTCAGTTCAGCTGTTAGATCAGCGATGAAATCCGCATCGTCGTCTTCTTTATCAGGCGAGGGACAAGGCAGCACCAAGGTCCGGATGCCATCGCGTGAAGTTGACTCTTCGAGCGCCGCAACCAATTCACGGACGACGGAACGTGTGCGCTCCGGGCGATCGCAGCCCAGGTCCGCTTTGCGAATGAGGATCACATTAACCCCACCCGCGTTTGTCGAAAGCGAGCTCGCGGGATCGAGCAACTGCTGAAAAACCTGGTTAAAGGGAGCGAAGGAGATTTTGCAAGGATAACCCAGCTCCTTCAACCACGTCTCCATCACGGGCTTTAGCGGCTCGGCGGTAAACGTCGCTGCGAGGTGGATTTGGGGGGATCGGGATACAGAAGACATGAGGCTGATAGGTGGGAAAGAAGCCTGTTAGCAGCAGTCGTGCTACGCGAACCGTAGTCCCAATCTACCAGTTAACAAGGCCTTATAGTCAATCCAATCAATCGTTTTACAATTCGTTGTGACTGATTAACAATAACTTAGAATACCCTACTACCAACACACACGTGATCCCGTAGGTGAAAATTTTACCTACGGATTCGAAATCGTCGTTACAGAATGCTCCACGGGTTGCCGATTCCCAATTCTCCTTGAATCGGCCCTCTTGCCCCTTGTTCCAGCCTGAGAAGCCATGCTTTTGCGGTCAATCCGCCTGCGAAGCCGGTGAGATGTCCACTCGATCCGATCACCCGATGGCATGGAACCACGATCGAAATGGGATTTCGGCCGTTCGCAGCACCAACCGCACGAACTGACTTCGGATTTCCGATCTGGCTGGCAATTTCGGCATAAGTGCGCGACTCGCCGAACGGAATGGTCCGCAAGGCGGCCCAGACCGCGAGCTGGAATTCGGTGCCCACAGGATCCAGCTCAAGGGCAAACTCGATGCGTTCCCCTGCAAAGTATTCGCTAAGCTGCCGTTCGGTTTGGTCGAGATGCTCATCATGTTCGACGGCTTGCATCGTTCTCAAAAGAACACGCCCCGGTTTGTCATTTTCCCAAAGTATCGCACGAAGTCCCCTTTCACCGGCCACCAGTTTCAGGCGCCCGAGCGGAGAGTTCATTTCTCGGAAAACGAATCGTTGCATCGACTGCCTGACAAACAACGCGATCCGGCATCGATCTTCAATTTCAATCATGACGATACTTCCAGGGTGCTTGCTACGTATGGATGCCCTGTCTTTGATTTCCTCACGAAGTGGTTGAATCAGGAACAGTTGCGAATCCCGACACACTAACTTTTCGACCAGCGCGTCTTCCTTCTTGCCAAAATTTACCCCATTACGCTCCAGAACCACCTGA
Source organism: Luteolibacter pohnpeiensis (assembly GCF_016595435.1). Classification (GTDB taxonomy): domain Bacteria; phylum Verrucomicrobiota; class Verrucomicrobiia; order Verrucomicrobiales; family Akkermansiaceae; genus Luteolibacter; species Luteolibacter pohnpeiensis. Next base: position 50,840 of record NZ_JAENIJ010000010.1, read on the forward strand.
TGATGAGAACCCTACTTCTTTTGCCATTCCTCGTTTCGCTGCTACACGCTGCGGAAAAACCCAACATCGTTCTGATCATGGTGGATGACATGGGTTACTCGGATCTCAACTGCTGGGGCAGTGAACTCGAAACGCCTAACATTGATTCACTGGCAGAAAACGGGTTGCGCTTCACCCAGTTTTACAATTCCGCACGTTGCTGCCCCACCCGTGCCAGCCTGATGACCGGTCTCCATCCGCATCAAACCGGAATCGGACACATGACGCGGGAAGATGCGCCGGACGCCAAAGATAACATTCCCCCAGCCTATGCCGGAAACATCAACGATTCCTGTGTGACTCTGGCACAGGTCGCCAAATCCGCAGGCTACGCCACGTTCATGGCAGGAAAATGGCATCTCGCCGGATACAATCAGGAAGATTGGCCGCTGCAACGTGGCTTTGATCGATTTTACGGAACCATCGCAGGGGCGGCGCATTACTTTCATCCCGAAGGCTGGCGTAGCGTTTACGACGGCAATCAAAAGGACACAGAGCTCAAGTCCACCACCGACCGGCCTTATTACACCACCGATGCATTTGCCGATCACGCCATCCAATACATTGAGGATAACAAGCAAGCCGGAGATAAGCCGTTCTTTCTCTATCTCGCCTTCAATGCCCCGCATTGGCCACTGCATGCGCCGGATCAAGAACTTGCGAAATACCGCGGAAAATTTGACATGGGCTGGGACAAACTTCGCGAAGAACGATTCAAAAAGCAGAAAGAATTGGGGTTGATCCCTGCCAACTGGAAACTTTCTCCGCGCGATGCCGCTGTGCCAGCCTGGGATACGTTAACGCCGGAGAAACAAGCAGAATGCTCATTACGCATGTCTGCCTATGCCGCGATGATTGATCGGGTTGATCAGAAAATCGGCGACCTCATTGCCGAACTCAAGAAGAACGGCCAGTTCGATAACACGCTCATCATGTTTTTATCCGACAATGGTGCTTGCGCGGAGGGACCGCTTCTCGGCGATGGTGACCCGATCGCCGATCGCGCAGCCGGCAAGCCATCCTTCAATCCGGTTCTTGGCAAAGCCTGGGCAAATGCCTGCGCCACCCCGTATCGGCTTTACAAACATTTCGCCCATGAAGGTGGCGCCAACACGCCATTCATCGCCCACTGGCCCGCTCGCATCAAACCAGGGCGCGATTGGTTTCGTGAACCGGCGCAAATCATCGACGTTATGGCAACGGTCGCAGATATCACCGGTGCTGGCTATCCAAAGGAATTTGCCGGGCACCCCATCCTTCCCATCGATGGAGTTTCTCTAACAGCCGCCTTTGATGGGAAAGCCCTTGATCGCAAAAGTCCACTTTTCATCGAACATGAAAACAACGCTTTTGTCCGTGATGGCGACTGGAAACTCGTCGGACGCAACGTCACTCCAGCATCCGGGCTCAAACCGAAAAAGTGGGAACTCTATCATATCTCGGAAGACGGCACCGAACTGAATAATCTGGCCAAGCAGGAGCCTGATCGGGTGAAGCAAATGTCAGCTGAATGGCAAAAATGGGCGGACCGTGTGGGTGTCTATCCGAAACCAGCTGCTAAAAAATAAGTCAGCTGCCATGGCGAAATACATCGCTCTGCTCCGCGGCATCAATGTTGGAGGCAAGGCCAAGTTGCCGATGAAGGAATTGGTGACGATCTTCAAATCACTCGGCTATCAGCACGTCCAAACCTACATTCAAAGCGGCAACGTTGTTTTCGAGAGCAGCAGCACCATCGGAACGAAGGAACGGGAAAAAATTCGCCAAGCCATCGGTAGCCAGAAAGGATTTGAACCGGCAATCCTGGCAATCACTGCAAAGCAATTGCGCGATGTCATCCAGAGGAATCCGTTTCCATCAGAGGGCGGGAAAGATCTCCATGTGTTTTTTCTCGATTCCGCAGCGAAATCCCCGGATTTGGCAAAAATGCAAGCCATCCAAACAGCGTCCGAACAATTTGAACTGCAGGAGCATGCTTTCTATCTCTTCGCCCCGGATGGCATTGGAAGATCGAAACTCGCAGCTTCTGTAGAACGATTGCTCGGAGTTTCAGGTACGGCAAGAAACTGGAACACGGTAAAAAAACTCGAATCGATGCTTGATGAAGAATCACCATCATAGGGGTTCATTAAATGATATCATGCCAGGTAATTTGATGGGGTCGGATCGGGTTTAGTAATTTGCATGCAATTGTAAGAAATAAATCGTGAATCTTTATTCATCATTTCCCTTGCAAACCATTCGTTCCTCTGTTGGCTCTGCGGTGTGCGCGCGACTTGCATTTGGTTCATCATTCTCGGCTTACTAGCCGGGATTTGGTCTGCCGTGCCCACTCCGCCACCCGCCCATGATTCTCATGCCTATTGCTATGAGGATTCATCGACGTCCGAGACCAAGCATTGTCTGAAATGTGATCAGCACGATGACACCAGCTCGGACCCATGCCCATGCACGGAGCACCATCATCAGGCGTTCAACCACGCTGCGCCACTGGTGATGGAAAATCAAAAGTTTGTTAGACTCCCCGCATTCGCAGTCACACTTGCAGACCTCAATTGGACTGCAGATTTCATCCCGGAGTCACCGGTGTATGAATTGGATATGCCACCATTGATCTAAGCGTATTTCTACGCCCCTTCGCGTTCATTTCGCGCGAAGCCTCCCCGCCCGCTTCCCGGCATGTTTCCGGAAGATGCAGGCACAGATCCAATGGCTCCATCCCGGCTAATCACGCCGCAGATGGACTGACAAATCCTTTCCATACATGCATTACTTATTTCGACTCGCACTCGGTGCGTTTTTGACTCTACCCGCTTATGCTGCGCCCGCCCTGATCATCACCTTGGGTGGTGTGGCAGATCGTGTTCATTCTCAAAATCCAAGTCTCGCTGCAGCCAGGTTGCAAATCGCTCAGGCAATCGGGCGCTCCAAACAAGCAGGGCTTCTCGATAACCCGCAGTTAGAAACCGGCATCGAGCACAATCAGAATTTCAACGAAGGCCGAATCGAGATCGGTCTCTCACAGCGATTTCCGGTAACGGGCCGGCTGCGTTTGGAAAAAGAGATTTCCTCCATATCTGTGCGCAAGGCTGAAGCAGAGGTCAGAGAGGTTGAACGGCAGCTCGTCGAACAGGCAAGACTCACCGTGGTCGACATCCTCTCGACACAGGCAAAGCGCAGACTATTGACCCAACAAAGCAACCTGGCAGACCAATTTACTAAAAGTCTAACCAAGGCAGCCGAAAAAGGAGAAGGTTCATTATTGGATGCAGCGTCTGCCAAACTTGAGGCTGCGACGCTGGCCGTAGAAATGAGGCAACTGGATGCTGCTGAAGCCGCCAAAATGGGTGAACTCAAACCTTTGTTAGGCATTGAGCCAAATGCACCAATCCTGGTAAATGGCGAACTCGATCAACCGATTCTGCCTGAGGATACGGTCAAATTCAACCGACGCCCGGATTATCAAATCGCTGAATTCGAAATCGAATCGGCAAGGCAAGGAATCGATCTCGAAGTAGCGCGCCGATTGGACGATGTTGAAGCGGGGTTCTTCGCAGCTGCTGAACGATCGGAAGATGCACCTGAAGGATTTGAAAACGAGGCCATCGTTGGCCTTCGGTTTCAGATCGCACTGCCATTTTGGAACCGCAATCAGGGAGCGATCGACGCGGCAACCGCAACCCATGAGAGACGCAAGCTGGAAGCGGCCGCCCTCCAGCAAAAAATCCAAAGCGATGCGGATTCGAACCAGCAGCAAATGAAGGAATGGGCGCGCCTGATCCACGAGCTGGACCAGGAGTTATTACCACTCGCGACTCAACAATCCGAAGCGATGAACGATGCATTCTCCAAAGGATTGAGTGATCTCCAAACTGTTTTTCGCGCCCGCGAAAAACGCATGAGCCTGGAGAGCTCCAAAATAGATGCCATCCGCCAATTCCATCTCGCACGTGTCCGCTATGAATCAGCGGTCGGCAATTACTAAACTTTACCTTTTATGAGTTCTTACTCCCGCTTCCGTTCCGTCACTTGCTCTGTGATAGTGCTCATGCCCTGGCTCCAACTGTCTGGTGCTGAGCCTTCTCATCCCATCGTTCTCGATGACGTTGGCATGAAGAATCTACGTATCGAGACCGTCATGGCAGAGGAAACGACCTTTGCTGAAACCATTTTCGCGCTAGGTAGGATCGAGGCAATCCCGGAGCGGACAGGCACCGTTAGCAGCAGAATTTCTGGACGAGTGATTGAGCTTTCCGCAACTCCCGGCAGTGAAGTTCATCGAGGTCAGGAAGTGGCCAGGGTCGAGAGCCGACAACCTGGTGATCCGCCACCAACCATATCTCTAACAGCACCGCTTGGTGGCATCATCACGCATTTGGACACCCGCCTGGGTGACCCGGTGGAACCGGATAAGCCGCTACTCGAGATTGTCGATTTAGGCGAGGTCGATGCCTACGCCCGCGTTCCCGAAGACCAAGTCGGCAAAATCAAAATTGGCACCAAAGCCCATATCCGGATCGCGGCTCTACCGGATCAATCTTTCGACGGCGAATTGTTACGATTCGGAACCACGGCGGACCGGGAAAGTGGTACGATCGACGCCGTATTTCGAATTCCCAATTCCAAAGGAATGATTCGTCCAGGCATGCGGGCGGAATTCTCCATTGTGGTCAGTGAAAGAGAAAACGTCCTCAGCATCCCTCGCACGGCATTGCAGGGGGACGCTTCGAATCGTTTTGTCTATGTCCGCGATTTTGATTTGCCGAATGTCTTCGAAAAGGCACCGGTGCAAATCGGTGAAATGAACGATCGGAACGTGGAAATCATCAAGGGGCTGTTTCCTGCGGATGACGTCGTCACCCGGGGAGCTTACTCGCTGGTTTTCGCTGGTGGTGGCACGGTTTCACTGAAGGAAGCTCTTGATGCAGCCCACGGTCATGAACACGCGGAAGACGGTTCCGAATTAACCCCTGAAAAGAAGGCACAAATGGCAGCGGAAAAGCGTGCTGCAGCCGGCCTCGACTCATCAGAACCCCAGGCATCAAGCAAACCCTGGAAAATTCTTAGCGGAGTGCTTGCTGTCTTACTCCTAGCCTCATTGCTGCTACATCGTCCAAAAGCGGGAGCTGGCAAAGTGGTCAATCCGAACCAGAAGGAGGCCTGACCGATGTTGGGAAAAATGATCCAATGGTCGCTTGCCAATCGCGCGGTGATCATCGCGTTATCCGTGCTGATTCTGGTCATGGGGGTAAGGACAGCTACCGAACTCCCGGTGGAGGTTTTGCCGGATTTAACCAAGCCGACCGTAACAATCCTGGTAGAAGCTCCCGGACTTTCTCCGGAAGAAGTCGAAACGCAGGTAACAATACCCATGGAAAGTGAGCTCATGGGAGTCGCCGGACTGACGCGATTGCGCTCGAATTCTGACGTCGCCCTGTCATTGATTTACGCGGAATTCGATTGGGGAACCGATATCTATCAGGCGCGTGTGCTGGTGCAGGAACGCCTGCAGGCAGCTCGCGAACAGCTACCGGAAGGAGTCGAACCATTCATGACACCGGTCGCCTCGCTGATGGGAGAAATACTTCTCGTTGGAGTGCGCTCCACCGTCCCGGAAGGTCAGCCAGGCTACATGGAACCTAGTGAAGTCCGCACGTTGGCGGACTGGACCATCAAGCGCAGACTCCAAAGCATTTCAGGCATTGCGGAAATCCTCAACATGGGCGGCGGAGTCCGCCGTGTTGAAATCCAGCCAGATCCTAACAGGATGTATGCCCATGGTGTAAGCTATGATGAACTCCAAAAGGCCGCCGCAGCCGCGGCCAGCAGGACGACGGGTGGGTTTCTCGACAGTGGTTCAACGGAAATCATGATTCGAAATCTGGCGATGACGGTCCAAACGGAGGACATCGCAAAAACCGTCATCAAGAAAATCCATGATCGCCCGATATCAATTGGCGATGTCGCAGATGTAAAATGGGGAATCGAACCCATGCGTGGTGATGCGAGCATCAGCCGCTGGCCGGAAAAGAACCCAACTTATGGTGTGATCATGTCCATCACCAAAGCACCGGGAACGGACACGCGCGCTCTAACAGCGGAAGTCAAATCCGCTCTGGATGACCTCCAGGCAGGATTGCCTCCTGGTGTTGAAACCACCCTTTTATTCCAACAAAAAGATTTCATCGATCACGCCATTGGCAATCTAACCGAAGCAATCCGGGATGGCGCGATCATGGTGACGATTGTGTTGTTTTTGTTTTTGCTGAATTTCCGCACCACGTTCATCACTCTCACGGCCATGCCGATGTCATTCGGGATCACCATGCTGGTCTTCAAACTGGCAGGAATCAGCGTGAACTCGATGACCTTGGGTGGACTCGCGGTGGCAATTGGCATGGTCGTCGATGATGCGATCGTGGACGTTGAAAACGTATTCCGCCGACTTAAAGACAATGCAGGAAAAGCTCATCCAGAACCAAGACTCACCGTCATAGCCAAAGCATCCGGCGAAGTTCGCAATTCGATCTTCTATGCCACAATATTGATTATTCTCGTCTTCTTGCCACTGCTCGGCCTGTCAGGTGTGGAAGGAAAACTTTTCTCACCGATAGCGGTCGCGACCATCGTATCGATGATCGCCTCATTCATCGTGTCACTTACGGTGATCCCCGTACTTTGCTCATTTCTGCTAAATCCAAAATCTGGCAAAACCCATCAGGACGGTCGTTTGGTCAGCGGCATGAAGTGGCTGCTTGAGCACACGCTGCTGCGGTTCGCCTTGAGTCGACCACTTGCGGTTTTGCTGATCGCAATGGCTCTTTTGGTAGCAGCCATCTCGCTCTATCCATCGATGAACAAAGACTTCCTGCCCAAGTTCGAAGAAGAAACCGCGCTCGTTGCCGCTACCGCCGCGCCGGGAACTTCGCTCGCAGAGATGAATCAAATTTCTGATGTGATCGAGCAGCAAATTCTATCCGTTCCGGAAGTTCGTCAGGTTGGAAGGCGGCTGGGACGAGCAGAACGCGGAGATCACGTCGTGCCAGTTTCAACCGCGGAATTTGACGTCGATTTCCGGGAAAATTCGGACTCAGGAAGTCACCGTAGCCGTAAGGAAATACTCGCGGATATCTCTGCAAAAGTGAAATCGGTGCCAGGCATTTTCGCCGTGGTAAGCGGTCCGCTTGCAGATCGGATCGGTCACATGCTGAGCGGTGTCCCGGCTCCAGTGGCGGTGAAAATTTTCGGGCCGGATCTTGAAAAAATCCGTGAGATCGGCGTTGAAGTGCAAAAAGTCGCTCAATCGATTCCGGGATTTGAAGACACCAAGCTCGATCAGGCATCAAGCATCCCACAACTGCGGATCGAGGTCGATCGTGATCGAGCACTCGCCTATGGAATCACCCCTGGAGAACTGAACGATGAACTCTCCGCCATGTTAGGCGGCGATCAAATTGCACGGCTCTACGATGGCCAGCGTTCGGTTGATTTGGTGTCTCGTCTACCGCTGGATTGGCGGAATTCACCCGACCGGATCGCATCCTTGCCGATTCAAATTTCCGAGAAGCAATGGGTCCCCCTTTCGCTTGTCGCAGATGTGCGGGAAGCAAAAGGTCCCAATGTAATCTTGCGTGAAAACAGCCAACGGAGATTCGCGCTGGGCATTAAACCAACCGTCCGGGATGTTTCGAATCTCGTGGTAAAACTTCAGGATGAGGTTAGGAAAAAAGTCCATTTTCCCGAAGGCTATTACATCCAATACGAAGGGGAATTCGAAGCGCAAAAAGCCGCTACTCGTAAAATCGCCATCTACTCCTCGGTGGTTTTCATCGCGATATTCATGATGCTTTATGGGTATTTCCGCAGCGCTTCATTGGCCTTGCAGGTTCTCGTCAACATCCCGCTTGCCCTGATGGGTGGCCTCGCATTCACACGATACCAACTGAACAATATCAGCATTGCCACATTGGTCGGATTCATCGCGGTGGGCGGTGTCGCGGCGAGAAATGGAATCATGATGATCTCGCACTACATCCACCTCATGCGACATGAAGGCGAAGGATTCACCCGTAAAATGATCATCCGCGGCACCACCGAGCGCTTGGTGCCAGTCATGATGACGGCCCTGTCTGCCGGCATCGGCCTCATTCCGCTGGTCATGGCGGCTGATCAGCCAGGCAAAGAAATTCTTCATCCCGTGGCAGTCGTCATCGTGGGCGGACTGATCTCTTCCACCCTGCTCGATATGGCTGTCACCCCGGCAATGTTCTGGCTGATCGGTCGCAAGGCCGCGGCAAAATCCATCCAACTCCAGTCTCCTGCATCCCACTAACTCCAAAACCTCAACCCATTTTTAATATGAAGAAACATCATCATTTCCTGCTTCTTGGTTTGTTATCGCTCTGCATCAGCACTGCTGCATCTCAAGCCGAAGAAGAGCACGACCATTCCCATGACGAGGGACATGAACATCATCACGACGACCATGAACATGCCGAACATCAAGCCGGTCCAAATGGTGGCAAAATCATTGAGACAGCGGATTTCAGTTACGAATTCTTTGTCACCTCGGATAAAAAAGTAAAAATCACCTTTCTTGATCAGAACGGGGCCACCGTGGCCCCAACCGTGCAAGTGGTGCAAGCAGTCGGTGGAGACCGGCTTGCTCCGACACGACTTGTGTTCAAAAAAGACGGCAACGCGCTTTTATCGGATCAATCCATACCCGAAGGCCATGAAGTGCCGATGATTGTAATGGTGAAATCAACACCTGATGCGAAGGCTCAAATCGAGAAATTCAACATCAATCTGGCCACCTGCCCGACGTGTGAATACCCAGAATATGCCTGCATTTGCGGACATTGATTGGTAATAACCAACAGTCCACTCCACCCCTAATTAACGGGCTGCCTTGGCGATTTTCTTGGCTTGTCGGCGCCACCAAATTCCACGGGAAAGCGTCGCACAAAAAATCATCCAGGTTGTTAGATTTTTCGTCTGGGTGAGTACGCGCTCAACCTGGCAGTGGACATAGGTGATGAGCAGGGCCACGGTCACGCCGAAGAAAAACAGCCCCAGGGGTGTTTTCCAAAATCCGATGGTCGATCGCAGCCCATACCAAAGCGTGATCACCATGAACAACAGGATCGAAATAAATCCGAGCGATCCGTTCTCAGCCAAAATCAGCCAGAAAAAGCTCTCTGTTAGAGGATTTGCCCGGAACATCTCCGGGTAAATCTTGTGGCCACGGTGTTCCTCCCATTTCTCAAGAATATGGGAGTATTTCGTGCCGTTGGGTCGACTGTTCGCCAGACCGAAATTATTCCAACCGATCCCGACCAGTGGATGATCCTGATACATGGCTCCGGACTGACGATTCAGAGCCCAGCGCAGGTCGTTTTCAGGCTTGTCGTCCCCCGCTGTTTCCATTCGCTCCATGAAAGTATCGGCAGCCATGGCCATGGCCAAGGCCCCACCAATCGCCATCACCACCCCCACAGCGATTTTCCGGGAACTCAATCCCTGGAGGTAGGCTGCAGCCATCACCATCATCGTCCCCAACGCGAATGCTGCCAAAGCGGCCCGTGAAACCGTGAGTACCACAACCAATCCCGCTGATGCAAAAGCGGCAAAAAACAACAACACATCCCGACCGGATGTCTGCTTGGACATCGCCAGAGCCAGGATCGGCAACCCAACCATGTATGACCACATGGCCATCGGATTTTGGTGTTCAAACCAACCGATCACACGGAATCCACCCATGACATAGCGGCTCCATAGACAGACAATCAGCTGCACAATCAACGCCACGGCAAAGCCACGCATCATCGCCAGCACATCCCGATCATCATGCAATGCCGCAAAAACGCCCACGTAGATGAAGGCCATTTTCACGAATTTGAATGCCGGCATCAGCCCATAAAGCGGATTGATGGCTCCTGGCACCGATAACAAACCGACCAATACCACCAACAACCAACTCCATAGCCCGGGAGGCAGGAATTTGAAATCCTTGCGCTTTTCCAATAACGCGGCGAGCGCCAAACCCATCGCGATGGCTTCCAAAAAGTTGAACTCAAAGCCTTTGGTGTGACCGCGGTATTTCTCGATCGAATACAGCATCAACGTGAAATCCGAGGGCGGCCGAACCAGCCACCAGGCGAGAAATCCAAGAACAATCCTTCGAGCCGTCTCACGTCCATTGACAAAGAAACCGATGCCTGGACCCATCACCAAATAGACTAAGGCGATAATCAGAACTTTGATCAATGTGACGACTACTTCCATGAATCTGAACCGCCGCGAATGCATCACCAAGCCGCTGCGGAGACGAGATCTTTCCTCAGCACTTGGACAATCCGTGAGAAACCCACTCATCCAAAAATCGTGCGGATTGCAAAGCAGGAAACTCGATCATTGCGAATTGCGCAAACCCGAACCCTTGTCGTTCGTCACCACATCTCGCAAATGATTGATAATGTGAATGATGATCAATCATCAGCATCGGGCTTACGCTTTGCTAATGTAGAATCGAACTTGTTTGACATTTTTTCCACCATGAAAGCCAAAGCCAGTTTTCGCAACATTCTCGCAGCCTTCGCCTTCGGGTCCTGCCTAGGCATGGCTTCAAATCTCACCGAGGTTACACACGCCCGCGATTATGTTTTGAAAACCATCATGGTGTTGCGAAATCCCGGTTCTGCCGAAGCGCAAGCGAGCCAGGACAACAGCGATTTAGCTCGATAATCTTTCAGCTCCGGCTTGCCTGAGCGATTTTTTCTGTGAGTCTGCAGTTACTCACCGATCGCTCCCCCTTTGAATACTCGCTACTTCTTTTTCCTATTAGCATTAGTTGCACTGCTTCTACCGGGAGCTGCAGAGGCCCAGCGGATCCGCATTGTTGCGGGCAATATTTCCAGCGGAAATTATCAATCCTATGATCCGGGCGAAGGTGCGAGAATCTTCAAAGGGCTCAAACCTGACATCGTGTTGATTCAGGAATTCAACTACAAGGATAACACGACTGCAGACATCCGCAGCTTTGTCACCTCCACCTTCGGGGCTGAATTTTCCTATTTCCGTGAAGCCGGAGCCCAAATCCCCAACGGGGTGATTAGCCGATATCCCATTCTCGAATCAGGCGAATGGGAAGACGCACAAGTCTCCAACCGCGATTTCGCCTGGGCCCGCATCGACATTCCTGGCGATAAGGATCTTTGGGCAATTTCGGTCCACCTCCTCACCACCAGTTCGAAGCGAAACCCTGAAGCGATCGCATTGGTTGATTACATCAAAGCCAAAATTCCGGATGATGATTACTTGGTCATCGGTGGAGATTTCAACAGCAGCTCGCGAAACGAAACTCAGTTCACAACATTCAGCCAAGTGGTTCATACCGCTGGCCCCTATCCGGCCGATCAGAATGGTGACGAAGATACCAACGCCTCCCGAGCGAAGCCTTATGATAATGTGTTCGCCGATGACGATTTGTTAGCGATCCAGGTCCCCGTGGTTATTGGAAACAGCACGTTTGCCAATGGTTTGGTTGCTGACACGCGAGTTTACACCCCCATCTCAGAAATCAGCCCGGCACTGGTCACCGATAGTGCGGCCAGCAACATGCAGCACATGGCTGTTGTGAAGGATTTCATGGTGCCGATCCCTGATGATCCTGCGGTCATTCCGATCATCTCCAGCAGTTTCGATTTCACCCCACCGGCGCATGGCAGCATTGCTTTTCGTTCAACTCCACTGGCCTCCTATCAGATCGAAGCCACTTCTGACCTCACGGCTTCAAATTGGACCACGCTGGGTGAAATGACAGCAGAGGACACCACGACCACCCTGGAAATCGTCACGGCAAATGCGGCGGCCAGCCAGCTGCTGGATATCCTGCTCGGATCTGAAGTCAGGCGATTCTATCGCATCCTGAGAAAGTGAGGGGGTCGCGACTAGTCACCGATAACTTTTTCTAACAAATCGATCATGCTCTGCGCGGCGAGTTTTCCGGTTTCGAGAACTTCGTGGTGATCAAGCGTGCCGGGAGTAATTCCAGCTGCCCAGTTGGTCAGACAGGAGAATGCCGCAACTTTCAAACCAAGCGAGCGCGCTTGGATGGTTTCCAGGACCGTGCTCATTCCCACGGCATCTGCTCCTAAAACGCGCAGCATTTTGATTTCCGCCGGGGTTTCATACTGTGGTCCGCGCAAGCCTGCATAGACCCCTTCATGGAGATCCATGCCCATTTCATCCGCAGCGCATTTGAACTGGGACCGCCAGTCAGCATCGTAGGCCACGGTCATGTCCACAAAGTCAGGCCCAATCAGCGGGGAGGTGCCTGTTAGATTCAAATGATCTCGCAGCATCATCCAGCTTCCCGGAGGGAAATCTGGATGCAAGGTGCCAGCAGCGTTGGTCAGGATCAGTCGATCAATCCCCTGCTCTGCCATCCAGCGAATGCCTGCAGTAACGTCCCGGGCACTGTGCCCTTCGTAAAGATGAACCCGACCCTGCATCAGGATCACACTCTGACCAGCGAGCTTTCCCATGAGAAAACGTCCGGCGTGGCCAGGAACAGATGAAGCGGGAAGACCGGCATCGGCGAACGGGATTTCCCGTTCAACCGCTACCGCATCCGCCAACATGCCCAGCCCGGAACCCAATACCAATCCTGTCATTTCACGAAGGTAAGCAGGATTCCTGCCGGTTGGGAATCACTTCGCCATCAGTTCTTCAATCTCCTCGGCCTCGATCGGAATACTGGCCATCAGGTCGATATTGCGATCTTCACCGATCAGGACGTCGTTTTCCAAACGAATCCCGATGCCTTCCTCGCGGATGTAAATGCCTGGCTCAATGGTCTGGACCATGCCAACCGCAAATTTCTCATTCGGCGGCGCCACATCGTGGACATCCAAACCAATTGGATGGGATGTGCCGTGCATGAAATACTTTCTGACCAGCGGCTTGTCCGGTCCTTGTTCTTTCGCCTCAGCAGCATCAATCAATTTCAGATCGATCAGTTCCTTCTCCATCAACTCCATCACCTGCTTCTGGTATTCGGATGGATAAAGCCCTGGGCGCAGCAACTGATTCGCCCCGCGCTTCACCCGCAGGACTGCATCATACACATCGCGCTGACGCTTGGTGAAGCGTCCGTTGACCGGCAAGGTGCGTGTCAGATCGGAATTCCATCCCGCATATTCCGCAGCAACATCCAGCAGCACCAGATCGCCGTCTTTGCACACGTGGTGGTTTTCAATGTAGTGCAACACACAGGCATTGGCACCGCTGCCGATGATCGGCGTGTAAGCGAAACCACGCGATCCGCTGCGGATGAATTCATGCAACAGCTCTGCTTCGATTTCCCATTCGCCAACGCCCGGTTTGATGAAACTGAGCAAGCGGCGGAATCCGGCTTCAGTGATGTTGCAGGCTTTCTGCATGATCTCGATCTCCACCGGGTCCTTGATCACGCGTAGCTGATGCATGAGTGGCGCAAGACGCTCATAACGATGCAATGGGAAACGCTGCTGGCAGGTTTTGATGAACCGGTCATTGCGAGTTTCCACCATGGAGCTCGCGCGCAGATGTTCATTCGTGGTGAGGTAAATGTTTTCAACCTGCGGTGCGAGACGATGGAAAACGGCATCAAACGTATCGACCCATTCGACACGACGGATGCCCGTGGCATCGGAGGCCTGCTGTTTGGTGAGTTTATCGCCTTCCCAAATGGCAATCAGTTCGCTGGTTTCCTTCACAAAGAGAATCTCGCGATCCTTTTCCTCGAATGTATCCGGCACCAGAACCAACACGGTTTCCTCCTGGGCCACGCCAGTGAGATAGTAGAGGTCGTTTTGTTGTTTAAAAGGCATCATTGCATCCGCATTCATCGGATACACATCGTTCGAATGAACGATGACCATGCTGTTCGGTTTCAGCAGACTCCGCAATTTCTCACGGGTTCGCACAAAAAAGGCTGGATCAATCGGCTCGTGGCGCATGCCCCAGCTCACAATTTCACGAGCCCGGCGGCAACGATTTTCCGCAGGGGAATCGAAACAAGCCGGGAGGCCGAGGATAGCTATCTTGACACAGAATGCAGTGCCAAGGTGTGGCACCTTGGACGAGGCCAAAAATGCATCCCCCCGCCTATTACCTAAGTTGCATCGCTAACCATTCACCCTATTGCATCACAAGCCCCATATCAGGTTTTTATCATCGTAAATCTCGAGCGCAAACCAGCGATTGCGCAGAAATGAACCGATGAGACTGATCAGAAAGCCATCTAACCAGTATCTTAATCAAAGAAATGCCTCCCAAATTTTGAACGTTCGGTATGGTGATCGGCTTCCCAATAGACATCGGATAGAAGATCACCGGGAGTCGGAGGAAGTGCTTCCGTGGCGACTCGGATAGCCTCTGCTGCTTCGGCGCGAGCGTCATCATACATCTGCTGACACGTTTCTTCATCTAACAACCCTGCTTCGAGCAGTTGATTCTTCCAATTCACAAGGGGATCCCGGTTCTCACGATGAAACTCAATTTCCTCGGGCGATCGGTATTTTTTCGAGTTGGCGTCAGAAATATTGAACCCATAGAAACGATAAGTTTCAATTTCTACCACGCTCGGTCGCCCGGTTTCGCGAGCCAGTTCGAGTGCCTGGCCAACCGTATGGTAAACGTCTTCGAAATCATCCCCGCGAGCCGTAGCCCAGGCCATCGCATAAGCTTCAGCTCTCCGGGCCAAGCATTCGGTGAATCGGCTGGATCGAGAGATTGAGGTGCCCATGGCATAGCCATTGTTCTCGATCACATAGACCACCGGAAGACCGAACAACGACACGAGGTTTAATGCTTCATGATACACACCTTGATTGGCCGCACCATCACCGAGGAAGCATACAACGACTCCCCTGGATTTTTGATATTTGAGTGCGAATGCAAGACCTGCGGCGATGGGTGTCTGTGCCGCCGCAACTCCAAACGATCCCCAGAATTTTCTTTCCGGGGAAAACATCGAATACGCACCACCTTTGCCATGGCATACCCCACTTCTTTTTCCCATCAATTCCGCCATACACTCCTCCATGCCAATGCCAGCGGCAATGGCGTGTCCTAATCCACGCGGCCCGCAGAGACAGTGATCTTCAGAAGTCATGGCCGTTCGAACTCCAGCGGCAATACCTTCCTGACCGATACCCAAGGAGAGCCAGCCGCCCATATAGCCTGCGTTGAAGTATTTCAACGCCGATTGCTCAAAGCGGCGAATCCTACCCATCAGCTGGTATGCAGCGATCTTATCGGCATCAGTCATGATCGTGGAAACCCATTTTCACCTCTTCTTCACCGGCAGCATGGACTTCTCGTATCCAGTATGCGATCAAAATAAATTCAGTCCTGTTTCAGTTCACATAAAATCATTCTCCAATGATGCGCATCATCACGCTAACGGCCTTGTTCGTTCTATCTCGTCCAGTCCAAGCAGGAAATGCCGGATTTCTACCCGATGGAAAAGGTTTGATCCATACGGATGAGCATTCACTTAAAATATACGATCTAACCACTTCCCATGAAACTTCGCTGGACTGGCCCATAGACAGGAACTGGAGCTATCCGTCTCTCGCTGTTACCCACTCAGAAATTATCATTGCGGGCGATCAAGATGCACTTGCATGGAATCCTGAAGCCAAAACCTGGCGTCCATTCTGGCATTGCCAGGAAGGAATGAGAATCGATGACATTGCTTACGATCCAAAGACACATCGCGTGATGATCTGCACCCATTCTTAAGACGATTTAGAAAAGATGATTTGGTGGGTAATTGATGAAAAAGGAACTCAAGAGGGAATTAAAGTTTTCAATCGTCGCGCGCAGGGAGCTGAACATCCGGTCTTCGATTCATTGGGGAATCTTTATTGCACTGCCTCTGGCGATCTCTGGAAAGGCACCATTCAAGTTGGGGATTTTCCAGAAACACCTTTCGTTCTCTTCGCTGAGCGAATCTGGCCGCTTGCCTATAAGGAAACAAGTGATGGGAACAGTTCAAGCCTGGGAGTTCGAGAAATCATCCCACTACCAACTCAAATCGTCCTGGAACTCAGTCGCCATGGTGGGAGTGGATGGGGAAATATCGTCCGGGTGCCAAATGAAAATGCCTATGAAAAGCATCTCGCGCTGCAGTGGGATGAACTGGAAGATTGTCCAAGTAGTTCTTGCTCTGCCATTTCACCGGATGGCAAGCATGCTGCGATTTATCTGCGCTCCTCAAAGCGTTGGTTTGATGTAGATATTACATCGGGCGATCTCGAAGCCCTGCCACTTCGTTAGGAATACCTCTGGATTTCAGCCTACAATTTAAAATCCTCTGCTGGAGAAAACGCTTCTCCGAGAGGACATCCGTGAGTTCCTCTGCTTTCGCAAAGCTCGATTCCGCACTTTGATCATTTCCCAACTGTTCCTGGAGATCACCCCTCACCGCGTAATACAGATAATAGTTTTCCAGAGACTGAAATTTTAAAATCCTCTCCAATGCTTGCAGCCCATGCTCGGGACCATGAAGATTCGCTACAGCGACCGTTCGATTCAAAGCGATGACGGGTGAATCATTCAGCTCCATCCAGCGATCATAATGTTGAAGGATTCTGACCCAATCAGTGGATTCGAAATCTTTTGCAACGCAATGGCAGGCAGAAATGCCAGCCTGCAGATGATATTCACTCATCTCCTTGCCAACTGCAGAAGATGCCAGATAGCGCAATCCTCCATGAATTAGCTGAATATCCCACTTCGAGCGATCCTGCTCCCTGAGACGAAGGATATTCCCACCGGCATCCTCTCGGGCCGATAAGCGTGCCGCGTTCAGCATCATTAACGAAACCAACGCATGCACTTTTGGGGTTCCAACAAGCGGATGATCTGCCAGCAACAGCCCGAGTCGTATCGCCTCACGGCACAGATCGGCTTTGACCACGCTTTCACCATTTGAGGCGCTGTAGCCCTCGTTGAACAAAAAATACAGCACCTGCAACACACCATCCACGCGAACTGACAACATGGAGCCGCTGGGAATTTCAAAACCAATGGCATGTTCCGCTATTTTTTGACGAGCGCGGGTAAGTCTCTTCGCCACTGCGGCTTCGGTCGCAAGAAACGCACGCGATATTTCTTTCGGGCTAAAGCCGCAGAGTGTTTTCAATGCCAATGCGATTTGGGCATCCGACGGGATGGATGGATGGCAGCAGGCGAAAATTAAACTCAACCGGTGATCCCCGATTTCATTGTCAAAACGAACTTCTACCTCCGCGGGATCATCGCTTCTCGACCTTTCGAAAGATGCGATAATCTCGGGTTGCTTTTCATAAAAACGCTTTTCCCTACGAATCAAATCCAAGGCCCGGTTCTTGGCTGTTTGCATCAACCAGGCGGCAGGATTTTCAGGCACCCCATGATAGGGCCAAGTCTGCAGGGCTCGTATCATCGCTTCCTGCACCACGTCCTCCGCCAGTTGCAGGCGGCGAATTCCGAAAATGGCAGTAAGCGCAGAAACCAGTTTACCCGACTCGTGACGGAACAGATGCTCCGTCAGCCTTGAAATTCCTGCGTCTGTTAGATGTTCTGACACTCAGAGTTATGATAGCGCCATTTCCTTCATCTCGTCCATCATTCGCTGCATCGGGCAAGCGGCGGCAACAGGTCTGACTTCCACCTCCACCCCATAGGCCAATACCGGGCAATTGTGACCAATTGCTACTGCCTCATCCAGTGATGCCACCTTCAAATAGAAATAACCGCCCACCGATTCTTTCGACTCTGTGAATGGGCCATCGGCTACTTGGCCAGATTTGCCTGAAATGATGACGCCCTGATTTTCCAGTGGATGGCCGGAAACCAGTTTGCCTGATTCACTGAGTTCCGTGAACCATTTGCCCCAGCTTTCCATGATCGATTGGATTTGATCTGGAGAAAGCCCATGATGCCAATCCGTCCCGCGGAAAAGCAACAGAAACTCAGACTTATCAGTGGATGTATCGTTAGAATTCATGATCGTAATTTAGGATTCACTCATACAACGATTGGCATCTGCCCATCAGGACATTTTTTCGAAATATTTTTCAGGGCCGGACGGCAAAAACCAGATACGGCGCTGGCGAAAGCGTCCCTAGCGCTTGGTATTTAACGACCCGCCACTTATCATCACCCAACCGCGCAAGTCGTTCTTCGACCGCATTTGCTTCAGCGGCCCCACCGACGTGGCCAGGATAACAGATCACAGAAATCGCTCCACCCGATCGAAGCAACATGATCGCAGACTCAATCGCCTCCATCGTATCGTCGCCAGTGGCCACCGTGTGGTCATTACCCGGCAAATAGCCAAGATTGAACATCACCGCAGTCACAGAGTGAGGAGCCGCTCGGTCTGCCAGTCTTGCATGGGATTCCCGGAAGAAAATCACCCGATCCTCACAGCCCGCAGCCGCTACCCGTTTGCGCGCAGCTTCGATCGCCGGATCCTGCACATCGAATGCCAGAACTTTACCAGTCTCCCCCACTGACTCGGCAAGAAACAAGGTATCGTGACCATTGCCACAGGTCGCATCGATGACCATGTCACCCAATCGGATCACCCGTGCGAGCATCAATTTGGCTAGATACGTGGGTAGCAATGGTTTGTCTTTGATCGTCAAGATTCAGGCAGGCTGAGGTTGACTCTGAAATATCGACAAGGCTCATCTTCGTCAACTGGACGTTGAATCGCTTGATGGGTATCCGTGTGAGGTAGATTCGGAATAACCACAATATTCAATGATGGCTTGGCATTGAGCAAAGTTATGGGAACCACCGACCAGTGGATCAGATCGGTGCTGGTTTCCAAGCTCCCATTCACAAATGGAGAAATGTAGGGTATCCAGAGATGATACACACCGGCATCACCCGGTTCCGCGATTCCAATATCAGTAAGAATCAGGTAATCGTAGGATGCGCTTTCGCCGAAAATGGGTGGCGGTAATGAACTTCGATCATTTGCATCCGAACCAAACGCGTATTCCTGCAAATTACTGAAGCCATCACCATCGGCATCCTGATTCACCGCAGTTTGTTCGATTGGAATGCCCGATTCCTCCATCACACGTTGATAGCGTGATTCAGCATTCTCAATTCGCAGGTCCCCCACCCAAGCCTGGGTTGGCGTTGTTGCAGGCCTCAGGCCATGACTTGTTAGAAAATCTTTGTATGCTTGATTCGCACTCCAGCTCACTTCGTGAACACCGGCTGGCACGAAAAATTCCGCATCCGTTCAGGCCGTCGTCCCAGCGTCGGAAACCCAACAGACAGGCACTCCATCCACTTTCACCGTCAGTTCATTGCCAATCAAAATTTCGCCAGATCCCAGGTCGATTGCCCCAACTGATTTGGGTCCGAGCTCCGGTTCAGAAATCACATCAGCTCCCGGCAAAAAACAACGACCGCGAAAATGCACCACCGTCGGCCCCGAAATCTCGGCCTTCAGCTGTGATTGCCCGGTCACCGTCCGGGCTGCGGATACCATTTCACCAGCTGCATCGCGCGCGGCGACCATCGACCAATGCTGCGTGGCGGATTCGTCATCTGTCACCGATGACAGCTCAATCCCGCTATCATCCGTCACGATGTCATTCAGCTCAGGAGACTCAATCTTCACGACCTCAACTCGATCCAACCAAGCCTGGCCGCCATCCGAAGAATTATTGGGAGCATGCACCCACTCCACTCGATTTGTCCCGCCTCCTATTTGGACTGCAACTTCCTGCCAAGAGTTGGTGGGCGGAGCAAGGGGGAGAAACGCTCCATTCAGGCGAAGTTGATAGAGTGTTTCACCCTCGTGCCGCCAATGGAATTTCAATTCGACTGCCTCATCAAAGGTCATGGATAGAACCGAATCTTCATCCTGCGGAGTAACCAGCGAGAATCCGCAATCCGTTTCATCCAGTGCATCCGTAGATGCGATTCCATTCCATCCGCCACCTAACAATTCTTCTTCACAATCCAGCGCCTCATTCAAATCGACCGCTTTTACCGACGTTGTGATGAATTGATCCATCAGGTTCGGCGGCATATTTTCGCCAAATCCATACGAATAAGAATCGGTCCAAAGCACCACATCTCCAGGCTCCGCCCAACGCCACACCTCACGCCATGCAGGTTCCACTTCGTCCTCCGCTCCATCTAACAGCATGGCCTGCATCAACTGTGAAGTATAAGACACATTGCAGAAATACATCCACATTTCCTCTCCCAACGACCAAGCATCCGTCCCATCAAACGCGGCATCGCCTTCAACCAGAAGCCCATCCGTTTCGCTCACGGAAAGCCACACCTGTTGCGCGTCATCGATCCCCAACATCAATGGCGTGATGCCTTCCGTAAATTCCAGCCCACTGATTTGCCAGATCGAATCCGCCCTGAATCGTGGCGTCTCACCAGCATCGACCTCCGGTTCCGAGATCCACCGCACCGTGTGGACACCAGCGGGAACGTGCACACAAAACATCTCCCAGTTCTCGCCGATCTGCAGAGGCATCTCACACAAACCATCGATCCGTAATTCCTGCCGCGACATCGTATAATCGCCGTAGTTGATCCGGCTGCTCCACGTCAGCTCGCCCGGGCCGGTTACTGTTTTTTCGATCCATTCCGTCCTTCCGCTCTCAATCGGCAACACCGCTTGCGGTTCCTCATTGCGCCCTCCCGAGGTGAAAACGAATGGAACGCCCACCAAACTGGAAGTACAACCTTCAACATCAGCTGGCTCATAAGAAACCCATGATACCTGGTCCACACCGAGTTGGTAGAGCCCGGTCGAATCGGACGAATTGCGAACCACCAACCGAACGCGATGAATCCCGTCACCGAGCACCCACTGGGCGCGCCAGGTCATTTCCCATGACTCGATTTCACTGCGGACGCCATCGATCCACAGCTCCCAATCAAGCGACATGGCAGTATTTTCAGCACCGGGAACATCGCGCAGCCAGAAATCAAACTGCCCCGATCCTTCGACTTCTGCCTCCAGCCACGATTCTTCACCGTGTGTAAGACCGATCTGTGCCGAACTGCCACCAACGGCCCCATCGTCCGGCAACGCCGTGAATGGATGTTCCGGAGAAGTGATCCATTTCACCGATGCTGGCGCATCCAACGCATCAGCCAGCGAGACTTCGCCAGTTTGCGTGAAATCGCTACCCAACACTGCAGTGGTTAGATAACAGAAAAAACTCGCGAAAAAGTATGGGAAGAAGCGGGACATGAAAAGCAGGACATGGAAAGCGTCCCAGTCCATTCGACCCCGTGCTCGTTGACAAGAAGTTCAGGCCACTATTTCGCCACGTGAAAACGAAAATCCAGTTCCGTGTCAGGCTCGATGCCATCGATCAACCATGAGGCCAATCGCCGGGCGACGCCGGGGGCGTAAAGAGAACCCTTTGAGCCAAGCCCATTGAACATCCACTCGTTTTCACCAACGGGTCCGATCAAGGGTTCGCTGCGCCGCAAAATCGGGCGTATGCCCGCATCGTGAGCGATGATCTCATAGTCGGTGCCTCCCAACCGATGCAAAATCCTTTCCACAAACTCTCGACCCTTTGCCGTCGGGGTTTCATCCAGATCATCCCATTCGTAGGTCGCACCGGATTTGAAAAGGCCGGGTCCGACAGGCACCAGCCAGCCTCCGCCGCCGACCTTGATCCGGCTTCCATCCCAGTGGTTGGCACGAACCGTTAGAATCTCACCTTTCGCACAACGATGGGCACCGTACTTTCCCTGAATCAATCCAGCCGCGCCTTCACACCAAACGACGCATCTGCGGGTCGCATCGGTGAATAAATCATGCCCGGCAAAAAAATTCCTCGAAGCTTCTACAAAAGTCCGGGTGTCGAATCGCCCGCCGCCCTTGACTTGAACAGCTCCCACAAAACCCTCCGGGGCCTCCACCACGGAATCGACCCACGGGGACACCCGATCTTCGCCCAGTTTCCCCTCGATTTTCCGCCATTCCTTATCGGCTGACGCCAAACGCAAAACCGGCATGGGATACCATAACTTCCGCCCCAGTTTCTGCTCAATCGCGCGGTAAAATTCAACGGCTTCGGGCAAAAACTCATCAATCCGCCAACTCGGTTCGAAATTTTTGCCGGTGACTGGATTGAGCAAGCCAGCTGCCACTCTGGATGCGCCGCCCGTGCCGTGGTCTAACAGCTTGAATTCGATCCCGCGCTGCCAGAAATGCCACGCCAGACAGGTTCCCGCCAAACCCTGCCCGACGATGGTCCAGCTTGCCGATTCACCAATCACTGCGGAAACAATGGTTGATTTGGATCTTCCCAGCTCGGATCGTAGCCTTTGGCATAGTTGAAAAGATGGCGGTGCATGTATTCGAAATACGCTTCCTTCTCGTCCTTTTTGAGCCGGTTCCAGATGGCAATGTTGAATGCACGCGCGACTTTCTGCATCATCGGCAAGGTCAGTTGCCGACCTTTGCGCGCTTTTTGCATTTGCTTGTGACTCAGTTGCTCCGTGGAGGTCTCGACCAACTCGTGGTTGGTCAGTTTCCATTGCTCCATCATTTTATCCAGCGGCTGCGGGCCGTGTTCGCGGGTCAGTTCATCCATGGCACCGTCTAGCCTAACCCTGATCCGACTCTAAGCAAAAAATCCAGCTGCCGCAGGAAACTTGAAACTTGGCTTTTACCCCTGGTCCGCGAACATTCGATAAATGCCATCCCGGAACCTTTCAGCCATCCGCCGTCTTCTCGATGAAGTCGGCCCAGTCGACCCCACCGGAATCGAGGAAAGAGTCGCCAAATACGGAACGCGGAGCGTCAAAAAAGCGGCTAAAGTTTTTGGTCTCAACCTCGCGGTATCGATGGTGGATCTGACAACGCTCGAAGGAAAAGACACCCCGGGAAAAGTTGCCTCACTTTGCCAAAAAGCGCTTCATCCCCATCAGGGCCTCGATTGCCCGACCACGGCTGCCGTGTGCGTTTACCCGGCCATGGTTAAACATGCGGCGAAAATCGTGAAAGGGACTGAGGTAAAAATCGCCTCCGTCGCAACCGCATTCCCATCGGGTCAGGCACCGCTGAAAACCCGCCTGGCCGAAGTCAAGGCCGCCGTTGCCGATGGTGCGGATGAAATCGACATGGTGATCAATCGCGGAGCATTCCTCGCCGGCGAGCTGAGCCTGGTACAAGACGAGATCGCCTCCGTGCTTGAGGCCTGCGGCGCGGCCACCTTGAAAGTCATCCTTGAGACCAGCGAGCTGGAAACCTACGATAACATCCGGGCCGCCTCGTTTCTCGCTATGCAGGTTCTGCGCCCCGGTGATTTCATCAAGACTTCAACCGGAAAAACCTCGGCCAACGCAACTCTCGGCAACAATCAGGTCATGCTGGAGGCCATCCGCGATTTTTACCTGTCCACCGGGACCGAAATTGCAATGAAGCCCGCAGGCGGCATCCGGACCGCCAAGCAAGCCCTCACCTTTTTGATCGCGGTGAAAGAAACACTCGGCGATGCCTGGCTCAACAACCAGCGCTACCGCTTCGGGGCCTCCGGCTTGCTGAACGATCTGCTGCGCCAACTGGTGAAAGAAAAGACCGGTTGCTACCAAGCCCCCTACCACTTTTCAGAATCCGCCTCTTCATATTAATCACTTCGCCGATCCCTGGAACTCCCTGCCACCATGTCCGCCAAACGCACCAAGTCACCTGCCCGCGAACTTCTTTTCGGCGATCTCTGGGAATTCGATCCAGCCCCTGAATCCGCCAATCCGTATATCGATCCGCGATACGGACTTTTTATCAATGGCAAATTCGGTGCGCCGAAATCCCGCAAGTATTTCGATTCGATCAACCCCGGCAACGAAGAGAAACTCACCGAAATCGCCCTGGCTGGCGAGGCCGATGTCAACGCAGCCTACGAAGCCGCTGCAGCCGCTTTCACCCCCTGGAGCAAACTTCCCGGAGCCGAGCGCGGCAAATATTTGTATCGCATCGCCCGCTTGCTACAGGACCGTTCCCGCGAGTTTGCCGTGGCGGAAACAATCGACGGCGGCAAACCCATCAAGGAATCGCGCGACTTCGATCTGCCGATGGCCGCCGCGCATTTCTTCTATCATGCCGGATGGGCGGACAAACTGGACTACGTCACACCCGGCCGCACGCTCGCCCCACTGGGTGTTGTGGGACAGGTCATTCCTTGGAATTTCCCTTTGCTGATGCTGGCTTGGAAAATCGCCCCCGCGCTGGCTACGGGAAACACCGTAGTCCTGAAACCGGCGGAGACCACCTCGATCACGGCCTTGAAATTTGCCACCATTCTCAGGGATGCGGGTTTGCCACCCGGCGTGGTCAACATCGTCACCGGAGCGGGCGAAACCGGCAAAGCCGTTGTCACCCACCCGCTCGCCGCCAAGGTCGCTTTCACCGGATCAACTGCTGTCGGCAAATGGATTCAGCACGCGATTGCAGGCAGTGGCAAAAAGCTGACCCTCGAACTCGGCGGCAAAGCGGCCAATATCGTGTTCGATGACGCGCCGCTGGATCAAGCCGTCGAGGGCATCGTCAACGGCATCTTCTTCAATCAAGGCCACGTCTGTTGCGCCGGCTCACGTCTATTGGTTCAGGAATCCATTGCGGATGCAGTCGTCAGCAAATTGAAAATTCGCCTCAGATCCCTCCGCGTCGGCGACCCTCTCGACAAGAACACCGACATCGGGGCGATCAATTCCAAGCAGCAGCTCGAAAAAATCCAAGGCCTGGTCGAATCCGGTGTTTCCGAAGGAGCCGAGCTTTATCAGCCAAGCTGTTCTCTGCCGAAAAAGGGATTTTATTTTCCTCCGACGCTGTTCTCCGAGGTCAGCCAAAGCCACCGCATCGCCAACGAGGAGATCTTCGGCCCCGTCCTTTCCATCATGACGTTTCGCACCCCATCCGAAGCGATCGAAAAGGCCAATAACACCCCTTATGGACTGAGCGCCGGAATCTGGAGCGACAAAGGCTCACGTGTGCTGAAAATGGCAAGTGAACTGAGAGCCGGTGTCGTCTGGGCAAATACATTCAACAAATTTGACCCCACCTCCCCCTTCGGCGGTTTCAAGGAATCCGGCTTCGGCCGCGAGGGTGGCAAGCAAGGGTTATTAGAATACAGCAATTTAATCTAACAAAAATCATTCCATGCCAGAATCTAATCATAAAGCCTCACTCGGCTGCGGCACTCTCATTTTAATTGCATTGATTGTTTTAATTTTTGGCAACCATCAGAACACAGATCTTAACCGATCGATTCAAAGACTTTCTTCTCAAATCAATACCATTGAACAAGAAACGAATTCACAGAGTAAGGCACTCAAGAAAATTGAGAGTGAATTGAAAAGTTTGAGAGCCGACTATCGGAATCAATCCGAACAATTGGAAAAACTGATAACCCACTAAGCCAGTCCGACATTCTTGATCTACTGAAGAAAGCGTAAGGAGAAACCCACTACTTCCTTCGCCCCACCCGCTAGAAATTCATCTGATAACTCAAATGCCACTCAAAATTACCAAAACTCCGAAATGTTATGTCGGTGGTGCGTTTATCCGATCCGAAAGTGGAGCGGTATCCCCCATGCATTCCCTATCTGGTGAATTCATCGCCAACATCCCGCAATGCTCGCGCAAAGACCTGCGCAATGCTGTCGAAGCCGCAGCCAAAGCCGGTGGTTGGGCAAAGCGCAGCGCCTACAATCGCGGGCAAATTCTATATCGAATGGCCGAAATGCTGGACGCCAGGGCATCAGAAATGGCCGATGCGATTGCCATCACTGAAGCTGACAAAAAAACGGCAGCGGCGGAGGTCCAAGTCACGATTGATCGCATGGTCCACTACGCTGGCTGGACCGATAAATACGAGGCACTACTGGGAAGTGTGAACCCGGTGGCCTCATCTCATTTTAACTTCACGGTCACCGAGCCATGCGGCATCGTAGGCATCATCGCTGCGGACCCATTTCCCTTGCTCGGTCTGATGAGCTTGGTCCTTCCTGCCATCACCAGTGGAAATACCGTGGTCGCTTTGGCATCGTCCGCAGCACCTTACCCTGCGATCTTGTTAGGTGAAATGCTTGCGACCAGCGACCTTCCTGCCGGTGTCGTCAACCTGCTCACAGGCAAGCGATCCGACATGATTTCAACCTTTGCCACCCATGCGCATATCAGCAGCATCGCAGCTGCCGTAAATCAAACCGATGCGATCACCCTTCAGCAAGGCGCTGCTGAAAACCTGAAGCGAGTTTCTCTCTTTGATCCAGAAACCCATTGGACTTCTACAGAATCTCAAGGACTTGATTTGATTCGGAATCACCTGGAATTCAAAACGACATGGCATCCAGTCGGGGCATAAAAGGGACTTAGACTTGAAGTTAAAGATTTCAAACATCCTCGGGTTTCAGCCAGCGGAACTTTCTAATTTCGAACTTTCGCCCTAAATCTACCACTCCATCTTCGATCAACGGATTGAGCTGCTGGCTATCGGGTCTCAGAGGTGTCGCAGTTCGCTGCACCACCGCCTCACACCAAGCTTGAGCTTGAACCTTCCCATGCTTGTCCACCGAGCTTCCATAGGCTCTAACCACAAAACTATCGGAGCGTACAGTTAGAACCGGTCCCAAAAATTGGAGTAGATCTGCCTGGGTTAAAAATCCGAGTGCACCCCACGCTCCCGTATCTGGTTTCAGGGTTTGATCAATACGCGTAGGATCATCAATGTGATCCGGGTGTGTGTAATCTGGGATCGCATCTTGGTTATCCAATTTCCACTCCTCTTCAAATGAGGCGTTGATTCCAGATCGATCGATGGCCGCTTGTAACGCTCCTTTTTTGCCCTCTTCACCGGTAGACAGGCTGCGATTCACGAAATCCGCCATCGAAAGGAATGGACCGCGAATTTTCACTTGCTCCACAATCTCCTCCGCAAGACGCCGGACTTCATCACGACTTAACGTACGCTGGCCATCCCAAGCGTTTTCATCTCTCGAGTTCCCGCCGCCCCAGGAATGAGACTTTTGTCCGCCAGATCCTCCTCCTTGAGATTGGAGAATTCGGGGAAATGTCACTTGATCGTCATCAAACTGCTGACCAGCACTGGAAAGCAACAGCGCTTCCCAAGCCTTCACACTGGTGGAATTCACGTTGAAAGCGCCATCCACTTTCAGAACCGAAGCAGCCCGGTAGAAATCCGACAAATCATGGATCGTATCGTCATCCGTCGTTCCCGCAAGCGACATCCGTCCGTCTGGCAACGGGTTTTCATAAGGTGAATTGATAAAATTCAATTTATCCTTTCGATTCCCTGAGGATAAGAAAAACTCATCCCAAAGTGAGTAATTGAGCTCATAGCTCATGTCAAAAATAAGGTTCTGCTCCACCGCAGCCTGATTGAGATAGTTCCGGGCATAATAAGCCCACAGATCTTCATTGGAAGCCACATTACTACCATTGTTGTTAGAACGTCCATCTGTGGCAAAGCCGATCGTATTGCTATTCCAACCGCCTTCATCTTTATTCACAGATTCCTTTCGGTTAGGTTCTGTCCGAGTTGGATCAAGTCGAGGATCGGCAAGCGAATTTCCGAATGCGTAGGTCGGCTGCCAAATATACTCGGACATCTTGACCTGTTGGAAAGCTCCCAACGAAATGACTTCCGCTCCACGACGCGGGATATCGAACAAAATTCTAGGTTGGGAAAACCGCGATGGTTGATCAAATGGATCTGAACGAAATCCACCCTCTTTGTAGCTTGGATTCATACCATTCCATCCGACTTCCGGATCGAACAAGTCGCGCGTATAGATACCAAAGAAATTCGGAGCGGTGTCGTTCACGTTTTCAAATGGACTCCTGAAAGAATAACTCGCACGCATGTTCCAGTTCGCCATCGGGGCCTCTTGGAGGAATGGGGTTCCGCTCAAACTTCCTGCTCCGATGCGATTCGATTCTGGCTCATCAAACCAACGCAGCCTGAACCCGTCCCGTGTCCTTGTATCCGGAATATCCTGAATGACTGGATTCTCAAGACTTGAAACCGCCATGGGCACTGGGTTTGTGGAACTCCATTCCACCGGCATTTCATCCTCATCGCCATACTGAAATGCACATGATACAAACAGCCCTGGTGGCAGGTCTTCAAAACGATCAGCATCGATTGCACCGGAGCTTCGCAATGGTTTCCAGACCACCTTATAGTCGTCAGCTTGCGTATAACCTGCACTCTGGACATTTCCAGCAGGCAGAGCCCCCACATACTCGCGCCACTCAACAGGACGCTCAATCATCCGATCATTATAGAGACCTTTGGTAGGTGGGGTCGTTTGAATGACGGTGAATAGTGAGGTACTCGGCATCAACTTTTTCTCATTCATATAGAATGCCCTCGATGGGCTTGGCGCAACCGATGGAGTTAGTAGATTGTTTGAAAAAGTTGTCTCGTCATAGACTTGATTCCGGCGCGGTGACCAAACCGCCGTTTCACCTGCTTTCAGGGTTTTCCCTTCCAGTGCGAAAAACATACTCCCCTGGACAGCCCCGCCGGTACCGCCGGTGTCACTGGCATTCTGAATTCCGAAATACATTCGGAAGCCATAAGTTTGGCCACTCTCACCGGTAATTCTGACCCTTTTCTTACCATTAATCATCATGAAGACCATGGAAGAATCAATCTGCATGTCAAAATTGTATGGATTCCATAATGCCACACGTGGATAATAATGAATTCTCAAATGATATGGAGCTTTTGAATTTCCACCAGAATCTTCGTAGTAACTGATGTTATAAAACATGGAACTCTCAACCAACACCGGCATCAAATCCGTCTTCGTTCGCTCCAGATGTTTTACGCCGCCGTAGCTGCGCCCGACATTTGATTTTACGGATGAGATTTCGGGCGACTGCATGACTGTTTGAAAACTTCCAAACGGAGCTTTTTCTCCTCGCCGTGCCCAGTCTCGCAACAAGCCGAATGTCGGAGACACTTTCGAATAGCGTGCCGCTTGCCCGGGAAAATTCGATTCTTGTTCTGCCACTTGATTGCGTGGTCCGATCAATCGATCATAGTCGCTCACACCCGGCATTTCTCCACTGTTAGAGTTCAGAGAGGGAATGGTCCCATCACTTTCCAAGTATGCCGTAAGATCTTTCTTCAAGCCGCCATCACGAACATTGACCAACAATCCTTCCGAATCTGTGGTCAAATCGTGAAACGCAAGCGATGATATCGGAGTTGTTGAAGGATTTACCAAGTCCAACTGCTTCATCCCTGTGAGTTTCGCACGATCCGAGTTTTGAAGATCGGATTGATTATCGAAAGCCAGCAATGAAGCGTCCTGTGCGATCTGTATGGACCGGACGCCAGCAGCGTCTAACGACGAATCTTCCAGTCGATCCTGAGTCGCAATATTCGCCTTTTCGTTGAGATCTCCAACCCACCAAGCATAGGAACCGCGCTTCTTATGACCATCATACAAGCCAACTTCTGGAGCGCTGACAAAGTCGGGAGAATTTCCATTTTCTGACGGAACCGACCCTCCTCCAACCAAGCGAACCATATCGACCGCCATCCCTTCCCCACGACCATAATCGTAATACTGGTAGGCGCTTTCGTTGCCACTCACCAGTGTCGTCAAGCGGTGTTCGGCTGGATCCCATTTCTCATCGACGCGCAAATCATGCAATCCGCCGTCCTCTGCATTTCGAATGATGAAAGGAGAACCGTCGTCCTTGGTGGTTCGCCAAACATTGACCCAATGTGGCTGCCCCTGCTTCGAATCCCCTTGAGACAGCGGACTTAAAATACGATTTTCAGCAGTGACTCTTTGATCCGGGCCCATGTAGCGTTGCAGCTCATTGATCGCCATCATCAGGGCCAGACGCGCGTTAGCTCTAGCCTCCATCCCGGGGCTTGAGCGATCAACCGTTCGCAGGCTGACGGCGGAAAGGCTCAGTAATCCAACTCCGATCAGTGTCAGCAACGCCATCAGGAGCATAGTCACAACTAATGCAAATCCTTGGCGGAGGCTATTCTTCGATGAAGTGATAATTCTCATAGCAGATTCAGACGCGCTCAACATTCACGGTCTCGTATCGGCAACAAATACCAGCAGAGTGACATTTTTGCCCCGATCGCTAGGAAGGTTTGGAATTGATGGCCTCGTCAACGAGTTTGCTCCCACAAGAACCTCAAAAGACATTCGTTGATTTCCTATAGGTCCATTCCTTAAATCAACTTGCACCACCCGAGTTTCGAGGCGATTAGCTCGGGATGCTGCTATCGATTCTCAAACATCCAGCCACCGCTTTTATTGGTGGCGTGGCTGTTACGACAGGCGCGCTCGCCGTAATCCTTACATCCTGTGCGAATTCCAACCGCTCACAATCTGATGTTCTCACGTATAAGGAGGAATTGGAGAAAAATCCCGGTGCAACAGCTTCTCAAGAGGTCATTGATCGATTCAGCAAGTTTCTTGCGAGCCTCGGCGATCAAGAGTTCATTCTCGATAATACTTCGAAAGTTTACGGTGCGGAAGCCTATTTGAATGACACACTTGTCACCCGAAAAGGCTCGGATGCCATTCAGGAGTATTTCCTGGAAACGAGCAAAGCCATGAGTCAATATCAGGTGACTGTTGACGATGTGATTAAGTCGAACCATGATTACTACTTCCGATGGACCATGGTCTTTGCTGCTCCAGCCATGGATAACGGAAAATCGATTCATTCGGTCGGAATTACTCAAGTCAGGTTTCAACCTGATGGAAAAGTTGCGTTCCATCAGGATTTTTGGGATTCAGGTAAAAACTTTTTTGGTCACCTGCCCGTTGCGAAAGGAATCATTGGCATCATTCGCAAGCGCATCGAATGAACTATTTGCCCAATAACATGGATACGATCAAAAACGGCAATAGGGGCACACGATTTCACAGGATCTACCGAGTTTCCGTAACCACTTTCAGGCAATGGCTGGATTCTGATTTTCGTCGTGAAGATAGTCCCGATCCAGCTACTTTGCCGGAACGTGTCGATTGGCAGAGAACATTGCCCTTCATATTCCTTCACCTCGGATGCTTGGCTGTGATTTGGGTAGGGTTCAGCTGGATTTCATTCTTTGCAGCCGTCCTATTGTATCTGATTCGAATGTTTGCAATTACCGCGTTTTATCATCGCTATTTTTCTCATCGGACATTCAGAACTTCACGCTTCATGCAATTATTGTTCGCAGCTTTGGGAAATAGCTCGATGCAAAGAGGTCCCTTATGGTGGGCGGCGACGCACCGGCATCATCACAAACATGCTGACCATGAGGAGGACGTGCATTCACCTGTGATCAGTGGATTTTTCTGGTCCCACATAGGCTGGCTCACCTCAATGAAAAATTTCCCCACCGCTTACAAGAGTATCCCGGACCTAACGAAATACCGCGAGCTTGTATTTCTTAATCGATACGATCAAACTGTGCCATTCATTTACGGTTTGATCATGTTGGCCATGGGATGGTTTCTTGAATATTTATTTCCAGACACAGGGATCACCATATGGCAATTCTTTGTCTGGACATTCTTTATCAGCACAACGGTATTACTACACGGGACGCTGTTCATTAATTCCCTAGCCCATGTTTGGGGCAAACGACGATACCACACCGATGATGACAGCAGGAATAGTCTACTACTTGCGATCATCACACTTGGAGAAGGTTGGCATAACAATCATCATCGCTATCCGCACTCTACTCGTCAGGGGTTCAAATGGTGGGAATTCGATCCAACTTACATGGGTCTGATGATGCTTTCGTGGTGCGGCATCATCTGGGATCTCAAACCCGTCCCGAAACGAATCATCAACGAAAGACGGTAGATGCTGAATCCTGATCCAGGCTCAAAACGAATCGCCATCATTGGAAGTGGCATCTCTGGACTCGCATGTGCGTGGTTCTTGCGAAATCATCACCAAGTTACCGTCTTCGAAAAAGATAATCGCCTTGGTGGACACGCCAACACTCTCACGGTAGAGGAGAACGATCGACCGGTCCATCTGGATACCGGTTTCATGGTATACAACGAAGTCACCTATCCCCTTTTAACCCGTTTGTTCCGTGAACTTGATGTGGAAACCAAACCCACCTCGATGTCCTTTAGTGTTCAACACATTCCAAATGACGTTGAATTCAATGGTGGCAGTCTCAATCTATTGTTCGCTCAACGCAAGAATCTATTCCGCCCAAGATTTTGGGGCATGCTGAGTCAAATCAATCGATTCAATCGTGAAACCATTCAAGAACTGGACACCCCTCAATATAGCAATCTGTCGCTTCAAGAGTATGTGACAAAGCGAAAGTATGGCCGCGATTTTTACGAATGGTATCTATCCCCCATGGCATCGGCGGTTTGGTCATCGCCACCACATGAAATTGACAATTTTCCAGCCAGGACCTTGATGCGCTTCTGGCA
The DNA here is from genome assembly GCF_016595435.1 of Luteolibacter pohnpeiensis. Lineage (GTDB taxonomy): Bacteria > Verrucomicrobiota > Verrucomicrobiia > Verrucomicrobiales > Akkermansiaceae > Luteolibacter > Luteolibacter pohnpeiensis. The sequence continues at coordinate 83,396 of NZ_JAENIJ010000010.1, forward strand.
CAATCATGGCTTTTTAGGTCTGAATACCCAGCATCCTTGGAGAACCGTCGTAGGCGGCTCGAAAGAATACGTTTCAAAAATGGCGGGCCAGCAAGGAATTCACACAAGGCCTGGAAAAACAGTAAAAAAAATTCGTAGCGAGAATTCTAAAAAAATTCGCATCGATTTCGCAGATCAATCGCACGAAATCTTCGATACCGTGATTCTGGCAAGTCACGCCGATCAATCTCTGGCCATGTTAGATCATCCTACACCTCTAGAATCGGATTTTTTGACACCATTCAAATATCAAACGAATGAAGCGTTAGTTCACACCGATACTTCATTCATGCCTAGAGCAAAAACGTGCTGGGCATCATGGAATTATAGAGTAGGCGTGTCCAAGGACCATGCCTCAACCTACTCGACACATTATTGGATGAATAATCTCCAAGGTGTCTCCAATCAAAAAAACTATTTTGTATCCATCAATCCTCCACATTCACCCGAGGAGCGTAATATCATCAAAAGAATTCAATATGAACATCCTGTTTTTGATTTGAAGGCCATCGAGATGCAATCACGGGTTGAGGAACTGCATCAAGCTGGACAGAATACGAACCGATACTTTTGCGGTGCTTGGCAGCGAAATGGATTCCACGAAGACGGTATCCAATCAGCTTTCAATCTCTGCAAGGCCTTATTAGAAAGGGATCCTTGGCCATGAATGAGTGTTTATCCCGACTGTACCAATGCACTGTCATTCATCTTCGCAAAAGACCGAAAATCCACACATTCACCTATCGGGTATTCATGTTTTCAATTGATCTTGATGATCTTTCTCACCTTTCTGATCGACTCAAGCTATTTTCACACAATCGGTGGAATCTGTTTACCATTCATGACAATGACCACATCAACTTAGGCAAACCTGGAGGCATACGCTCAAACTTGCTGGAATGGCTGAAATCAATCGACTTCAAAACTCCAGAAAACATGAAGATTCGCTTGGTGACTTTTCCGAGAGTTTTTGGATACAGCTTCAATCCCGTATCCTTTTACTATCTATCAAGAGAGACAGGCGAACCTATTGGCGTGGTCGCAGAGGTTGTAAATACGTTTCGAGAAATGAAACTCTATCTCATCGACAGAGTAAACTCAGAAGGTGTTTGGTGCAGCAAGCTACCAAAAAATTTTTATGTCTCACCTTTTTCCAATCCAGGCAGCATGTTTGACTTCAAAATCGGGCCACTGAAGGATCACTGGAAAGTTGAAATAAACACCTATGAAAATGATCAACAAACTCTCCATAGTAGCATATCTGGAAATGAACGAGATTTGTCAAATTTCAGACTAATTTACTACGCAATAAAATTCCCGTTACTCTCATTCAAAATTATCGGACTTATCCATTGGCAAGCCTTTTTGCTTTGGATCAAAGGATTGCCCTATTACAGGAAAAGCTCAATGCCTGATCTGCAACAGGATGTCCTTCGCCCACATAAAAGCATCAATCATAGCGATTCATGAAAACTGATACCTTCCCTCCAGAAGTCGTGGGTGAGCCTGTTTGCGACAACCCTGCCAACCTGAAATTCTCCAGTTTTGCCGAAAAAATGGTAATTCGGCTTCTCGAAAAGATGCCATTCGGCGGGTTAAGACTAGAATACTCAGACTCAAGAGTTAGGCACTTCGGCAAGCCTGGAGCACCGATCACCGCTCGAATTTCGATCCAACGTGAATCGGAATTTTTCAAACGCTGCCTCTTTTATGGAAATATCGGTTTAGGTGAGGCTTATACAGATGGTTTGTGGGAGACGAACGATATTCAGGCGGTAATATCATGGTTTATTCTCAATATGCAGGCTCTCCAAGGCTCGGATACTTCATCGAGCAAGCTACCCGGTGTCAATATTTTGAAAATTCTTAGCTGGTTGACACACTTGAAACGAGAAAACTCGATCGAAACCAGTAGACGCAACATTTCAGAGCATTATGACCTTGGAAATGAATTCTATTCTCTCTGGCTTGACCCTAGCATGACCTACTCATGCGCTAGGTTTACGCAACCTGATCAGGACCTTGAATCCGCTCAAGCTGAGAAATACGATGCACTTTGTCGTAAACTCAAACTCCAGCCAACTGATCACGTTCTTGAGATTGGCTGTGGTTGGGGCGGGTTCAGTCTCCATGCAGCGAAAAACTACGGTTGCAGAATCACCGGTGTCACCATCTCAGAGGCCCAGGCGAAAATGGCACGAGCGCGGATTGAAGAAGCTGGATTCTCTGAACAAATCGAAATTCGAATTCAAGATTACCGCCACATTACCGGAACCTATGATAAAATTGTATCAATCGAAATGCTGGAAGCAGTTGGCGATAAGTATCACGAGTCATTTTTCTCCAAATGTAATGAAGTTTTGACATCGTCCGGATTGCTGGGAATACAAATGATCACTGTTCCAGATTGCCGCTACCAAAGCCTCAAGGAAGGCGTTGATTGGATTCAGAAAAAGATTTTCCCGGGTTCGCTGTTGTTGAGTGTCGGCCGAATCAACCAAGTGCTAGCAAAAACGAGTGATTTATTCTCATTTCATCTTGAAGATCTTGGAGCTGATTATGCGAAAACTCTTTCATTATGGCATGAAAGATTCAATGAAAAACTACCTGCTGTTCGCAATCTGGGTTTCGACGATTCTTTTATCAGAACATGGAATTACTATCTCAAATACTGCGAAGCCGGATTTTTAACTCGTAACATATCTGTCGTCCAAGCGGTATACACCCGACCAAATAATCCCCTACTGGCGGTGGAACCGGAAAAGAGTCGGGTATCATGACGTTGGAAGTTAGAAAAAGAACCCCGGAGTTCCGATCATGGTGGCGAAGATGGCTGCTTGATCCCATCATTCAACAACTGACACAAGGTGTTTCGCCTCAACACCTGTCCTGGACAGTCGCACTTGGAGTAGTGTTTGGGATCTTTCCAATTATGGGTAGCACCACTGTGATGTGCTTACTTGTGGGTTGGATTTTTAAATTGAACCAAGCAATCCTGCATGCATTCAAAGCGATCGTCTATCCTCTTCACCTTTCCCTTATTTTAGTTTTCATCCGAATGGGTGAAAGACTTTATGGAGCTCCATTGATTCCATTTTCGGTTCCTCAGCTAATGGCTAAATTTAAAGAATCCCCGGTTCAGTTTGCCAAGGATTTTGGAATGACCGCTTGGCATGGTGTCAGTGCATGGTTGCTAATTGCTCCATTCGCGACCATTTTGATCAAAATCCTGGTAACCCCCATCATCACACGAATGGACCGCATGGTTCGCAACCGGATGGCAACGCACTCATGACCGAGATTCAATGGCTAATCCTTACAATTGCCGCAATGGTCATCATTTTCGGGCTAGCATGGCTATTTGGTAAACTCATCAACAACTACTCCATTGTTGACGCTGTGTGGGCAGCGTCGATCGGTTCTATCGGTGTCACATGGCTTTCATTCGGCACCAACACATTCTCCATTCGCGCCGTCGCTATCGCCATACTCGCATTCTGGAGTATTCGGTTAACACGACTCCTCGCGGCACGAATTTATCGCAACCATCCAATTGAAGATTCACGCTATGTGGAATTGAGACAATCTTGGCAACCCAATTCCGCTGCGATTTTCTTTGGCTTTTATCAACTGCAAGCAATTTCCACAATCCTACTAGCTTTGCCTTTTTATTTTGTCGCATTCGATGCCAATCAAAACTGGAGTACGTTCGAAACTTCAGGGTTAATCGTTGCAGTCATTGGAATCATTGGTGAGTCCACAGCTGATTCTCAAATGGCTGCGTTTAAGAACAGTCATCAAGATCCAAAGTCGATATGCCGTGTTGGGCTTTGGAAGTATTCCAGACATCCGAATTATTTTTTTGAATCAGTCATTTGGTTTGGATTCTATCTTTTCGCCTGCGGCTCCACTTGGGGATGGTCCACTGTTTACGCACCCTTGATTATGACTTTTTTATTACTAAAAGTTACAGGTATTCCGCCTGCGGAGAAAAGCTCTCTTGCACGGAAAGGCAATGCTTTCAGACGTTATCAAGAAACTACAAGTGCATTCATTCCACTCCCGCCTAAGAAGCCATGATTCCCATCGACGACCTACTCGCTAAAGATTTACTTCCCGATTCCGTTATTCGCTTCGGAATTCGCCACCGCTTGGCCAATCTAATTGCTCCATTTGCAAAACTCGGAGCTGAAGATAGGCAATTGCAGTTAATGGAACACATTGAAGGCCTGAAAAATAGCCCGATTGCGATAGCAACTGATGAGGCGAATGAACAACACTATGAACTGCCGACCCGCTTCTTCCAGCAAATACTCGGAAAGCACATGAAATACAGTTCCGGTTATTGGGAAAGCGGTGTATCTGACATTAATATTGCTGAAGCAAGGATGCTGGAGCTCACCGTCGCCCGGGCAGGAATTCAAGATGGCGACCGCATCCTAGAGCTTGGCTGCGGATGGGGTTCGCTAACCATCTGGATGGCTCAGCATTTTCCAAAGTCACATATTACCGCGATATCAAATTCCAACAGCCAACGTCTTCATATCGAGGCAATCCTCACTTCGCTGAAATTGACCAACGTCACGGTTCAAACCGTCAACATGGTCGACTATCAAGGCGAAGGCGATTCGATTTTTGATCGTGTGGTATCAGTTGAAATGTTTGAGCACATGAAAAATTATCAAGCGCTCCTCAAGCGTATCAACAGCTGGCTGAAACCAGGAGGCACTTTATTTGTCCATATTTTTACTCATCGTGATTTTGCGTATCATTTCGTAGCAAATAGTGATGATGATTGGATGGCCCGATACTTCTTTACCGGTGGACAAATGCCATCGGATGATTTGTTACTTTATTTTCAGGACGACTTGAGAATTCAAAAGCACTGGCATGTCAGTGGCACGCATTATCAAAAAACAGCAGAGGCTTGGCTCCAACGCATGGATGCAGCCAGAGCAGAACTATTCCCAATAATCAGCGAAACATACGGTCCGCAAAATGCGACTCGTTGGTGGGTCTACTGGCGTGTTTTTTTCATGTCGTGTGCGGAATTATGGGGATTCCACGATGGAGATGAATGGATCGTCTCACATTACCTATTTCAGAAGTCAGCTGTCATCGGGTGATACTGCGGATTGTTGGAAAGCCCAATATCATCAGGGGGACCATGCAAATGATGCCTCTCCAGCCTAGAGCGATGAAGTCGCTATCCCTTGCGGCTGGTATCCAGATCACCAAAGCGGCGATTACCACTCCAAATGCCAACAGCGGCAGTGTGGTCCCCTGGAAATGAAATTTAATGAAATCGAAAAATTTCACATCAAGTGTTTTCAGGGTAAGAGGAACGATCCAAAACCAGCCGACTAACATCGTTGGCACCAGCGTTCCGATCGATACGCCCAACACTCCAAACTGATAGGCTAGGATAATGCTCAGTACCACGTTCGCCAAGGCATCCCCGATCGACATCGCGAGCAATTTCTTCTCCTTGCCGCACATCATCATCACCCGCTTGGAGCAGCTATTGGTCAATTGAGAGCTATAAACCGCAAGCAGCAGAACCTGTCCAATCCACCAGGTGCTATGCGGCACGCTTTTCATGCCCGTCAGAATTGAGATCAGCGGTTCCAGATAAACGGCTGAAAGAACGTAAAGTGGCGTCACCAGCAAAAATGTGATGCGTGAGCTTTGCATCAGCAACTGCTTGAGTCCTTCGTCATCTCCACTTGCCCGCAAGGAAGCGGCTGCGGGGGAAAGCATCCCTTGGAGCTGAACGCTGAAGGTATTGAGCATCTCACCCATCTTGAATCCAGCTTGATAGATCACCACCGCGGAAACACCAATCGTCAATGAAATGACCAACTGGTCACTTTTTGCCATCACCAGATTGCTGAATGTAATCAAATAAGCAACCAGTGAGAACCCCATTTGCACTCGCACAGATCGCCAATCGAACAATCTCGGAGACAGTGATAGTCCAGGCAGTTTCCTGACAGATATAATGGCTGCCGCAAGATTTTGCATCGCGCTGGTGATGACGCTAGCTCCCATCAAAACGGGAAATGGCCAGTCCGCTTTAAGTCCCCACAAAATGAACGAAAAGTTGAGCAAGGTTGATCCGATTCCAATCCAGTTTGCTAAATCCGATCTCTGCAAGCCCCGCAAAATCTCCGGGAAAAGCCCCAAGGGAAACATGATCGACAAACCGATGAAAAAGACCAGATACGCTTGGCCAAACTCAGACATGTCTTCCGGGTGGACGCTCATCCCCTTCAAAAATGGAGATCGAATGCATAAGAAAATGGTCAACAATACCAGACTCATGAACACATAAGTCCAAAAGATCGTTGATAACAATCTGCTTAAACCCGGAGTATCGCCGACCGCTGTTTTTTCAGCGACAGCTTTCTGTGCGGTAAAACCGAATCCGAAGTCCAACAAGATGCCGTATCCAAACAATGACCACAGGAGTGCCCAGAAACCGAATTCAGCGCTGGTCAATTCGCTGAACATTTGCCGGAACAAAATCAATCCGAGCAGCAACCTCAGCACCACGCCAATGTATCCACTGATCGTCGTGCTCCAAAACCTCCGTTTCCATTCCACACTCATGATTTCAATTTTTCCTGCTCTCGCTGGAGTAATTTCTCGTAAACCTCAACTGCTTTTTCAGCATGCGCTGACCAAGTGAACTTTGCTGCCCATTCGACACCCGCTTTTTCCTTTTGAAGCCGCTCTTCGGGAGACATCTCGGCCAATGTCTTCATCGACTCGTAAATCGACTCTTCGTCCAGGCCATCGAACAACAAGCCTGCAGGCCCAGCAACTTCAGGCAAACTGGTAGAATTCGCGCAGGCAATCCGGGTTCCACATGCCTGAGCCTCTAACAGAGGAAGCCCGAAGCCCTCCATCAAGGAAGGAAAAACCAACGCCTCTGCGGCAGCATACCACAAGGGGAGATCATCATTATCAACGAAACCTTCCAATCGGATTCGCTCGCGATGTGGACTGGACCGCACCGCCTCTTCAATCACTTCCGATCCGTGCCAAGGCGCTCCGGGCAAAACCAGCTGTCCTGAAAAACCATCATTCTCGATCAATTTCTCGAAAGCATTAATCAGTCTCAAGTGGTTCTTTGCCGGATGTTCCAATCTAGCCACGTACAGGAAAAATGGTTGCTCCAAACCTTTCCGTTTTTTGAAGGCCTGTATCGCATCCTCATTGAGAATCCGAAACATGGTGTGATCCATCCCATTCGGGATGACAGTGACCTGTTCCTTTGCCACTTTCATGAAGTGCACAATGTCACTTCCAGTGGTTTCACTAACCGCTATAATTTCAGGCACTCGTCGAGCAATCCAAGGCACCAGGACTCTGCCGAAAAAACCGCGGGCAAAATCGTATTTATCGCGCAATACGAAGGGCGCACAATCGTGAATGGTAGCCACTTGGGGAACCGGTGATTGAATCAACATCCGCCGATAACTCGGTATATGAAGTAGATCGGCCCCAAGATGCTTCGCTATATTTCCGAGGCTAAGCTGATGCCATAAAAGGTTTTGAGCACCACCACTCATTTTTTCGGGAATCGACACCCAATGACTTTGATCAATCCAAGGAAAAAGCCCACGATCCTGATCGAACCCAGCTATGAAGAGTTCAACCTGCGGTTGTTCTTTCACCATCGCCTCAGCGAGACAAATAACATATCTACCGACACCCGATCGGCCGCCTTGGATCATTCCTGCGGAGAGCAAGACTTTCAAAGCGCACCACCCTTCCATGCAGGTAAGATTTTATCGAGCCGAAGTAATTTGATAATCTGCGCAACGGCTGGACTAGGATTCCACAGATATAATTCAGCACCTTTTGCAGCAGCCATCTTTCGCGCCCGGATCAGCCCACCGACGGCGCGGCTATCGATGAAATCGACAAATTCGAGATCAAGCACCAGATATTTCAACCCTGGATTCCCTTCGATCGCAGCGTCCAGATCCGCGAGCATCTTATCATGATGCAAAGCGTCCAGCGGATGATGAAAGGCCAGCATCACGACTCCATCGCCAGCGGATTCCTGAACGGTGGCGGAAGTCGACTCTTCGTTTTTCAGAAGTTCCATCACCTCGGCTTCCGATTCCACCATCGGAAACAAGCTATCCATCCGAGCTGCGCGAACGGCATCCTTGACTGCGGATGATGGCTTGAACAGAATGAACAGCTTCCCGGCCTGCCGGCAATTTCTGACTAACAATGCGATTTTTCCCAAACCGGAACTATCGATGAATGAAACCTGAGATGGATCTAACAAAACTGGCCGGTCGATCGGTTTTGGAATTTCCGCTGTCATCAAGCTGTCTTTCTCCAATCCACCTTTCCAAACCAGTCGGATCACATCGATTGAATTGGTGGATTCCGTATCCATCTCCAGTGCCATCTTTTCACTGATTTGACTACGGGTCCGCTGTGCCATGGCCTGACCGAATGAGGCTTTGACGAGAAACAGGAAATCACTTCCATAGCGAGCCGCCAGGCGTTTGGGATTTCCGGACATCCGCCAAAACCATTCGAAGCCGGATTTTTGCATCCACACCGGAGCCCGCCGCTGTTTGCCGGTAATGAAATCCAAACTCGCACCAACGCCGATACTTAAAGGAATTCCGGTTTCACTGTGATTGGCGAATATCCATCGTTCCTGTTTCGGACAACCGAGACAAACCAGCAATAACTTTGCACCGCTGTCTTTCATTTTGCGGCAAATCTCATCGTTGTCCCATTCGACAACCGCGCCGATCGGCGGCGCATCGATGCCGGCCACTTTCAAGCCAGGATATCGATTTTCAACGATCTCTTTGGCCTCACTTAGAGTAGCGATATCACTGCCAAAAAAATAAACCGGAAAGCTGCGGCGCGCACAAATTTCCAGAAGTCGCGGGACCATATCAGAGCCAGCCACCCGTTCCGTCAGTGGATGACCAAACAACTTGGACAACCAAACCAACGGCATGCCATCGCAAACTACACGGTCCGCAAAGAATACAATCTTCCGCAAATCCGCGTCATGATAGGCTTGGGTGGTGAAATCGACATTCGCCGTTACCATGTAGCGTTGCTCCGCCCCTGCCATCACATCCTCACAATGCTTAAGAGTCCCTTCCAAAGTCACATCATGGAAAGGAAGCCCTAACAAGACGGCGATCGGAGGTTCCTCAGCGAGTGATAATTTCATGATTTCGAATGGGTCAGATGATTCAACTGATCAGCGAGCTGGTTCCCGAGAGCCTGCCAGGTATAGGTTTCCAAAATTTTACGACGACCATTCAACCCCTGTTGAACACGCAACTCTCGGTCATCAACATATCTCATCATGGCTTCCGCGAATGCCTCTGGCGTATCTGCCAAAAGCAAATGCTCATCATGATAGAGTTCCAAACCTTGAGCTCCAAGCGTTGTGGAAACGACGGGATTTGCCATGGATAACCCTTCAGCGATTTTCAATCGAGTCCCACCGCCAATTCTCAGTGGCACCACCTGCATCCATGCCTTCTGATAGTATGGTCTCACATCCGGCACCTCCCCGACAAACTCGACACCATCCAGTTTGCCATAGCCTTCTACTTCAGGTGTCGGGCTTTTACCGACCAGCATGATTTTAAAATCCGGGTAACGTTTCAGCACCAATGGATGAATTTTTTCAAAGTACCACGCCAGTCCATCTGTGTTTGGCGCGTAATCCAAGGCTCCGCAGAACAATGCGCTTGGATTAGGCGTTGGTTGTTGCGGCCATTCATCCGCGTTGAAAAACGACACGTTGGCGCCGTTTGCCAACACGAATATGTTTTTACTCGGCCCCAGTTTCCCATCGAGAAATGTTTGATCATCCGGACCACAAACGACCATCAAGGCGAGCTTTTCACGCACCTCGCGCTCCATTTTCGAGATCTTCCAAATGTTTTCCTTGAGTTTGAATTTCTCAAGAGGGTCCGGCTTGGTGGTTTCGATCACCTCGGTTTGGAAAAGCCAGTCGACCCGACTGCGGTCCATCACACGACATGGATGATCCGGGAAAACCGACTTCACATAAGGCCAGAGAACCAGATCACAGAAGACGATCGAATCGTAATCCTGCCCTGCGGTGAAATCCTTGAAACTTTCAAGCACATCATCCGACCACCAATGCCGCACGGTGGTTGGCATTGGATTCCACAAGCGGTCCGACCAAAATGGCGGCCATGGTGGATGTTGAAATGGCTCAAATCGGACTCGTTTGCAGAACTCCTCAAATCTTGGCTGATGGTATTTATCTTCCGCTTCTGAAGAGAGGCAAAAGAGATCGACCTTGAAATGGGAACCCAGTTCCTGAGTCAAATGATAGACGCGCTGATACGCCCCCCTTCTCAAAGGATATGGAACATAAGGAAGGAAAATAAGAATCCGCTTCATATCATCACGCATAATATGCCCACCACCGGGCGTAGGTCGATTCCATATCCGAGCCTGTTGAAATTGGTAAAAACCTGGCAGCCTCGCTGACACCGCCATCGGTCTGACCGAGCAAGCAAGGCAAGGCGCGCATCAATGCTCCCCTTGGATAATCTCCGAGTGGACGCAAAAACGCACCTCTCTTCAAGCGGTCTCTTGCCGCTAGAGCTAGATTTTTGCAAATCCCGTAAGCCGGCAATACACGCGGCAGACTCAGATAGGTTGCAAAATCCGGAATGGATTTGGAGAGCCTTGCCGATTCAGCCATCAGGTAAACTTCCGCCCAAGCCTTGATCAGGCCGTTGCGTTCCTGCTCCAGCGTTTCCCAACTGATGCCGGTGCAGACAGGATTGAATTTAAACTCCACTCCTTCGAGATGCCATGCCTTCAGCTTTCCGAGAGCATCTGCTAACTCTGCCTTTTGCAATCGGGCCCCGCGTTCACGGCATTGTGGATGATATTGCCCGTTCAAGCACAGCCAGGCATCACCGAGAGCCAGCTTTGCTTTGGCATGATTTCGGATCACATAACCGAGCTGGTCTGCCCGGTTCATGCGACATCCCGCGAAGAACAATCCGCTACCGCGGTTCCAGAGCAAGCGAGTGGCTTCTTCCGCGCCGATTTTGCTGAAGTCCAATCTCGCGGGGAGCTTCTGCAAAAACGAAGCGTCGCCTGCGACAACTTCGTTTCCGGCGATCAGATCCGAAAACATCATCGAGCCTTGAGGATCCCCAACGGATTCTTCTGTCAGGCACTTGATTTCGACATCGATTCCCAATCGATCGGTCTCTTCGCGCTCAATGCGCTTTGCCCAATCTAACAACTCGGGATTGGTCGGATTCGGATTAAAGAGGAAATAGTCGAGATCATTGGAAAATTCGACCTTTTCGCCGATTTTCATGACCCCGCCTTCGCCGCGACCGTAGCCACCGCCGAGCACCAGACTGCCGTCAAATTTCCGCTCATCCCACGACTCGCGAACACGTCTGAAATGGCTTTCCAGCCGATCCACTAACTCGGGGTAATCGCCTTCAAAATAACGGCCGTTCATCAATTCTACTTATAAATCTTTCAGTCCGTGATGGTGAAAAGCCGGTGAACTCTGACTAATTCCAATACGGTCAAAACCGTGCCATGGACCTTGGTCAAGATGGCTGGCCCACTGCCAGGTGGCAGCAAATTATTGATATGAAGAAGTGCGCCGACGCCGGAGCTATCGATGAACTTCAAGTCATCACAATCGATCTCAACCGATTTCGTTTCCGGAGTGATCACCCCTGCTGCCGCTTCCCGCAGTTCGACTGCATTGGAGCGGTCCAATGAGGTCGTGTTGATTCGTATCTTCACGCGACCCTCGCTTTCGTGCACGTTCACCATGGCAATTAAAGACTCTACCTGACTGTTTTCGTATTAGAACTGCATTGTTTGCTTCCCTTGGACAACCAAATAGTTCACGAATCCAAAGAAGTTCCGAAATTTGAAATGGAGACGGACCCAGCAACTTACTGGAACCAAGCAAATCACGATGGAAACGTCGAGAAGTGGAGTATTCGCGCCCGTCGCAAGATGAAAATTTGGCGAATGACTACGCGGTTAGCGCGTGGCCTGAAGCGCCTTCTCGATATTTGTGCATCCAGCGCGGGATTGCTCTGTTTCTCGCCGATTTTTCTGATCACTGCCATATTGATCAAAATAGAGGATGGCGGCCCGGTGTTCTTCTGTCAGAAACGGGTCGGTGCAGGCGGCAAACTATTTGGCATGTGGAAGTTCCGCTCGATGATCATGAATGCGGATCAGGTGAAGGATCAATTGCTTGCTCAAAATCAGCATGGCCAGGCAGGCGTCACTTTCAAAATGAAGGACGACCCGCGAATCACCAAAGTTGGCAAGTGGCTGAGAAAATTATCCGTCGATGAGTTTCCCCAGTTTTACAATGTGCTCCGCGGTGACATGTCACTTGTGGGACCACGCCCACCGCTCCCGCGTGAAGTGGCGACTTACAAGGCTTCTCACCTGCGGCGGTTGAGGATCCGGCCGGGCATCACCTGTTTATGGCAAATTGGTGGTCGCGCTGAAATTGACTTTGAAGGGCAGGTTCGGTTGGATCTGCAATACATCCGCTCATCCAGTGCCGCCTATGACATCCTCATCTTACTCAAAACCATCCCAGCGGTCCTCCTCGGCAAAGGCGCATATTGACTAGCATGTCTCATTCATCCATCGACACATGCCCCCCCCCAACGAACATCCTTGAGTTATTGCTGCCTGATTGGTCCAACATTGATTCAATCAGAAAATCCCCTCTACCCTTTGCGCTTTGGACCATCGGTGACCAATGCCTGCTCCATCACTGGCTGGACCACGCAACCAACCTCGGCATGGAAAAAGTCCGAGTGTATGTGGCAGACCGCCCGGCTGAAGTCAGGCAATTGTTAGAACGATCGACCATCTGGCCGCTAGCCACGGAAACCATTTCGATCAGCTCGAATGAGGATGCCCCAACTACGGCAACCCTCGTGGATCACCTTCCTGGCCATCCACTGCCAAGTTTGCCTGAAAATGGCTGGGATCTGCTCGACCGGGCAGCTGAAATGGAAAAGTTGTGGCTGGACCAGCTCCACGCGGACTCCATGGGGGACCTCCTCTGCATCGGCTCATCCTGTCGGATTCACCCGGAGGCAAAACTGATTCCTCCGTATTTCATCGGCGACGATGTGCTCATTGGTCCCGATTGCGAAATCGGACCATATGCGGTCATTTCTCAAGGCGCTCTTTTGGCTGGTGCCAATCAGATCACGCGCTCCCACGTCTCACCCCATTCCTATCTCGGTCCGGTGACGGCATTGGAAGATTGCCTTTTGGTTGGCAGCACACTTTTCAACCGCAGGAATCGCGCGCGCATTGACCGAATCGAGGCGCACATTGCATCGGATCTTTCCGGGACCCATCCGGTTGTGCCATTGAAAGACCGACTTCTCGCCCTGAAACTTTATCTAACATCCCGGTCCTCCCAAGGCAGCTCCCCGGAGACCTTCCACACCTTTGATGGTCTGGATCTTCGAGGCAATCCGGGGCATGGCCTTCAAGTCCGCCGCTCCTGGTTACCCTTGGTTTGGAAAGGAAAAATGCAATTATTTGGTGTCCTGCCGAGATCCCGGGAGCAATTCGAGAGCCTGAGCCCGGATTGGCAAAACATCATCAGCCACGCCACCGTTGGAGTTTTTTCCTACGCGGATTGCCAAGGCTGCCACTCACCCGACGAGCCTGACGAAGCACTGCACGCGGTCTATCAAGCCGCCCTGCCCCCTGCCACTCTGCGCTCCGCCATCATTGATTTCACCCGCAACCTGAAACCAGCGGATCTGTCCCCATCATGAATCAAAGGGAACTCCTGCCCAACCAATCCGACGTCCTGCGCTTCACCTTCCCCGCTGATGGGAAAATGGTGGAGGCGCTCAGGACGCGTTTCATCGATACCCTCACCAACGGCGGCATTCCGGAAGAAGAACTCGTCCATTGGCGGCTGATTTTTAACGAAATCATCTTCAACGCCATCTTTCACGGAGCACAAAGCGATCCGTCCAAATCTGTAACCGTCGAATGGGCATTGATGGATGGTGCCATCATGCTCTCTGCGGAAGATCCCGGAAACGGGCCGTCCGATGAGCAATTGAAAAACCCACAGCTGCCGGAAGATCCAACCTCGGAATCCGGCCGTGGACTTTTCATTCTGAATGATTTCGCCGACGAAATCCGCAGCTGGCGCAGCAACCCGGGATTCCGATTGGAAATCACCAAGAAGTATCCCGGCATGGGACGCATTCTGGTGATGGATGATGAGATGGAAAAAACTCTGGAGGAACTTTCATCCAGCTATGAAAGTTTGTCGTTCTTCAATCGCCTCGCGGAGAATTTGATCGAAAGCGGCAATCTCCAGGAATTCATTGATGGCTCACTCAATGAATTCCTCGCACTCCGTCCGAATGATCGGATTTTCCTTCAAGGCTCACCCAAGATCCCTGACAACATTCGAGCATCCTTGTCGAATGCCCCATGGTTCCTGGATCCAGAAGAAGCAGATCCAGCACTGAGAACGCTTGGCTCTCTCACCCGCGAAATCATGTGGGAAAACAATGAGGATCTGGCGCGACAAAACCTGGATCATCCAGGACTTCGCTCCACGGGATCCGGCTGCGTGTTTCCGATTCTCGCTGGCGATATCCATTTCGGCGCGCTCGTGGTCTTGCGAAAACCCGGAAGCTCGACCATGCGCTTCCGCTCGCTCGGCACACTGCGCACCTTGGCAGACCTTTGCGGAATCGCCTGCGCCAATGCATATCTAACAACCATTCGCGACCAGTCCCAGAAGGATCTTCGGGAACTGGAAATCGCCGTCGGCATTCAAAAAGCGCTTTTGCCGATTCTGCCCGCGCCCCCGTCCCCCAAATGGGAGTTATCAATTCATCAAGACAGCTCGCTCAGCATTGCCGGTGACTACGCGATCGCCAAGCTGGACAAGGATGGTAACCTGGTCATGGCCATCATCGATGTGATGGGTAAAGGGGTCTCAGCCGCGCTTTTGGCGAGTATTTTCAAAACCGCCTTCACCTTGTCCGTCAATTCAGGATCTGCGGCAAAGATTCTGGAAACCATCAACGAAACCCTTTGCGAACAATTGGGCAATCTTACCATGTTCATCACCTGCGCAATCGCACGGGTCAGCAAAGATGGCAAGTCCATGGAACACGCCAGTGCCGGACATTGCCCGACGTTCTACTACGATGCCAATGATGTTAGAACCTTCCTGGATCCATCCGGCCCACCGATCGGAATCATCTCGGATGTTTCCTATCAAAACGACATGATCGAGCTCCAAGGCGGCGAACGATTCGTCTTCGTTACCGATGGTTGCTACGAGTGGGATCGGAAAGAAGAAAGCCAGGGATGGCACAAATTTGTAGATTTCATCGACTCTCAACGAAAACGTCCGGCCCAGCATCTTTGGGAACAACTCCGCGGCCACATTGCAAATTATTGCGGCCCCGTGCTGGAAGATGATTGCACCATTCTCACCCTCGACATGCTCCCATGAAACGCATTTTTGTAGCAGAAGATGATTTTGTCATCTCACGTCTCTATCAGATCCATTTCCAACGGAATCAGATCCAGGGAAGCTTTTTCACCACGGGGAAAAGCATGATCGAAAGCGCGTCGATCACACGACCTGATCTGGTCATTCTTGACTTCGAATTACCGGATATCCGGGGCCCGGAAGTCATGCGTGAGCTTCACCGCATCCCCGGCCGGGAAACCGTCCCGGTTGTCTTTGTTACTGGAAGGGCAACGCCCGAGGTCATCGACAGCCTTCGCAGCGAGGGTGCCAGCGAGGTCTTTGGCAAACCATTTTCGCCGCTTCAACTCATCCAGACGATCCGTAATCTAACAGGAGTCGAGGCGGGATGAAAGCCAAGATCGACATTTTCATCTTCGCCGACGCTCTCGGCTGGAACATAGCTTCGCGCAGGAAATTTGTAGAGGACCTGTTACCCGTCCGAAACCGCTGCGAAACCCTGCTCGGCTACTCATCAACCTGCGATCCGACGATTCTAACAGGAGCACTGCCCCAGGACCACGGGCACTTTTCCTTCTTTGTAAAAGCGAAGGAAAATCAAAGCCCCTTCAAATCCCTGCGCCACCTCGGATTTCTCCCTGAACTCGTCGCCGGGCACCATCGCGTCAGAAACAAGGTCTCGAAGTTCATTGCCGCCCGCCAAGGCTACACCGGTTACTTCCAGCTCTACAGTGTGCCTTTTTCAAAACTTCCCTATCTCGACTACACCGAGAAAAAAGATATCTACGAGCCAGGCGGTATCAATGGTGGCCAGCGCACCATCTTCGAACATTGGCAGGAATCCGGAAAACCCTGGACACGATCGAACTGGAGATTGAGCGATCCGGAGAACATCGATCACGCCAAACGAGAAATTGAAAAAGGAGATGTCGAACTGCTTTACCTCTTCACCGCCAGACTGGACGCCGCAATGCATCGATACGGCACGGACCATCCACAGGTCGACGAAGCATTTGACACCTTTGCGAAAAACCTCAGATCCATCGCGGACACTGCGGCTCGACACTACCAGGAAGTCCGCCTCCACCTATTCAGCGACCACGGCATGGCGGATGTCCATCAATGCTCCGACCTGCTTCCCCGCTGGGAGAAGCTCGGGTTGAAATTTGGCCGAGACTACACAGCGGTCTGGGATTCGACGATGGCTCGCTTCTGGTTCGCGGACGATTCTGTTAGAAAAACCGCAACCACCTGGCTCCAGGAACAAAAAGACGGTCAGGTTCTAACTGATGAACAACTCGCGGGCTATGGCTGCCTGTTTCCCGATCGAAAATTCGGCGAGCTGTTCTACCTGCTCCCTTCAGGTTCACTCTTCGTGCCATCCTTTCTCAATCAACGCAAGGTGACCGCGATGCACGGCTACGCTCCAGAGCACATCGATAGCGCGGCTGCCTGGATGTCCAGTCATGAAACCCTGCCGGTTCAAAATCTAACCCAGATCTTTCCGGTAATGCGGAAAGCTGCTTCATCCTGAAATGACCAACACGCGCATCCTGCATGTTCCGCGACGCTTCGCCATCGACGAATGGGGAGGCACGGAAAGCGTCATTTATAATTTGTGCCGCCAGCAGCAAGCTCTCGGCTATCAACCTGAAATCCATACTTCACGAGCACTTGCTTCTATCCCGTCGGAGGTTTGGAAAGACATCCCGATCCGTCGTTATCGTTACCAATATCCATTCTTCGGCCTTTCCGCTGATGAAATCCACGCGCTGGACAAAAAAGGCGGCAATCTCCTTTCGCTCGATCTTTTCCGGCATCTGCTGACTGCCAAAAATGTCAGAATCTATCATGCCCACGTCCTGAAACGCATGGGCGGCTCGGTTCTAACAGCTGCCCGATGGCGTAAGAAGCCGTGCGTTGTCACACTGCATGGAAATATTTTCGATGTCCCGGAATCTGAAGCAGCGTCGATCGTGGAAGCACAAGAAGGTCACTTTGAATGGGGAAAACCGTTCGGTGCACTGTTTCGTTCGCGGCATCTGCTTCATGACGTCGACGCCGTTCTTTGCGTTGGCTATTCCGAATATGAGAAGGCGAAAGAGATCCTTCCTCACGATCGGATTCATCATTTGCCCAACGGTGTGAATGCCGAGTCATTTGCCAATGGCAACCGCATCGCTGGCCGTCACGCCCTCGACTGGCCGGAAGATGCGATCGGGTTTGGCTGCCTCAGCCGGATTGATCCGCAGAAAAATCAATTGCTTTTAGTGGAAGCATTCGCCGCCTTGGTAGCCTCACAACCCAAGAAAAATTTCCGTCTATTGCTTGGCGGGCCGGTCACCAGCCAAACCTACCTTCAGGAAATTCTGGGAGCCATCGCTCGCCTCCATTTGGGCAATCTGGTCACCATTCATCCCGCTGTAGTGGCTGAATCCGAACTGCATCGGAATCTTCTAACAGCTCTTGATGCCTTTGTACTTCCTTCCCGCCACGAGCCATTCGGGATTGTCGTGCTGGAAGCATGGGCATCCGGCGTGCCAGTCATCGCCTCCAACATCGGGGGACTGCAACGATTGGTTGATCATGAAAAAGACGGCCTCCATTTTCCATCGTCCAATGCTCCTGCCCTAACGGCATGCATGGCAAGGATTGCAGATGAGCCGGATCTCGGACCTGCACTTGCGCGAGCCGGGGCGGCTAAAATTCAGGCGCACTACACTTGGAAAGCAGTCAACGCACAACTCGAACAAATCTATCAATCGGCGGAAGAACGCCAACGGGAACTATGACCGAATTTCCTAAAGCCGTATCCGTGGTGATGCGATGCAAAGACGAAGGGTGGGCCGTCGGCGGCACGCTTCGACAACTCTTCAATCAAACTTTTGATGGTGAAATCGAGTTGATCGTCATTGATTCAGGCTCGACGGACGGCTCTCTGGAAACCCTTGCCGCTGCCAATCCTGCGAAGCTGATCCAAATCAAACCGAGCGAGTATGTTCCAGGTGTGGTGATGAACCGGGGCGCTGCCGAAGCAAGCCATGACTGGATCATCTATCTGAATGCGGATGCCGAACCTGTCGGCACGGATTGGCTGAAGGAACTTCTAACAACTGCTATCGAGACTCCGAATTTTGGAGCCGCTTTTTCCCGACAAATCGCCCGCCCGGACTGTCAGGCAGTATTTGCCCATGGACTTGAACAGTGCTTCGGTCCGCAGCGTGAGTCTGCAAACTGGGAACATTTTTTCAGCATGGTAAGCAGCATCACTCACCGCTCCGTGCTGGATGCCCACCCGTTCCGCGAGGATCTCCAATACGCGGAAGATGATGAATGGACGCGCCGCTTGATCGAGAATGGTTATCAAATTCCGTTTTCCGAAAAATCCGTCGTCATGCATTCGCACAACTACACGCTTCAGCAATCCTACAAGCGGGCTTTTGGCGACGCCAAAGCAATGGCGGCCACAGCCGAAAAACCTCCGGAAAATGCACTCACGCGCTGGCTCGCCATCGGACTGGGTTGGGCAAATGATACCCGCAAGGATTTGAAATGGTGCGCGGCCAATCACCGCCTAACAGAAATGCCGCATGCCGCTGCGGTGCGTTTTTACCAACGACTCGGTCGCAATGACGGCTATCGCGCAGGATGGAAACATTACCAACGTGACACATGAAAATTCTAGCCATCTCGAACCTTTACCCACCCCATGAAATCGGGGGTTATGAAATCCGCTGCCGTGACATCATGGAAAGAATCATGCAGCGTGGGCATGATGTGCGCATTCTGACATCCGATCATCATGTCCCGGACAGAGAGGAAATTGCGCAACCTCACGTTGCAAGAAAGCTAAGAATTCACGGATTTTTCGGCCACCCGTGGTTGCCGATCCATCAGCTCTACGCGCTGGAAGCTCACAATCATCGAGCCCTGCAAGCAGAGATCGACTCCTTCCAGCCCGACCTGATTCATGTCTGGAATCTCGGCGGTATTTCCAAATCTCTGCTGCACCGGTTAGAAAATTGCGGCATCCCACATGTATACGATATTTCAGATCACTGGATCGCCCGCAGTATCGCAGGAGATGTGTGGCTTTCCTGGTGGAATGACGCTGGATCGAAAGGACGAGTTTTCGCACGCAAGTTCGCTGAGACGATCGGTTTACGGAAAAAACTCGATCAAATCGCGCCCACTGCATCGGCCAAGAAACTTCGATTCAAGAACATCTATTTTTGCAGCGCCTTCATGCGTGACCACACGGTTTCTAAAGGCTGGCCGGTCTCTCACGCATCGGTCATTCATTGTGGAATCGACACCGGCGGTTTTACCGTGAAGCAAGATCACTCCGGGTTTTCAAAGCTTCTGTGGGTCGGCCGACTGTCGGAGGACAAAGATCCACTCACCGCAATTCGCGCCTTGTATCATGCCCACCAACTTGGTCTCACGCATCTGACTCTTGATCTGTTCGGAAAAGGAGATGCTGCCTACACAAGCATCGTCAACGATGAGATCTCCAAACTCAATCTAACAGAATTCGTTAGACTTCGGTTGGCACCTGCCGCGGAAATGCGGGGACTCTATTCTCAATACGATGCTTTGCTCTTCACCTCGAACTGGGGCGAACCTTTTGCGTTGACCCCCTTGGAAGCCATGGCCTCCGGCCTTCCGGTGATCACTTCATTGGATGGCGGGCAAAAAGAACTCGCGCGCGACAAGGACAATTGCCTGATCGCTGGCGCCGCCCAGCCCGAACTCTACGCTCAACGAATCAAGGAATTGAGCGAATCAAGCAGCCTGCGCGAATCCATCGCCTCAACGGGTCTGACGGAAGTTCGTGAGAAATTCGATCTCGATCCGATCACGAGCCAAATCGAAGAGTTCCTGACCCAAGCCGAAGGATCATGAAAATCCTTTTCTATGATGACAGCCCGGTGTTCGGCGGTCATGAGGTCATGTCCCTGCTCGGACTTGAGGCGATTTTATCTCGCAACACCTCCCCTCTCCACTTTCTGGCATCCGCAGCAAATCAGAAGTTGGTCGAGCGCCTGAACGCGATTCAATCCAGGTTCCCTCAATTGGAAATCGAACTTCTGCCCTATCAATCCTCGAAATTGGAAGCTGCCAAAAACCGCTTGTATCCCGGTCGAGCGACGAAGTTGTCGAAACGTTTTCGGGAGATCAACCCATCGCTGGTCGTTGCCGTTCAGGGAAACATCGAGCATTCTTCACTGGCACTCATCGCCTCCAGAAAAGCAGGCATTCGATCAACAAGTTACATTCCGGTCCCACATTCCAATGCGGAGATGGGTGCAAAACTTGGAGCCGCCCGCGATTTATTTTGCGGTCCGTTGTTCAAGCTGCCGGATAGCTTCATCACCATCACCGAGGAAATGGCAGCCATGCTCAAGCTCCGTGGCGCCACCTGTCCGATACATATCGTCTACAACGGCGTGGATGTGAACCGATTCCGCCCCGCGGATAAAACCGAATCCCGTATCGCGCTTGGCATTCCTACGGATGGAACCGTACTTGGCATGGTCGGAAGACTTGAATTCAGTCAGAAACAACAAGATCTACTAGTCCGCGCCGTGGCCGGTGAAGCAACGCTGACCGATCGAATCCACCTGGTTTTCGCTGGAGATGGACCGGACAAGGATTCCCTAAAGCAACTGCTCGACAATGCTGGAATCACCAGCACTCTCCTCGATTGGTCCGATCCGGCGGTTCTCTATCCAGCACTGGATGCCTTGGTAATTCCATCGCGTTATGAAGGTTTGCCATTGGTCATGTTAGAATGTCTATGCACGGGGACCACCGTAATCGCCAGCGATCGCGATGGCATGAAGGACGTCTTGCCAGACGAATGGAGATTTACTCCAAATCAACAAAATGCTCTCGCTGCGATCATTGCGAAATTCATCCAATCAGGTAAACCTTCACCTGCACCTGAGCTGGTTGCCCGGGTGCGCCAGGAAATGTCACTTGACTCTTTCTCAAACTCGTTCGCTGAGACGGTGTTCTCACTTGCCATCTGAGCCTCGGCTCCTTATTCTTTAAGTTATCCGAAACAAATCTGACCAGCCTATCCCCGGCATTTCTTCGGGATCTTCGCCATCATCTGACGTCGAGCTTACGGCAGATGCATCCCTTGCCGCCCCTACCCCACCCAAAAAAGGGTTCAATTTCCCTCTTCCGACCGATCCGATCCGTTTGTTAGGTGGTGTTCTAACACGCTGGCCGTTCATCACCGCAGGCATGCTTTTATTCGGTGTGCTCGGTGGACTAGCAGGGCTCGCATTGCACACACCGTCTTATTCGATCTCCCTTTCATTGATCAAACGGCCGGTGCCGCAAACGGTCCAAACTTCGGATACAGGGGAAGCTTTCCAGCCCGGTGATCTGAATGACGCGACTCTGCTCGCCACCTTGCTTGCTTCCGAGCCGCTTGATCGTGCGGTGGAGCGGGCTAAAAACGGACTCGAACAATTCGATCCGAAGACGCTGGTAGAAGCCTCCCAATTGGAAGGCACCAACATCTTCTTCATCACCTATCATTCGCCCTTCAGCGCAAAAGACGCGATCAGCTTTTCCAATATCTGGGCAGACGAAATCAACGCTTACACCAAACGCTTTCAACAAACCGAGGCCCGAAGCGTACGCATCACCTTGCAGAGCGAGGTCGCCTCATTCGAAAAACAGTTTGCTGACATCAATCGGGAAATACTCGAATTTTCTGAAAAGAATGAGTTTTTATCCAGCGACTCCCAAGTCGCAGCGATCCTTGCGCAACTTGGACAAATTGATCTCGATCTCGCAACCGCGCGGATAGAGGCAAAATCCAAAACTGAGCAAATTGAGAAACTGACGGAGCAACTTCGGCGACAAAGCCCCTTGGAATTGCAGTTAAAAAATGCTCAAGAGGATCTTTCCAACCTGCGGTCGACTTACACCGATTCCAACCCGCAGGTGCTTTCCAAACTCCAAAGCATCGCCTATCTGGAAGAACAGATCAAAGACCTTTCGGAAAAGAAAGACACGGATCTCGAGTATTACACCGGAACTCCACTCGGGAATCAGATCTACCTGGATATCATTCAGTTAACGAACGAAAAGGTCCAAGCGCTGAGCAAAATCGATGCCCTGCAAAAATTGCAGGAGCAAGCATCCAGCCGCCTCAAAGATCTTCCAGGCATCATCAACCGCTATCAAGCACTGCAGAAGAAGCGGGATAACATTCTGGAAGGTCTGTCACTTCTAACAAACCGCTTGAAGGAAGCCGAAATCTACGCATCCGGTGCGCCCGGCTATTGGCAAGTTTTCCAAGGACCTGATCCGCGACTCGTGATCGAAAACTCGAAGATCAAAGCTCCCCTCTTGTTAGGAATTGTTGGAGCAGGTCTCGGCGGTGGCTTGACGGCAGTCATCTGCTTGCTGCTCTCGCACCGCTCGACCCGCCGCTCGGTGATCGAATGCTGTGTTGCAACTCGGGCGCCACTCATGGGTCTCATCCCAACAGTCTCCGAGGAAGCCGAATATGAAGCGGTCAAAAACTTTTGGATCACGTCGCTATCCCCGCATCTTGATGGCATTTCGAACTGCATGTTCTGGACTTCAGGATTGGATCAAGCCGCTGAACATCGATTCTGGCGTCATTTAGGGAGAGCAGTGATGGAGGACGAAATGGCCCCACTCCGGGTTAGAAATCTCGATCCTGAAGGCCATTGGTCTGCTGACCAAACACTGGCCGGATTGGTATGGCTTCGCTCGGACGACCCAATTCCCTGTCACCTGTTCAGAGCGTCCATGGTTCCGACTGGAAAGAGCCGTAGCACTTTGGAAAATGTCGACTACTGGATTTCGATCGTCGCCAATGACAAGGAGTCGGTGAATCACGTGGAGCGTTCGCTTTCCGTCATCCAATCTTACTTGGAACCGTGCGATGGAACCCTGGCCTGGATGAGTCCGGCGAAGGGAATGTTCCGCCGCCTCGCAGATTTTGCCTCTATTTTTCTAGCGAAAAAAATCTCCCAGAAAAGTGCATCATGAATCGGTTCTACATCATTCTTTTGCCCTATTTCATGATGGGCAATCTCGTTGATGCTGATCCCTCGGCAGGCAATGAGACGGCACCAGAAACCGGGAAAGCCATTCCTGGAAATCAAGCTCCACCTGGCCCGACTTCCTGGAGAACCCGATATGAGCTTGGTCCCGGCGACGTGCTGAATTTTGCATTTTACGGCAGACCAGATCTCGATCGCCCAGCCATGCGGATCGGCCCCGATGGCACGATCAGTTATCTGCAAGCGAAAGATATCAAGCTGACTGGTCTAACCATCGATGAAGCCCGATTGAAAATTGAGCAGGCGCTGTCGAAAGATTTCCTGTCACCACGGGTGATTCTAACACCTGCCGAAGTCGCCTCGAAACGCTTCACGGTCTTGGGCAAAGTGGTGAAACGCGGAGTTTACACCTTGGAGCGTCCAATGACTCTGGTCGAGGCCGTCGCAAATGCGGGTGGCTTGGAAACAGGATTGTTCGAACAAAACACCATTGAGCTGGCGGATCTGGATCGCTCTTTCCTTTCCCGGAACGGCAAGCGACTGCCTATCAATTTTCGCCGGTTGTTCCTGGAGGGAAAAATGGATGAGAATGTGGAAATCGAGCCCAATGATTTCATCTACCTCGCCTCTAACATTAGTAACGACTACTATGTCTTTGGTGCTGTCACCAATCCCGGGGTGCAGGGTCTAACACCGGACGTCACGGTGGTCAGCGCACTTAGCCGACGCGGTGGCATGACCGAGCACGCTTGGGCGGATCGGGTACTCGTAGTACGTGGAAGCTTTGAAAAACCGGAGACCTTTGAAATCAGCGTAAAAGATATTCTCGCCGCTAAAGCACCTGACTTCGCGCTGCAACCGAATGACATCGTCTACGTCGCCGACCACCCGTGGACCAAGGCAGAGGAAATATTGAAACTCGCCCTCAATTCCTTTGTCGGCAGCGCCACTTCCAACTGGATCAACCTCAACGTCGATCCGATCATCACCGACCCTATCATACCTGGCAGAAGATGATCCGCACCTTGGCATATCTCTCCCTAGCGTTGGCGTGGTGTTTCACCTCGTGCCAACAAAACATTCCCGGTAAACAATTCGATCCTCGGGTGGATCAAAAAGCACCGGAGGATATTGAATTTCAGACGATCGAAACTCACCGCACTCTTCCTCCAGAAACTCTGAAACCAAGCCAAGATCCTTACAAACTCGGCGCTGGTGATGTTCTGGAAATCGAGGTGGCTGAGGTTGACGACACTCTTGCACGGACTTTTGTAATGCCGGATGGCATGGTCTATTACAATCTGGCCGGCGGCGTTCGGGCTGAGGGTTCGACAGTTAAGGAATTTACCAAAACCGTCACCGAAGCTCTTAAGAAGGATTATACCAATCCCATCGTCAATGTGAGCCTGGCTGAAATTCGGTCACGCCGATATTGGATTCTCGGGCGGGTTTTCAAACCCGGCATCTACCCCTTGCGTCAACCAACCACCGTATTGGAAGCCATAGCAGAGGCAGGTGGACTCTTCACCTCACGCTTTTCCGGGACCACCGAAGAGTTAGCGGACCTAACCAACAGTGTGGTGATCCGTGATGGCAACATTCTCCCGGTCGATTTCACCAAATTGATCAAGGAGGGAGATACCTCGCAAAACATTTATCTACGGCATAATGATTTTGTATATCTCCCCTCCGCCCAATCCGCATCCGTCATGTTGCTGGGCGCTGTGAACTCGCCGCGTGCGATCGGGTTCAAGGATGACCTCTCGCTCATTCAGTGTATCGCCCAGGGACGAGGTCCTGCACCCGGAGCTTACATTGATCAGGTGGTCATCGTCCGCGGTTCGGTGACCAAACCGCAAGCCGCCATCGTCAATCTCCGAGCCATTCTAACAGGCAAGGCAACCAATGTTCACCTAAAGGCCGGAGATATCGTCTGGATCCCGAGAAAACCACTGCAACTCGCGGAAGATACGGTCGAGCTGATCTTCCGGGATGCCGCGCGCGCCATCGCGGTGAACGAAGGTGCCAACGCAGTGGGTTCGGACGAGAAATCGATCATTTCCGTCCCTGTCGGCAGCGGCCAGTGATCGGTTAGATCAGTTCGTCACCTTGCCATCATGGCCAATATTTTTGAATTGGCCACCGGTGCTTTCCGCCATGAATTGCATGGCCTTCAGTGCTTCACCATCTTGGGTTTTGTCCAACATCATGGAAACGGTGTTCAGAACCACCTTCCGGCTGCGAGCCTTCCGGGCCAAGTCCTTGCCCAACTTGATCATATCGCGGTTCGACATGGAACCGTCCGTCATGAAAAACACCATTTCCGGGGGCGGTGTCATATCAATCGCCATCTTGATCGGTGATTCCCAATCCGTTCCGTTGACGAGTTGTGTGTTCTTGATGAGTGAAAGTGATTTCTCGATTTCGATCGGTGTCGCAGTCAGCCACTGCGGCCGTTGGCGCGAGCCCTTCTGCTCCCAACTGAACACATCATTGGCCTGCCATTTGTAGGTACTATTGCCGGATTTTACGATCGCTTCCCCCATATCATCGACACTCACCTTATCTCCAGCAACCCATGCGGGACCCGAAAAGAAAATGAGTTGGTATTGCGAATTGTTATCCAGACCTTGAATGGATTTTGACAATTCATTTCGCATCAGTTGGTCGCGCCCACCGGCCGACATGGACAGGGAAAAGTCGATCACGTAGGCGATGCGGCTGGCCGTCACGCTCATTTCGAAAAACTTGGCGGCACTGCCTCCGGCCAAGCCAACCCCGATACCATTTCCGGGACCGGTTCCCATGCCAAAGCCTGATCCATTGCCACCGCCGCTGCCACTGCCCATGCCGCCCAATCCACCGCCTAGGGGAGCTAGGGAAGTCATCGCAAGATTGCTGTCATCCGGCTCGGGCAAGGTAAATCCGCCCACTGCATCCAGTGCAGCGACCCGGTTCACAACCTGGTCGACCGGGCTGGACATCATGCGCTTGGGAGTCGATGGCGCTTCTCCCCCGCCCCCGCCACCACCTTTCGGCAGGAAATCGACCTTCTTCTCCGGCGGAGGTGGAGGTGATTTCAAAATCCAATACAAGCCACCGATTAACAATAAGACATGGAAAACAACTGAAATCGATAACGCTCCAAACCCGATTTTTTTCCAGCGTGATGCAGATTTTTTACCAGGGGGCAGCGGGCTTTTGGGTGATGGCATTACTTTACGGGTTTAAAGATAAAACCGGATACCACAAAATTTCCAGACGCTGCCACTGCAAATTCTCTAACATCTGAAATAACTCGATTCCTGCTCGCCAACCGCGCCGGGCTGGTGCTTGTTCAGCGGCATGATTCTGGAAATCTGCATTGATTCAGTAGAGAGCGCCATAGCCGCAGATCGAGCTGGCGCCAAGCGAGTGGAACTGTGCGCAGGCCTTTTCGAAGGCGGCCTGACACCGAGTGCCGGAATGATCAAAGCGGTCCGCAGTCGGGTAACACTTGGCGTGATGGTCATCATCCGCGCGCGCGGCGGTGATTTCCTTTTCAATGACGAGGAAATGGAAGCGATGCTTGAAGATATTTCCGTCGCTAAAAAACTGGGGGCAGACGGAGTTGTAATCGGTTGCTTGAATGCCAACGGCACCATCGACGAAGATAAAACGAAAGCTTTGATCGCTGAGGCGGGTCCTCTTCCGGTTACGTTCCACCGCGCGTTTGATATGTGCCGCGATCCATTTGAGGCACTGGATCAATTAGCTTCGCTCGGCATCAAACGCATTCTTACATCCGGCCAGGAAAGCAGCGTCCTTGAAGGAGCGGACCTCATCCGCGATTTGGTCAAAGCTGCCGGTGATCGCATCATCATTCTTCCAGGCGGTGGCATCACTTCCCGCAACATTCACAAAATCGCCGCGCTCACCGAGGCCCCGGAATTCCACCTGAGCTGCCGCCGCCCGGTTGAGAGTGGCATGGAATTCAGAAACCTCCGTCCGAGCATGGGCGCGGCATTGTTTCCGCCAGAATTTTCACGCCGGGTGGCAGACGAATCCAAAATCCGCACCATCATCCAAAACGGATAAAGCCCGTCACGCCCATCCACCATGAAACGCATCGCCATCGGCGGGATCGCCATCGAAAGCTGCACCTTTTCCCCCCTCACCTCCGGAATTGAGGACTTTCTGATCCTGCGTGGCGATGAGATGCGGGTGAGATATGATTTTCTAACCGATTGGAAAATCGCCGATCACGAGGACATCACGTGGATCCCATTACTCCAGGCCAAAGCCATCCCCGGTGGGTCCGTTCGCCAAGATGCTTACGAAGCTCTAAAACAGGAAATTCTAACAGGCCTGCGTAAAGCCCTGCCATTGGATGGCTTCTATCTCGACATCCATGGTGCGATGAACGTCGTCGGCATGGATGATGCGGAAGCCGATCTCGCCCGTTCAATCCGGGAGGTTGTCGGCCCGGATTGCCTCATCACCACCGGGATGGATTTGCACGGAAACGTGACCCGCGAGTTGGTTGAGCAAGTCGATGTATTCACCGCTTATCGGACCGCTCCGCACATCGACTACATGGAAACCCGGGAAAAGGCCTGCCGCATGTTGGTGGATTGCCTGGATCAACAAATCCGCCCCGTCCGCGCATGGGCCAAAATCCCTGCCGGCTTGCCGGGTGAGCGAACCAGCACCTTCACCGAGCCAGGAAATTCCATCTACGCCACGCTTCCTCAATCAGATGCCCGCGAGGGGGTTCTCGATGCCTCGCTGTGGGTTGGATACGTTTGGGCGGATGAACCAAGAAATGCTGCCAGCGTCGTCGTCACCGGGACCGATCCGGATACTTGTCGGGAAGAAGCATTGCGCATTGCCCGGATTTATTGGGATGCCCGCAAAGATTTCCAGTTTGGTGTGCCAGCGTTCGATGCGGATACGTGCATCGCCAAAGCGGTTTCGCTGGAACAAAAAGCGGTATTCATCAGTGACTCCGGCGACAATCCAACAGCCGGCGGTGCGGGCGACATTCCGTACATGGTGCAACGCCTGCTTGCCCATCCAGACATTGCCTCAGGGAAAGTTCAGTGCATTTACGCCAGCATCCCCAGTGCAACGGCAGTCGGAATTTGCCAACAAGCCGGCATCGGCAACGAAGCCAGGGTGCAAATCGGCGGCAAACTCGACCCCGTCCATGGCCAGGAATTGGAGCTGACCGGAACGGTTGAATTTCTCCTCCCGGACGATCCGATCGGCGGCGACCTCGCGGTCTTGCGCGTGGGCGGCGTGCATTTGATTCTCACCAGCAAACGCAAGCCATTTCATGTCATCCGCGAGTTTACCCGACTTGAGCTCGATCCAAAACAGGTTGAAATCACGGCGGTGAAAATTGGCTATCTTGAGCCGGAACTTCACGAAACCGCCAGCCAGGCGTTTCTCGCGCTGACGCCTGGAGCCGTGAATCAAGACATTCCACAACTCAGCTACCAGCGCGTTGCCCGCCCGTGGTTCCCGCTTGATGTGGACTTCGATCCCGGAGATTTCAACGTCGCCGTCATTTCCTAAAACGGCGAGCGCGTCCTCAATCCACCATCCGATTGACCTTCATCCGCTCTGCTGACAACAGGGCGGTAAATCTCGCATAATCTTCGTCCGGCGTGGCGGAAAGGAGCCGATAGGTGTATTTCGGCCATGACGCCACCTCTTCCAGAGCGTTTTCCATGCGCAGGTCGATCGTTTCCTGACTGTCCGTTCCACGCCCCGAAAGGCGTGCCAACAATTCCTCACGACTCGGCGGCATCACGAAAAGATCGACCACCGCGCGCTTGATTTCCTCATCATCGCAATCGCGAATTTGCGCTGCACCCTGGATATCAATATCCATCACCACATCGACCCCATCGGTTAAAAAACGGGTCACTTCTGACTTCAAGGTGCCGTAGAAATTTCCGTGCACCGTGGCGTGTTCCAAAAACTCACCCGCTTGCAATTTCGCCTCGAATTCGGCGGTCGAGAGAAAGTGGTAATGTTCGCCATCGATCTCACCCGGCCGCGGCGAACGCGTCGTGCATGAAATGGAATACCGTGCCAATTGGTCATTGGCGAGGCGTCTGCAAAGCGTGGTTTTTCCAGACCCGGAAGGGCCGGAAACGACGAGTAAAATGCCGGTGCGGGCGGACATGGGCGGACAGTGAAGCGGCAGATGGCCTCTCGGCCTAGGGTAAATTGCAGATTTGTTTCCCATCGCAATTCGCTTCGGGATTTGCTTGAATCAAATCATGTCTGACTATCCCACCCCGCCACCACCTGTCCCTGCCCCACCGAAAAAAGGCATTCCCGCCCTCGGCTGGGTTGGCATCGGATGCGGCACCATCATCATCATTCTGGTCATCCTCGTCTCACTGGCGGTTGGATTCTGCCGCAAAACCATTCAGGAATTCGAAAAGAACCCGGAAAAAGCTGCGGCTGAAATGATCATCCGAGCCAATCCAGATCTGGAATTGGTAAAATCCGACGACAAGGCAGGCGAAATCACCGTCCGCAGGAAAGATGGCAAAACCATGACCTTCACCTACGAGCAAATCCGCGAGGGTAAATTCTCGATGACTGATTCCGACGGCAACGTCACGGAAATTGGCGCATCCGATCTTTCCAACGTGCCAAGCTGGGTGCCTCGTGTCCCGAATGCTGAAGGAAAGGTGAATGCATTTCAAAATACCAGTGATGCCGAAATCAGCGGTTCCTACACCACCGAATCCAGCGCTACTCCTGAGGAAATCGAAGCATTTTTCGAAGCCGAGGCCGACAAACTCGGATTCAATTCCCATAGCAGCAGCAATTCGACCTTTAACGACATGATGACTCGAGTCAGCACCTACTCAGGTGGAAAGAGAAAGCTGACCCTGACCCTGACATCCAGCTCTGGAAAACCGCTCATGGCACAGGTCGGCTACTCCGAGAAAAAATAATTCATTTTTCTCTAACATTCGTTTGCGTTCCCATTCAGCGACCTTACCGGTGATTATTGGAATTCGATCCATCGTTTTCCGTTCTGAATATAGACCCATGAAAATCACCCATAAGACGAAGAATGGAGAAACGCGTGAAGCGCTTCTGAAGGAATATTTCATCACCGCTTCCCTCATCGCCCTGCTGAAACGAGTTGGCGAAGAGGCAGCAAGAGCCCGAGTTTCCATCCAACCTGCTCCAGCTCTTGCCAAGGTTCGGAAATGAGTCAACTTCTCACCTGAAGCCGCCCGCATTCATTTGCGCGGCGGCTTTTTTGTAACCAGATCTCGCGAATTGCAGGTTGCACATCTGCCGTTTCGCGCCAAAATACAGTCAGTTGTCTATGTTTCGTCCGGGATTTCGAGAATTGGTCAAACCCCAATGGGTTGCCACCATGGAGCAGTTGAAATTGTCCGGCGGCTTGCCTGTCAGTGAGCTTTCAAGGCGATTGGATGCCAGCTACATGGCGACCAAGCAATATTGCGAGGATCTCAAAAAGCTCGGCTATCTTGAGCGCACGCGGGTGCCTCGCACAGAAGTCGGACGACCGGAAATTTTTTACCGGCTCACCGCCAAATCCGCCTCCATTTTTCCGGACGCTGGTGTGCATTTCACTTTGGAAATTCTGGAAGGATTGAAATCACTGTTCGGTGAAAGCGCTCCCGAGCGCGTGCTCTATCAACATTTCCAACAACTCCACGACCAATGGAAACCACGCATCGCAAAAGCCAACTCACTGGTCGAAAAAGCAACTTTACTGGCCAATTTGCGTGAAAAGGAAGGCTGTTTCGGTCGATGCAAATATGATCCGGAAAACGGATTTCGGATTGAGGAATATCACCATCCGCTGCAACCGATTTTCGACCAATATCCAAGCGCCGTCAAAATGGAGCTGCGGATGCTTGAACAATTGTTAGGCACTCGCGTGGTACGCCGCGAGATCCCCGGAGGGCGCAGTGGCCCTGCAAGAGTGGATTTTGAGGTGGCAACTCTCGGGATCCGCTGAAAATTGGAATGAATAGATTGATGGGGTGATCCCGTCGTAGGTTGTGGAGATTGATTTCCCTTTCCCAAACCCATTTCCAACTGCCATGAAAAACTACCTCTTTGCCAGCGTCACTGCCGCCAGCCTGCTTGCTACCGTCGGCTGCGACCGGAATTCCGACACCAGCAGGCGCATCTCCGAGCTGGAAGCGAAAGCGGAAGGCGCCATTCAACGCCAGCAACAACTGGAGCAGGAACTCGCCAACCAGAAACTCGCGGCTGAACGGGAAGCGATAGAGCGCGAGCGGATGCAACTTGAGGAAGATCGCATCGCGATGGCGCAAAAACAGGGCGAGGCGGACGCCGCAGCAGCCGCCGAATTGGATAAACGCGAACAAGCGTTGAACGATCGGGAAGGTCGGTTGGATAACAAAGAAATCGATCTCACTCAAAAACAGGTGGACTTAAGTGACCGCGAACTGGAACTCGCTGGTCGGGACCCATTCCCTGATAATGAATACACCACCATCAATACCAATATCCAGCAGGTCCCGGTAGCTGACTACAACACCTTTTACGAACCGCTTGCCTCGTATGGTTCATGGTTCCAAACTGCCGATTACGGCTATGTCTATCAGCCCGTCGCCGTGCGCACCTCCGGCTGGCGGCCTTACACTCGCGGTCGCTGGGTCTGCACCGACTACGGCTGGAACTGGGTATCGGATGAGCCATTCGGATGGGCCTGCTATCACTATGGTCGCTGGGTGTTGCTGCGCAATCATGGTTGGGTCTGGGTTCCCGGTTCCGAATGGGCGCCAGCTTGGGTGACCTGGCGTCAGAGCGGCAGCCACATTGGCTGGGCTCCCCTGCCACCTGAAACCCTGGCATGGAGCAATCGCGGTTGGGATTCTTCGGTGGAAGTTACCTTCGGTATCAGCGCCGGCTGTTTCAACTTCGTCCTCATTCAAAACTTTGGCGGACCGATCTTCCGGAATTGCCTCCCGGTTTCACGCAACATCTATTGCATGCGGGAAAGTCACAATATTACCCATATTTCCTTTCACAATCACCGGATCATCAACGGCGGACCTCGCTATGACCAACTGTCGCGAGACATCGGTCACCGGCTTCCATTTTATCGGATGAGAATGGACCGGGATCGCCAACCAGGGAGAGATTCACTTTCGATGCGTCCACGATTCTCGGGTGATCAAATTGCGATTTCCGCCCCAACGATTGATGCGCGCTGGAATGACGCTTTGAGACCATCAAAGGTTCGTGGCAAACTGGATAACATAGAGGTCGAGCGTTCGCGTCCGCTGAGTTCGGAAATCACCAACCGCTTCCGTGAATCCCGGGCACAAGAGCAGCGGCAAGCGACCGAGGCCGTGAAACAAATGGGCGGCAAGGAAGCATTTCAGCGTCAGCGGATCGAGCAACTTGAGCAAAATCGCAAAGTCGCCATGGAGCGCCAAGCCTCTGCCTCACCACAACGACCTGACCGAAATGATCCTCAGGTCGCGACCCGCCCACAACGACCTGAATCTGGCGGTGGCATCAGCGATCGGGGAAATCCGAATGCTCAGCCAAACCGAGCCGTTGAGAATTCGCGCCAAACGTCGCGCGGGAAAGAGCAACAAGCACTTCGAGAAAAACAGTCTCAACAAGCCCAACGGGAACGAACTGCACAAAACCAAGGCGCCGAGCAACAACGCCAGCAACAGGAGCAGCGGATTCAACGTCTGCAAACTCAACAGCGCCAGCAGCAGGAGCAACAACGTCAGCGTGAAGAAGCTCAACAACAGCAGGTGGAACAACAGCGCCAGCAACAGAAGCAACAACGCCAACGCGAAGACGCTCAACAACGCCAGGTGGAACAACAACGCCAGCAGCAGGAGCAGCAACGTCAACGCGAAGACGCTCAACAAAGGCAGGTTGAACAACAGCGCCAGCAGCAGGAGCAGCAACGCCAGCGCGAAGAAGCTCAGCAACGTCAGGTTGAACAACAACGCCAGCAGCAAGAGCAGCAACGCCAGCGCGAAGAAGCTCAACAACGCCAGGTTGAACAACAACGCCAGCAGCAAGAGCAGCAACGCCAACGCGAAGAGGCCCGCCAACGCCAGGTGGAACAACAACGCCAGCAGCAAGAGCAGCAACGCCAACGCGAAGAGGCCCGCCAACGCCAGGTGGAACAACAACGCCAGCAGCAGGAGCAGCAACGTCAGCGCGAAGAAGCTCAACAACGGCAGGTTGAACAACAGCGCCAGCAGCAAGAGCAGCAACGCCAGCGCGAAGAGGCCCGCCAACGTCAGGTTGAACAACAGCGTCAACAGCAGGAGCAACAACGTCAGCGCGAAGAAGCTCAACAACGCCAGGTCGAACAACAGCGTCAACAGCAGGAGCAACAACGCCAGCGCGAAGAAGCCCGCCAACGCCAAGTCGAACAACAGCGCCAGCAGCAAGAGCAACAACGCCAGCGCGAAGTTCAGCAGCAACGACAGCAGCAGGAACAACAACGCCAGCGCGAAGTTCAACAGCAACGCCAGCAGCAAGAGCCGCAACGCGGCCGCGGTCGCAGCCGGTGAGCTCCACTACTTCGTTATCCCCGCATCAAAATCACCAAGCGCCCACTGGATACCGGCAAGGTAGTGTTTGAGAATTTTTGGGTTCCAATACATCTCGTCATTGTGGCCTAAAGAGCAATAAAACACCCGTCCGTCGCCCCAGTGGTGCGCCCATGATACGCCGAAATCCCCATCGGTCCGCTTGATGCCAGGCAAGGTCATATCGGTTTTTTTCGTATCGATCCGAAGAAACATCTCAACATTTCCAGAATCATAAGGATCCTTGAATTGATAAATCTCCTCGTTGAATTCGAGATTCTCTCCCGCGAACATTTTGGTCATCGGATGATTTTCTTTTCCCGGCTCGACCTTGATACTCACGTGGGTTCCAGCGCCCCATGGATGACCGTCAAAGAATCCGTTCATCATCTTGCCATACTCTTCCCATTCGTAGCAGGTATCGGTGGCTGCATGGATTCCTACAAATCCTTTGCCGGATTTCACAAACTCCATCAGATTTTCCTTTAAGCGCTTCTCGGTGTCAGCGGCCTTTGCCTTCTCTTCGTCCGACATCTTATCCAATTCATCTTTGGATGCCGTAAATACGTCTTGCGTCGTACTTAGGAAGCAAATGGCATCAAATTGTTTTAAGGCATCTTTCTCAAAGTTTTTGAGGTCGTCGCTGATGACTACCGAAAAAGCGCCGGTTTTCTTGCCGAGTTCCTCAAACGCCAATTTCCCGGTGGGTATGGAAGCATGACGATAGCCCTTCGTTTTGGAAAAGATCAGCATCGTCCTCTGCTTTTTCGGAGCTGCAAACGGTTCTGCA
The DNA here is from genome assembly GCF_016595435.1 of Luteolibacter pohnpeiensis. Taxonomy (GTDB): domain Bacteria; phylum Verrucomicrobiota; class Verrucomicrobiia; order Verrucomicrobiales; family Akkermansiaceae; genus Luteolibacter; species Luteolibacter pohnpeiensis. The sequence continues at coordinate 118,424 of NZ_JAENIJ010000010.1, forward strand.
GGTAACGCCGCATCGATTTTCTCCAGCGCTCCCGCTGGTGCTTCTTCTGCAACTGAAGATGGAGCTCCGAGGAAAAGCATTGCTGCGCCTAACAAACCTGCGGGAAGAATCGGTTTCATGACCTCTTATAGAAATTCACCACCGGTTTCACAAGCTCAGCGTTTGAAATCCCTCCGAACCGCGCACTTGCAAGCATTGGCAAGATTCGAGATAGCTAATGGGTGACCAGCCATACTTCGCCACTGACCACTGAACAGGCGGAGTGCCTGCGTGGAATCCTTGACGAAAAAGGATTCGAATTCGAAACCAAACCACACGCCCTGTTCTCAGCGCGAAAGGGAAAACTCCACGTCACAGTCTATCAAAAAGGCCCCAAAGTTCTCATCCAGGGGAAGGAAACCGAAGATTTCGTCCGATTTATTTTAGAACCGCAAATTCTGGGCGAAGCAAAACTCGGGTATGAAGAAATCCAGCAACCTGATTTGTTCGAGCCTCACTTCGGCATCGATGAAAGTGGCAAAGGCGATTACTTTGGCCCGCTGGTGATTGCTGGAGTTTATACAAATGCCGTGATCACCCGGCATTTGATGGATTCCGGCATTATGGATTCCAAACGGATCTCAAGCGCGGCTCGCATTCGCAAACTTGCCGAATTGATCCGTGCAACACCAGGTTGCATGAACGAGGTCGTTTCAATCGGCCCCGAACGTTACAATGAAATGTATGACTCATTTGGTAATCTCAATCGTTTGCTGGCATGGGGTCATGCACGAGTGATTGAAAAACTTGCACTTCAAATGCCCAACTGTCCGCGCGCTTTAAGTGACCAATTTGCCAAACCTGAAGTATTGCAACGAGCGCTAGATGCGAAGAAAATCCATATTCAACTCGAACAACGCACCAAGGGAGAATCTGACATCGCAGTGGCAGCAGCTTCAATCCTCGCTAGAGAACGATTTATGGACTGGATCGATAAAACATCGAGCGCATGCGCAGTGAATCTGCCGTTAGGTGCTTCAGGGAATGTAATAGTTGCCGCGAAGGAGGTGGTGAAAGTGCACGGATCTGACGCACTTTCAAAGGTTTCGAAGCTTCATTTTCGTACGACAGGCATCGTTTTGTCATCTTCTGACTAATCCCGGTCGATTCCCCGTCAAATGGCACGAAATCCGCATCTGGGCCGTAGAAATTTGCGGGACAAAAGATCCGAGCTATGATCTTAAACACCTGCCACTGAACCACATCCAACACTTCACAACACCTATGGCCACCATAACCAAGCGCGAACTCGTTATCAAAATCACCGATCAACTCGGTGCCAACGGAGTCGAGGTCACGCAACAGACCGTCTTTGAGGTCGTCCAAACCCTCATTGACGAAGTCACCGAATCACTTGCCCATGGGGATACGGTCGTCATGCGCAACTTTGGAGCTTTCCAAGTTCGCGAAATGAAAGCTAAGATCGGACGCAACCCGAAGGATCCAGGCAAAGACGTTCCAATTCCTGCCCGCGCTGCTGTGAAATTCAAGCCAGGCAAGGAAATGAAGGAGAAAGTCGCCTCCACCCTTCAGGTCATCCGCGAGCGCAAGTGACCCGAATTTTTTCGAAAATCATTAACTCCCGCGGGGCCGCACTGATCAGTGCGGCCCTCGCTTTTTTCACACTAAGCTCGTGCAGTATTTCCCGCCCGAGTGGTTATCAAGGGTATCAAACACGCGGCTACAACGTACGTGGCCATCATTATCAGCCAATGAGTGTCGACCAGGCACTCAACTTTGAAGAAACCGGTATCTGCTCCTGGTATAACGAATCGAAATATCTCGGATTGAAACGAGGCACCACATCCCTGGGTGAAAAAGTATGGCCCTGGCATTTAACCGGTGCGCACAAGACGCTGCCCCTCCCCGCTCTGGTCAAAGTGACGAATCTTAAAAACGGCAAGTCCGTGAAAATTCGCATCAATGACCGAGGTCCGTTCATTCCGGGCCGACATCTGGATGTTTCTCCACGCGCTGCGAAAAAACTGGGGTTCTACGATCAGGGAACCACCACCACCCATCTGGAGGTCCTGTCGGTTGGGGATGGAAGCTATAAACGAAAGAAGAAAAAACACTTCTGGTTCTTCTGATCCCGCTGCTTGCACGAACCATGTGATGGCTGCGATTTGCTTCAATCGACAAAAATGCAAACGCTTGCCTCAACGTTGAGGATCCATCTCTAGCGTGCTTTCGATGCCGATAACAATTCGCCTCGGGCGAGGAACAATCTCCCTGCACCCGAGGCGATACGATTCAATGCGAGATCAGGCTTTGCTAAAGGTGATCTCTCCCTGACTGAGGTCAGCCTTGATCACATCCCCATCTACAAATTTCCCATCGAGCACATCCAAGCTCAATGGATCTAGCAGATATCTCTGGATGGCACGCTTCAAAGGTCGGGCACCATAGACCGGATCGTAACCTTGAGTTCCCAAAAACTCTTTCGCTTCTTCACTGAGCGCCAGGGCAAGTCCCTGTTTGGCCAAACGTTTGCGAACTCGGTCCAATTGGAAATCGACAATACTTGTGAGCTCCTCGCGCTGCAAACGATCGAAGATGATCGTTTCATCAATCCGATTGAGAAACTCAGGTCTGAAGTGAGCCCGCAAGGCTTCGGTGACTTTGGCTTCACGCTGCTCTGCATTTTCCTCCGTCAGGATATACTGTGAGCCGATGTTAGAAGTCATGATCAGGACCGTGTTGCGGAAATCCACGGTCCTCCCTTGGCCATCGGTGATGCGACCATCGTCGAGAACCTGAAGCAATACGTTGAACACATCCGGGTGGGCTTTTTCAATTTCATCGAACAACACCACGCAATACGGCTTGCGTCGTACTTGCTCGCTCAGCTGCCCGCCTTCGTCATAGCCGATGTAGCCTGGAGGCGCACCGATCAATCTGGCAACGCTGTGTTTCTCCATGTATTCCGACATGTCGATCCGGACCATCGCTCCTTCATCGTCGAATAAAAACTCCGCCAATGCCTTCGAGAGCTCGGTTTTACCAACACCGGTAGGCCCGAGGAACAAGAACGATCCAATCGGACGATTCTCATCCTGCAAACCAGCGCGAGCTCGGCGCACCGCATTGGAAACCGCAGAAATCGCCTTCTTCTGGCCTACGACCCGATCGCCCAACCGTTCTTCCATGTGGACCAACTTGGAGCGCTCCCCTTCCTGCAATCTGCTGGTAGGAATAGCAGTCCAGGAAGATACCACGCGGGCAATGTCTTCGTCGGTGACTTCTTCTTTGAGAATCGCACCTTCCTTCTGCAAAACCGCGAGCCGTTCTTCCGCAACTTTCAGTTGCTGGCTTGCTTCGGGCAGGTCGCCATAAGTGATCTGTGAGGCACGCGTCAAATCACCAATTCGTTGCGCGCGCTCCGCTTCAACTTTCAGTGACTCGATCTTCTCCTGCGCTTGTCGTACTTCATCGATCACGGACTTCTCATTCCTCCATTGCGCCATCAGACCTGAGGATTGCTCGCGAAGATTCGCCTGCTCTTCCCTGACCTTTTCCAACCGTGCAGCCGAAGCCTTGTCGGTTTCTTTTTCGAGCGCCTTTTTCTCCATCTCCAACTGCAGAATCTGGCGTTCCAGTTGGTCAATTTCAGTGGGCATGGAATCGAGTTCGATTTTCAAGCGCGATGCGGCCTCATCAATCAAATCGACCGCTTTATCCGGAAGGAAACGATCGGAGATGTATCGATCCGACATCGCAGCTGCCGCCACCAATGCGCCGTCCTGAATGCGGACACCGTGATGCACTTCGTAGCGCTCTTTCAGTCCACGAAGGATTGCAATGGTATCTTCCACGGAAGGTTCACCGACCATGACCGGCTGGAACCGACGTTCGAGTGCGGCATCCTTCTCGATGTATTTGCGATATTCATCCAATGTGGTCGCACCAATCGCATGCAGTTCGCCACGGGCCAATTGTGGCTTGAGCAGGTTGGAAGCATCCACCGCCCCTTCGCTTGCCCCAGCGCCAACAATGGTGTGCAACTCATCGATGAAGAGAATGATTTCTCCTTCCGCATCGGTGACTTCCTTGAGAAACGCCTTCAGGCGATCTTCGAATTCACCGCGGTATTTTGCGCCGGCCAACATGGCGCCGAGATCCATCGAGATCACCCGCTTATTCTTCATCGCATCCGGAACATCACCGGAAACAATGCGGCGGGCGAGGCCTTCAACAATTGCCGTTTTACCCACACCAGGCTCACCGATCAGCACCGGATTGTTTTTCGTCCGCCGGGAAAGCACCTGCAGCACACGGCGAATTTCGTGATCGCGGCCAATCACCGGATCGATTTTACCCGCACGCGCACGAGCTGTTAGATCCGTGCCGTATTTCTCCAGTGTCTGGTATTTGCCTTCGGGATTTTCATCCGTGACTTTTTGAGAGCCGCGCACGCTTTGAATCGCCTCTTCGGCGGACTTTTCGGTGAGCCCCGCATCTTTGAGCAATTTCCCGGCAGGCGAATCCCCTTTCAGAGCACCGAGTAGAAAGTGCTCCACGCTGAGGAAATCATCACCCAGCTTTTCCCGTTCCTGATCGGCAGCATCCAGAGCTGCCCGCAGACCGGAACTGATCTGGGGTTGATTGGATGCTCCTTGCACCGTGGGTTCTTTCGACAATGCAACGGCTGTCGCCGCCTTAAGTTGTGAAACATCCACGCCTGCTTTCTGTAAAATCGGCGTCGTGATCCCTCCTTCCTGCTGAAGAAGCGACAGCAACACGTGCGCGCTCTTCAATTCGGGGTGAGCGGATTTCGAAGCCAATCGTTGCGCTGCTTGCAGCGCTTCTTGTAATTTTTGAGTGATTTTATCGAGTCCCATGTTCGTAATCTTTGACCCAACATGTCGCTAAAACTGCGTTCGCGCAACGCACAGGTTGCGAAAAACCATGCTCAAATTGACTCTCCCTCAACGAGCGGATTGAGGATCACGAAAAGTCCATACGGAAGCCGTTTTCGCCCCAATCAGCTGATCATCTAACGCGCTCCAGGATCTCAATGGATGAGTCGATGATTTCCCATTCTGCAATCGGCCTCAGCCACCATGAGCGAAACTCGGATAGGTGGTCATCGCGCCATCCACGGTGACGGTTACGCCAGTCATGTAGGATGCCTCATCGGAAACCAGCATCCGCGCAACTCGTGCAATTTCTTCGACCTCGCCTATGCGGCCCAGGGGAATTTTGGTTTTCAAATCCTTCATTTTGTCCGGATCTTCCCAAACATCGCGATTGATCGGAGTCCGGATCGCACCGGGAGCGAGCGACAGCACTCGAACGCCGCTATCTTGCAGCTCCAGCGCCAATGATCGCGTCATCATCGCCATGGCGGATTTCGTGGCGCAATACGCCGTATGACCACTCCAGGGAATTTGCTCATGCACAGAGGTAATGTTAAGAATGGCTCCCCTTCCTCGCTTCATCATTCCTTCCACCACTTGATGAATGCATAAGTAAGGACCACGCAGGTTCACCTGGATGACTTGATCCCAATCTTCCGGACTGATTTCCCAAACCTTTCCGGTTTTGCCATCGATTCCGGCACAATTTACCAGGATATCAACCGGTCCAAGATTGCTTTCGACGGATTGAAAAAACTCTCTAACCGACGGCTCTTCTCCAACGTTCAATTGGGCCGCACACGCCTTTCGGCCCATTGCCTGAATGGTCGTCGCCACCTCATTTCCAGAATCCGGATTGGAATGATAGCTGATTCCGATATCTGCTCCGCAGGATGCCAGCTCGATCGCAATTGCTTTTCCAATTCCAGAACTGGAGCCCGTGACTGCCGCAACACGACCTTTCAATGAAGAATCACTCATAGTCGGCAATTTCCGACAGAAACTGATTCTGTCACGCGCGAATTCGGTCGCCCGGATTACAGGTCCCGATAGGGCATGGAAAATGTATCACCACCCTGGATGGTTCCATTCTCAAGCCCTTTGTTGAACCAGCGCATGCGTTGCTCCGACGTCCCGTGAGTGAACGCGTGTGGCACCACTTTGCCCTGGCTGCGCATTTGGATCGCATCGTCGCCAATGGCATTTGCCGCCCGCATCGCTTCTTCGATGTCTCCTTTTTCGAGGTATTGTTTGGTATGGTTCGCCCAAACCCCGGCATAGTAGTCAGCTTGCAGTTCCAGTCTGACGGAATATTGATTGTAATCCGATTGACCACGCTTTGAGTTCACAAAATCCGAGGTGCCTAACAACTTCTGAACGTGATGTCCCACTTCATGAGCGATGACATAGGCTTGGGCAAAATCTCCGGGCGAACGAAACGTCTCGGCAAGTTCATCGTAAAAGCTCAGATCGATATAAACTTTCTCATCTTCCGGACAATAAAACGGGCCCATGGATGCACTTCCGGTTCCGCAGCCAGTACTGATCTGCCCCCGATACAAATCGAGTTTTGGCTCTCGATACGTCTTGCCTATTTTGCGAAATTCCTCGCTCCAGACATCCTCGGTCGTGGTTAGAACACGGGAAACAAAGTCAGCACGTTCCTGATCGTATTTACTGACGACACCAGCAGGCGAACCACCGCCATTTAGCATACCCGGGTTTAACAACCCCATGTTCCAAAGCACTCCACCCAGGATCAGCGCAACTACAATGCCTTTGATCCCAAACAACCGGCCGATCGTCATCAACAGGCCAAGGCCACCCCCGCCGCCGCCAAATCCTCCGGCGCTTCGTTGCCCTCGGGCGTCTTCCACATTATCACTCTGACGTACGTCTTTTAGGTCCATGTTCGCAGTCGCCTGTTAGCGCTTGTGAAATAGCCCAAGCTGCCGCCTCCCGCAAGCTCCCAAAAGTTACCCTTGCAAGAAATCTTGATCAACAGGGTCAGTGATTCGCCATCGGATCACGCCGCATCATCGCGTGGTCGGCAAATATCACCCCGTAATCATTTGGATGAGATCCAGGAAAATCAGTGCTGATGAATTGAGCGCCTGAATCCATGGCTTGATCCCGCAGAACCGGGTCCTTTTTCAAACCGACATCCGCACGTGTCCTGACCAAAAATCCGTGTTTCACCAGATGCTGGATGCGCTCAAAATCATGCTTGGCATCGTTGATTTTGAACCAAGCGGCAGCTGGATTTTTCTCATCGGCGCAGGATGGAAACAGCAATCTCCCGTGAAGGTTCGGGCTATCCGAAAGATAGCCATCACGCAGCTCATTCTCATTATCCAAACCGAACATCAAGCGGCCTACAGAATCCTGCAGCAATGGCCAACCGTCGGTCATGATGGCTTCCCGTAAAGTGGAGTGAGCGCCTCTGACATCGTCCGGGGTCAGAATCCGGTTTTTGGAAATCACACTGAGAATCTCACTTTCCAGTTTTTTCAATCCGTTTCCTTGCCAATCCTTTGAGGGACCTTTCAGTTCTAACAAAATGAAAATCGGGTAATGCTGCGGATGAGATTTCGACCACTGGTTCACCTCCTCCAACGCGATCTGCAAAGTGAGAGTGGTCGAACGAAAATCCAGATCCGGCTCATGCAAAACCTTGATGCCTGGTTTAAGCATTCGCCCATCTGGATCATAAGCTTGTGGCCGCTCCAAGCCGAGTTTTTCGGCCTCAGTGAATGCAGCAGGTTTAGCGAAACGACCGCCCTCCCAGTCCGGATATAAATCGAGCTCGATCTGTCTTACCCCATCGTTCAGTTGCTCGGATAAGGAGGTCCCACCGTAGTTCAAGCCAGCTACTCCATGATGTTTCCGTTTCATCAGTTCCACCTCCGTTGGCCCCGGTGGAATATGATAGGAATTGTGGCTGCCGATCACCTGGACCTGATTCAAGCGAAGACTTTTCATCTCCGCATCGCCCTCATTCGACTGGCCCGATAGGACAAACACCCCCGATAGAAGCGTAATCGCTCCTAACACAAAACTCATGTTCCAACGGTCGCCACTCATGGAGCCCAGATTAGAAAAATCCAATCTTGTCGCGAACTCTGCAATGGTGACGACTTGGTCAGTTGATGGGATCGATCTGTTAGATGATCACGATGAGGACTTCGCATCATTCGCCCGCCGGACATCGATGAATTTGCGGAGCAATTCCGCCTTCTGGCCTTTGGGATCCACAGCGATGGCTTTTTCCAAAGTCGCGTAACCAGCTTCTTTGTTGCCTGCCGCGATTTGGGCATCGGCATGGATCATGTAAACCCGCTGCAAAGCATCGCCGGTCATCAACGGGTCCTTCATCATTTCCTCTGAAACGGAATCGACTTCGTCGAATTTCTTCTCATCCACGAGCTTCTTCACCTTATCGGAAAAAGTCTCCAGGTGGGCCTTGGTATCAACTCGCTTTGCCAGGCTGGTCTTGCGGTCGGTATCAAGTGACAGGATTTCTTTTTCCAGATCGCCATAAAACTTCGTGGTCAGCTCCTCGCTGAGTTCCATTTCGTCCAGAGCACGACTCATGAGATCGGCCTTTTCAAAACCACTCTTCGATTTTGCCTCCTTCAACAATTCATCCCGCTTGGATTTGTTGGCCACCATCAAGTTCAAATGCTCCATGTAGGGCTCCAGGCCGCCGGCACGATAGCCAGTCGATCCGTAGGGAATGCCTTCAGCATCACAAAGGAGAATGGTTGGGTAACCCTTGATCGCAAACTGCTTTGCCAGCGTGTTGTTTTGCTCAATGGTTTCCTGACTCAGAATCGATTTGTTTTGTGGGAAATCCACTTCAACGAGGACGAAGTTTTTGGAAATAGCCTCTTCGAATCCCGCCTGATCGAACACCTCGTTGGAAAGTCGATGGCACCATGAGCACCAATCCGAGCCGGTAAAATCGAGCAACATCGACTTGCCTTCCGATTCGGCTTTTTGGCGCGATGCGGCGAAATCGCTCGACCACGAATCGGAAGCACTGAGAGGAAGAACTGAACCTAACAATAGAACGGCAAGGGCGGGAATTTGGACTATGGATCTCATGGGAAATTCGGATTGGAGTTATTCAAACGATTGAAGTGACGTAAGGGGTAAAACTACCGATTCAGTCGGTCGGAGTGCCAGAAAATAGTATATTGAGTAAGCTACTTCACACCTATCATGGCTCCGCGTTTCGCCAGATTACTACCTGACACGTGCTGGGCAGCAACGACCGAGCCAATGACCAAAACGGCACCGACGATCAATCCCCACCCCGGCTTTTCTCCTAGCACCAACAGCGATCCCGTCATCCCACAAATGGGAATCAAAAACCGATACCCGGCGAGCAATGGGACCGGGTGTAGCGTTGAAAGATGATTCCACAAGCTGAAGGCCGCTGCTGAGACAAACGCGAGCCAGCAAGTCAGCCCGAGTGCAGCAGGTGGCATCAGGTCCACAGCACGCGGGAAAGCCCGAACCCCCATTAGAAGCAAACCCACTCCACCGATTAGCAGTGAATATCCGGTGGCTGCACGGGCACCAATAGTTGCACGAAGTTTGCCAAATTGAATCACGCCCACCGCTCCCAGGCCCGTAGAGCAAGTGATCAACAATGTGCCTAACCACGGATTGCCTGCACCCGTTCCGGGAACCGCAGCTGCCATGCTTACCCCGATCGCGCCAATTCCCAAAGCCAACCACTGGCTGCGTTTCGGCCACGCAGCGCCACCAATCAAAGGAGCAAGAATCATCCACCAAAAACTCCCAATCGTCGAAAGCAGTCCGGCCAGCGCTCCGCTCGAAACGGCGATGCCGTAGTAAAAGGCAAGGTATTGGCCAAACGTCTGGGTGAAGGCAAAACCCAGAAGCAATCGCTTATCCGTCGCTTTGAATTCAGCGCGCGGGTTTTTCGCCACGGCCAGCAGCAAGATTCCCGCCAAGGTGAAACGGACCCCGGCAAACCACCAAAATTCCGACAACCCGGGATGCACCGAATGCGCGTCCCAAATCCGATAAACCATCTTGATGGATGGGAACGAGCTGCCCCAAAGAAGGGCACAAACCAATACCGGCGGCAGCACCCGGAACCACCGATGATCACCCTCCTGCACGAGGCGGAAGATGCGCTGCCCGCGTGCACATGCAAGCCCGATTCACCCATCAAGTGATTCAAAAACTTCGTTTCTGCAGCACCCCAGAGTTAATTTCCGGGGAAAGGATCAGCCGATAGCCTCAAAACAGCATCTTTGCGTCGCTCTGGAGATACCGAATTTTTCTCGACCGCCGATAAAATCAGCGCCGCCGCTGCAACCGATAAAAACAATCCCAGCACAAACCAGGGGTCGATTGATGGACGATTTGAAGACATCAGTTGCCTGACTCGCGTTTCCAATCCTCCCCGCTCAGACGCTGCCAACGCCAAACGCTGCCGACTGCAACTCGATGCGAGATCACAAAGAAAACCCGCATAACGGTCCGCCTGGATTCCCCCACGAAGAGCATGTTCATCACATGCCAGCTCCTGCTGGATCTCCAGCCGAGCCTTCATCCAATGGATCAAGGGGTTGAACCAATACAGTGCTGCAGCGATTGCCGAAATCCAGCGCCATAACGGATCGCACCGTTCATGATGTGCGAGCTCATGCCGAAGTACCGCGGCCCGGACATCCTCAGGCCACTCTAACCAGTCGGCTGGAACGAATATCACCTTCCTGAAAACGCCGGCGGCGACGGGCCCATTCACTTGAATCGTTTGTCTTATCTCGATCAATCCAACTTGATCAATAGTTTCAGATTCTTTCCACCAGTTGAGTAATTTCCATTGAGCCACCATCAGTCTTGTGGCGCACCAAATCACTCCGCACAGCCACACGGATTTGAGAACTAACGTTATTTCTGTCCAGGCGGGTTGTTGGAGTTCGTTCAGACTCGAAACCGTAGGAATCTCGAACCACTTCGGCATCCATAGTGTGACCCATGGAAATGCCACAGTCAGCAACAAGGTGAGAATCGTCAATCGAGGATCGCACGCCGGATTTTTGCGTCCTGCGATCCATACGCCCGCCGCTGCAATGGAAGAGAAAACAATCGCCAATATCATGACTGGGGGTTCTGTTCGATTAAGAGTCGAATCCGATCGATTTCTTCCTGACTGAGGTTTTGTTCTTTCGGGTCCAATAATGAGGCTACCAGATTCTCCGGTTTCCCTTCAAAGAAGGTCGCCAGCAATTGGCTCAGTGCATTTCGTTTGGCCCGCTTTTCAGGCACAGTCGGTTTATAAACAAAATGACGGGATTGTTTGGTATAATTCACCAATCCTTTCTCCTTCAGGGTCGAAAGTAATGCCCTAACCGCCGAATAGCTCGGAGGATCCGGCAATTCACACCGAACCTCTTCCGCTGAGGCGCTCCCGAGCCGAAACAGAATATCCATGACCTGTCGCTCACGGCGAGACATCTGGTCTTTTTCCAATCGATCCATTGCGGCCAGAATAATGATTTCCGGAATCTGTGCAATCTAAATGCTATTTTTACAGCATTTAGATTGACATCAGGAATCTGAAATGCTGCTTTTCCAGCATCATGAAATTCAGATCCACTTGGTTGCTCTCTCTACTCGGCGGTTTTGCCCTGATCCTGAACTCTTGCACGGTGAGTCCGACCGACTATTCTGGATCCCCTCAAAACGCCATCGCACCTTCCCACTCCGAAGCAGAGGCTAAAAGCATCATCACTGGCGGTTTGCGAAGCGGTGACTCTGCAATCCAATCAGATTCCATTGATGCTGTCCTCAAGAACCCAAATCGTCCGGGCTTGGCGACAGGCTGGGGCGATTCCGTACACTCGAATGTGGTTGAGCAGGACTTCGTCCGTGCCAGTAAAGGCCCCGCTGGTACTGATGCGATTTACTACAATGACTCCGACGGAATGAAGGCGATGACCACTCGACCTGAAAGTGTGAAGCCACTGCAGCGAGCAGCTGGAGGATTGGTCGAATGGGGCATCAAAGGACCACATGGTTTCCTCCCCGCGTACAAAGAGTACGGCTGGGGCCGCCGCTTCGTTACCGGTAAGAAAGGATCCAGCTATTCCATCGAAATCAAAAACCGCTCTGAATCAACCATTGAGGTCGTCGCAAGTGTCGACGGTCTCGACGTGATGGATGGTAAAACGGCTTCATATGCAAAGCGCGGTTACTTGATTGGGCCTCATCGCACCTTCACGATTGACGGATTCAGAACCAGCGATTCAAGCGTGGCATCGTTCCAGTTTTCCAGCGTAATGGGCTCTTACGCCAATCAACGTTACGGCAACACCCGGAATGTCGGCGTCATCGGGTTGGCTGTTTTCACCTCGAAACATGGTGATGCCCAACTCCGTAATAACGCCCGGGCATTCGCTCAGGCACCCTAGGTGCCCCTCAGTCCGATTGCTTTGGTTCGCGACTTACGAACCAAAGTAGCAACCCACCGACAATCAATCCGCCGAAAAAGATTCCCCAGAACATCGGCTGGATGAATTGAGGAAGACGGACATTCATCCCGAAGAGCCCGGCAAAGGCGACGAGAGGCAGGAAAAATCCAGCCAGCAAATTGAGTCGGTAGGCGATTTTGCCCAACCGCTCAGCCGAATCCGCCTGCTCCTCCGCCCGCTCAGCCCGCCAGAATTCCAACGTCAACCTGGCATCGCTATTCAACAAATCGGCCGCACGCTCGATTTCCCTGGCCCGGTCCCGATAAGATCGGATCTCCCGATCGTCCGGCTCTCCGAGTAACACTTGTTCCAAGGCAATGACGATGTTCCGGGTGGATCGGGCAAGCGGGCCGGAATGTTTCAAAATTCCAAAAATCTCCGCCGCCGTATCCGCCTCATCGATGTTTGCCTCATGAATATCAATGGCTCGTGCATAACGCTCCAGCAAATCCCCCACTCCGCTTACCCCCGGCCCGTCTTTCTGCATCCAGCGTCCCTCATAGTCTTTCCAGAAATAAAGCGCCTCACGCTCAGGCACACCTGCTTTCGGAACTTCATGAAGAATCAACAAAAGCTCCCCATTGCCCTCAATGCAGCGTTGGTGCCCGGCACGACCGCTCAATTGCTCACGCAATTCCCGCTCGATTTTGAAATGCCCGGGCAGCTTTACCGATTCCTCAACGATCACCATGAGGCGGATTCTAGCCAGTCCTTATCCCGGGGAAAGTCGGAATCTTGGGCGTGATCACCTGGTTTTAGGACGACTGATTCACAATGCCACGACTTGACGGAATGCAAGTATCGCTCATGATAAATCGCAATCAACGCTGTTCCCCCCTCTCTGGACCCGTATCTCCTGACAACAACTTTCAACTTTCTGCCATGAAATCCTGTTTCAATCTCGGAATCATCCTTCCTGCGGCCTTGGCCGGATCTCTTCTGGTTTCGTGCTATCCCATGCCGGTAGAACGCCAGTTCAGACCGCATGATCGCCCCAACGAAACTACAACGATCACGAGCAGAGAGCAGCAACAGATCAAAGAACAGCGCGAGGCCATGCGCCGGCGCGACGAGGAGCGGGAAAAAGAAAATCAGGTCAAGCGGGACCCAATTCCTGAGCCTCAACCGCCGAAAAAAGAGGAGCCAAAGCCCGAGCCAACCAAGCCCAAGCAGGACTACAGCTACGCGATGCCGGTCCCAGGCCATGAAGGGTATGTGCTCAGCCCATACAATGGGAAACAAATCGACGTTCGTGGCATTCCTTCTGGAACCTTGGTGCAAGACCCAACCTATCCTGCCGCTGAGAAAAAATTCTTCCGAGTCCCGTGATGCATGAGCATGATCGGGCAACGATCCAGCGCCCGATTTCCCATCTTTCTTCGCTCCCATGAGGAATGCGGACCGGGCTCCTCCCGAAGAGCCCGGTTTTTCCTTGCCCATCCATGACCTCGGATTTCCAAAAAATCACCATCCTCGGCGCCGGGGTTTTGGGGGGTTCACTCGCCCTCGCAACGAATCGCTTGGCCCACCCTCCTGCTGTTTCGCTTTGGGCAAGGAGAGCCGATAGCGTCGATGAAGCGCTGCGACTCGGACTTTCCCATGCGACCACGGATTTAAAGGAAGCGATTTCGGCAGCGGAGTTGCTCGTTCTGGCTGTGCCTGTGGGAGTGATGCCGGATTTGGTCAAAGCTGCCGTGGAGTCCGGTTTGCCTGACAGTTGCTTGATCACGGATGTCGGCAGCGTGAAATCAACTCCTCACGAGTCACTTGCCCCTCTGCTCGCCGAATTGCCAAACGCCTTTATCGGCAGCCATCCCATGGCTGGTTCTGAGCAAACCGGGCTCGGCGCCGCGACTTCCGACTTGTTTGAAGGTGCAGCCTGCATTCTTACCAATGATTCTGATGCGCCAGGCCCTGCCGCAGAGAAATTGGAACGTTTTTGGAAATCCGTCGGCTGCCGCACCACCTGGATGGGCGCGCTGGCACACGATGAACTGGTCGCCAAAATCAGCCATTTACCCCACATTCTCGCCGCCAGCGCCGCCAGAATTTGCCTGAAAGACCACACCCTCGGAGATTTCAGCGGGGGCGGACTGCGTGACACGACACGGATTGCCTCTGGCAATCCATCGATGTGGGCGGAAATTCTGACGGAAAATCGGCAAGCAATCATCGGCCCTTTGCGTGAAACCATCGACGATCTCCGCGAAATCCTTGCCACTTTGGAGGCTGCCGAACTAGAAACAGCCCAGCGCTGGCTGAGCACCGCGAAACAACAACGCGACACGCTGGCGCAATCCCGCTAACTTTCCTTTCATGTCCGAGTTCCGAGTCAAATCCATCACCAAACTCCACGCGGAATTCAGCGTCCCGGGTGACAAAAGCATGTCGCACCGCGCTGCAATCTTAGGCGGCCTTTCGAACGGCACCTGCACGATCACCAATTTCCTGCCCAGCGAGGATTGCGTGAACACCCTGAACGCGATGAAGGCACTTGGCGCCGATCACGAGGTTCTCGAAGAACTCGAAGGCTATGGACCGGTCAAACTCCGCATTCATGGCCAATCCATGCAACTATCCGCTCCGGAAAAACCGATCGATTGCGGAAATTCCGGCACCGGAATGCGCCTCCTGGCAGGTCTTTTAGCGGGCCAGCCATTCACCTCCGAACTGTTCGGCGATGCATCCCTCTCATCCCGCCCCATGGGCCGGATCACGGTGCCACTGGGACAAATGGGCGCCCATATTGAGACGAAAGGCGAAAAACCTGGCTGCGCCCCACTGCTCATCCATCCGGCAAAAGTTCAGCCGATCGATTACGAAATGCCTGTCGCCAGCGCACAGGTCAAATCCGCGGTGCTGCTCGCCGGCATGTTTGCTGAGGGAAAAACTTCCGTCACTCAACCCGCGACGACACGTGACCACACCGAGCGCATGCTCGCCTCTTTCCGCGTTTCCACTCGCACGGAGAACCATGTCATCTCGATGGTGGGTGGTCAGATGCCTGAATCTTGTGACTTCATCGTGCCAGGAGACATCTCTAGCGCCGCATTCTGGCTGGTCGCCGCAGCTGCCCTTCCAGGTTCTCGTTTGGTGATTCAAAATGTCGGTCTCAACCCGACCCGGACCGCCATTCTGAATGTCCTCAGCCGCATGGGCGCGCACATGTCAGAAATTGTCCATTCTTCATCCGGTGAGCCCATTGGGAACATTGAGATCCACGGTTGCCCCCTTACCGGCACCACGATCTTGCCCGAGGAAGTGCCGAATTTGATCGATGAAATACCGGTCATCGCCATCGCAGCCGCCCTGGCCCAAGGAAAAACCGAAATCCGTAACGCCAAGGAACTGAGAGTCAAAGAAACCGATCGGATCACCACTGTCGTCAACAATCTGCGCGCCATGGGTGGTGTCGTGGAAGAACTGGAAGACGGCATGATCATCGAAGGCGGCCATCCACTGCACGGTGCAGACCTCGATAGCTACGGTGACCATCGCATCGCCATGGCATTCGCCATCGCCGGACTTTTCGCCTCGGGTGAAACGATCATCCACAATACCGATTGTGTGAATACGTCCTACCCTGGCTTCGCGCATCACTTGGAAGCGATCCGCCACCACCGTTCCGAACCCGCCGATTTCATCCTGCCAACCATTTCCCACGCGTGAATCAACCCGAATCCCGGTCCGGAAATTATGTCGTCGCCATTGATGGCCCCGCGGCTTCAGGCAAAAGCACGCTCGCACGCAAGCTGGCATCGCGACTGGGCCTGCTGATGGTGAATTCCGGTGCCATTTATCGCGCCATCACTTGGGAAATCGTCAGGGAAAACATCAACCCCGAAGATTCAGACGCGGTGATCTCCGCGCTTGAAAAAATAGACATCGAAACCGGCAGAAATGGCGGCGTTTCCACCATCAGAATCAACGGTGTCCAGCCTGGCGACGAACTCCGCAGTGAAGTGGTGAACTCGAATGTTTCGGCCGTTTCCGCCATCCCCAAAGTTCGGGAAAAGGTGGTCCAGTTACTCCGCGATCATTTGGAACACTCCAGCCTGGTGATGGAAGGCCGGGACATCGCCACCATCGTTTTTCCCGATACTCCCTACAAAATCTACATCACAGCTGCAGAACACGTTCGCGCAGCACGCCGCCACAAAGTCGGTGAAGTGGATTCCGTCAAGCGTCGTGATGCCGCTGACAGCGGTCGCAAAACCGCGCCTCTCAAGGTCGCGGATGGCGCTGAAATACTCGATACATCCGACCACACGATCGAAAGTGGTGTGGATGCCGCCATTGAGATTCTGAAAAGACAAGGACTAGACATTCATTGAATTGCACTATGTTGCGCCCCGTTGATCCGACAACAAAGCGTCCCATGAGATGGATATACTGGCTGGGCTGGATGTCCTTTGGAGCCGCATTCCGCACGATCTTCCGTTTACGGGTCATCGGCGAAGAAAATCTGGTGACCGAAGGCTCCGTCCTCGTCGCTTCCAATCACCAGAGCTTTCTCGATCCACCGTTGATTGGGAATCTCTACAAAACCGAGATGTATTTCCTCGCCCGCAAGACCCTCTTCAAGGGCCCGGCAAAGTGGGTTTACCCTCAATGGAACGCCATTCCGGTGGATCAGGACCGGCCGGATATGGCCAGCCTGAAAACGATCATCCGACGTTTGAAAGAAGGCCACCGAGTTCTCGTTTTCCCGGAAGGTGCGCGGACACTGGACGGTGAAATTGGTGAGGCCGCCCCGGGCATCGGGCTAATCGCTGCCAAATCACGTGCCGTCATCCAACCAGTACGGATTCGCGGCGCCCGTGAAGCCCTACCCCGTGGCTCCGCCCGGATTCGCTTTGCCCGCATCAGCGTGACCGTTGGCAAACCGATCCAACTCACCGAAGAAGAGCTGAAAGAGGCCTCTTCCGGCAAAGAAGGTTACGACCGCCTTGCCAAACGCATCATGGCAGCCATATCGGCGCTCTGACGCTCTGACTCAGCCTATTTTCGACTCGCGCCCGGGAGCACGGAAGGAAACCGAGAAGAACTCGTTCCCCGGGCTCCCAGCGACGAAAAGATCCAGCATGCCCTCGCTAAGAGCGATGTGCAGCCTTCGGTCAATCGGCCCCATTTGAGTCAAGGAAAACGGCAATTGATTCCAACTCTCCACCTCCTGCGATGAGTTGCCGCAGATCTCATAGCGATATCCTGCGTAAGCCTGAAGCCGTAGTCTGTAACGAACGCTGCCAAACGGCCCAGCGACCAGCTCGCCACGGGAGACCATGCCCCCTGCATCCGGTCTAGCGGATCGCCCTGTGAGCATTTCTACGGCAACGCGCTGAGATCGCGGTCTACCGCTAAAATCCCGAGCAATATAGATTGGTTTCGGTTTTCGATTCATGACTTTTAGGGGGGAGGTCATCATGAGTCTTAGAGAAGACTGAATCCACTTTTGCCAGAACGTCCATTAAGAGAGCATTAAGCCCAATTCGAACTACTTACCAGGCTCTCAAAATCACTCATCAACAACCATACGATGAGCTATGAATTCGCAAGACACTCATTTCCCAATAATACATAACCGACGCAATCATCTGACTAAGACAAATCCAAACCAGTTCTATTCCAAAAAAATTTATTAACATCATCACGCGATAGATCAATTAACTATCGATTCGATCAAACAACCCATGAGAGGAATGACATCGGTAACATTTATTCCATTTAATGGATTACAAATACCATTTATTTTTCCACATATAATTTCTAAAAAAATATGGAATAACTCATCCATCAAAAACTCACAAATCACTTACCATCAGGACACAAAAAAGCCCGAAGGACCGGGAACAATAACCCCCAAGCCCTTCAGGCTGTTTCAGTTTAGTATATCAAATACCCCTGATTAGCGGGCACTGTTAGAGATCGTGAAATCACCACCTCTTTTTTGAAGGGTTGTAGTTCCTTCGGATTTTGCATTTTGCTGCATTGGTCCGCAGCCCACAATCATTAACGAGCAGATAGCAATAAGTATGCGCATGTGGGGGAACTACTATAATACAGAACCGACGCAAGCAAAACATGCAGAAATTGTTTCTTTTTTATTAACATTAAACGTTTGATGAGTCATTGAGTCATTTTTGACCTATCTTGCAACCATCCAGAACTAACCCAAATACCATCAAATTGGACCTTCAGCAAAAATACAGTCATGTGCACAAGAGACTCGATATTTATATGATTTTAACATGACGCATCTCAAAAAACACATCATAACATTCATGATCAACATCCTGTAAATGACATCCGACTCCGTCTGTCCGGGCGATCGACTGGCTCATTTGAACCTTACGGCCTATTTCTTCACCGATCGTACCACGGAACGAATCGAACTTTGTTTTAAGATGCTTTTATTTCTGTAAAATCCGTCAGACTCGCCTAGCTCTGCGCTCCCCTCACCCTTTGCCTCCTTCATCAGACACTTTCGGAAATTCCAGGCCGCCTGAACTCGATCACAGCTCGAAGTTGAAAATGGAGAACAAAGCCAACATCCAGAGAAAAAGCGCAGGATTCAGAGCCAACCCTGTCCTCTTACGCCTTTCCTCCCTCGGCGCTAAACGGATCAAACTCTTCCCGAATTGCGTTCTGCCGGGCTTGGGCGATTCACACCTGGGTGTTGGCCGAATCAAGATTTTGACCGACATCCGACAGTTTATACGGCAAGGCAATCAACTCCTCCTCGCGCAATGGATCCGTCCTCTTTTTTCGATTTTCAAGATCTGTGAAACGGAATCGTGCCGCTGTCGCGAAAGTCTAACGGCTTTGTCATCTGAGCGGTGGCCAATTGAGCTTCCCTTCATCGCACCGGCTGATGTCCGCCAGCACCGCCATGCCCGCGTTACCCTTGCGGCCCACCGTTCCGCCGAGCTTGCGGGCAACTGCTTCCGCATCCTCCAATTCCTTCTGCGCGGTTTTCACCTTCTGCGCCAGATCGAC
>NZ_JAENIJ010000110.1 GCF_016595435.1 Luteolibacter pohnpeiensis
CACTCCGACTCTCCCATCACCAACCCGGAAGTCATTGCGGCAGCCAACACCAAGGTTAAACTACCGAATCAATCATATTCATTCTTATCCAGAACGTTAAAGATGAGACGACCCTGCCGATGGCGCGTCTGATGCGGAAGCATCAGACGTGACAGCGGTAGGGGTTGTCTCTGGCGCCTTGTTAGGCTGCTTTTTCATTTCTGTTTAATCTGCAGATGAGGTGCGTAACTCCAAATAGGAGGCATCCAAATAAAACGCCAAGCGCTGGGTTAATAATATAGGCTAACGGATTCGGATAATCTATCATCGTTCCGTTCGGTGCATCCCATAGGACGGTGGCGACAGGAAACCCGACACCATGAAATCGTTCGGTCGATCCCCACGGGATAAACGAGCCCACAATTCCGGCGAGCCCTCCTAGTGAAACGAAAACCGACAATTTCATATTACTGCCTAACGTCCGAGGATAGCCACCCCGACCAGAGGCGTGGGCCCTGCCGGCCGGAGCGTAGCGGAGGCAAGCACGGAACATGCCGCCGGGAGAGGGTTGGCTACTCCGACTTGTTCGGTATCTTGTTCTTCGGAGGACGCACCACGACCCACTGCCTCGGCTCCGGCTCTCCCGGTCCCCGCGGCACGATACGACGGCGAGGTAACAAATCTTCAGGCCCCAAACGCTCTCTCCCGAGGGCGGTATTCAGAGCCGCACACTGCTCCTCGGTAAGCACCTTGGTCAGAAGAAGTTCATCCTTCGTCTCTACCAATTCGAATCCCTCGAGTATTAGCAGCGACTCAATTACCTTCCGTAGCTTCTCCTTTGGGATTGGACCCGGCAAAACAAGGGATGTCTGCAGCTTGAGTTCGTCCTCACTCGGAACGACGACCGTCTTGTTCGCTATCTTTGCAACGAACTCGAGGAGTGTACTAAAGTCAGTACGTGGGAATATGAAGTCCGACACGATTTTAGGGACTTCTTGGTCACCCCGAATCGGTGCTGCTACAACAATGGCCCATATTGCGATTAGGATTGTTTTCATGATTCTTACCGAACGTAATAGCTGTGGCAGCGGCGGAAAGGAAGCCCGGATTCAAAGAAGGGCGTTGTCGCCGCTTGCCACCAGCGACTTGGTCGGTTCTCTTTTGGTTCGTTAGTTCCATCGGCAATGGCTACATCTAAAGTCCGGCCAGGCAGGCTAGGAAGCGTCCATCTCCGACCCGTTCACTGAGATCTAAGACAGGTGACTCGACTGACTCATATTCGAAATCTAGCGCTACGATCTGATCCCCTGCAATCTCGATCTGGCATATCCATTTACCATTCGGATACACTCGTTCTGCGCGGTGTAATACATGTTTAATCCCGCTGAACATCTTACAAGTCGCCTCATGGGTTTGTCCTGCCGATGATTGCGGCATGGCTGACAAAAAAGTGGAAATCCGGTTCGAGACGCAGGCGGACACGAAGGGGGCGAAGGATGCATAAAAGACGCTGGATCAGGTCAAGGATGCGGCTCATCCTCAAAGATTGGGGACATGAGGCACGGATGCCATCATGTCCCCGATGTTTGTTAACCTAAATTTAGGCCTGAAGGGTTACGACCC
>NZ_JAENIJ010000111.1 GCF_016595435.1 Luteolibacter pohnpeiensis
ACCGAACGGAGCGAACAAGGCGGCACATCCGACGGCGACCAGCCTGATAGTTGACTTTGATGCTTTCATCCCGCCGCAGATGGCCTTATACGTTCGGCCAACCACACTCGCCATTCTACGATGAAGCCATTCCTTGTTGCGTTAGCACTGTTTCTGGTCGCAACGGTCTCTGAAGCTGCCAAACCCAAGCACTTCATTTTCGTTCCCAAGGCTGCTGCCGAGCCGATGCCGGTGGCGGTTTGGCTTCATGGCTATCGTGGCTATTCCCCGGATGGCTACTTTCCCGGCGAGACTGCTGAGGCGATGCAGAAGCATGCTGATGCGTTGGGGGCCGTCATTCTTGGCTTTCCTGCCACGACCGACCTTGGCGATGACACTCAGCAGTGGTCTGAGGAGCCGGTCGCAGATCACGCATATGTTCAGGACAGGCTCAGGGCTCTCACCAAGGGCCTGAAGGTGGATTTGAAGCGTGTCGGACTATTTGGCTTCTCGCAGGGTGCGATGGTTGCTGCCGATCTCGCCACTTTGTATCCCGATTCGTATCGAGGAGCCATTCTTATGTCCCTGGGCGGCATGGGGGCACCGAAGGCTGCCGAGCAGAAGCTGCCCGCTCACGCTACTCAGGTTTACTTTTGCTTCTGCGGTGCCGATGAGCACGAGGGCAACGTGAGTTTGACAAAAGCATATGCGGGACATCTCGAGAAGGTCTTGGGAGCCAGAGTTACACTCAAGCTATACGAGGGCGTATCCAAGCACACCCGACCGCCTGATACGATGACACAGTTCCCTACTTGGATGGGGGCCATCCTGAAACCAGATGAGAAGCGTTAATCCACAACCAAGGCGCGGCTGGACAACCGCTGGGGCTGCTCTGCCGGCCATGCTTTCCGTAACTTTAACCCGCCATCCCGTCGCGGCGCTCACTCCCGCCCCAGCGGTGCCAGCGCTTGAACGTTAGGCAGAAATAACATGGACGCACTCGATGCAGGAATACGTGAGTTTTGCCCCGTTGACGGCGATTGGCGTCCGCTCGAAGCACACCTTGACCAAGCATTTGCTTCACGAGAGCCCGAATCTTACTACGACGCGATATTCAACCTATTCGAGCGGTTTCCGGAAGATGATGGCTCCGGCGTCTTCTGGACTGCGCTCCATGGAATGGAAGCGTGCGGGAACTACGAAAAGAAGCTCCTGCTTTACTTTCGCCGAACGCCAGGCCTCATGACAACGGCGATGCTACGTCGAATATATAATTCCGGCCAGAAAGATATCGAAGGCTTTCCCATTGATCGTCTGATAGAAATACAGAAATGAAAACGGAGCCTAACAAAACACTCGAGCCAATGCCCATGTCTGTCACGGATGCTGCTATCGCAGCCTCCGCGCCAGCCACGGTCATGGCTCACTTCTGACGTTGTGCCAAGAATATGACGGATGCTGAAGTCGAAGAACTGACCGCCGAAAGGCATCGCAGATCGACGGTCCACGATCCTCGATTCTCGGCTGACGATACCGCCAAGGTTCTTGAAGCGTTCGGAGCGGAACTTCCCCCTGAATTCATCGCGTTCAGAAAGC
>NZ_JAENIJ010000112.1 GCF_016595435.1 Luteolibacter pohnpeiensis
CTCCGCCTCCCCCATCGCCAACCTAGAAGTCATTCCGGCAGCCACCGCCAAGGTAAAACTGCCGAATAATCATATTCATTCTAACCCAGAACGTCGAAAGCCTGGCACCCGCTACCGGGAGCGCCCCTCCGATTCAGGTTGAGGTTTGTCGCCACCCTCCGAATCCGACTCGGAACGGGTAGCGGGTTGTCCAGCGCTGCCTTGTTCGGCTTGTTGATTCTTGCCAGCGGCTTCCTTCTGAAGCTTTGCCTGAAAGTCCTTGAGGCTCGTCCAGTCCTCGTCCGAAGCAGAGACTTGGCGCGATTCAGGCAAGATTTCGGATACCTCCGACTGGCGATGCTGCCTAATCTCATCCAGTGATTCTGCTACGTCTGCCTCTTGGTGCGACGCGGGGACTCTGAGCGTAATGTCAGCAGCAATCAGCGCCAGCGACAGAAGCAAGCACAACGCACCAACGATCCTCGCAGATCTTCCTTCGAGATACTTTGCAGGAATCGTGTTGCCGTTCCTGTCGGTGCGCTCTCGCTGGAAGTGAATTGGGCCCCCACGGAGTCCGACTATCGCGAACGCTCCAACGGCAAGGGCCAGCACAAGTGGTAGAGTTCGCATTGGATGGTCTCAGTTTTCTGCCGAACGTCAAGGATCAGGCACCGGCGGAACGCCGGTTGCCTGCATCCGCTTGTTCGGCTTATTGATGTGATATGGTAGCACTGATTGGTGTCAACTTGAAATCTTCACTCAACGATGCAGTGATGTCAAACCATCGAAGTCCTTGGGCGAGTGGATGTGGAAATCCTGACTCTGGACGTTCCAGTGGGATGCATGAAAATATAACATTGTTGCCAGAAAATCGGCTCGGGCATATCCAATACTTATAATCATCTTCATATCCTTGCTGCTTCTTAAGAAAAGGAATAATATCGGGTGCTTCTGACGCATACTCTCGCACTTTGTATTCGGTCTTGCTCTTGTCGAGGAACAGAAGGCTGTGCGCGTGGTTCGACTTATAGCCATGATACGAGACAATCAATGCGGAAACCTCCGGGTGGAATGAAAGTGCAGCTGAACATCCTCCGGGATTAGCGCTCATGTCATAACCAAAATCACGGCTCCAGATACATTTTCCGGCTCCATCGATTGCCTCCACGACCATGCATTCGCCTCGGTCGTCATCTATTTTCGCTGTTATCGTATCGTGCGTATCAGTCTGAACATGACTTATCACAGTGGAGTGCTGTGGCAGTGAAAGCCTAAAAGAAAGCGGAAAACTATCTGGTTGCTTGAATTGAGTAATTAGCGGATCTGCAGATGCGGAAACCGCACTCAAAAGCAGAATTAATGTTTGCTTTAGCATGACGAGATGGTTTTTAGCAGAACGTTAGAGTGTAGGCAACCGTGCGCTGGACTGTCCAGAGCGAAGCGAACTAGCGACGTTGACGAGGTTGCCTACCACATCTCATAAGCTCGATTTCAGCCACAACAAAGGCTATACCACTCGTTCCCAAATGGAACCCAAAACGGCCGCGTGATGCAATCTGAACCCGCGCCAA
>NZ_JAENIJ010000113.1 GCF_016595435.1 Luteolibacter pohnpeiensis
AAGTTCGGCCGTTCGACCTCTTCCTCGGTGGCATCCGGAATGAGAGAGGAAAGCGTTTCCTGATCGAGCCACCAACCGGCCCCAAGTGCGGAGAACCGGGAGCCAAAAGAGACGCCTGAAATCTCGGTCGGTTCTTCCACGATGCCCCGGAAGTAACAGACGCCATCGAGCCAGAGGGTGATTTCCTGGCCTTGTTCCGGGAAAATCTCCCCCGCTCCATCGATCTCGCGGAAGGCTTGATTCCATGACACCGAATCGATTCCCGCGCCTCTGCCGGCCTGCAGGGTCCAGCCGGTTCCAAGTTCACGGATCTCGCGTTCGGTTTCGTCTAACTGCTTTCCAGCTTCACCAATGATCGTCCAGGACATGAAGCGATCATCGGAGTCGACCGGGCCATTAGCTATTCGCCGGAGTGGTCCTTTGGATCTTCGGAGGTAATAGCATCGACCGCGTGCTGCAACTTATCGCTCTCCACTTTTGCGCGTTCGGAATTTGACCAAGCGATATCTTCAATCCGAATGCCTGCAAACGAAACAGAAGCTCGTTTGGTTTGATCTTTTGTAACATAAGTGCCGTCCACCGGACCACCTCGTGGATTTGAAGTCTCGATAATCCATTCTGAGGTGCCCCGATTCAAATTGAGAAGCTGACTAATTTGCTTTGCATCGAATCGCGGTCCCGTAGGAGATATGGAGTCATTGACGATCGTAAAAGTTTTAAGGTTGTAAGCAACAGCTACGCATACACCATCCACAAATCTGCAAACGGTTTGGATGCCACCTTGTCCATACGACTCTAACGAAACGTCTTTTGTTCCCATCACATCCCAAGGCTGACCATACCTTTCATGGCACTTCTCTACATTCGCCCCTATCCGCCCAAAAGCAGTTGAAAGCATACACACGAAGAGGACCGCTGTTCTAATCATTCCTAATGAACAAATGCTTTGAAGAAACGAGCAAGCCCAATTTAATAGGTTCCATATACGGATTTTTGCCTTGCTGCGTCCTTTAAAGCCTGCGACTCCGCTTGTAGCTGAGCGATAATCGAGTCATAAGTTTTCAGTGTCTCTAGCAACGTCCGGGTGATTCCCGTTAAGCCTTCAATTTTCCCACCCAAGGTATTCGATAATAGCTGGGAATCTGCGATGAGCTTCTGCATCTCCTCATTGTTCAGATTATTGTTGGCCAATGATTGTTTGGTCCGTTCCACCGCCTCTTTTTGGGAAGCGGTGATCTGCGCTTGTTCGTCGGATAGCGCACTAATTTGTCCGACCAACAGCGAGGCGTCCTGGGCTGTGACCTGATTCTTTGCGAGCACACTGCGGAAGATCTCCAGCGCCTTGTGCTGGCTCTCGGATTGCTCCTGCAATGGCCCGGCGACGGTTTCGATGTCCTGCGCCATTTGCACCTGCTCCTGAGCATCAATGCCACCACGGAAGGCATCGCGGATGCGTTGCAGCGCTTGCTGCTGGACCGCCGTCATCTCCTTGGTGCCGTTCTCGACTGCCTCAATCAGCTG
>NZ_JAENIJ010000114.1 GCF_016595435.1 Luteolibacter pohnpeiensis
CAGTCCAGAACAAGGCGGCACATCCGACGGCGATCAGCCTGTGAGTTGACTTTGATGCTTTTCTCGCGCCGCAGATGGCCTTATACGTTCGGCAGAAAATTAGAAGATGATTCCATACTCTCATGTGATTGACATCCCAAAGGTTCACCCTTTCGACACGGAACATCGCTGGACGACGTTTCTTGGTGAGTTCGTGCTACCGATTGTTCAGGGGCGTGATTTACTTTACTGGTTTTCATATTACGGAGATTTCGCGAGGTTTAGAGTTTACACCAAAGATCGCTCGGTGACTTTGGATATTAGTCATTTGATTGGTGAGTTGGGTTTGTCGTATCGGATAGTGAACGGAGAGCGGGAAGAGAAGAACCTGACTCTGGAGGAAGATTTAGGCGGAGGTCGTTTCCTTGGCACAGAGCGCACTGATTTAAAGCCTCTTGATCGCGCGTTGAAGGTTCTAAATCTGGTTCATGCTGGTGCAGAACTTTTTCTTCATTCGCTTGTGAAGGATGGGGATTATTGGCGGGAGGAAGTGAATCAAGACGCCAACCAAAATCCGTTTGGCTCTGCCAGTCGAAGCTACATCCATCTCTTGCACAATCTGACTCAATCGCCTGTTGGTATCGTGGCGTTTCAATCCAATTCCGCCCTTCATTTGGAGTCAGAATATTCCTTTTCATATAGGAATCCACAGCCTCAGTATCAGGCATTTCGTGTCCATGTATAGTCAACTCAGAATCAACCAAGCCGAACAAGGCGGTGGACTCAACGGCTTTCAGCCGTGAGTCACCTTTGACGTTAGCTCCAGAAATAAAGTCTATGCGCTATTTGCTCTTAACTGCCGCCTCAGTCTTGCTGATTTGCAGCACGGCTAGAGCCAGCGAGGACGCGATTACCTACACCGTCCAGGCGCTTACGGGTCTGGCGGGTGACACACCGAGATTCGAGAAGGTATATTGTCACGACCGATACGCGATGTCCGGAGAGCCCACTTCAATGGCATTCATTTGCTCCCCGCATTTCCCGCCCACAAACTCGAAGGAGAAGATGGAGGATCACAACCTCCTGTCCGCGGCAGGAATCAGGATCAGCGGGACACTAACCAACGAAGGAGTAGTCATCACGCTCGATGCATCGAAGCTAACCATCCCGAAAAGTTTGTACGATGGCACGGAGGAGTCACTGATTGTATTCGCTTTGGAGTGCATCCGAATGACCGCCAATCTGAATCGCATCGAGAGCTATTCCCTGAAGGTGGTTGCGACTGCCGAACTCGATGGCGCGGCGCAGCAGCTCAAGGAGAAGTTCGTTGTGCACGACAAATCGAAGCGATTTGCGATCCATCCCGCTGACGAACCCAACCAATAATAAGAAGAGCTAACAAGATGCCACAGGCAACGGGCATTCGCCCGTGCCTGGACATTGAACGTTCTACTGAAAATGATCAGGCCACTACATACTGCGGTTGCGACGGTGCTGGCATGCGGAGCGTGTTTCGCTGCGCCGGTCTCCTCGGACAC
>NZ_JAENIJ010000115.1 GCF_016595435.1 Luteolibacter pohnpeiensis
CCTAACAACTACATCGACACCCGCGCCGTGATGGCAGCGGCAGCCGATGATACGCCGGACCTGCAATTCCCCGGCATGACCGAGGCGCAGTCATCCGCTGCGTATGGACTGATCCCGTTCTCCCATTTCTTCAACGCCGAGTCGGTGCTCGGGGTAAGCCCTGCCGATCTGAACTTCGTCGACTACCGCTCAGAGGCAGGCCTGCCAACCGGCGGCGATCCGAACGACTACTACCTCCGAATTGGAGGCGGCACGGTCGGCAACCTCATCGTCAATATCGGCGGTGAATGGGGTGAATACTCCTACGACTCCACCCACCCGCAAACGGCCGGCCTGGTCCCGATCGCCAACGCCATCGTCGCATTTCTCAAATCCCGAAACTGGTAACTTTCTTATGTCTACAGCCCTACAAATCACCCTTCCCGGAGCACAATTCCCCGACAACTTCCCACGAATCTATCCCGATCCGCTCATGTCGGAAGGGTCGCTCTTGTTATTTGATGCGATCAATAGCTTGGGCGCAGGTGTTCCTGAGAACGACGACATCCTGACAAATATTGCTTACCAACCAGCTAGCGCAATTGTTGCGGGAGACGAAGCCACACTTTCGCCGGTTTGGTATCAACACAGTAGCGTTGCTGGGACCGAATCGGATTACCACTTCTTGGAACGAACCTCGAAAGGTGGAATTCACGCTGGTTTCTCCTGGGAAACTATTTTCACGCTGGGCGGTAGATGGATGGGATTCATGATTCCACAGGCGATCCGTGACCATGTTTTCGCAAATACGCCAGGTCGACAGTTTTACGTCTCAATGATCATGCGAGCAACTCGCCAAGCCGGTTCGTCATCCAGAGATGTAATGACCGCTGGTCAAATCGGCAGCACTACTAGCGCTCGCTCATTTGTACTAAGAACCGGCTACACCGATGAAGCCTCTATTGTCTCAGTAAGTGGAGGCGGAAGATTCGTGAAGAACTACCCAGATGCAGGAAGCATCATTGATTTAGTTCCCCAACTACAAGCCGGTTGGTTTAGCAACTGGTATGGGACTAAGCCTGGATCTCCACCTGCAGGCGGCAATTCAAATGTAGGCTGGGGATCGCGAGGACCATGGGGTTCTACCTATCTAGGTGAGATGCCGAGCTGGATTCTTTACCGGTTTTATATCGAGGACTTGTTCGTGTCCGGCCGAACTGGAGAGCAGGTTGCAGCGGCAGATCTCGCTAAGTTCAATGCGGACTTCGGAGAGGGTGGACGCTTCGCGGATGACACGTTCAGTGATCCATTGTTGGTGAAGCCATAAACAAAGACCTCCGCTTTTGCGGAGGCCTATCGGTTATTAATGTTTTCGGATCAGATTCCCACCGGAATCGCGCCGGGTGCAGGCTCGCGGAAGAGCGTGCGGAGATCCTCTGTTTCTTCGTGTGGCACTTCGGTTCCTGAGTAGAAGACGGTCAGCAGGACTTCGCCGTTTTCCTGAGATTG
>NZ_JAENIJ010000116.1 GCF_016595435.1 Luteolibacter pohnpeiensis
GGAAGTCGGCCAGTCCAGAACAAGGCGGCACATCCGACGGCGACCAGCCTGATAGTTGACTTTGATGCTTCCATCCCGCCGCAGATGGCCTTATATGTTCGGCATAAGATAAAATGGAAAAGCGCTATCAGGTTTTCGTTTCATCCACGTTTCGCGATTTGATCGATGAACGCCAAGGAGCGTTAAAGGCGATTCTTGAATTGGATCACATGCCAGCAGGAATGGAGCTATTTCCCGCATCGGACGATTCGGCATGGCAGTTGATCAAGGATGTGATCGATTCGTCAGACTACTATGTCCTGCTTGTCGGGGGGCGATACGGCTCCCTAGATGAAGAAGGCATTAGTTACACAGAAAAGGAGTATGACTACGCGGTTTCCAAGAAGAAGCCTGTGATTCCCCTCCTCCACAAGAACCCAGATAATCTACCTCGCGACAAAACCGAAACGGCACCTCACGCTTGGAGCAAGCTTAAGACCTTTCGGCAAAAGGTTGAGAGCCACCATACATGCGTATATTGGGAAGCAGCAGAAGATCTGAGGGCAAAGCTGATTGTTGGCCTCACTGCCGCTGTGAAGAAGCGGCCTGCGGTTGGATGGGTGCGAGCCGATAATGTCCCGTCAGAAGCCACGCTTCGAGAAGTGCTGGAGCTGAAATCCAAATTGGCGAGAGCCGAAGAGAGTCTGGAGCAATTACGAACAGAAGCCCCACCAGGAACTGAAGATCTGATGCAGGGTGAGGATTCTTATCCGATGAAGGTTGGCTTTACCGTGCGAACGCAGGACTACACTCGGACTTCCTACACAGCAACAATCAAGCCCTCTTGGAATGAGATTTTTGGTGGGATAGCACCTGCTCTAATCAACGAAGCAGCTGATGGCAGTCTCCGCAATGCGTTTGCAAAATTTGTGGAGCGGTTCACCAAGGATACCTACCAGGACGACAAGGACATCAAAGGAAAGACCTTTGTTGATGTAAGCCACCACGATGCAAGTAACGACGTTGACACTTGCCTTGTTCAACTTCGCGCACTTGGCCTGATTAAAGAAAGCGACAAAAAGCGAAGCGTCACAGATACCGCTACCTATTGGAGACTAACTCCGTTCGGTGATCGTCAGATGGTTCAGCTCAGAGCACTACGACGAGAGCCTTCGCCGAGGAGGAAAAAAGAAAGAAAAGAGTCTGCGGGGGCCGGTGATGAGTAACAACAAAAATAGAGACGAACAAGATGCTGCGTTGAAAGATCAACCGTAAATTGAGTTTTTTGGGATTCTTTTGAATGGCTGAGGTCGGGTGTTTTTAGGTGGTTTGGAAGCCTCTTTTTTCGGGGTTGTAGGGTTCGCCGGATTTGAGGATGCCGTAAATTTGGTGAAGCAGTTCTCGCATGATGGCGATGATGATTTGCTTGGGCTTTTTGCCATTTTCCTGGAGCCGATCGGCGAAGGTTTTGAGCAAGGGGTTGTTGTTCCGAGCGGTCATGG
>NZ_JAENIJ010000117.1 GCF_016595435.1 Luteolibacter pohnpeiensis
ATCGAACAATTCCTACAAGATCGCCTCCATCTGCGATGCCGCGATCGCCAAGGCAACGGGGAAGGAGGGGCAATGAAATTGAACCGATACCTTCGGACGGCGAAGCGGCATTTCCTGACTGCGCTATGTGCCGGAGCCTTTGCGGTGGCCTGCGTCATTTGGGCGTTTGCGGCCGCTCTCTATCAGCATCCGGGCTGGTGCATCGCGTCAGTGATGGCGGCGGTGCTCGGGTTCTTTGTCAGCGCGGTGGAGGGGAACGAGGCGCATCGATGCCTTGAGGACTCCGAAAAGTTTGAGCGCGGATCCGGCCATTTTTGACAGCCGGTCATTCACAACCATCCGACCCGGCCCGGGGAGCAGGGCGCAAGAAATACACCAATCATGACCACACTTATTCAAGACGCTATCGTCATTCCTAAAGCCTATTTTCTATTCGACCGCCTACGCTTTGTCTGTGCGGCGGTCTCAACGGATGAGGCGAGGGAAGTGCTCACTCACCTCAATGTCACCCGCGACGGATGCGACCGCGTTTACGTCGCAACCGATGGGAGACGGCTTCACGTAACCCGAGTCGAAACCGGACTCTTTGACGACGACCTCGAACTGCTTGATGACGGGCTTTATCAGGTGGCTCACAAGTCACCGAAGGTTCTGGTTCTCGTAAAATCGGATCGAGAATTCCAATACCCAGAATGGACGGAGATTTTCGGCGAAATTCCTTCCAACAAGCATTTCCACATCACCCAGGACACGATCGGAAAGGTTCTTCTCCGCGCCGATCGATTGTTCCGGATCGATTATCTCCTGGAGGGATCGGGCTATAAGGTGGCGCGGAAAGGGGAGGAAACCGTGGAGCTCGAAATCGGCCACGATGAACACTCGGGCGCCATGATGATGAGCCACGACTTCGGCAAAGCCTACATCATGCCGATGCGGGATGGAGAGGATGAAGAATCTGATTCACCTGAGGATGAGGAAGAAGACGGCACGCCACCTCTCGATTTTGAGAGCGAGCCAGTGACCCTCGATGACGACGCGGATCTATCTGATCCCGATGCCGGGCCGGCGACTGAACCCACTTGCCTCGATGATCGCGATGACCTGAGCGACGCGGACGAAGAAGAGTAAACCCCAACCCAATCTAACCATTTTATATCATGACCACACAGAATCTAACAGCACTGGCAACTGCGCCAACACACCCACTTCCTTCAACTGGCATCGGCATCTTTGACAGCGGGACCTTCGAGTCACTCTATCGAATCGCCGCCGTGCTTTCGAAATCATCGCTTGTTCCGGAAACCCTCGTCTCTGACAAAAACGGACCATTTCCACCCGAGAAAGCCGCTGCCAACTGCTTGTTGGTTGTGGAGCAATCCCAACGCTGGGGCTTTTCACCGTTTGCAGTTGCCGGGCATGCATCGGTAGTTCACGGGCGGCTTTGCTGGGAAGGCAAACTGGTCGC
>NZ_JAENIJ010000118.1 GCF_016595435.1 Luteolibacter pohnpeiensis
GTCGAAGACTTGACCTCTAACAAATCACGATCCGCGATGAGGTGCGCTCCATGTTCCTCGGCAAATTGGTCGAGAATTTCACGGTTTGCGGCAAAGCGGGCATTGAGCACCATCAACTCGTCGCTCACCGCCGACCGCATCTTATCGAGCTTTTTCCTGCCCTTGATCGCCGCTTCCAGATCGGCACGGAAGTTTCGACTCTGTGATCGTGGGCACTCTAACAACTCAAAGGCTTCATCGACGATCGATTCGCGGATCCGGTCCTTCGCTGCGTTGACTTGCTTCTCCAGATCGCGGGCAAGTTTCGTTACTTCCCCCTCCCCTTCCCTGAGCTTGGCGATCAACTGATTGATGTCGGTCGCCTTCTCCATAATTTCGGCATAGCCCTTTTTGATCAGATCACGCGTTTCCTTGAGCTTTTTCACGTCGATCTCTGCCTGGCCGAAATCCTCGTCGGTTTTCGGATCGGAATTGATCGTGGCTACCCAGGTCCGGAGCGCTTCAAGGAACTGATCGACGTTCGACTCGGTGACTCGCGAAACGGCTTCGACTTTGAGCGGGACGATTTCAAAAGTGGCGGTGCTCACAGCAGGCCTCCTTCCTCTTGCTCTACGTTCGGCGCGATCGTCTTCAGCTCGTAGCCTTTCGGCGTTTGCTCAAGCGTGACCAGGGACGATTGCTCGATCAGATCGCGGGCTTCATCGGCCAGTGACTTGGAAAACGTGTTCGCGGTGATCGTTCCAACGTCTTCCAGTTCCATGGAAATGATGTAGAGCGTCCAGGCCTTGCCGGTCTTCGTAACTCCCGACTTGGTTTCCACCGAAAGAAGATAGGCGCGGCGTGGTGACGCGAGATCGAGCACGGGCTTTGCTTCTGGCTCCGGTTCAGGCTGTTTCGGGGGCGGCTCCGGTGCGGGAGCATCCTCTTTCGCAGACTGCCTCGGTTGAGTCGATGCCTTCAGAGCGTCCACTCCGCTGAGGGTTTCCGCTGGTGGCGTCACGTTACGCATTTCCAGATTTTCGTCATCGGTAACAACGCCGAGCATCACGCCCGGAGCATGTCGCCGTGCCCATTCACGCGATCCGCGGTAAGCAAGCTGCCGGTCCCAATCGGCCGGATTTCGCCAGGGAGATCCATTGCCTGTGGTTTCCCACTGCTGCACCGTTCCTTCGACGGTTCGTGGATTGCGTTCACCGGTTAGAGTCCCGGAAACGATCACCTTGCGAGCCTTGCCCGTGCCCGAATAGGCGTAATCCAGCCGGACGCCGAGCTTTGCTTCGATCACTGCCGCGACCAGTTTGCCTTCCCAGCAAAGCCGCCCGTGAACTACCGATGCATGCCCGGCAACTGCAAACGGTGAAAAGCCCCAGCGTTGGGATTG
>NZ_JAENIJ010000119.1 GCF_016595435.1 Luteolibacter pohnpeiensis
GTCGAAGACTTGACCTCTAACAAATCACGATCCGCGATGAGGTGCGCTCCATGTTCCTCGGCAAATTGGTCGAGAATTTCACGGTTTGCGGCAAAACGGGCATTGAGCATCATCAGCTCGTCACTCACTGCCGACCGCATCTTATCGAGCTTTTTCCTGCCTTTGATCGCCGCTTCCAGATCGGCACGGAAGTTTCGACTCTGTGACCGTGGGCACTCTAACAACTCAAAGGCTTCATCGACGATCGATTCGCGGATCCTGTCCTTGGCTGCGTTGACTTGCTTCTCCAGATCGCGGGCAAGTTTCGTTACTTCCCCCTCCCCTTCCCTGAGTTTGGCGATCAACTGATTGATGTCGGTCGCCTTCTCCATAATTTCGGCATAGCCCTTTTTGATCAGATCACGCGTCTCCTTGAGCTTTTTCACGTCGATCTCTGCCTGGCCGAAATCCTCGTCGGTTTTCGGATCGGAATTGATCGTGGCAACCCAGGTCCGGAGCGCTTCAAGGAACTGATCGACGTTCGACTCGGTGACTCGCGAAACGGCTTCAACTTTCAGCGGGACGATTTCAAAAGTGGCGGTGCTCACAGCAGGCCTCCTTCCTCTTGCTCCACGTTCGGCGCGATCGACTTCAGCTCGTAGCCCTTCGGCGTTTGCTCGAGCGTGACCAGAGACGATTGCTCGATCAGATCGCGGGCTTCATCGGCCAGTGACTTGGAAAACGTGTTCGCGGTGATCGGCCCAACGTCTTCCAGTTCCATGGAAATAATGTAGAGCGTCCAGGCCTTGCCGGTCTTCGTAACTCCCGACTTGGTTTCCACCGAAAGCAGATAGGCACGGCGCGGTGACGCGAGATCGAGCGCGGGCTTTGCCTCTGGCTCCGGTTCAGGCTGTTTTGGGGGCGGCTCCGGCGCGGGAGCATCTTCTTTTGCTGACTGCCTCGGTTGAGTCGATGCCTTGAGCGCGTCCACTCCGCTGAGAGTTTCCGCTGGCGGCGTCACGTTGCGCATTTCCAGATTTTCGTCATCGGTGACAACGCCGAGCATCACGCCCGGAGCATGTCGCCGTGCCCATTCACGCGATCCGCGGTAAGCAAGCTGCCGGTCCCAATCGGCTGAATTGCGCCAGGGTGACCCGTTGCCCGTGGTTTCCCATTGCTGCACCGTTCCTTCGACCGTTCGTGGATTGCGTTCACCGGTTAGAGTCCCGGAGACAACAACCTTTCGTCCCTTGCCCGACCCGGAATAGGCATAATCAAGCCGGACTCCGAGCTTCGCTTCGATCACCGCCGCGACCAGTTTGCCTTCCCAGCAAAGCCGCCCGTGAACTACCGATGCATGCCCGGCAACTGCAAACGGTGAAAAGCCCCAGCGTTGGGATTG
>NZ_JAENIJ010000011.1 GCF_016595435.1 Luteolibacter pohnpeiensis
CCAGCCACGATGCGCCGCGACTTGTTAGAAGTCGGCATCGACCCTGAGCTATTCGACAGCAACGTGATCATTGCCAAGACCCCTTACGAAGCTGCTGAGAAAGCTCACGCGCTCGCGACCCTCACCGAGTGGGACGAATTCCGGACCCTGGATTTGCCAAAAATCTACGATCTGATGCTCAAGCCCGCCTTCGTCTTCGACGGCCGCGCGGTGCTCCCCGCCGCCGCCCTCAAAGCCCACGGCTTCGACGCATTCGTCATCGGCAAGGGCTGAGCTGTTGATTTATGAGGTGGAACAGGACCCGTTCTTGTTCCATCTTAGCTCCTTGAGCGAAGGTTTGCCATGTCCAACATCCATCCAGAGTTTCATCGGTTTCTGAACCGACACGATAAGGAATCACTCCTCGGCCAACGTGGCATCGTGATCTGGATGTGTGGCCTGTCCGGCTCCGGCAAATCAACGATCGCCAACGCAGCAGAGCGAGTTCTCCATCAACAAGGCCGCTTTACGGTCATTCTTGATGGAGACAATCTCCGCACCGGGTTGAATTCCGACCTGGGTTTCTCGGATTCGGATCGCCTAGAAAACATCCGGCGTTTCGCAGAAACCGCGAAACTCTTCGTTTCGCAAGGTGCGATCGTCTTTGTTTCCGCAATCACCCCGAAAGGTGAGCTGCGCGATCTCGCTCGCGGCATTCTCGGCAAGGACCTCTTCGAAGTTTACATCAAGGCTTCCTACGAAGCCTGCGAACAACGCGACGTCAAAGGGCTCTATGCGAAGGCTGCCAAAGGCGAAATTGCCAATTTCACCGGAAAAGACAGCGGATTCGAAGCGCCACAAGACCCTGATTTAACGATCGATACTGAAAATTCCAGCATCGAGGATTCCGCCTTTGAGTTACTGGAGAAAATCCGTCATCGGATCACCCCACCGCAGTGATCGACGGAAAGATTCAATCCTTACCAAATTACCCATCTTACTAATAATTCCTTGACCGGGTGTCATGGAGGCCTTACCTCCCGTAGCTCTCCCAGCTACAGAACCATCCGCTCATGCCGAATTATCAGCTTTCCCACCTCGACCAGCTCGAAGCAGAGGCCATTTTCATCTTCCGCGAGACTGCTGCGCAGTTTCAAAACCCCGCATTACTTTTCTCCGGCGGTAAGGATTCGATCGTGATGGCTTGGATCGCCCGCAAGGCTTTCTGGCCTGCCCGCATGCCATTCCCGCTGGTCCATATAGATACCGGCCACAATTTCCCGGAGACCATGGTTTACCGGGACGAATTTGTGGAAATGATCCGTGCCAATCTGGTCGTTGGCTCGGTTCAGGAATCGATCGATACCGGCCGGGTCGTTGAGGAAACCGGAATCAATGCTTCGCGCAACAAACTGCAGACGGTCACCCTGCTCGACACCATCGAGAAGCACCAATACGACGCCGCTCTCGGCGGTGGTCGGCGCGACGAGGAAAAAGCACGTGCCAAAGAGCGCTTCTTCTCCCACCGCGATGACTTCGGCCAGTGGGATCCAAAAAATCAACGGCCGGAACTCTGGAATCTCTTTAACGGCAGAAAAAATCCAGGTGAGCACTTCCGGGTCTTCCCCCTGTCCAACTTCACCGAAATGGACATCTGGATGTACATCCAACGGGAAAACATCCCTCTGCCATCGATCTACTTTTCGCACGAACGTGAAGTTTTCGAACGCAACGGCACTCTCCTCGCCGTCACCGAATTTCTAAAACCGCAGGATAGCGAACCTGTCAGCAAACGCACCGTCCGCTTCCGCACCATCGGGGATGCCACCTGCACAGGCGCAGTCGAATCCCCCGCCTCCAATCTTGACGAAGTCATCGCCGAAGTCGCCGCCGCAAGGCAAACCGAGCGCGGCACCCGATCCGATGACAAACGTTCCGAAACCGCCATGGAAGACAGAAAAAAGGAAGGATACTTCTAAAACCTGAAGCCCTCTTTTCCCGAAACTGAATTCTGAAATACCACCCACTTTCTTCCATGGACCTTCTTCGCTTTACCACCGCCGGCTCTGTAGATGACGGCAAATCCACCCTGATCGGCCGCCTGCTTTATGATTCCAAATCCATCTTCGAAGACCAACTCGAAGCCATGGAGGAATCCTCCAAACGTCGCGGCGACGAGCACGTCAACCTCGCCCTTCTAACCGACGGCCTCAAAGCCGAACGCGAGCAAGGCATCACCATCGACGTCGCCTACCGCTATTTCGCCACGCCGAAACGCAAATTCATCATCGCCGATACCCCGGGCCACATCCAATACACCCGGAACATGGTCACCGGCGCCTCCACCGCCAACCTGGCCATCATCCTGATCGACGCGCGCAAAGGCGTGATCGAGCAAACAAAACGGCATGCATTCATCGCCAATTTGTTGCGAATCCAGCATTTGGTCGTCGCGGTGAACAAGATGGACCTCGTCGATTACTCGGAAGAGGTCTACGAGAGCATCATCAAGGACTTCCGCAGCTTTGCCTCACGCCTCGACAACATCGTTGGCATCACCGCGATCCCAATTTCCGCACTGAATGGCGACAACGTCGTCGATAAATCAGAAAGCATGCCGTGGTACGAAGGGCCATCGCTCCTTTATCACCTCGAAAATGTGTATGTCGGCGGCGATGAAAACCATGTCGACGCTCGCTTCCCGGTTCAGTGGGTGATCCGTCCGATGTCCGATGAGTGGCACGATTTCCGTGGCTACGCAGGCCGGGTAGCAGGTGGAGTTTTCAAGCCAGGAGATGAAGTCACTGTTCTTCCATCTGGATTTAACACCCGGGTCAAAGCAATCCACAGTCCGGAAGGCGAACGCAGCGAGGCATTCGCCCCACAATCCGTCTGCCTCACTCTCACCGACGAAATCGACCTTTCCCGCGGTGACATGCTGGTCAAAGCCAACAACCCGCCGAAAGTCAGTCAGGACATCGAAGCCATGGTCTGCTGGTTCTCGAATAAACCGATGGCCAACCGGGCAAAACTGATTCTCCGCCATACCACCAAGGAAACCAAAGCCATCGTTCAAGAGGTCAAATACCACGTCGACATCAACACCCTCCACAAAATCGAGGGCGTCGACAGTTTCACCATGAACGATATCGGCCGCATTTCCCTGAGAACGGCTGAACCTTTGCTGCACGACTCCTACCGCCGCAATCGATCCACCGGATCATTCATTCTCATCGATCCAGGCACGAATGAAACCGTGGCTGCGGGGATGATTGTTTGACTTTCATCCTTGGAATAGGGGGCGGTTTCCCTGTTTGTTATCATTCATGTCGAAACGCGCCCTCATTTCAGGAATCACCGGCCAAGACGGCTCTTACTTGGCCGAGCTTTTACTTGAAAAAGGCTACGAAGTTCATGGCTTGGTCAGACGCTCCAGCCAGTTCAACCGGGCACGGATCGAGCACCTTCGAAGCGAGGGCAAAAAGCTGGAACTCCACTATGCTGACCTCGGTGACCAAACAACGCTGAGGCGGATCTTTAACAAAATCGAGCCCGACGAATTTTACCACCTTGCGGGGCAATCCCACGTCGGGTTGAGTTTTGAAATCCCGGAATCGACCGTCGCGGAGACCGCCATTGCAACGTTGGGATTGTTGGAAATTTGCCGAGATTTAAAAAATCCACCGAGATTTTTTCACGCAGCATCGTCGGAGGTTTTCGGTGTGCCCGCCGACTCACCTCAAACAGAGGAAACTCCATTCAGACCAGTCAACCCATACGGCTGCGCCAAAGCCTTTGCTGCCAATCTTTGTAAAGTCTATCGGCAAGCCCATGGCATGTTCATCGTCAATGGCATCTTGTATAACCACGAATCTCCACGCCGCGGCGAAAACTTCGTCACCAAAAAAATTGTTTCTACGGTAGCGAGAATTTCTAGAGGTTCTGATGAGATTCTTGAACTTGGAAATTTGGATTCTGAGCGGGACTGGGGCTATGCTCCAGAATTTGTGGATGCAATTTGGCGAACTCTCCAACACAATAAAGCCGACGATTACATCATCGCCACAGGAACATCTACAACCGTTCGAAATTTTGCCATTTCAGCCTTTAGCCGCGCTGGAATAACACTTGAGTTCAGTGGTAGTGGTGAAAATGAAAAAGCTGTAGACTCGAAATCAAAGAGAGTGCTTTTACGGGTAAATCCCAAATTTTTTAGACCAGTCGACAGCCATTTATTGATGGGAGATGCAAGCCGTATAAGGCAAACCTTAGGGTGGAAGCCATCGGTCACGGGAATTCTGGTTGCTAAAGAAATGCTTAACGAGCTGGAATAGGCTCGACAATTTCACCCCTAATCGGAAAAAACTTCGCTTATTCGAAAACTTTTATACCG
Source organism: Luteolibacter pohnpeiensis (assembly GCF_016595435.1). Lineage (GTDB taxonomy): Bacteria > Verrucomicrobiota > Verrucomicrobiia > Verrucomicrobiales > Akkermansiaceae > Luteolibacter > Luteolibacter pohnpeiensis. The sequence goes on from NZ_JAENIJ010000011.1 coordinate 4,373, forward strand.
AATCAAATCAATTTGGAATAAATAAGAGGTCATACCCACTCCTCTTATAACTATTCAAACCCAGCCAAATGAACTATTTTAGCAGAAAAGTCCACCTCCTAAAAAGAAGCATCCAGTTGGGAGCCGATACCCGAACAAAATTTCAATTGATAAAAGCTCAATTTAATTGGCTTCGGGCAGCTAACGAAAATTGTCAATCTGCTAGAATCCATTACAATTTGAAGGGCAAAGGAGGTAACTTTTCCGCAATCGTCCGAGATCTACCTACAGATTGGATTATATTTCGTGAAATTTTCTATTTCGACGACTATATCGACTTAACCCAGTTAGATTGGGAACCAAATACCATTTACGACATCGGTGCGAATGCCGGTTTAGCAGCTCTCTATATGCATTCCATTTTCCCAAAAGCTAAAATATATGGCTTTGAACCAGGGAAAGCAGAATTTGAGAACGCAAAATTAAATTACACACAGAATAATCTGGGTGTAATTTACCCTATCGGTGCAGGAGACGAAAATGGTTCAGCCGTGTTTTATGCTTCAGAAGCTCGTTCTGGCGGACAAGGCTTTGCGCCAAGCGAAGAGTTCAAAAAAGACGCCACAACATACACCGTGCAGCTTTGGAGGCTCGATGACTATATCGTTGATGGGAATTTACCACTTCCGGATCTCATCAAAATGGATATTGAGGGTTTCGAGGTAAAAGCCCTGACTGGTATGGATAAAGCACTTTCCCACGCGAAGGCAATTATCTTAGAAACCCATGGTGAGGAGCTCCATGCTGGTGTCATTAAAAAACTTTCCGAATTCGGCTATAAAACAATCACTGACAGCCATCGCTTCTCAAAGTTCCGTATTTTATTTTCCGCGAAGTGATAACATCGCGGCTCTAGACTCTAATTTCCCCTCCAGTCATGAAAGCAGTTATTTTAGCCGGCGGACTTGGCACCCGATTGAGCGAAGAAACATCCGTAAAACCCAAGCCGATGGTTGAAATCGGCGGCCGCCCCATTCTTTGGCATATTCTGAAAATATATAGTTCCTGCGGCATCAATGATTTCATTATCTGCGCTGGCTATAAAGGATATATTATCAAGGAGTATTTTGCTAACTACTTCCTTCACATGTCCGATGTTACCTTCGACATGGCGAATAACTCGATGGAAGTACACCAGAAGAACGCCGAACCATGGCGCGTCACTATCGTGGATACCGGCGATGAAACGATGACCGGCGGGCGCATCAAACGAATCGCTCCCTATTTGGACGGCCCGTTTTGCTGCACATACGGCGATGGAGTGGGAAATATCGACATTCCCGCCTCAATCGAGTTCCATCGAAAATCCGGGCTTCTCGCGACTTTGACCGGTGTGCAGCCGCCAGGTCGATTTGGTTCATTTCAATTGGAAGGAGATAAGATCAGTTCCTTCATTGAAAAGCCTAAGGGAGACGGCTCATGGATCAATGGTGGGTTCTTTGTATTGGATCCAAAGGTCATTGACTACATCGACGACGACAGCACGATTTGGGAACGCAAACCGCTCGAATCTTTAGCTGCAGAGGGTCAGCTCGGAATCTTCCGCCATCATGGATTCTGGCGCCCGATGGATACGCTGCGCGACAAGCACGAACTTGAGGAGCTTTGGGAAAACCGCAAGGCTCCATGGAAAACGTGGTGACCACGGACTCGCTGAATTCCACAATCATGCTCAGCAATTTAACCAGCGCCTATCGAGGCAAGCGGGTTTTTGTGACCGGTCACACCGGTTTCAAGGGATCTTGGCTTTGCGAGTGGCTACTTTCACTCGGTGCGGAAGTTGTCGGCTACGCGCTCGATCCGCAGCCCCATGAAATCCTTTTCGATCAACTCAAACTCTCCGAACGGCTTGTCGCTGATCACCGTGGGGATCTCTGCGATCGTGAACGGCTTGTAAAAATCATATCCGATTTCCAGCCAGAGATCGTGCTGCATTTGGCCGCACAACCCTTGGTCCGGCTGTCCTATGATATCCCAGTAGAAACATTTGCGACCAATGTCATGGGCACCGCTCATGTGCTCGATGCAGTGCGTTTAGCTGGTATTTCGTGTCGGATTGTCGCCGTCACTACCGACAAATGCTACGAAAATCGTGAATGGTTGCATGCCTATCGCGAAGAAGACCCGATGGGAGGTCACGACCCCTACAGTGCAAGCAAAGGCGCCGCAGAGATTGTCATCGCATCCTATCGGTCGTCGTTTTTCCCAGGAAATGGCGCGGTTAAGCTTGCGTCCGCACGCGCTGGAAATGTCATCGGCGGCGGTGATTGGGCCTTGGATCGCATCATTCCCGACTGCATCCGCGCGCTCAGAAAAAACGAGGCAATTCCTGTTCGTAATAAAATCGCAACCCGCCCTTGGCAACACGTCCTCGAGCCCCTTTCCGGATACCTTTGGCTTGCCGCTTCCCTCGCCACTCCTGCCGAACCAGGACGCGAACTAACCTCTGCCTTCAACTTCGGCCCGAACCTCACCAGCAACCGAACTGTCTCCGAATTGGTAGAAGAGTTGCTCCGCCACGTGGATGGTGGCTGGATTGACGCATCGGACCCGAATGCGCGACATGAAGCTTCAAAGCTGAACCTCGCAACTGACAAGGCCTTTCACCTCCTTCAATGGCAACCAGTTTGGAATTTCGAACAAACCATCGCCCAAACGGCTGATTGGTACCAAGCTGAGGCAAATGGCGCAGATCCAGCCGAATTCACGCGAAAGCAAATTTCCGAATATCAATCTGCAGCAGCAAAAAAGGCCCTCGTTTGGGCACTACCAGCCAACAACCCCTAATTTTCACCTTACTGTCTTTTCCCTCCCATGTCTTCTGCCGCAGAAATTAAAGCCGAAATTCTTCGCCTCACCCGCGAGTTCTCCAAACTCGCCCACGCTGCCAACCGCCCCGGGATCGATCCGGCCCACGCGCCTTTCATCCCCGGGCAAACCACCGTTCCCTATGCCGGCCGCGTTTTCGATGAAGACGAAGTCGAAGCAGCCGTATCCTCGACCCTAGATTTCTGGCTCACGCTCGGCCCGGAGGGTGAAGCCATGGAAAAAGAATTGGCAGCATTCATGGGCGTAAAACACTGCCTGCTCGTGAATTCCGGTTCATCCGCGAACCTAGTCGCTTTCTCGGCGCTGACCACGCACAAACTTCCCGACCACAAGCGCATCCGCCCCGGCGACGAAGTCATCACCGTTGCCGCAGGCTTCCCTACAACCGTCGCTCCCATCATCCAGGCAGGAGCGGTGCCGGTGTTTATCGATGCGAAAACCTTCACCGGAAACGCCGACTGCTCACTACTGGAAGCCGCATTCAGCGAAGGCAAAACGAAAGCCGTGATGATGGCCCACGCTTTAGGCAATCCATTCGAGCTCTCAACCGTTCTCGAGTTCTGCAAAAAACACGACCTCTGGTTGGTCGAGGACAATTGCGACGCGCTCGGGTGCACCTACTCGCTCCCCGTTGGGAAAGCCAAAGAGCTGGGTCTCGATCACTTGCTCAAAATCGCGGATAAAGGTGAACACGCTATCATCCGCATCGAGGACGGAATTCTCACCGCACCGACCGGATCATTCGGCGACATTTCCACCCAATCTTTCTACCCTCCCCACCACCTCACGATGGGCGAAGGTGGAGCCGTGAACATCATTCGCCGCGCGCCACTCAAAACCTATGCCGAATCGTTCCGCGACTGGGGCCGTGACTGCTGGTGTGCCTCCGGCAAGGACGATACCTGCGGCAAACGATTCCAGTGGCAGCTCGGCGAACTACCGCAGGGCTACGATCACAAATACATCTACTCCCACCTCGGCTTCAACCTGAAGCCACTCGATCCACAAGCAGCGATCGGCCGTGTTCAAATCAAGCGACTTCCGGAATTCATCGAAGCACGCAAAATCAACTGGGAGCTGCTTCGCCGCGGCCTCCACGGTTTGGAAAAATACATCGATTTCGCGCTGCCGACCCACGCAACGGCCTGGAATCCTCCTGCAGATCCAGCCAGTGAGCCGATTTCCGATTTCACTTGGGATGACAGTGGTTGCCAGACCTCCTGCTCCTGGTTCGGTTTCAAAATCACGATCAAGGAGGACGCTCCGTTCACCCGCACCGAACTCGCAGCGCACCTCGATGCCAACAAAATCGGCAACCGCATGCTCTTCGGCGGTAACCTGGTCCGCCAACCTGCCTTTGTGCAACTCCGCCGTGACAATCCTGCAGCCATGCGCGTCGCTGGCGAGCTAACAGGCGCCGATCGCATCATGAACCAAACCATGTTCCTCGGAACCTACCCCGGCCTCACCCGCGAGATGATCGATTACATGGTGAAGGTGATTTGCGATTTTACTGAATCGAAAGCTGCTTAATCCATGGAATTGATCGCCGAGCCACTACCAGGGGTCAAAATCCTTAAACCTTTCGTGTTTGAGGATGCCCGTGGAAATTTCGTAAAGCCGTTTCACGAAGACCAGCTCGCAGCCCACGGTATCCACCTTATGTTGCGAGAGGAATTTTTCTCGACGTCATCCCGCGGTGTCATTCGCGGCATGCATTTCCAAATTCCACCACACGCCCATCAAAAAATCGTTTACTGCATCACCGGCAAAGTCTTGGATGTATTGCTCGATTTACGAAAAAGTTCACCGACTTATGGGCAGAGCGTCGCCTTCGATCTATCCGCCGAAAATCGGCATATTGTCCATATCCCGGTCGGCTTTGCTCACGGCTTCGTCGCTTTGCAGGAGCAATCCTGCCTCGTTTACAAAACAGATGCCGTCCATGCATCCGAAAGTGATCGCGGCATTCGCTGGGACAGTTTCGGCTATTCCTGGCCTAATCTAACAGATTCAGTTCAGGAAATAAGTACTCGCGACTTAGACCATCCACCGTTTGCGGACTTTATAAGCCCTTTTTGATTTAGCTGGCTATGAAGATATTCCTTACTGGCGGCACTGGCTTCATTGGCTCCCATTTTATCAACCAGGCTCACGCTGTCGGCCATGAGATCATCGCCCTCAGACGTAGTCCAGCATCAGTTCCAAGAGTTCCATTAGGGAAAGCACCCGTCTGGCTCGACAAGGCAATGCCTGATCTCCAGCCAGCAGACTTCATAGGATCCGACACACTGGTGCACTTGGCCGCTCATTCAGCAAACGTCCCTTATGACACACTTGAGGCCTGTATTCAGCACAATGTCATTGAGCCTATTCAGATGATACGGACCGCCTCCGTGGCGGGAATCCAAAAATATGTCATTGCTGGAAGTTGCTTTGAATACGGTCGATCCGGAGAACGTTACGACAAAATCCCACCAAATGCCCCGCTGGAACCCACACTGAGCTACCCCGCCTCGAAAGCTGCGGCCTCGGTTGCATTCCACTCGCTGGCACAAGAACTTTCAATCAAACTTTCCATTCACCGAATCTTTCAGGTCTTTGGAGAAGGTGAAGACCCAGGGCGCCTCTGGCCATCACTTCGCAAGGCAGCCTTGGCCGGCGAATCTCTCGAAATGACTCCGGCAGAACAGGTACGAGACTTCATCAACGTCACCGAAGTTGCGGCACAACTTCTGGCGGCGATTGATCTTGAACCACTGCCTGGCATTCCGTTGGTGATGAACCTGGGCACCGGCGAAGAAATGACACTCCGAAACTTCGCCGAGCATTGGTGGAAAACCTGGAATGCGAGCGGCACTCTTCATTTTGGTGCAAAGCCATACCGCGACGGAGAAATCATGCGCTACATCCCCTTAGTCTGATCAGTGTCGCAAGTCTTATTAGATAGAATCTCAAATCGCTCAAAAGGACTATTCTGAAATTTATCGAGAGAGCAGACGACTTAAGGTATACCATTATATAATCCCCCCGGCTTATAGCCTCATATCAACATATGATGCCATTTTCAAATAATCAAACATAATGGGCTCAAATACCATCGACTCCGACGAAACACGAGGGATCAGGACTTTCACGTCGCAAACGTCGAAAAGGCAAAAAACCTTTCAAAGTGGAATCCCATTGCCAGCGTGAATAAAGATATCGACCAGATGGTTAAATAGCCGAATAAAAACTTCCAACATCAATTAGTCACTCGTGCGATTTATTTTAGCTTCAACCGAGTTCGTCTCACAGAGGTATGAAAACTAAAAGTCCCGTCAAGATCCTAATTATCGGCAGATTGCAAGGCGCTAATCGAGGAGAATGGGTATCTCATTTTTTGGCTAAGGGTGACCCAAACATCAAATTCAATGTCAAGTTTTCACCGCTAGCAACACGACCTCGCCAAAATGCACTAGGCTACATAGCAGACTTCCTATTAAAGACTGCGAGCTTTGTTGTAGATTACATTCAAGGCAGGGGCACAACCATCATCTATGTCCCACCAATGAACTACTCAATCATCAACTATGCTTGGGCTTTAAATAGCTTGCTCAGATCGAAACTGATAGTTGATTATTACGTTTGTGCACTTCCCACCTTAGAGGAAGACGGCGGTTCAAGTTGCTGGATTGGAAATGATATCAATTGCATCAAATTCGATCGCGCAGCATTGAGCAAAGCCGACATTTTAATTCATCCGGTCATATCAGAACTTAAACTGACCGCATCCATGGCAGGGGTGGAATTGAAAAACTCGAAAATCAGGGTTCTGCCATTGACTATGGATAGATTAGCTCATCCTAAGAAAAAGTTAATTACCCGGAAGCTTCGGATCGCATGGTGGGCATTATTCTCTCCACTGCACGGGCTCGATCAATTCTTACGGGGAATGGAGCAATTGAGCGACGCGGATCTAGAACTCATTGAGCTCACACTTATCGGCAGTAATACAGCAACTCCTTACGTGAAGGGCCTGCTCGAAGCACACCCAAGAGCAGGAACTAAGATCAAATACAGAACCGACTTGTCATTTTCCAATGGAACTTTGCCATCCCACTTGGTTGACCATTGTGATCTTGCACTGGGCCATTTTGGCTTGTCACGCAAATCACAAGCTGTGATATCTAACAAAATTGTAGAAGCGCTGGCAATCGGCTTGCCAGTTTTCACTGGCGAAAGCTCTGGAGTTCGAGAGTTCTTGAATGATGACCAAATAATCTTTGTTGACCTGAACCCTGAAGCAATTGCCGCCAAGCTTAGAGCCATTGTTAGGCAGGAAATTTGTTTGGACGAAATAGCTGAAAATGGAAGTAGCGCATTTGATGTACATTTCTCCAGGGAAACCTTCGTCTCTAATTTCCGAGAACTCATTCTTAGTGATAGAAATTAGCCTTGAGTAAATTCAAAGATACAACTTGGCTTCTACTTGGACGATTTATCGGTCTCAGTAGTCCACTCTTCGTAACCCCGTACGTCGCACGTGCTCTAACCAAAGAAGAAATCGGCACATGGGCTTTAATCCAGGTCGTCGTCGGCTTTGTTGCGATTTTTCAGGATGGGGGTTTAAGCCCATACGTCATCCGCCACAAAAACTATGAGCAAGCCACTCGCTCGATGGTCAGTAGCTGTGGTGGCCTACTCGGCGTGGCGGTAGGCCTCATCCTACTGGTGGGAAGCATTCCTGTTTGTCGGCTACTTGGAATATCGGAACAATGGAAACTTTTTCTGCCGCTGACGATCGTGTATGGTCTAGGCGGACTCGCAAGTGTCTGGAATGCGGAGCTTCGGCGCAACGGTTCATTTAAACAACTGTTTCTCGCTGGATCGATCCCTCAGCTATTATCAGTTCCCTTTTCTGTTCTGTTGCTGGCAAATGGATTTGGCCTATGGACGTTTCCCCTTGCGGCACTTTTCGGAGCAATCACTCAAGTCTTATTTTTAATCCCATTCTGCAGACCGATTCGATTCGCTTGGTCTCAGGCGCTTTTGCCCGAAATGGCGCAGTATACACGTGGATTACTCGGTTTTTCCTTAATCAATTACTGGGCACGGAGGCTCGATGATCTCTTAATCGGCCGCTACCTCGGGACAGCACCACTCGCAATTTACTCAAATGCATATCGCTTGATGCTTCTACCTATCTCCCAAGTGATCTCACTTTTTAATCCACTCATACTTCCTTACATGTCCAAACATCAGGATGATCTTGAGGCTTGTCGCACTGAACTTTATGGCTTTCTCTCTACTATAGGTCTCATCGTGTTTGCTGGAATGAGTTTTCTTTGGATTGAAAGAAATCAACTCATCAATTGGTACCTTGGAAATGGATGGAATGAGGTTTCAGATATTCTATTCTGGTTTGCTCCATTAGGGATGCTGCAGTGTTTAATCAATCCACTCGGCAATTGTTATATGATCAGCAGTCGGAATGACCGATTTTTCTGGATAGGCGTCATCAATACAGCGGTAGTAATTTGCGGTTTTATTGCAGGCCTCAAATTTGGAGTTAAGGGAGTCGCACTTGGATATTTTATAGCAAATCTTATCATGATTTATCCTAATGTTCGACTATCTATTTCAACAATTGGTGGATCGTTCCGGGAGTGGTTGTTTAATACTTCAATACTCTGGGTAATCCCAATTGGAGGGATCATATTCTCACAATTCAATACTCTAGCGAATCCTTACCTTTCCGTAGCAATTTCCGCAATTTTTGTGGGATTGATCACCCTGAGCGTGGCAGTGATCATTTTTCGCAGCAAGATACCAACTGTTTGTCAATTCTTGAGGCTACGACGCAAAAAAACACTCTCGTAAAATTCATGCACACACCAATGGTTTCAATAATCATTCCTTGTTACAATGCAGAGAAGCATCTAAAGGAGGCAATACAGTGTGCACTGGACCAAACATGGGGGAACAAGGAGATCATTGTCATAGACGATGGCTCGATTGATAGCAGCCTCAGAATAATCCAATCTTTTGGAGATCGAGTGATTTATCGATCCGGAGCAAATCAAGGAGGCAACCATGCCCGAAATTTAGGGGCAAAAATCTCGAAAGGTGACTATCTCCAATTTCTCGACGCCGACGATTTTATGGATGCCGAGAAAATCGAGAAGCAAATGATCGCTTTATCTAATGCGCCACCCGGAACTATCGCTGGCTGCGCATGGCAATATCATTTTTGTGAAAAACCACCAGTCATCCCAGTCGCAAAATTCTGGAAAAACTATACCAGCAGCCGCGAAATGATACTAGATCAATGGCTGGGACAAGGCTTTCTCGCTCCTCATTGTTGGCTGATACCTAAAGAAATATGGCATAAGATCGGTGGATGGGATGAAACTCTCAAAGCGGATCAGGATGGGAACTTTTTTGGCAAAGTGTTACTCGCAGATCAAGAAGTCTGCTTCATCAATGAAGTTCTTGCCTCCTATCGGATGACTGGTGCCTCAAGTGTGAGCCGTCAAAATTCGAAAGAAGCAGCAGAAAGTCGATTCCGATCGTGGAAGGCACTATCCGCAATGATACTATCTAATGATTCGACATCTAAAGCAAAACAAGCCGTATGCTGTTGGGGAAGTGCTGTTGCAAGAGGTATCATCCTCAGGGGAGGATTTCATAAAAGTGGCGGTGCAATGATCGGCTATCAGATGCTTAATTATGTTTTTCGACATTATCCGAGTGATGTAAGAAATTTTTTCCACAATTCATGGATGGATATGTTTTCGAAAATTTTTGGTCTAAAACTGGCAATTCATTTTTCGATATTAATTCGCAGGACAAGGGGTTTCCTTGGAGGCGAACGCTGATAGATGTAGCATATGTTCCAAGCGGTAGATATTTCATACTGGGCCGGAATGTGGCATGCTCCTCCAGAAACACTTTTCGGCTTGGGAAGGGTCGAAAGAAGTCTAGGAATAGCTCTTCAAAAACTTCTTCCGCAAACTGTCCGCTATACCTCGTTTAATTTCGGTATCGAGTGTTCCGCGATGTTTGCTAGGGAAGGTATTGATTTGAGTCTATCACTTGAAAAGCAGCCATCTAATTCTGAAATTCTAATATTGAATCAGCTTAAAATTGGAGACTCATACGGAGGCTATAAACAGGATACTTTTTCCAAAATCAAGCTCAATTTATGGCGCAGGTATAATTGTCATCGAGCTCGAAATTCTTGGATTAAAAATCCTAATCGAGACAAAATCAGTCTGATTCAATTCGATTACAATATTCGTGCCGAACAGTTTATACCGAACAAGCTCAAATTTGCCTTAGTTCACGACATCATCCCCATTACTCACCCTCAATTCTCAACACCTAGCAACACCGAGTCAGCATCTTTACGCTTGAGATTACTCTCAAAAGAAGGTGCACATTTCATCTGTGTATCCAAATACACCGCAGATGAACTCATGAATTTTCTTAAATTAGACAAAGAGCGAGTTCATTGGTTTCAGAATGGTTTAGACAATGCATTCAAACCAAATCCCAATCTTGGCGATGCCTCAAAATGGCGGAAGAAGCTCGCAATTCAATCCGATCAACGGTACTTCATCGCTCAAGCAGGAGATTTAAAGCGAAAAAATCTCATTTCCATTATGAGAGCAATGAAAATCTTCCGCAAGTTGTGTAATGAAGACATCATTTTAGTCATAGTTGGACAAATACGGAATTTACCTTCCGAATTCGACTTGAATCTAGGAGAGAGTGAGTGGAGAAGTTATGTCAGATTCACTGGCACTGTTCAGGATTCAGATTTCTCCGCGTTATATTCTTCGGCAATTTCTCTTATTTTTTTAAGTCTCGCCGAAGGCTTCGGCTTCCCTCCACTTGAGGCAATGGCGTGTGGCTTACCGGTCATAGCATCAAACCTTACTTCGGTTCCTGAAGTCGTAGGCGATTCAGGGATCCTTGTCGATCCCACTGATTGCGACGAAATTACCAATGCAATGCTAAAAGTCGCTCTAAATGAGCCATTCCGAATCTCGTTGAGAAATTCAGCTCTCAGCAGATGCCAATCTTTTACATGGGAGAAGGCAGCTCAAAGAACTGTGGATGCATGGAGAAAATCAGGACTCGATATTTCGGCTGGTTTTTAGAATTCATTTTCGGATAAACTCTTTTTCATTAATAACAAAGTCTAATGGTTCCAGTATTTCCAAGAAAATCTTATATATCTGAAAATCCTGTACAGATTCTGAGAGCAAGAAACTTATCAAACAGTTAATAACGTGAATAGCCGTTCTCTTACAACAATATTTTTTGGGATAATAGGTATTATTATCGCACTTTGGTCAGGTATTTCCATATTGATGAATCCCACAGGCGGTATAGCCGGCCTCAGTAAACTTATTACTATTGTTGCAATTTTAGTCAGCATAGTTAATCCAAAGGCTGGCCTTTTTGCATTAGCAGCACAGGCCATTTATACCGATCAAATCAAAAGAATAGGAGTCTATTATGGCGCTGTCTCTATGACGACTGTTCAAGAAATTCTCATTGGTCCTATTTTGACTATATGTGCTCTTAATTTCGGATTGATTATTCAACTTCTTTTCGGAAAAATTCGCATGACATGGCTAGGCTGGTCTCTTTACGGTATCGGATTTGCTTTGAGTATTTACTATCTTTCTGGTGGAGCTATTGGTGGGGGAAGTTCATTCGCAAAAAAGGCATATAATGCTGCAGTAGCAGGTGCCTACACAACTGTCGTCCCATTATGCTATGCTTTATTTAAAGATGTTAAGGACTGGATTAAATTTTTGTCATTCCAGGTAATTATTGTCGTTCCAAGTGCAGCCTGGGCGATTTGGCAATACTTCCACGGATTCAATAATATCGAGTGGACATATGCTATGTCAGGACTCTCACCCGTGCATACGAGTCAAATGCTAATGTTTGAGAATCCCAGAGTATTCGGTTTTTTTGGTTCCGCTAGCGCATTAGGCTGTTTGTGCATTTACGTAACTTTTGCTGTTTGGAGAGCGATCAAAATTAAAGAATCGAGGTGTGTATTTGCTATTATTTCAGTTATATTATTTATAGCATTAGTATTTTCCACCCAACGCTCAGCGCTTTTGTCACCATTTATCTTTGGATTGTTTATATTCTTCTACAGAACCCCAAGAAGAACTTTTCTGATTTATTCGTTGATTGGCATTACATTCATTATTGCAATTTACAAATCTAATTGGTTACTCAATGAGGGTATAGGTAAGGTAAACTCAATTATTGCGAATAATTCAACAAAATGGGGTAGTGAAGTTTTAAAGGTCAGCACCTTTTCCGACCGGTTGAGAGGGTGGGAAAGACTTGGACGAGCTGACAGCTGGACCCTATTTGGAACGAATGACGAGGGAGGATTTGAAGCAACAGGTGTAGCATCAAAAGATTATAGCCACGACATGATCAACCGAATTCTCATACGCGTAGGTGCTGTGGGACTCGGTGCAGTGATATTGGTAGGTGGTGCCATTGCTTTGAATTTACATCGATTGGTTTGGAGACTACCAAAGGGCTGGCATCAGTCGATCGGTGTTTTATCGTTAGGTATTACGGTTCCTATTTGTTTGATGTCGGCCGCGGGAGGCGACAATTTTACAACAACACCATATAATTTGGCGATTTGGTCTGCATTTGCTGGAGCATTTGTGGTCAGAAAGATGACTTTCAGCACTTCTACTTCAGATGAAATTCAAATAAGTGCACAAAATACTCAAGATGGTTCACTTGAGACTACAAAACAAACTTATCGCGCGTAATCTACAATCGTTGAATTAAATCAACTTAGAATAACCACCAGAATATCTCAAGTTGATGCAACATTAATAATAGCAGACAATGTGCAAGACAAATTGAAATCACACTATCAATTCATGAAAAAATTAAAGAATTTGATCAGAGTTTCCTTTCCAAGTCTATTCGCAGTGATGTCTAGCGTGCGATTTTTTATAGCTTGCAAAAAAAGATTAGGTGACACACAAAATCTGGTATCAAATACATTGTTCAACAATGAAAATATTACGGTTTTGAGTGGTCCATTCGAAGGGTTAAAATATTATAATAAAACTATTTGGGGCACTATTACATCAAAATGGATTGGATGCTATGAATTGGAAATTCGATCAGTAATTGAGGAAATCATCGATTCAAAATACGATCTTATTGTAGATATCGGCGCCGCTGAAGGCTATTACGCCGTAGGCCTTGCCTATAGACTTTCCGAATCAAAAATTATTACTTATGACACTGACCCAATCGCTAGATTCCGGCAGCGTCAACTCGCTAAACTCAACAATATCACGAATCTAGAGATCAAGAAGTATTGCTCTCATTCTGAATTAGAAGCACTCACAGCAATTAATTCGGTAATAATTTGCGATACAGAAGGCTATGAAATTCAACTTCTCAATCCTAAGCTCGCACCTAAATTAAAGATAATAAACATTTTAGTTGAATGTCATAAATTCGATAATTTCAGTGTGCGTGATGTTGTTATGGAGCTGAAATCTAGATTTGGCGACACACATTATATTGAAGAATTTGAATCTAAAACTCGGGATATTGAATTGTATAGATCAACCATCCAAAAATTTGACAGATTAAGTGACAGACAAGCTGAAATTGCTCTAGATGAAGGGCGATACCCTGGTCAAATCTGGCTTTGGATGAAAGTTAAAGACTAGTATAAACTTATTTCTCTATTTATATGTCACGCAAGACAAGAGTTTTGATGGTTGCCCCTACTTGCGGCGTTTACGGGGGGATCGAAGCGTTTACTTCTGCTATCGCCTCTGAAGTTGTAAGTGATAGCAACTTCGAGGTCAGTGTAGTTTTCCGATTACGGCCTGGCTATACCCTTGATGAGCGACTGACCACAGAATTGTCATCGAGCCCATTTCAATGGAGAATCATGGGAAAACCGGATCTTTCTTTTATCCGGAGTTTGTTGTGGGCAGACATCGTTAATTGTCATTTCCCCCTTCTCTATGCAACATTCCCAGCCCGTTTCTTCAGAAAGAAATTGGCGATTACAATCGAAAACCAAAGATGGCCTGAACATAAGGATATTTATCTGCGGGCACTCATGTTAGCAGATGCTAGATGGTATATTTCTCGATTCGTTGCGGAAACTTGGGAAGGAAATCAGCTATCCTCAGATAGTAAAATCGTGCCTGCCGTCTCGCAACTTCCCGATGAGTGGATTGATCCAAAACTGCGAAAAGGGTTTTTCTTCATCGCTCGTTGGGTTCCGAAAAAAGGTATTGAAGAATTAGTTCAGGCCTACGCCACTGCGCGAATTGATCATTCCACACATCCGCTCACTCTGATGGGAGCAGGTCCCCTGAAAGAAGAAGTTTCTATCTTGATTAAGAACTCAGGAGTGGCCGACTATATTGAAACTCCCGGATTTGTTGACCATTCAGAGAAAATACAGAGGATGGCTCATGCCCGGTGGAATGTCGCACCCGCTGCGTTCGCAGAGGACCTTGGTCTTTCACCGATTGAAGCACGAGCTTGTGGAGTGCCATCGATTGTGAGTGATATCGGCGGGTTACCTGAAGCAGCCGGGAGCACTGCTCTAAAATGTCTTCCTTCAGATATTCCAAGTTTGGCTACCGCGCTGGAAACAGCGGCGAATATGAGCAGTGAAGATTACATTAGTCGATGCGAGTCGAGTAAAGCCAGCTTGGCTGACTACTTGCCGCGCCCGGGATTTTACATTGATTCCTTTCGCGAGTTGATGACGAAATGATCGTTTGGAAAGATTATAAATTCCGAATTTATTCTACTCCATGGGCCAAATTGACCGCCTTCTAATTGTAGACCCTCTTTGCCACAGCAGAGCGCCGAGCATGCGAGCTTGGCTCCAAGCCGCAGAGCAGATTTTGCCACAGCATTTCCACGAGGTTGAAATTTGGTCGATGGAATGCGAATTGAATTTTCCTTGGGTCAAATGGCGGAAGTTTCCCAAGGTTACAAAATTCTGGCCGATTCAGTGCGCAATGTTCCGAACGATGGCCTGGCGTGCCTACCGTAAGCTGCCACCTGACTACCTCTCTGGCACTTTCACACAATGTACTGGAGAACATCTCCCCGTAGCTGACAGCCGCTATATCCATTTCTGGAATTTAGCCTATAAGGAAGCTATCAATCATCACCCTGATGAGATGCAGGTTCCCGCTAAACAGCGGCTGTTCATCAATTTGGCAATACGCGGGGAACGACAAGCACTACGACCTGGCTCTACAGGTGAATGGTGGTGCGTAAGCCGTGGAATTGCCGACCCAATTGAAAAAGCGGTAGGACTCGGCCAGACATTCAGATTCCTGCCAAACTCGTTCAACCCTGAAAGATTCAATACAAAGAAACGATCGTCTTTTCGCGCTGCGATGCGAAAACACTATGGATTTTCGGAAGACGAGACCATCCTTGCATTCTGTTCCTTCGGCCACTTCGTCCGCAAAGGATTGCTAAATGCCATTGAAGCCGTAGACAAACTCCGGTCCTCCGGTAGATCCATCAGACTTTTGGTTTTAGGTGGAAACGAATCGACCATTTCCGATATCAGGAGCCGCATGGCCAGCAAACGAATGAATGGAGAAGGGGTCGTGTTTGCAGGCTTGGTCAGTGCGACTGAAGAGCATCTTTCTGCGGCGGACGCGTTAATATTTCCATCATTTTTTGAGGCTTTCTCACTGGTCGAGATCGAAGCCGCAGCTCTGGGAATCCGGCTATATCTCACCCCGCATCCAGGCAGCGAGATGATTCTTCGGGAACCCGAGAACGGGCGACTCTTGCCATGGAACTTGGATCGCATGGTTGATGTTCTGGCGGATGATTTTGATTCTGGAATGATGCAGAAGCCCCATCAGGAGATCGGTGAAGCGCTGACACCCGACTCTTACGCTCAAACTCTGAGCAATTTTTATTCACAAGCAATCGCCCGCAAGCAATCAGAGAGTATACCATGATCACACCGGAGTCACAGCCCAACAAGACTGACATCGGTTGGATACCAGCTCACCCGTCATACGGCGGCGTTTCAATGCGCCGCTTTTGGCAGGCACTTCACGATTGCCAAAAATCTGACGACCGCTACCGAATCCATTCCGTTATCACACCGTCAGATATCACACTCCCGCGAGGACTTCGCGGCAGCGCCCTGCGCTATTGGCATCGAAACTATGGCTATCCTGCCATAATCAAACGTAAGTTTAAGGGAACCATTGCCCATGTTCTAGATCATAGCTGGGCTGATATGTTAGCCAGCATTCCAAAAGACATCCCGAAAGTAGTTACTGTCCACGACCTCATCCCGCTGCGTTATCCGGATCAACTTGGCCCAGCCCAAATCGAAAGATTCAGGTCGTGGGTTCTAGCGGCTAAGCTTGCGGATTTTCTCATTGCAGTCTCTGCTTATACTAAGTCCGAGATCGAAACCTTACTAGGCATACCGCCGGAAAAAATCATCATCGTCCACGGAGGCGTTGAGATGCCTTTGAATTGTTGTGAGAAAATCCATCTGCCACAAATCGTCGAAAAACCTAATCCTTTCATAATAGGCAGCATCGGAAGTATCCTCGGTCGTAAAAACCTTACAATTTTCCCTGCTGCGCTCGCCCATCTAAAAGCTAGAATTAAGCGGCCTATCGTTCTTCTTCGTGCCGGTTCTCCCCTACCGCCTTCTCTCGCAAATGAGATTCGACACGAAATAGGTGCGAACAACCTGATCGAACTTGGCCGGATCTCGGACGCCGATATTCTCAGGTTTTACGCGACCTTGGACGTGTTGGTCATCCCTTCGCTGTATGAAGGATTTGGCCTACCTGTTTTGGAAGGCATGGCTGCAAAAGTTCCTGTTGTATCGAGTCATGCGACCAGCCTTCCAGAAGTCGGAGGTGATTTGGCATTTTACTTTGATCCAGCTTCACCTGAAGAGTTAGCCACTGTTCTTGCAAGGCTTTCAACCGAAGGGGTTCCCGAGCGACAAATCGATGCCGCCCACGAGCGCGCGGAACAATTTTCGTGGAGAAACTCACTTGAAGGAATTTTTCGGGTTTATGATAACGCTCTATTTAAGAACGGTGCAGTCAAACGATAATACCTCATTGATCTCAATCGAATACTGAGCATTCATGACTCGCCTAAACGTACTCCAAATCTTCAGCCGCTACCTCCATTATGGTGGTGAGGAAGGTAGTGTGTTTCGCATTGGTGACGCCTTACAAGCTCGTCATAATCTGGAATACTTCATCAATTCGTCCGAGGAGTTAACACGTGGTAATCTGCTACGTAAATTTACGGTTCCACTTCGCGCTTTTTATAATTATCCTATCCTAAAAACTCTCGATAAATACCAAAAGATTGGCCGTTTCGATTGTTGGCAAATCCATAATGTTTTTCCGTCGATTTCTCCAGGAGCCTACTCTTTAGCCTTTAAATTGGGCATTCCGATTATTCACTACCTTCATAACTACAAATTAGGTTGCGCCAACGGATTCATGTTCCACCATGGCAAGGAAAATCGTGACTGCATCCATGGCAATTTCTGGCCCGCCATTCGTGACAGGACATGGCATGACAGCTTCGCCCATACTGCGGTGATGGGAGGAATTCTTGCCTATTCGCGATCAAGACTAAAAGTTTTAGATAGGATTACCCGCTGGATTGCCATCAGCCAAGCACAGAAGGATATTCATGTACAGATGGGAATCCCCTCCGATCGAATCGACGTGGTTCCCCATTTTCTAAAGACTACCCCTGGCGTTTCTCCTCCTCCATTTCCAGCAAACGGGCATGGTCTTTTCGTGGGCAGACTTTCTCCCGAAAAAGGTGTGGACCGATTGCTGCACGCATGGACAAAGATCTCACCAGACCGCAAATTGGTTATCATGGGTGATGGCCCCGAAATGGAGCCACTCAAGGCGCTGACTATCAAACTTAATCTCAAGAACGTTGTTTTCACCGGATTTCTCGCTCGAAATGCTCAAGCCGAAGTTTGGAAAGAAACTGCCTTTTCAATTGTTCCATCAATTTGGCAGGAGCCCTTTGGAATGGTCGTTCTGGAGGCTTGGGCAAAAGCACGGCCTGTTGTTGCCCATTCGATCGGGGCTCTACCCGAAATCATTCGTGATGGAGAGGACGGCTTCCTAGCGGACCCTAACGCCCCTGAAGCCCTTTCTACCGCACTAGAGCGGGCTTTCTCAAATACAACGGACCTCCGCCAAATGGGTTTGACAGGACTCAATCGCCTCAACAGCGATTACAATAAACTAACATGGCTCGACCGGATCGATGATGTTTACCGAAAAGCAGGACTCCTTTGATCGGAATAGCCCAAAGCGCCGGAGTGGTTACCCACAGTGGATCTGGAATCAATTCATTCCGGCCGCGTGGTTGATTTTCGTCCTATGGGCGGATCGTCGAGTTTTCAGCGGCTTCAGTGTCGTGCCCATGACATCAATCCTGACTTTGTTCATATTCGCTATTTTGGTTGATCGGAGATGGATGGTTTTTTGGACCACCATTTATATAGGATGTGTCATCGCTAGCTTGTGGCTAGGCATGGGGCGCTGGACAAATGCTCAAGGCAACGCCGTTGCGATGCTGGCCACGCGCACCGTCAGTTCGATCACCGCAGGAACAATGGCATGCATGCTGTCACGCTTTAAAAAAAATCAAGATATCACGCGTCGGGAAACAAGCCGATTCATAAATCACTTGAGCATCCCCACGATCACGTCTGATGAAAATGGCTGGATTCTTGGGATCAACAACGCAGCTCTAGCTCTCTTTGACGACGCGGATATTCTAGGAAAGCCCTATTTTTCATTCTTCCACTCAGCATCAGAAAAGGGTCGTTCAATCCAACGTTATCTTGACCTCGTTTCTGGTGCGACACCAGGCCCAATTTCAATTGATCTAGTGGACGACAAAAACAGAAAACATGTATTCCCGTCGACTCTGAGTCGTCTAACGATCGACGGGAAAGACATCATCATCACCATGATTTATCCAACGATGGATGAACGCGACAAAGGATTTGAAGGAGAATGATATCATCGGATTCACCTAAGGAAGCATCAATCGCTGCAATTTTCGCAACCATGTCCCGGCCGGAAACCGCACTCCGGTGCGTGGAATCCCTAGCCCAACAGACACATCCTCCCGACCTAGTCGTGGTTGCGATTAATGATCCAACTGACGGAACCATAGAAGCTCTAACAAAAATCACAGACCTCCCATTCAGATTGAACCTTCACCACATGGCTTCAAACCGAGGAAATGCTGGAGGAATTGAAGAGGCCATGGAGATTGCCTTTCACTCTGGAGTCGATGCCGCCTGGATTTTGGATGACGACTCATGGCCGCAAAAAGGTGCCTTACAAGCCATCCATGAATCCGGTTTTCAACCTGAAATTGTAAAGCACGCTCAGCAACTGGATCCCGCAACAAGTCGCCTAACTTGGCCACTTCCCTTTTTTGATGAGAATCGAAATTGGAAGCTGGCATGGAAGCCGGAAGATTTACCGAATCAATTGGTATGCAATACCACCGCCGCTTGGACCGGTGCAGTCATTACCAGGAAAATCTATGAAGATGTTGGACCTGTAAACGGTGAACTATTCATTCGGGGTGAAGATGAGGAATACCCGTGGCGCATCGGAAAGGCTGGATATCGATTCCAATTGGTGAAAAACGCCATCATGGATCATCCAGGTCCAAAAAACCTCCTGAAGTGGTCATTTCTTGGAAAAAATCTGTTCTTTGAAAAAAAACTCCCGGACTGGAAACTCCATTACAAAGTTCGCAACATGGTCTGGCTAAAGAAAAAGCAATCAGGCAATCTGAAAGCACTCATGATGGCTTTGAGCTACTTGGGAGTTGCCATATTGATCGACGGCCCAGGCAGGATTCCCCTGCTCATACGCGCCATTTCAGACGGCTGGAAAGGAAAACTGGGAAAAATTCCCACCACCTGAGAAGGCAAATTCTGTCAGCACTCCTGCATTGATCCGTTAGGAATTTGATCCATGATCCCGCTGCACTAACTATATTGAACCATTTCATTTCGCATGGCTCTTAGCCGAAAAGAATCATTTGTAACCCAAGTTCTCCAGCTCCTCGATGCATTTCTCGTTTGGCTTGCATTTTGGATCGGAGGAGAAATACGGGATGTAATCCGTGGCTACATGGGCCTCGGTGTCGAGGATGAAGCAGTTTGGGAGTCAATGCGTTGGGTCCTGCTTATCGCAGTGCCATTTACACCGCTCGTCCTTGAAAGATTCCGGTTCTATAACCGTCTCCGCTTGAAAACCACGCGAGCCGCGGTTTGGCAATTAATTCAAGCCCTTTTAGTCATTGGGCTTTTGATCAGCATGATTGCAGTATTTGCCAAATTGATCGATGCACGCCGATTGATTTTAGGAACTGGACTCATAGCCGTTTTCCTTCTCCTCCTAGCAAGAGATCGCCTAACCAAAGTCTGGCTGAATAGCAAATCTTTGAGGGAATCAGACAAAGAGCGCATCTTACTTGCTGGCTCTGAGGAAGGAGTTGAAGAATTTTTGGATCAAGTGGACCCGGAGGTTTTGTCCAGTTGGAACATTGTGGATCGATTTGATCTAACAAGCAGATCGGTCGACGACCTCTTCCAGCTCTTAAAGGGAGAATCCGTAGGGCGAGTGATTTTTTCTGCAAAACACACCGAGTTCGACAAGGTCGCCCAAGCTGTAGAAGCATGCGAGCTCCAAGGCGTCGAAGCATGGATTTCAGCTTCATTTATCCGGTCTCAGATTGCTAGACCTGTCTTCGATGCTGTCGGCTCCAAGCCGATGCTCGTTCTCCGGTCAACCCCGGAGCTCTCCTGGGAATTGATGTTCAAAGGGCTCATCGATATCGTAGGAGCAGCCGCTTTGCTTACTCTCGCCCTCCCCTTTTGCATTGTCGCCGCCATCGGAATCAAGATCACCAGTCCAGGCGCTCCTGTGCTATTTTCCCAGATGCGAGCAGGTTCTTACGGAAAACCATTCCGTATGTGGAAATTCCGCACCATGGTTGCCAATGCCGAGGAGCTGCTCCAAAAAATCAAGGAAGACCACGGAAATCAAATGGATGGCCCGGTGTTCAAACTTGATCGGGATCCGCGAATTTTTCCATTCGGTGCGTTCCTGAGAAAACTCAGTATCGATGAAATCCCGCAGCTTTTGAATGTTCTGTTAGGAGATATGAGTTTGGTTGGACCTCGACCACTTCCTCTTTATGAAGTCGATGCCTTTTGCGAGATTTCGCACCGTCGGAGACTTAGCATGAAGCCTGGAATCACTTGTGTTTGGCAAGCCGGGGGACGTAACAAAATCACGAATTTCGATGAATGGGTTAAAATGGACCTCGATTATATCGATAACTGGTCCCTATGGTTGGATTTCAAAATTCTAGTCAAAACCATTCCTGCCGTCCTTTTAGGAAAAGGTGCAAAATAACCACCACTGCTGAAGAAACCTGGTTGGATACCCGATGAATATCATACCTACCGTGCTGCTGGGGATTTCTTTAATCCTGGCAGTCGTAATTGGCCCTCAAATGCGGAGCTGGACCTGGGGTCCAGCTCTTTTTGTTCTGGGACTTGCGATCTTATCTGCTTTACCTGCTGTTTGGAAGAAACAGGAACGTCTGTCACTTCCAGGTTTACTTGGATTCGGGATAATGATGGTGGCCTGGTTTACTTGGCGCGCTTTCGCTTCCCCCGTGCATGAATTCGCGATCGCAGACCTCATGTTGTTAGGCGGTGCGGCGGGGTCTTTCATCGTAACTCGAACGATTTCGAATTCCGTGATGGCGGAAAGGATTCTCGTTTGGACGATCGCGGGCCTTCTACTTGCCAGTGTCGGCATTATCATCAAACAGGTTGGTGACCCGAGCTATAATCCGGTTTTTCCAACGCGCAGCACAGATTTGCCAGCTGGCTTCTTTCGTCATTATAATGATGGGGCCAATTTCCTAGTAGGCTCCTCACTAGTTCTTGCAGGCGCAGCTCTCTTCGGTCGCCAGGGGGCTATTACGAAATCCATTTGGGGATTAATCGCGCTGGCCGGATTATTTGCCGTTTACTGGACAAGATCCCGGGGTGGAATTTTAGCAGCTGGCCTAGGTGCAGGGAGCTTTGTAGGAATGGCCCTAATCGTCGGTAAACGGCGGAATAGCTCTTGGTTCATTCCGATCGCACTCTCCTTTCCCGTAATTCTCTTAGCACTTGGTTATTTTGCCTATCGTGGACTGTCCGACGCTCAGGAAAAACGATTTTCATCCAAAGTTGAGGCCGTCGTTGATAACCCAATCCGTCTTTACTTGTTAAGCACTGCAGTAACCTGCATCTCAGAACATCCGATCCAAGGAGGGGGAAGCAGAAGCTTCAGTTGGGAATGCTTCCGCGCCTGGGACCATGAAGCTTATGGATATTCGGACAGAAGGCCCGAACAGGTCCATAATGAGATCATGCAAGCTGCAACCGACTATGGTCTTGTAGGAGTTTTGCTTTTGATCGGATTCATCGGGACCATTTTAGTTGGAGCGATTCTTCGCTGTTTATTCAGTGACCTGTCTTCTGTTTACCCAGTTTCTACAGAAGCACTTTGGGTGGGGGGATTCGCCGGATTCAGCGGGATGTTTGTCCAGTCATGCTTCTCCTTCGTTTTTCATCTCCTGCCAGGTGCAATGTTGCTAGGAATCTGTCTCGCGCGCGCCTCGCACTTACCGCCTGCTGATATTAAAAAAAGTGCTGCGATTTCGAAATCGATCATCACCGTGCTATCGTTGGGCATCGCGGCATTCCTGATTCCTATATCTTGGAAAGCCACCCAGGTTTTGACGGTGATGTGGCCGACATTTACCGCCCCACCAGATTCGGTTCCAGCTGACCAGAAACTTAAAGCGTTGAAGGAGGCTGCCACGATTCAACCCGAGGCCGTATTTTACCGGGAAATGGGAATGCTGCATCAAAGCGAAATGGAAAAATCCCCAGGTTCCGCCGCTTCGCGAGAATCGCTGACCGAGGCGTTGGCAGATTACACCAAGGCAGAAAATCTTCATCCATTCGATCCACTTACAACAGTCAATCGAGCCAATCTACTAAGCTTCAAAGGTGACGACCACGCTGCCGAGGACGAATTCAAGCGGGCGGCTTTTCTGCAAGGCGGAATGGAATCGAGCTTCCGATCCTACTACTATTACGCACAACATTTGATTCAAAAAGCAGAGCGGCAACTTTCGAATGGCAACCCCGATGCCGCGTTTGCTTCCGCGTCTGATGCTTCTCAACAGGTCAGCATGGTTGCAAAAGAGATGGGATGGTTCATGCGACATTATGAAGGTATGAAAATCAAGCTGGATGCATTGCTGGCCCAAGGCTCTAGCAGTGAAGCGGCGAATCGCCCTCAAGATGCTCTTTCCTACTACAAAGCAGCTGCGGAAATCCCGATTCCATCAGATGCAAAATGGAAAGCTGGTGTGCTCCTGATGAATGAGGGCAAGACCGCTTATTCGAAACGAAATCCAGAAATTGCACTACGTGATTACCTGGAAGCTTTGAATTATCTTAAGGCTGCCCCGATACCCAACAAGGTTCCAAGGGATTTAAAAGGCGAATATGTCTCTTATCTCAATCGATCGATCGAGTTCTTGAGAGGGGCAAAAATCGAACCCGCTAAAGCAGACGCTAAATAGTCATTTCTGCCAGTGGTGTTAGACCGCGACCCTGGGTAACACCAGGCACACCAATCAGGATTTGATCTGATCCCAGTCGATCTGCTCTTCCAGTAAGTCTGTTAGGAAGGACTGCAGTTTTTGATCTGCCTCGGCTTCCGTAACAGTCAAATCAGCACCGGCATAAGGAATTTTTCCAAACCACATGGAACTTGAGACGTAAGCCCAACGTTGATCCATCCCCCTGACCAGCCGATCTTTCATATCGACAAAAGTCCGAGTCAAATGGTCATAAACCAGCTGATCATGGCCGACGAAGAAGTAGTAGGTTACGCAATTTAAATCAAAACCCTGCTTCCGGTCATCCGATGTGGTTACCCTTTGGACGGATAAGAGTCGGCGCATGGTAACTTCTTTACCATCTTTCAAGTTCACTTTTACGTCTGAGGAAGAGAGAATCGTATGTCCTTGGGCAGGCATGCAACGCTCAGGACGGTGAATTGAATTGTTCAGATCGTATCCGGATAATACAATCGATAAATCGACGCGATCACACACTGGATTGCCGTCCGATGTCCATTCGCCAGGCCTTGGCTTCAGGCAAATCGCTTTCGCAAATTGAGTATCTTTGGCTAAAACTTCCAGCTCCTTTTGACTCGGCGGAATACGTTTTAATACCCACTTCCCAGAAAAATTGGGGAGAGACATGCTAATTGCAGATTGGGCAATTGCACCAGCTTGAGGCAGTAAGTATACAGCCGATAATGTTCCGGCTAAAAATAAGGGAAGGATCAATAGCCTGAATTTCATGCCTCTGTTAGATTTGAATTTGGGGCTTGCTCATTTTTGATCACTACACGTCTGAGCACTTTCTTGCCACCCTTTTGCTTCCATGGGAGCCCTCCTTCCAAAAGGGAATGGACAGCAAATAATGACAATAGCGAAAACGGATAAAACAGCAGCAACCCAGACCAGTCATGCCATGTTGTCCGGGCCCATTGCGCATCACCATACTCCGCAATCACGAATATCGAGATCACTCTCAGTGCGTTCCCGATGATTGCCAATGGGAACGCCATAAAAAACAACACCCCACGCTTCCAAAAAGCCATCTTCGCCACATAGGCCCATGCAGCGGAAACCATAATCAACGCCATGAGTGAGCGAATCCCACTACAGCCACCCGCTATATCCAGTGGCTCCCAATTCCCTTTCACAGGCAAAACCTTCGAGCCCTCAGTATAAGTTTCTACTCCGAACAAACTCGACCCATGATGGGCAAGTGAAGTCGCCAGCATCTGAAGCTGAGTCGTCGCTTGCTGGAATGATGGCAAAGGCACAGCCAGCCAAAGGAAGAACAGCGGAAAAAGGAGCAATCGTGATGTTCTCCATCCCCAGAAGTAAAGGCCACATCCCCAAAGCACGAAGGGCAAGGCACCACCTGCTATCCGCGGCTGTAAGGTCCGATAAGCCACCGTGTAGAGGAGAGCGCCGATGAATACTGAGGCCAAGCCCCAGTTACTCCCCTTCCCGACAGATGCACGAAGCGCCTTGAAATTAAAAATGATCAGCCCGATCGCAACGAGTGGCACCAATGGGCCGTGTTCATAACCGGTTTCCGAGTTCCAAGCGCCTTTGAGCCAAACGAAAAGGGATTGATCGCGATTGGCGTTGTAGCGAGGCGTCACTCCGAAAAACCAGAGGACAATCAGAGCAGATGCGACCAATACACCCCACTCAAACAGCCCCCAGCTGAGCTGAGACTTAGAATTGGCATGCTGGGCGTCCTGAGAGGGCGCCCTATTTGTTGAAGGAGAGTCAGACAAAATCGCCCATGGGTTGAGTTCTCGGAAAGGAAATCGCGCAAAGTATTGCCGACCGGCTCAGCCGTGTCAACAATCCCTCCCGCCCCGCCCGACTTGCTCATGAAACTTATCAGTGGAACCGCTCATCGCTCGCTCGCAGAACGCATCGCCGAAAACCTTGGACAACCGCTTGCGGACGTCCATGTGACGGCCTTTCCGGATGGCGAAACATTCGTCAAAATCAACGAAAACATCCGCGGGGCTGACGTGTTCATCATCCAGCCATCCTGCCCTCCTACCAACCACAATATCATGGAGTTACTGATCATGGTGGATGCCGCACGCCGCGCCAGCGCGGAGCGGATCACCGCCGTGATGCCGTTCTTCGGCTATGCCCGCCAGGATCGGAAAGATCAACCGCGTGTGCCGATCACCGCCAAGCTCGTAGCCAACCTGCTCACCTCCGCCGGCGTGAACCGGGTCCTCACCATGGATCTCCACGCTCCGCAAATTCAGGGATTTTTTGATATTCCCGTCGATCATCTCTACGCAAAATCCGCACTCATTTCCCATCTTAGAGAGCGTCACCCGGACGCTTCGAACCTGACCGTGGTCTCGCCCGATGTCGGCGGTGTCAAAATGGCCCGCGCCTACGCGGACGCGCTCGGCGCCGAGCTCGCCATTGTCGCGAAACACCGCATTTCTGCGACTCGAGTGGAAGCGATGAACGTCATCGGCGAGGTCGAAGGTCGCGATGTCCTGTTGGTCGACGACATGACCGAAACTGCCGGAACGCTCACAGCGGCAGCGGATATCCTTCATAAACACGGTGCCCGACGGGTATTTGCGGGCGTTTCGCATGCAATTCTCGGCGATATCGGCCACGAGCGGTTGAAAAATTCCTCCATTGAGGAACTGATCACGACCGATTCCGTTCCGCAGGCAAGCGGGCCAAAAGTCGTGACTGTTGGCATCGCTCCCCTGCTGGCCGAGGCCATCAGCCGGATCGGCGGCGGTCAGTCGATTACCTCCCTCTTTAGCGTCTAATCAGAAATTTTAAAAAATCGCCGCGAACAAATTTTTGACAAGCGCGCGGTCACCCGCTACACACCGCGCCCCGTCCGGTTTCCAAACTCCGGCATCAGCTCAACACCAACGCCCTTTCCGTCATGGCCAAGAAGACATCACTTAAAGCAGCTCCCCGCGCACGCAGCGGCTCCGGACGCCTCAAACAAATGCGCCGCGAAGGTTGGCTCCCATCCGTCATTTACGGACGTGGCACTGAGCCAAAGAACCTGAAAGTCGACTTCAAGACTTTCAACGAACTGTTGGCTCACAGCAGCTCGGAGAACATTCTCATCAACCTGAACGTCGAAGGTGAAGGCACACTGCTCGCCTTCCTCAAAACCGTTCAGCACGACCCCATCACCAGTGCTCCTCTGCATGCTGACTTCCTGGCGATCGACGAAAAGACCGAGATCACCGCGCACATTCCTGCTCACCTCAACGGTGAAGCGCCTGGCGTGAAAGCCGGCGGCATCCTTGAGCAATACGTGCACTCGATCGAAATCACCTGCTTGCCAAACGATCTCCCTGAAACCATCGAGATCGACGTGACCGGCATGGGCGAAGGCGCTTCCCTGCACATCAGCGAAGTCAGCTTCCCGAAAGGTGTCACTCCGACTCACGCTGGTGACGTTGTCGTGGCTCACATCGGCAAGACCGGTGCTGCGATTTCCGAAGAAGCTTCGGAAGCTGCTGCCGTCTAATTCGACGATTTTTTTTCAAAACGCCCGGGCCGCCAACTGTGCGACCCGGGCGTTTTTTGTTTTTTCTTTCCACCCTTGATCCGCGGATTCAACGCATCACAAGCTCCCCCATGTTCAATCTCATCGTCGGATTGGGAAATCCCGGCCGCCAGTACGAAGAAACCCGGCACAATGTTGGCTTCATGCTGCTGGACCAGCTCGCCTCCGGTTCCGGCGCGGTTTTTCAGTCGGTGCCGAAATGGCAAAGTCATCTCGCCAAAATCCCCGGCGACGGCGCCATTTTACTCAAACCGCAGACATTCATGAACTTGAGCGGCCGCGCCATTCATCAAATCCTGTCATTTTACAAATGGCAGCCGGATCAAATGCTGGTGGTTTACGACGATGTGTCACTGCCACTCGGGACGCTGAGGTTTCGCGAAAAAGGGTCAGCCGGCGGACACAATGGCATCAAGTCCATCATCCAGCATCTGCACACCGATCAATTCCCGCGATTGAAAATCGGCATCGGAGCCAGCCAGCCGGGGGAAATGGTGGGGCACGTTCTGGGCAAGTTCGCGCCCGATGAGCGGCCGTTGCTCGAAAACACGCTTGCCACCGCGCTTTCTGCCGTTCAGGTTGCGCGTTCCCAAGGCATCGCCATCGCGGCGAACCGCTTTCACACCCGAGCCAAACCAACCATCACTCCGAATCCTGATGAGCCGTAAATATCAAGGTCTGATCATTCTCAACGCCAAGGCCATCGATGGCACTGTTGAAGACACCATCACCTCCATTTCGAAAGATCTCGAAACCGAAGGCGCAAAAATCGAAAACGTGAACGCCATGGGTCGCCGCGAATTCGCTTACCCTTCCAACCACCTTGAAGCCGGTCACTACGTTGATTTCACTTTCTCCGTGGAGCCTGCATCGATCGCCAAGATCAAAAGCCGCCTCAGCTTGAACGAAACCGTTCACCTTCAGCAATATCAGCGTATCGCTTGATGCTAGGGACGGGCGGGATGGTTAATGCCTCCCGCTCCCCAACTGCTGTAAAAACCCCCAAAGCAATCCTTCGTCATGGCCAATTTGAATAAAGTCATGCTCATCGGGAATCTGACCCGAGATCCCGAACTGCGCTACACGCCCAAGGGCACTGCGGTGGCGGACATCGCCCTCGCCATCAACCGGGTCTGGAACAACGAGCAGAACCAGAGACAGGAGGAAACCACCTTCGTGGACATCACCCTTTGGGGTCGGCAAGCCGAGCTGGCGCAGCAATATCTCACGAAAGGCCGCGGAGCCTATGTCGAGGGTCGTCTGCAAATGGACACCTGGGATGACAAGCAAACCGGGCAAAAGCGCAGCAAACTGAAAGTCGTCGCGGAATCGCTCCAGTTTTTACCCGATGGCGGAGCCAGAACTGGCAACGCTCCTGCAGGCGGAATGATGGGCGGAACAGCCCGTCCACCTCAGCAACGCCCACAAGGCGCATCAGCTGCGCCGCCGGACGATTTCACCGAGGACGACGACATTCCTTTCTAAAGCGAACCCGCGATACTCGCCATTTTTCCAAGCCCAGGAGCGCGTCCCATGATGCAGCCCTGGGCTTTTTTGTCAGGATTTGCTCACTGATCACCCGGCATGGTTTCAGGAGTGCGAATCTCCTGCATCAGCTCATTTGCAACCGTTGCCACGTTGCTTTGGGGATAATCGCGACCGATTTTTTCAAGCGCTGCCAACGCCGCCTGATCTTCGCGCTCCGCGTGATGCACCACCGCGCGTTCATACAGCGCAAAGGGCAGAAGCGGATTCGCGGAAAAATCCGGGTATGCCTTCACGAAGGAATCCAGCAATCCCCCAGCTCGCTGCCATTCGCGCAATGCAGCAGCCGTCACGGCCTGCAAAAACCGGGTCGGCCTGGCATAACGACTCTGCGGGTATTTTTTAACATGCTCATCCAGAATCGGTTCCGCCAGATCGTAATTCCCTTTGTAGTAGTAGGAAGCGCCGAGCACATGGGTGCAGAAGTCCATCCGCTCGCCATCTGCGGGCAAGCTTTGGATTAACGGTGGAACCAGCTCGATGCAGGCGGTGTAGTCACCTTGGTCGAACAAGGCCGCCACCAAATTCTGCTTCACGGCAGGCACTTGATCGGAATCCGGAAATTCGGCGAGAAATTGCCGACATACCTTCGCCCGTTCTTCCAAAGGCTGCTCGGCCACAGCTCCCAAGCGGATCAAATTGAGCAAGTTCGACTCTCGATTCTGCACCTTCGGAAACTCCGACACCATTTCGGCGTAGTCGGCACAGGCTGCTTTCAAATCCTGCGACTTTTCGTGAATCAAGGCGGAAACGCTCAAACGCGCCAAGCGCATGGATTCATCAGCAGAACCATCGGCTGCAGGTAACAAGCTGATCAGGATCGCAGCAGACTCCACGAAATTTGCCTCTGCCGCATCAGCCGAAAGCTTGATGAAAATTTGCTGCGATTCCACCGGCCTAACGAGGTCACCTGCCAGGTCCGTGCGGTTTTTACGGAGAAAATCCAGCAAAGCAGGTTCGTTGCCGCCTTTGATGGCAGCCGATACCAATAAATCGACGCCAGTGATGATTCCCGCGCTCGGAGTGGGAAATACCTGTCGGTTCCGCAGCGCGACCTCCAGGTTGCCGTTCCCTTCCGGGATTTGTCCGAGGTGGTAATGGCAGACGGCCTGATTGATGAAAAATGCGCCGCGCGGGTAATCGTCGCGATTCGCCACCCGTTCTTCGCTGAATTTGGTGAATTGCTGGAGAGCCAGATTCCATTCACCCGCACCCATTTCCGCCTCACCACATTTCAGCAAGGCGAGCTTTTCATAGGGATTATCAGTCCCATTCCGGTTCGGAAAGTCCTTGTAGCAGGTGCTGAACGAGGCAACCGCATCCTGCCAGCGCTCCATTTTGATCTCACACAGCCCTTTGCGGTAGTAGATCACGCCAAATTGAGGCCCGAAGCGGCTCAACGCTTCTTTTTTGGGAAACTGATCTGTCGCCCGTTTCAGCAAGGCATGAGCCTCCTGCCACTGACCTCCTTGCATAGCCGTCAACGATTCCGTCGCCAAAACGGCCAAATCCGGGTCAGCTGCGGCTGCGACAGCGGTAGTCGCCATCAGCGCACCTGAACTCAGGGCGTATGATCGATGAAACTGCATGGGTGGGAGCGAAAACCAAACCGATTTCCTGCTTCATGAAGCCTGGTTGCGGTTCGGAATGCAAGACGGAATCCTTCTGCCACGGATCGGTCTGAACCTGTGATCTGCGCCACCAGCCTTGCCAATCGGGCAGCCAGCGCTTAGCAAATCCCACCATGGCCGACGCAAACATGATCAATCCGCTGAAGCCTTCATGGCGGCGAACTCTCGGGCGGGTGATCCTGATCTGTGCGGGGTCTGTGGCGATTTTGTTTCCGGCCTGGCTGCCGAATCAAAAAAACGAACCGATCGAGCGCGGCACCGTCGAATTGTTGCAGGCGGCGCTTTTGGCTGCTTCTGCAGCGGTTTTGCTCGGTGCGCTTCCTCATGCTGGGAGCAACCGCGCGGTCTGCCGCATGCTTTCGTTTTTCCTGCTCGCAGCCTTTGTTGGCGAGATTGAGGACTTTGTTTCCGGCATTCTGGGTTGGAAATTTCCGGAAGTCTGGGTCATCGGAATCCTGCTGCTGTGTGCGTTGATCACCGCCATGCGACACCGAAAGGTAGTGGTCCGATTCTTTGGCAGCATGGGAAATCACGCCGCATCCGGCTTGGTCGGCGCCGCACTTTTGATCATCTACGTCTTCGATCGGGTCATTGGCAGCCGCCGGTTTTGGAAAGCCGCTCTGGGAGATGCCTTTTCGCCATCGGTGCCGACGATTTGCGTGAGCTACCTCGAATTGCTCGCCTGTTACCTGATTTTCATCGGTTCCATCGGCTTTGCCATCACCCTGGCGCGCAGATCGGAGGGGGAGTAGGTCGCAACAAGGCCTTGCCAGCCACCGGCAGTGGAACTACCAAACATCCGAAGTGCCCCGCAAAACACCGGTAAATCGTTCGAAAATCCTGAAGTGGCGGCTGGAATGGCTGGCCCAGCTGGCATTCGAGCGGCTCGCTTCACTTTTGTCCGGTCCCGCCGTTTTTCGGGTAGGAGAAACGCTGGGAGATCTGGCGTGGCGGCTGATGCGATCCCGCCGCCAGATTGTGCTACGGAATCTGCGAATCGCGTTTTACGGCGAGCATGAGCTGCCTGCCTTGGAAAGCATGGTCCGGCAGATTTTTCGCCGCACCGGCGCAAATCTGTTTTCCGCGCTGCACACGGCAAAACTCAATGTCGACCAAGTCGATCGCATCGTCTCGGTGGATAATCCAGAAGTGGCCCAAGAAGCATTTCAGCAAAGCCGAGGCCTCATCACCCTGCCGTCCCACATGGGAAACTGGGAAGTTCTGACGCGGATCAAACGCAAATTTCCCCCAGGCCATCAAATCGGCGCGTTTTACCGCCCCCTGAACAACCCGTATTTGAACCAGCGGATCGTTGCCCAGCGGGAGGCGGAAGGGTCGAGATTGTTTTCGAAATTCGAGAGTTTTCACCAGGCCACCACTTTCGTCAAAGAAGGCGGAGTCCTCGGTATTTTGGCCGATCAACGCACCGGCCTCAGTGGCAAGCCAATCCCATTTTTCGGCCGCCTCACCCGTGTCAGCCCGCTGCCCTCTCTGCTGGCACGGCGCAGCAAAACCGAGGTTCTGGCCATGTCACTCACTACGGATTCACCCGGAAAATGGCGACTGCGCTATCATCCCGTAGAGGATCGCGCCAGCACGGCGAGCTGCATGAAAAGCATCGAGGAAGCCATGAAAGTGAGCCCCATCGATGTCTTCTGGATGCAGGAACGCTGGCGGGTGATGGTTCGCCCCAGACGCACGATCCGTGAATGGCTGGGGGAGGATTCGCCCTGCGGCGAAAAACCACACCGTGCGCTTCTCTGGCTCGCTGGTGCTCCGGAATCCTGGAAATTATCGGAAAACTGGACCCATCCGGATGTGAACTACGAGTTCGTGCTCGCACCCGGCCAACCGTCACCCGATTGGCTGCCGGCCGATGCTGTCATTCATCACACTCCGACAGGTGGCACGATGAAGTCCTTCGCTCGCGAAATTTTCCGCATCGACCGGGCGCACCCGCTTCCAATCGACTACATCCTGACATCGCGCGCGCCGGAGCCACTGGTGAAGGCCGCCAAGTCGCAAAGCATTTCCATCGTTTCGCTTCGATCCAAGACCTGAGATCAAGCTGAGATATCCACCTTGCAATCAGCCCCGAACTCGAAAAGGGTGGCCCATCCCGGCCATTGCGGTAAGGGATTTCCGCATGAAGCAATCCGTAATCATCAGCACCTACAACCAGCCCCGATGGCTGGAGAAAGTGATGCATGGTTATCTGCAGCAGACGTTCCGCGATTTTGAATTGGTCATCGCCGATGACGGCTCCGGGCCGGAAACGCGCGAGTTGATCGAGCATTTCCGCAAGCGAGCATCGTTCCCGATCCAGCACGTTTGGCAGGAGGACGATGGCTTCCAGAAAAGCCGGATTTTGAACAAGGCCACGGTCGCGGCCACCGGGGACTATCTGGTGTATTCCGATGGCGACTGCATCCCGCGCCCGGATTTCCTGCAAATTCACGATCGTTGCGCCGCGCCGGGTCGATTTCTTTCCGGCGGTTACTGCAAATTGCCCATGTCACTCAGCCAGGAGCTGAGCACCGAAGACATCGATTCAGGAAAGGCGTTTGACGTCTCATTCCTGAAATCGCGCGGGTTGGATGACTTCTCGCCCATTTTCAAAATCGGCCTGCCAAAAGGGCTCGGATCGCTCATGGATCGATTGATCCCCGTGAATGCGACCTGGAACGGGCACAATGCCTCTGGTTGGAAAACTGATATTCTGGCTGTGAACGGCTACAATGAGGAAATGCAATACGGAGGGCAGGATCGGGAATTGGGCGAACGGCTGGTGAACTCAGGCATTCACGGCCATCGCATTCGCCACCGGGCCATCGTACTCCACCTCGATCACAAACGCGGCTACAACACCCCGGAATCCATCGCGAAGAACCGCGCGATCCGCGATGAGGTCGTGAAAACCCGCCGGACTTGGTGTCCTCACGGAATCCAAAAACAAACCCATCCATGAGTTCCAATTTCGGAAAATCCCTCGAAGCTTCATTCCGCCGCATTCGCCCCTTTCTTGCTCCATCCTACCGCCGCGCTTTCGGGCAAATGCTGAAGCGCGGGATGAAAGAGCACCGCGAGGGCGAGCCGATCGTGGTTTGCGACTTCGCCAATCCGGCGATCGATTCCGTGGGTGGGCGCTATTACGCGAGCATGGTCCTGGATTTGATCGAAGCCGGGTACTTCCCCGTATTCACCGCCCATCGCCCCACCCTATCCAGCTTTGTCATCAGCCGGAAAAAATCCCTGCTGCTGCATCACCGCATGGGTGTGATCCGATCGCTGGATGAGTTGAAGCAGCCTTACTTCCTGATTACCGATTCCTGCGGGCCAGTCCCCGAGCTCGCGGAAAAAGTCGTGCGCGTGACCTACGATCACCGCCTGAAGCAAAGCGAGAGCGAGATCGAGCTGCCATTTTTCGTCCATCCTCAAATCGGCACCAAGGTTGCGCTGCCCCATCCTTACCAAGTCGCCACACCACGCAGTGCCCGGATCTTTTTCGGCGGAAACACCATGGAACATCGCTACGACAAGGATGTCCTCGGAGATTTTTATGGCCTGTTAACCCGTCGGGAAATGCTGGCCACTGCTTCTTCAGCTGCCGGCGACACGGTCTATCGCCCAACCGATGCGGAAACATGGCTTGCCGCAGATGATTTTCACCCGTTCGTTTTATTCGAGACCCAAAACGTGAAAATCCCGCAGAAGCGTTGGATCGATGCGTTGGCCAAAGCCGATTTCTTCCTCGCCTGCCCCGGTGTCGGCATGCCGCTGTGCCACAATTTGATCGAAGCAATCGCTGGCGGTGCCATTCCGATTTTGCAATACGCCGCCTATTTGCCCAAACCGCTGCAGCACGGGAAAAACTGCATTTCCTTCAGCGATGTGAAATCTCTGGAAAGCGCGATCCGATCCGTCCTCGAAATGCCGGGCGAGCAAATCATCGAGATGCGCCAAAACGTGAAGGACTACTACGACGAGTTCATGGCACCGGGCCAATTTAGCAGGCGGCTTTTCGCCGATGGGTTCCCGAATCGGACTTTGCTGATCAATGCTTATCGCGTGCCTCGATGAAACGAGTCTGGATCCTCGATGAAGGCAGCCAGGGGCATGTGGTGCAGTCCCGTGGCTTGGTGC
Organism: Luteolibacter pohnpeiensis; assembly: GCF_016595435.1. Taxonomy (GTDB): domain Bacteria; phylum Verrucomicrobiota; class Verrucomicrobiia; order Verrucomicrobiales; family Akkermansiaceae; genus Luteolibacter; species Luteolibacter pohnpeiensis. The sequence goes on from NZ_JAENIJ010000011.1 coordinate 38,924, forward strand.
GGGAATTGGCCAAATTCGTCCCAATCGAAGTCACGGAAGTGCCCATTCAATGTTCGGTTCCGCGACGATTCCGGCGCTCCCTGGTGAAGCGATTGCTGCGCATGCAGCGGAAAATGTGGATGTTTCGCCTACTTCACCCGCGCATGGAACTGCCGGATGAAACGCCCGAGCTGATCATTTCCAGCGGCCCACATTCGTTTGCCGCATTGGCGTTTTTATCCAAGTTCTACCAATGCCCATCGGTTTTCGTGCAGGGCACCATCCGGGTTCCGCAAGGCTCCGTCACTTGCACGCTTCGCCCGGACTCCGATGGCTCGCGTGCGGACATCATTCGCATCCCTCTCCTTTTCAACGAAATCACTCCGGAGGTCATTGCGAATGGCAAAATCGCCTACGAAACCCGCACCGGGCGGGAAAAATCGGCGCCGTTGAAAGCGCTGTTCATCGGAGAATCCTCCGGAAAAATCGAATTCTCGGCATCGGACTGGGACCATCTCATCGATTACATCAATCAAAGTTGGCGACGGGACGGCATTCAGTGGCTCGTCAGCACGTCCTACCGCACGCGCCTGGAGCTTGAGGACAAACTGCGGGAAAACATCGAGCCAGCGGCACTCTTCGATGCAGTTTGGTATTCGCGTGAGCCTCGCAAAATCACCCGGGAATTTCTCGGCATGGCGGATCAGGTGTTGGTCACCATGGACAGCCTGACCATGATGACGGAAGCCATCGCCAGTGGCAGACCCGTTCAGGTTGTCAGCCCGGCAGATCACCAGTTTGATCCTGCGGACAGCCACCACCGCTACATTCAGGGATTGATCGATTCCGGGCTGGTCCATCTGCTCATTCCCGGCAAACCCGAATCGGAATCAGTTGCCGTTTCTGAAATCCGCGATATCGACTACGCTCCATGCATTCGCGCCATGCTGAAACAGATTTCCTGGTCCCATGAGTGACCCGCAACTTCATCATCTCTGCCTCACCCATTCGCCATTGGTCACGCTGGTTTTCCAGACTGCGATGGACCAACAAGGGATTCCGGCTACAAACATCAGCTCGATTTCCCGCAGATCGGTCCGCCCAGCTGGCCGGGGCATCTGCCTTGATGATCTGTCTGATGGACTTGAAGCCTGCTTCAAAGCCATGAACCGCGCCGGCTACCAGCAGCGGAAAAAAGCACTCCGCGAAAAAGTTTCGGAACTCACGAACCACCAACCGTTCATCGCCTACCTGCCGCATTTGCGGAAGCCGCTCTATCAGGAAGTCATCAGCCACCCCGCGTGTGTCGGCTACCAATTCGTCGAAGAAGGATTCAGCTCGATGGCTTGGAAAAATTGGCAGAAATCAGAAACACGCCTCGGGAAGCGGCTTCAGAACAAACTCCGCACTCTCATCAGCGGTGCCGCGTATCAATCCGAGCGCGCGATGTTCGACACCGATGACGCCAAATTTTCCGGGGCGATCCGCCTTTCCTCCCATGCTTTCGCTGGCATGCCAAAGGTCACGGATGTGGCGGCTGCGATTCCCCCACTCAAAACGGGAAGCACCGAAAAACATCTCTACGCGATTCTGGATACCAGCTACTTGCATCGAAAAATCCGTTGGGCGGACTACGAAGCCGCGCTCGTGGATGCGATTCTCGAAGCCGCGGAAGGGATGACATCGATCCGCATCAAGTTCCACTTCGCTGACAGCGCCGCTCCGTGCCATTTTCAATCGGCCGAATCGAGAATCACTGCCGCCATCGGCAAAAAGTTGATTCTGTTAGATCGGGATTTTTCCGTCGAAGAAAATCTAACAGGCGACGACTGCCTGCTGTTTGCCGTGACTTCCCTCGGCTATTACTCAGCACTTTTCGGGGCACGCGTGAAATGTTTTGCACCGGCGGTTCAAGGGCTCAATCTGGATCGATGGATCGAAGATTGCTTGTTGCCGGACGATTTTCGCGCTGTGGTCAAACTCTGAAGCGAGTCCAAAACTGACCTCTGCCGTGAATCCTCTGAGCCATCATTTAACCCAGCGCAATCTCGCGAGTGTCTCGATGAGACAACGCTGGGTGGACCGGACGGCTTCGCTTCCCTGCCCGATCGCGCGCTGGGTGGAACATCGCCTTTTCCCATTCCGGCTCAGGCACATGCGGCCGCTTGCCTACGGAGTGTCCGCTGAAATCGACGATCAGAATATCTGGCAGCTCCAAGTCGGTGAAAAAACGGTGGCGACCAGCGTGCCGCTGGCTCAGCTGCTGGGCACCCCAATCCAACCGGCCACGATCGTTGCCACCGGGCCTAGCGCAAAATCTCACGAATGGCAGTCCGGCCGGATGATGGTCGCGGTCAATGGCGCGCCGACTTTTCTCAAAGATCGCGGCATCCGGCCAGACCTGTTGGTTGTCACCGATCCCCAATTCACCAAGTGCTGCTTCGAGCACTTTAAAAATGCGCCCGGCGTTCCTCTCATTACCACCTTCCGCGCCGCTTCCATGCTGGCAAAGAATGCGCCTGAGGAGCTGGCGAACCGGCCGTTCACGATCATTGAACGCGTCAATTCCTGGTATGGCATTCCCGCCTTGCCACTGGAGGATTTGCTGATCCTGAATCGCAATGCCGGTAGCCCATTTCACTTTCCTGAATGCACCAAAACCCAATTGAAGGTCGGTTGGAGTGAAAATCCGGAGCTCGGTTTCTTCTCGGGCTGCAATGTGGTGTTTGCCGCTTTGCAGGTGATGATCGGCTTGGGCGCGCGGGATCTGGAAATCGTCGGCATGGACCTCTGTGGCTCATCCCGGGTTTATCAGGAGTGCAATCCACAGCCGAGCCTGCTCAAAGAGCAGTATGACCGTTACATTCTGCCATCGTTCGCGATCATGAGTGAGGCTTTGAAGAGCACCGACATCCGGGTGCGGAACGCCTCACCGGTTTGCCCTTTGCCAACGGAGTTCTTCGCCTCTTAGGCTGCCCCGCGACCGAGAATCGACTTGTGGGAATATCCGAAGATCGGTAGGTAAGGCCACGTATAATGTCTTGCTGGACCGGTTCCAGACCAAGTTTCCAAACCTTAATTAAGCAAGAGTGAAGCCGACCGTTTTCATACACACCAATCATAAGCAAATCGCAGGAGCGATCGTCAGCCAGCATTCGCTGAAGCGCGCCTCGAAAACCCCGGATGCCTTCGAGGTGAAAATCCTGGATATCAACGAGTATCCATATTTCTCAGAAATGGACGGCAAATCCTACCTGCGCGGGGGAAAAATGCGGCCATGGCAGTTTGAGGATCTTCAGTCCTTCACACCATCGCGCTTCATGCCGCCGGAACTCATGGGTTACCAAGGCAAGGCCATCGTGATCGACCCCGATATTTTCGCTGTGGCTGACATCATGGATCTTTTCAACATGGACATGGAGGGCAAGGCCGTTCGCCTGATCCACAAGCCACGCAAAGATGGCAACGGCTTCGATCGCAAGACCAGCGTGATGCTGATGGATTGCGAAAAGCTCAAGCACTGGAAAGTCGAAGAAAGCTTCCGTAGCATGTTCCGCGGCGAGCTTGACTACGTCGATTGGTTATCGATGACCCAAGAGGACGATTCCACCGTGGGCGATCTCGATGAAGTCTGGAACAGTCTGGATGTGCTGACTCCAGAAACCAAAATGCTGCACACCACACGCCGCGAAACACAGCCGTGGAAAACCGGATTGCCGGTCGATTTCAGCCGGGGCGCGGACTCGAATTTGAAAATCCGCTTCATGGCCTTGCAGCGCAAACTGTTCGGCAAGGAAGTCTTCGGTAAAAAATACAAAGCCAACCCCGACCCGCGCCAGGAGCGCCTGTTCTTCGCGTTGTTGAAGGAATGCCTCGACAACGGCATGATGTCCGAGGAGCTGCTCCGCTCGGAAATGAAAAAAAATCACGTCCGGCACGATGCCTTCAAAGTGATGGCACGCACCAAACCCCTGCCTCCAGCGGACAAGATGGAGGAGTTTTTCAACTGATCACACCGAGAGCGGTCAGCGGATTTCCATCACGATTTGGCACCGCCGTAGAGCTGCGGATTCAGTGCCGGATCGTTGTACATCTTGAACTGATAATAGACACCGAAGGTTCTGCGACCTTCGGTGACTTCCTGTAACAGTTCGCCCAGGCACTGGGTCAAATCGGAACGTTGGTGAAGAATTCGGGCCAGCTTCGCGCCGCAATTTTCGCGATGTTCCGCGCTTGCATCTTCGCGGACGGTTTCTTCAGCCATGTGGAACTCCTTGAGTGCCAGGATGGAAAGACGATCGATGATCATCCCTGGCGTTTCCGAATTTTTGGGAACACCGGATTCGGCAGGCTTCAATTCCGCCACCATGAGCTTGTCCATTTCCTCAATGAAGTTGTTGCGCTCCTGGTTGTAGCGATCGATCGCACGCTTCGCCTGGTGCACTCGCTCAGAGCCGAGATCATCTCGACGCGCGACATCTTCTTCATGCCAGAGCTGGAAATTCCGTAGGTGATTCTCTTGCACAAGCTTGAGGAAATCTTCACCTCCAGCTGCGGGTTCCACCTCGTGCCAGTGGCGGGTGAGTTCAGTCTGAAGGGTCGTGATAGCGGTGGGGTCAAAAGTCATCTGATGATCGGCGGGCGTTTACGATTGCAGCCCGGTGAAGCGGAAGCAAGCCTGCGTCCATGTCCGGAACTGAGGTACACCCATTGCCCAAAACCCTACTGGTCGTAAAACCGTCCTCGCTTGGGGACATCGTGCATGCTTTGCAAGTTCTTCAATCCGTTTCGCGCCAATTGCCGGATTGTAAGATCACCTGGATCGCCCGGGATCGATTCGCACCATTGGTGGAATCGGCTCCATTTATCCATGAGGTGATCCATTATCGACGCAAGCTCGGCTGGAGAGGAATTCGTGAAATCGTCAAAATCCTGCGCACCCGCCAATTCGACATGGTCTGGGACATGCAGGGCCTGCTCCGATCCGGACTGATGACTGCCGCAGCAGGATCTCCGCAAAAATGGGGCCGGTCCGATTCCCGTGAAGGCGCCGGCATGTTTTATGGCAGGCAAGTTCCATTACCCGCCACTCCTGCTCCCCATCATGCAGTCACGATTTTGCAGGAATTTCCCACCGCACTCGGGCTGAGTTCCGACATCGAATTTCCGTTAAATCTCTCGGAAGTTGGATCATACGACTGGTCCTCATTTTTTTCCGGTGATCCTCGTAAAACCTTTGTGATTTTCACCGATAGCCGTGGCGCGGAAAAAGAGTGGAAAGGGTTCCACGAACTCACCCGCTTGATTTTCGAAACGATTCCAGGCGGCCGGATCGCGTGGTGCGCCGGTGCTCCTGAGAGCCCTGATTTCGATGTGCCAGAGGATCGATTTCTCAATCTCACTGGATGCCCCTTCGATGAAATGCTCGCCCTAGCTCGGCAAAAGTCCGTTTTCATCGGCAATGACAGCGGCCCCATGCACCTGTCATCCGCAGTGGGGAATCTCGTGCTTGCGATCTTCGGCCCGACCTCGCCGCAACGTTTCGGACCTTGGCCGATCGATTCCCCAGTCCACGAATCCGTGACTGCTGCGGGCGGCAATCTGGCCAATCTTTCGCCCGAAGCGGTCATGCATTCACTGCGCTCACTTTTGGACCGGTAAGCAAGCAGTTGCACCCACCCAATTTTTAAGCTATGTTGGGTGATGCGATTTTGTCCAACGATCCCCATTTTGGCTGCCATACTGGCCAGTCCGGTCGTGGCATGGTCCCAAGCGGAAAAAACCCAGGTGGAACAGAAAGAACACGGTCGCCCTGCCCTGGTGAGCACCGCAGATCTGGCTGAATATGAGCAGCTTTCGGAGGAACGCCAAAAGCTGATTCGCATCGCCATTGAGGTTGCCAAAAACTCCCCATGGCTGCCTTACAAATATGGAGGTTCCACTCCTGAAGACGGCGGATTCGATTGTTCGGGAGCGATGTTTTTCGTGATGGGAAAATTCGGGCTAGAACCACCACGCACTTCTGCCGCTCAGTTCCTTTGGCTCCAAAAACATGAACGCCTTCATACCGTCCCGGAATCGGCCACGGAATTGAGCGATCCAAGTTTGAAAGAGCTCAAACCCGGCGACCTGCTTTTTTGGTCCGGGACCTACGAGCCGACGGATGGTCGCGCAGTCAACATCACCCACGTTGCCATGTATCTGGGCACGGAAAAGACGGACGGTCGCGCGATCATGATCAACGCGACAGATGGAAGAAGCTATCGTGGCAAACAAGCGAATGGCTATGGGGTGTATGACTTCAGGCTGCCACGCAAGACATCGCGCTCAAAATTCGTTGGCTACGGCACACCTCCGGGCATTTCCGCTTCGAAAGCTGAAGCAGAAAAAACACAGGATCCGGAAGCTGGAAGTGCTCCATCCTCCGAGGATCAAAAATAGCGGTGGTTACCCGTCGCTGATTCCGCCAATATCGCCACTGCGGCGCATTTGCTCCAGGGTAGGGGTCATGTCTTTGAGGCCATCCCAGACTTTTCTAACGACGAAAAGCGGAGCACCGCAGCGCACGGCAAGCGCGATACAGTCGGAGGGACGTGCGTCCAACTCCACGATCTTGCGCTCCATGATTTCATTTTCCGCTTCCAGAATCAGGCGCGCGTAAAACACCTCATTTTCGTAGCGCATGATGATGGCCCGGGAAATTTTACCGCCGAAGATTTCGACGACTTGCAAAAACAGGTCATGCGTCAGCGGACGTTGGGGGATTTGACCACTGAGGGAAGTATTGATCGAAATGCCAATGGCAGGATCAATGTAAAAGACGATCGACTTTTGGCCGTCGCCTAAAAAGACAGCGCAGCCTGCTGGTGTTGGCAGCAAGGCTATGGGTTCGACTCTTACTAAATCTGGCATCATGTATCAAATGTTACGCAAACGTCGCAATTTAACCATTACCTGTTCGCGTAGATGCGGGAGCCGTTGATGTATTTTTCTGCCCAGAGTTTCACATTGCATTGTTCATCTTCTGACAAAGTTCTCACCACTCTTGCGGGTGAGCCGAGGACCAGCGAGCCGGGTGGAATTTGAGTCCCGCCAGTCACCAAAGCACCTGCCCCGATGATGGAACGACGCCCGATGACCGCACCATCCAAAATGATAGCCCCCATGCCGACTAACACTTCATCTTCGATCGTGCAGGCGTGTAAGATTGCAGAATGCCCGACTGTGACTTTCTCACCAACATAACAACCGTAGTCATCGGCCAAATGAATGACGGCATTGTCCTGAACATTTGATCCAGCACCAATGACGATCTCGTTAATATCGCCGCGCAAAGTCGCGTGATACCAAACACTCGCCATCTCATGGATCGTCACCCGCCCAATGATATCAGCGCTGGAGGCAATAAACGCTGTCTCGTGGATGGAAGGTGTAAACCCAGCTATGGATTCGATGGCCATGCGCGATTCTAGCGACGAACCAACCGCCTGCAAAATTCTAAAATGCAGTTTTGTTATATTTGCCCATTGTTTAACAAATGCTTCGATGAAGCGTTGGTATGATCACGTCATTTGTCATTTCGCACATCCGCGCCATTGGAGTTTGTTAGATGATATCCCAATCCTGCTAGGGCCAGACTAAGAAGTCATTTTGCGATCCATCCGATGAAATGAACACAGCGCGAGCACCACGGCAAAAGCCATGAGCGCGGAGCTATGGATCAGGATTTCACCTAACGGAAAATGTCCCCATACTGTGAACTGCAACAATTTCACTCCATGATAAAAGGGGGATAATTGCACGATTGCAGCGAGCCATGATTTTTCCGGAACTGGAAAAAAGACTCCCGAGAGATAGAAGATGGGAGCGATCAAAAACGAATACACCGTTTGGAATTGATTGATATTCCTGACCCAGGATGCGGCCAGCAAGCCAATCGCAGCACATGGCAAGGCAAGAGTCCCTGCCACAAATGGCGCAACAATCAGTGCCCATAGATTTGGCAACAGTCCAAGCAGCAGGAGAACCATCGCAACGCCCAATGCCATCAGGGCGGCCCGGATGAAAACCCACATGAACTCCCCGAGCACCACTTCACTTACGCCAATTGGCGTAGTTAGCATCGCCTTGAAAACCGACTCGAATGTCATCCTAACAAAAAAGCCGTAGCTGCTTTCGAAGAACGCGGTGAAAAGCGCGGTGGTGGCGATCATCCCGGGAGCGAGATACTGGGCATAGCTGTGGCCCTGGATCTGCCCGACAAAGGGCGAAAGCCCCAGGCCCAATGAACCCAGAATCAGTGCCGGATCCGCCAAAGTCGGCGATATGTTCGCCAGGAAATCTTTGCGATACACCATCCAGTTCCGGACGACGACGTGCCAGCCTAGCCGAAGAGTGACGAGCGGTTCAGTCATGTTGTTTCAATTCGCTGCCTGTGAGTTTCAGATACACGTCTTCCAAGTTCGCGGGCCGGAGCTGCAGGGCATCGACCCCAGCACTTTTTTGGAGCTCTAACAAATCATCGAAGGCAGGAGCCCGAACACAACATTGATGGCCTTGATGAAAAAATTCCCAATCTGCCTTCAAGTGCGGGCGGATATCCTCTTGGGCATCGCCAGAGAAAATTCCGACATATCCTGGGGTTTCCTGAGCGATCAGCTCGCGTGGCGCGCCTGCAGCCACTACCTTCCCCTGGTCCAGAATCACGATACGATCGCACAACACCTCGGCTTCGTGCATGTAATGGGTGGTTACCAATATCGTTTTCCCTTGGCTCCGAAGGCTGGTCACCGTTTCCCACAACAAATGACGCACCGATGGGTCCAGCCCCGTCGTGGGTTCATCCAGGATCAGCAATTCGGGATCCGCCAGAAGTGCGCGCACAAAGGTGAGGCGGCGCTTCATCCCGCCGGATAAGGTATTGATGGTCGCATCCCGCTTGGTTTCCAGCGACATGCGCTCCAGCAACTGGAGAATCCGTTCATCTGCGCTGGCCTTTTTCAAACCGCTGAAACGGGCGTAAATTCGCATGTTTTCGAGCACGGTCAGCCCTTCATCCAAGGCATTTTCCTGGGGCACGACTCCGATCCGGCGTTTAATCGCCCGAGCTTGACCAGCTGGGTCCATGCCAAATACCTCCAGCTCGCCACCGGTCCGTTGGACCACCCCGTAGAGGCAGCCGATGAAAGTCGATTTGCCTGCTCCATTCGGGCCGAGAAGGCCCACGCATTCCCCGGTTTTCACTTCCAGATCCAGCGCGCAGAGTGCTTCAAAATCACCAAATCGTTTGGCGACACTGCGAGCGGATAGGACGAGCGGGGCTGACATGGGAATTGGAGGTCACCAAGGAACCGGATCGAGCTTTCGTCAAGATCTCGTTGCTCCGGTGTAGCAGGAGTAAGCTCTCCCGCGCCTCAATTCCGCATGAAGGTTTCCTCATACGGTGGCTCGGCTGACTCAGCGTGATCCACCTGAAGCACTGGCTGGGAGGCCCCGTTTTCAACTGGGAAATGAATGGTCCCGTCCACTTTGACCCAATCTTCCTCAGTGAGATCAGGTGGTGCTCCTTCGAATTCCAGCACAATCGGCACAGCCCTGCTATCGGCGATGCAACAGGTCATGAAAAGACGGTAAAGTCGTGCCCGGTTTCCGTTTTCATTGCGAACTTTCTCAAGCGCCCAGCGCCCTTCGGTTTCGATCTTCATGCCTTCAAGCGCAGACTGCAATTCCCGGTCTCCTGCGGAAAAAAACAATTCCATCAGGCTGAATTGGTAATAGCCGTCCGGATTCATCTGATGGCCTTTTTGCATCGTTTCCGGAGTGATCGGGCCGGATAGACTTTCAAGAAATGGGGTCGATGAAATCCGTGATGGAGCATCGTACAGCCCCTTCCGGCTCAGCGCCTGGCCGGTGAAATCATCCTTGGTCCACGCCACGCATAATCCGAGCGGCACCACCATCAGGACGAATGCCAGCAAGGGATGGATGTCACCTTTCTCGTGATCCCCCTCGCAGTCGCCACAACCATGGTCATGGCACGATTCAGCGGGTTGGCCGCAGGTGAGCAGGTTGAACAGCCCAACGACAGCCAGCCCCAAGCCGCCCAACAGCGCAATGGTGCGGAATTCTTCCGCCAGATACTTGGATATCCGCCCGCTCGCGTAGAAGTAGAGCATCACCCCGCTCCAAATGAGCATGGCCAACGAAAACAAAATGCGGCGGTTTTTGGCCTTCATCATTTCATGGTTGAGATTGCGTGGCTGGAAAATCGATGCGGCACCAATTCCTGCCAGCCGATGCAGATGGCTCCGATGATCAGCAGGAGTCCGAGCGCGAGGAGGACGATGGTCCGCCTTTTCAAGACCGTCTGATAGAGGAACAACAATTTCACATCCATCATCGGCCCGAATGTCAGGAAAGCGAGCTTCGCCCCCCAGGTGAATTTGTCCAATGAGGCGGCAATGAACGCATCCGAGGTGCTGCAAAGACTGAGCACAAACGCCAAAACCATCAACGCGAATGGCGCGCCGACCTGATGATTGGCCAAGCGATCAAGCCACTCCGCGCCAGGAGCGATGCCCGTATTGAAAAGTGCCGTGATCGTCACGCCAACCGTGAAATACACGGCGACATCGATGAAATCCTTCATCGCAGATCGGAATGCCGCCACAATTCGCCTCTCGGATCGGTCACCGTGATCATGGTCGTCGGAGCAACTGCTGCCGCACCCGCACGCATGGCTATCTTCGTGATCATGGTCACAGCAGGCCGCCTCCGTGCATGTGTCCTCTTCGACTTGATCCACCAAGCCTGGCCGGAGAATCGAGCGCATCGAAAACCGGGAAATGATCAGACCGATCAAAACCGCGACACCATACCCAATCAGCAAGCGCGATCCAACGATGAGAAGTGCATTCTGTCCCTCAAATGCCTTCCATGTACTGAGGGCCGTGATCGGATTCACGATTGGCGCAGCCAGCATGTAAGTCAGTCCACACGAAACCGGCAGGCCTTTTTTGACCAGTCGCCGAATCACAGGAACGACCGCGCACTCACAAACTGGAAAAACGATCCCTAACAACCCGGACACGAGAATCGCCAACACCCGGTTTTTCGGCAGAAAGCGATCCATCGTTCCGGCCGGCAAGTAAACATCGATCACGCCACTGATCAGCGTGCCCAACAAAATGAACGGCGCTCCTTCGAAAAGGATGCTCAAAAACGCCAAAGCGAAATTCTGCTGCGAGTCTGGCGACATCCGGTCCAAGAAAGCCATCCAAGCCCGATCTGTCAATCGGTGGCCCAAACTCGGCTCGCTTCTCAGATTTCGAAAAGAGCCGACGTTTTCAAACATGCAGACTTCAAGCGGTGAAGCTCAAGCGTTCGAGACGCGGTTGATTCCAACAAACAGATAGTTAATCAAACCTCTATTTTTGATCAAATCCCTAGTGAATAGGCATTAAAAGCTCATTAAGACGTTAATCATTACTGATTCAATCGATTCTTTTTACGGGAAATATGGTTTTCTCGATGCATTCCATCGCAAATTAAAATGATCCAGAACTCATAAATCAGTTTTATCATCTACAACACCAATCCAAATAATTATTTTTGATAAATTCATGAGCATTAACTGCAAAAACGGCACATTAATGCCTATTCCACACCTGGATTATCCAACAATTGATGAAATATTAACCAAGATTAATGTCGAATAGCGGCAGGAACTGGTTCTCTGCGATAATCGCCTATTTTGGCAACCCGATTTTGGCCATGGATTTTGTAATGGCTTCGGCACACGATTACGAAATCCTTCAACTCTCTAACGTTTAGTTATATAGGAAATCATCAAGCACAGAAAACATACGCTCCGCATGATCAATCTGCGCTAATTCATCAGCTATTTCAGGCGATGTTTATACAATTATCTAGTTTTTCTGCATAACCAAACACATCAAGTTAAAAAAAATTTACACCCTCCATCCGAAAAAATAAATATCCATGATTCACTGAATTTACACGACTTACCCATTAACAAAAATACATCCATAGGCACTTTAGGCAGAGATAATCTGCGCATGATTGATTACCGACCTTCAATTAAATTTGACCCGCTCACGCAATAAATCACTATCAGACACCGAACAGCATTATGAAGATAAAACCGTCCTCCTTATTGCGTGGCAGATTCTTCGCACCTAGCGTTGCCGCCACTGTCTTAAGCACCTTATTGTTATCCTCCGCCGCCCAAGCGAGGGAAGCCGCCTATAAAATCTATCGTTGGACTCCAACTGCCGTAAACACCACCTCATCGACGGCAGTTCAATTATCCGAGTTCAATTTTTCCTATAAGGGACAGCCGCTCAATATGAATGGCAATCTCCCTGTCGGGGACGCGGTCAACGTGACCGTCACCGATGGTTCGGAACGGACCACCGGAGAATGGCCGGGCAATCTGGTGGATGATAATACCAAAACCAAGTGGTACAGCTCCACGCTGGCCCCTCTCGTTTTCACTTTCGACGAAGCGACACCGATCGATTCCTACAATTTTGCCACCGCCAATGACTATGATTCCCGGACTCCTACGGCATGGAAATTGGAAGGCAGTAACGACGGCATCCTTTTCGAAACCTTGGACTCCCGCAGCAGCTATGCCGCCTTGTCGAAATACGCTTATTTCACCTGGCAAAATGGGTTCGCTCTAACCAGCCCAACGACCCTTCCTGCAATCCAATCGATTTCCGCGACGACGCCTACGACCATCGCCAGCGGCGGGTCCGTCACGCTCTCCTACACGATCACTTCGTCTACCGCCCTCACCAGTGTTGTCCTGAATCCCGGCAATATCTCATTGGGAACGGATCTGAGCAGTGCTTACACCGTCAAACCAACGGAGACCACCACCTACACTTTGACCGCGACGAATGCCTCGGGCTGGGTGAGTCAGAATGTCGAAGTTCGCGTCACCCCGACGAAAACCCAGCAATACCGCTATGTTAGGTTCACCCCACTCGCATTCCGTGGCGTGGTTCCAAACTCGGTCCAAATTGGTGAGTTCGAGTTCTTCATGGACGGGACACAAGTCCCCGTCGCCTCAATTGAAAACCGCGGCGGTCGTTTCTCCAATTCTGGCCCGTTGGTCCACCTGACCGACGGCGATGTTTACACCAAATGGTTGGATTTCAACCGTGGTGGCATCATCTTCGACTTCGGCTCCAGTGTGCAGTTCAACAGCTACCAGATGACCACGGCAAACGACGAACAGAGTCGTGACCCTGTCGAATGGTTGATGGAGGGAAGTGATGATTACAACACATGGGTCATCATCGATCACCTTGGTCAAAATGCGTATTATCCGTACCCATACGAACGGACCACTGAAGACGGTTCCATCACAACGACCGGAAAAATCCCGTTCCCGACCTTGCCGACACCGCTCGTTTGGTCCGGAACCACCTCAAATTCCGAATGGAACGGCACCAATACCAATTTCAGCGGCACCACCTTCGCCGATGGAGATTCGGTCTTGTTCGATGACACCGCGCAGTCCGGTGATGTGAATGTCACCTCCGTCGTCACCCCCGGTCAGTTGATCTTCAACAATAGCACCTTGGATTACACCCTCGGTGGAACCGGTGTTATCTCGGGCTCTGCGGACCTGACCAAATCCGGCACCGGCACCCTTACCATCGATTCACCCAACTATCTGGATGGCGTGGTTACAATCGAAGGCGGCACTTTGGTGACCAACGTAGCCGGTGCATTCGGTCGAGCAGACTACAACCGTCCGCTGATGCTGGATAACGCCACTCTGGAAGTGAACGCACCTGTTGAAGAAGTCGATGGCGTGACCACAGTGGTTCCGGTTTACAACCACAAGCCGTTGTTGATGTCGAACAGCACGATTGACGTTGCTTCAAATGTCGACTTCACCCACTCAGGCAAATTCCATTGGGACCAAACCATTACCAAGACGGGTGCGGGAACCCTGAAGCTCTACGGCTATCAGGACTCCAGCGCGACGACGGACAACAACAAGCTCGTGGTTGAAGAAGGTGCCGTTGAATTTGGTGACTACCACTTCAACACCTTCTCCATTGCGAATAGCTACTACATCGACGTCATGCCAGGCGCCCGCATCACCGGAACCAAGGCCAACGCCTTCGGTGGTAACTACATCAACGGCTATTCAACCATCGGCCAGATCCGCCTGGATGAAACGGCGATCATGTCGATTGCTTCCACTCAATATCTGACCACCGGAGTTCTCGATGTGGACGGTGTCACACAAGGACGCCTGCTCCTCAAGGGCGCTTACCTGAGCGGTGCAGGCCAATTGGTCGACAACCGGAATGACTCGACTTACCTCGACGGCTCGAACGCTTCCCGAAGTGTCATCAGCACCGAGGCGAGCTCGCTTTCCTCCAAAATCAACTGCGCCAGCCTGTATGCTTATCGCCAACACTGGATCTTTGACGTGGTGGAAGGTGAAGCCATCGAGGACCTCCTCGTGGACAGTACCATTATCGGTAGCTACGGCATCGTGAAGCAAGGCGGCGGTAACATGGTGCTTCTCCAAGACAGCACTTACTCCGGGATCAAGGCAACTTACATGTCCGCCTATGACACGGATTCCAGTAACCCGTCGCAGAAAGCATTCGACTACAGCTATGGAACAGTTGTGGAAGACGGCCGCCTGACCCTCATCAACCCGATGAGCACCACCACGGGCAGTGCCACCGGCGCTTCCGCGGTCTTGGTTGAGGAAGCTGGCATCCTTTCCGGAACCGGCTCCGCCCTTGGCGACGTCACCATCGACGGCACCGTCGATCCCGGCGACCTCGGATACGAGCTTCCAATCGCCAATCTGATCCTCGGCAACACGACGTTGAACGGCTCCTACAAATGGGAAGTCAACGGAGCATCCGTGGATACAGTGAATGGCGAAACCGGCACCGACCTTCTCGTGGTTCAAGGCAACCTGACCCTCGGTAGCGGCGCAGCACTCCAAGTTGCCCCGACCGGCAGTGGTTTCACCTCCTCCAGCTATGTGATTGCCACCTACACCGGCACCCGCACGGGAACGTTTGCTTCGGTGACTCCAGGTTATGAAGTGGTCTACAACGACACCGAAAAACAAATCGAAGTCCAAGCCACCGATGGCACCGGACTTACCGGATACGAAACCTTCATCGCAGGCACCAGCCTCACCGGTGACGATGCAGCTGAAGATGCGGACCCAGATGGCGACGGCATTGTGAACCTGTTGGAATTCATCTTCGCTTCCGATCCTGAAACTTCGGGAACCAGCGAGGCTCCAACTGCGGAAACCAACGAAGCTGGAGACCTGGTCTTCTCCTTCCGCCGTGCTTCCACTGCCGCTTACCTCAACCCAGAAGTCGAATACAGCACCACGCTGGATGGCGACTGGACTGCAGCCAGCATCGCAGAGACAACGGTCGAAACAGACGGCTTCGCATCTGGAGTCGACAAAGTCACCGTGACGCTTCCGGCTTCGCTCGCAATTGATGGCAAGCTCTTCGCTCGCCTCAAAGCCAGCAACTAATCCCCAGCCCAAAAACCCCCGCCGTCGGCTCCGTGCCGGCGGCGGTTTTTTTGTGCCGAGATCAAACCGGTAGCTCGAAACCCGCGCGGTAATCCTCCTTCAACAAGGAATTCGGAACCTCCGCGCCTTCACCGACAAACTTCTCCGCTGCTGGGTCGACCTTCAAATGCCGACCCACCAAAATCGGTTCGGCGACCGTATCGATCCCATTCGCCTCGAGATGGAGAATCATGCGATTATAGGCATCTTCCGCAGCCGCCGTTTGATAAGGATTCGCTTCACCCGGTGAACCGGTGCGCCACGAAATGTTGCCGATGTGTGCCAACGCCGACGACAAGTGCCCCGACTCAACGCCGCGGAAGCTGACAATTTTTCCGCCGTGGACCGAATCGATGAAATTCTGCATGTGGGATTTCCCCCCTTTGAATTCGCGAACTTTTTTGCCCTCTCGATCGTATGCGGCACAGCTGGGACCATGCCCGCCGGATAGCCAACCGCCTTCGCACTCAATGACGTTGCCAATGTCCTGCCCCTTGTAGCGGTCCATGCCTTTGCTGAAATCCATTCCTTCCTTCGGCAAGCCACGCACCTCAAACAGGATCGGCACCGGCTTGTAATCGAACCAAACCATCTGCGTGTTCGCCCAATCGCCGTCATCATGAACGCCAAACCGTCCGCCCACGGAAAGCACCCCCTCCGGCAAAACCGGATCGCCGGCAAACCAGCGACAAACATCCAGCTGATGCGGCCCCTGATTGCCTAAATCACCGTTCCCGTAAGGAAACTGCCAGTGCCAGTCATAGTGAAACTGGCGGCGTCTCACCGGCAGCATTTCACGGGGGCCAGACCACAGGTCATAATTCACACTCTTCGGTGGCGCGACAGGAGCCGGAACTTTGCCGATGCTTTTCCGGGGTTTGTAGCAGAACCCGCGAGCAAGGGTCATTTTGCCAAGCTCTCCGGATTGAATCCATGCCACCGCTTCTTCCCAAGCGGTTTCAGAGCGGCGCTGAAAGCCGTGTTGAACGATCACTCCGAATTTTTTCGCGATATTCGTCAACTGACGCCCCTCCCACACATTGTGGGAAATTGGCTTTTCCACATAGACGTGTTTGCCATTCGCAGCCGCAGTGGCGGCAATCAGAGCATGCAGATGATTCGGCGTCGCGATCACCACGGCATCGATCTCCGGTGATTCGCAGAGCTTCCGGAAATCTTCAAATTTCGTTACCTTGAGGTTCTTTTTGTCCAAGTCGGAAGCCATTCCGTCCAGCACGTCGGCATCAACGTCGCACAGCGCAACCAGCCTCGCTCCTTTGCAATTGAGCACCTCGCGCAGGAGATCCTTCCCCCGGCTATGAAATCCGATGACGGCCATGCGGAGCTCATCATTTGCGCCAGCAGCACGGGCAAAGGTGGGCAATAAGGACCAGGTTCCGGCCAGGGCTGATGCCGTGAGGAAATTTCTTCGATTCATGAGGTTGCGATGGGTTTAGAATTTTGAAAAAAGGGTCCAAACAGCTGGCAAATCTGCGGATTGGAGGTCGCCATGATGGATGAACACCAGAAAACGGAACTTGAGGCTTTTCCCCTGCTTCAGGGTGTAATTCCCCACGGTCTTGTCGGGATTTCCCTCGAAGTCGTGCTTTCCAAATGGATTCGCCGCAAACAATCCGTAATCCCGGGCATGCCACCATGTCGGATGCCGAAGATTTGAGGGATGGTCAAACATAGCAATGACCGCCGGCTCGCCGCGCTCGTCCGGTCCGTATGCAGCCACCCAGTTTGCGCGTTTTCCCCACGCCTTTCCGTCCTCAATGCCCTCGCTGTTGATAATATGGGATTTCGCCAGTGGGCCGTTTAATCGGAGCGACCGATCCACCCGAAGTCCAAGCATTCCCTCCTTGGTATCGCCAAAAACAACATCCCCGTCCGCGGCGGTGAGCTCTGAATCGATCTGCAAAGCAAAGGTATCCTCTCCGATTTTCCAAAACCGGTGATCGCGCTTTTCTTTCAGCTGGGTTTTCCCACCCGCTTGCCATGCCAGCTCCACCGAGCAGTAGGCCGCGCCTTGTTCATCAACGCCTTGCGCAATGAACTTCTGATGAACGATTTGCGCTCCCTTACCATCTTCAAACGCCCAAAAATCGTAGCCATTCACCGAACCGTGCGACAACCAGAGCGACCGGTGATGCGGGTGATCATGCTCCTCGCCTTCCACTCCTGGATCGGTCGGCCAATGGCGGGTGACATTGGCCCCGGAGGGCGAAAGCAGCGGGTAAAGGTAAGGAACTTTCCAATCGGTCCGGTAAGCGGTGAGCAAGCTGCCATCGTCAAAAATCTTCAGTGTTCCCTCTGATTTCTCCACCTTGAGCTCCGCACCAGCGAATCCCGAGGCCAATCCCCACAGCAAAATCATCCATTTCATTCACATTCAAACGGTCACCAATCGGAATTCCTGTCCATTTTTTCGATTTTAGGAATAAGCTCGCGCCCAACTGCTCCCAAAGAAACGGATGAGTGAATTCGCAGATCTAGTTGATGCTTATTACCAAGCGTTGTTCCGATTCGGAATCTCGCTCACGCGCGATTCGGATCGTGCGGCAGATCTGGTGCAGGAAACCTTCTGCATCTGGGCTGAAAAAGGCGATCAATTGCGGGATCGCTCCAAGGCCAAAACCTGGCTCTTTACCACGCTCCATCGCGAATTCCTCAGCCAGAGACGGCGTGCCGCGAAATTCTCCGACGAAGAATTGGACGAAAACGCCACGGCCAGCATCGCCGCCCCGGAGGACGATGCCGAACGCCAAATGGACGGTCAGCGCGCCCTGGATATTTTGAGCTCACTCGAAGAAACCTACCGCGCTCCGCTCGCCCTCTTTTACCTCCAACAGCATAGTTATAAAGAAATTGCAGCGATTCTCGATGTGCCGATTGGCACGGTCATGTCGCGGCTATCCAGGGGCAAGGAAATGCTCCGCAAGCAAATGACGGCGGAGCCATCCAGTGCTCCTAAAAATATCCTACAACTCGAACCGGAGGCACTGAAACGACGTGGATAGAGAACAGGCGAAATTCATTCTCCGCAGCTTCCGCCCAGATGGCGCGGATGTGGCTGACGAAGATTTTGTAGAAGCGCTCCAATTCGCAAACGAAGATCGTGAGCTTGGCGATTGGTTCGCCAAGGAACGCGCTTTTGACAGCATGTTTGCGGAAGCGATGACCCAAATCCAGATCCCGGACTCATTGCGGCAAGAAGTGCTTTCCGGCTTGGCCATGCATCCGGGAGATTTGCCACACCCGGAAGATCATTTCGATTCGGGAATGATCGGCTCCTTCGCATTTGTCCAACCACCACGCTCACTCCGCTCGGAAATTCTTGCCTCGATGGAACGCACCAACGCGGCGGTTACTCCTAAAAAATCATTTTGGCAACGCGCAACGCTGCCATTCGCAGCCGCGGCAGGCATCGCGCTCGCTTTCCTCCTCACCAGTCCCTCGAAACCCGGCATCATCGTTGCGGAAACGACCGTCCCGGTGGAAGTGGTCCAATCGAGCTTCATTCACACGTTCGAATCACCGCAATTCAGCATCGAAGATCCTCCAGAGCAGGCCAGCCAGCTGATCGCGCACTTGCAGGATATGAAATTGCCAAGCCCTCATCATTTCCCCAAGGGCCTGCAGGAAATCAATCGCGCATCCTGCAGAGAACTGGAAATCAATGGAAAACGAGGTTCTCTCGTGTGCTTCAGGCGCCTTGACGGCAGCAAAGTCCACTTGGTGATTTTCCGTCGCAAGGACGTTTGCGGGGAGCTACCGGGCCGGGATCATCCGGAAATTTCCCAACAAGGAACATGGGCGGTCGCCCGCTGGCTGGATGAAAAGCAAGTCTATGTCCTGATCGGCTCCACCAGCGTCGAGCATCTGAAGGAACTGTTCTGAGCCGGATTACTTTTCCTCCGCCACTTCCTGAAGGGTTTCGAGAAGTGCTTCGAAGATTTCCGGTTCCAGCGCCCGGTTCGGACTGCCTTTCAGACAACCGCCGAACCATTTGGCGAGAACCGACCGCCGATCTGCCGGAAAATCCCGGGTAAATCCGGCTTCCTGGCCTTTCAGAACTTCCTCATCCCGCCGGCCATGCGACCGATTGACGATGCGCTGATAACGGGTCAGCACTCCATCCAGCAAAATCCACGGGAAGTTCGGATTCTTCGGCGGCCCCATCGAAAGCGCCTTGCCCTCGCCGGTCCCGAGTTTCACGCCACCGCGGAGATCGATTCGCAAATCAGGCAGGCTTCCGCCTTTCAGCCAGGCTGCCGCTCCCCCGCCGAGCGCGCCAAAAATCGTGCCCGCACCGTGGGATAGTCCGCCTGTCGCCACATCCACTGCCAATCCGGCCGCGCCACCGGCCAGCGCTGCCGCGACCGATAACTGACCGCGCCCGAGTCCCCATTTGGTCCAAGTTTCCGCACTTTCCAGATCGATCCCTTGAAACGACTCCGCGCTCGAATCCGCCTTCAGCAAATGATGCCGGTGGATCTTCAACAGCTTCTCAAAGCACTTCCGCTCCAGCTTCGCCAAATCCCCGAAATACTCCTGCTGCAGTAGCTCTTCCTTGCGGTGACGGCGCGAGGGCAAAGTCAGGTCGCGCTCTTCGAGAGTAGCCGTAACTTTCAGAGAAAGAGACTCTTCCAAAAATCCAATGATCACCTCAACCGCTTCTTCGCGGCGGCGATCCCATTCCTCCTCCACCAAAGCGATCGTCTCCTCCAAGCGTCCGCGATGGCGCTCTTCAATTTCCAAAAGTGCCTTCAGCAATCGCAATCGCTCCTCATATCGGGCCTGATGGGCATCGAATGTCCGCACCAAATTGAACGCACCACCGAGGCGTTTCCGCCAAGCTTCCTCGTCGGTTCCGGCATTGGCTGCTCGGCGATTCAGCAAGGCCAGGCGCGGCACGCCGGTCCAGCGCAGGATTTCCATTTCCGCCAGGAAATCATCGCGCAGTGGTTTCGCCGGATCCACCACGTAGAGGACACCGGCTCCTTCCAACAGCGGCTCCAACAAGCGCTTTTCATCACCAAATTCCTCTCCGACCTTGGCGACAAATTCCTTGAGGGCTTCCACTCCAGGCGTGCCTTCGCCGTGCAGACGCTGGATTTCCCGCATGGCCTCCACCGGACGCGAAAAGCCGGGAGTGTCGATGAAACGGATGCAATCCCGATCGGAAAACACCACCCGGTGGGTCTGGCAATTGGTGGTTTCGCCAGGCGTGGCGCTCACGCGAATCAACTGATTATCATCGATTTCCAAAAGTGTCGCAAGCACCGAGGATTTCCCCATGTTCACCCTACCGACCACCGCAAAGGCCGGCACATCCTGCTGCACCCATTCACTCATCGGCTTGATTTCACCTGATTTCCCCGCGTTTGCAATGGCTGGTTGGACAATTCTGGAGCATGCCGGTCTATTACCCACGCGCGATCGCTGATTTTTCAACCCTTCACTCCGCGCCGCTACCGAGTGTCACCGAGTTTGCCAACTCGACCTTCAGCACTAGGATGTGGCTACCATGCAAAAATTTCTGATTTCCCGGTCCATCTCCCATCCCCGCGCGAGGTGGGCGAAGCTTGCCTGCCATGTCATGCTCGGCGCTTCGATGCTCGTTGCAGGCACCGTAAATGCGCAACAGCCCGGCACGACCTACCGCCAGTATGAGGGGACGATCGGGAAAATACCGATTCACGCCACTTTGCGCACCAGCATGGATCTCAATTGGGCAGAGAAACTGGACGGCTCTTATTATTACGATTCCAGCGGTGAGCCAATCGGGCTCAGCTGGTCGAGCACCTCCAAGGGGATCACGTCGATGTATGAAAATTTGTCGGACAACTTGAGCCCGACCGGTAAGTGGCAGATCCAACTCAAAGACCAGGATGTCAGCGGGACCTGGCTGTCTCCGAGTGATGATTTTTCGCCGACAGGAACCAAAACGCTGCAAATCCAACTGCACGAGATACACCCGAAAGGCGTTGCTGATCTGGAGGTTCTGAATTTCTCCAGCTCATGGGCCCGCTCTCGGGGTCACCAGCAGCTTGGAGTCACAAACATGCTCTCCCTGATCCAGTTGAAGGGCGAGGGAGAGGCGATTCAGAAGCTCAATCAAAACCTGCGGAATGAGGTTTTTGAGAAACAATTCCCGTTCAATCCAGAGGACGAAAAAAGCAATAAAGCCAAGCCAGCTACACCGCAGATCGCCGATCTGGAAAATGCCATGATCACCGTTCCGCCGGAAAAACTCGACTGGGATCTCGCTTACGTTGAGGAAGTTTCGAACCGGATGGATGTCGTCATGAATGAGTCGGACGTGCTTTGCATCGCGAATTTCTTCTACGCCTACACCGGCGGCGCGCACGGGAACTATTCTTTCCAACACTCGGCCTTCGACATCCAAACCGGTGAAAAAATCGATTTACACTCCATGGTAAAACCCGGTTACGAGCAAAAATGGACCGACTTGGCCGAGGGAATCCTCAGAAAACGAGCCGGAGTGGCGGCAAATGCGCCCATGACGGATGTCGGCTTGTTTGACGACGATCTTCACCTGAGCAGCGACTGGTTTGTGGTCCCGGGAGGGATCGGCATCAGCTACAATCCCTACGAAATCGCCAGTTTCGCGGACGGACAAATCAAGCTCGTCCTGCCATGGAAGGACATTCAATCGGATTTGGTTCCCGGCACTCCGGTGGACCGGCTGGCCAAGCGTTTTCTCAGCCAGAGCGTGACGAAAGATTGATTTCGTGCGGACTCACCGCCACACCGCCAGGAAGTGGAACAGCCCGGCAAATGCGATCAATTGGAGGCCCCCGAGGGCGAGGTATCGGTTATAAGCCGGTCCAGGCGGGGTTGTCATCACTCCGAGCACGATTCTCAATCCCAGAAGCAGTGCCGGAGCGCCTGCGATCGCCAGGGGAAGCAATCCAAAAGAATACCAAACAAGCCCTAAAAACATGGCCAGGTGGGTTTCCGCCCAAATGATCGCAATGCCATATTTCCGGCCCAACCGCACCGCCATCGTGCGTTTGCCGGTTTGCATGTCTTCATCCCGGTCCCGCAAATTGTTGATGGAAATCATCACTGCGGAAAGCAGGCCAATTTGCGCGCCCAGCAGCAGTGCTTCCGGCAGCCAAAGCCCGGTTTGGATGAAGACCGTGCCGCAAACCGCGACGAATCCGAAGAACAGCACTACGAAAATTTCTCCCATCCCGCGATACGCCAGCGGAAACGGTCCACCTGTGTACCCGTAGGAAAGAAACAGCGACGGGATGCCGATCGCAATGATCGGCCAGCCGCGCGCGTGATACAGGACCGCGCCACAAGCCACGGCGATCGCCAGAAATCCCAACGCCCAGCGGATCACCGCAGCCGGAGTCATCATACCGGATGCGGTCATCCGCTTCGGCCCGAGCCGTTTTTCCGTGTCAGCTCCTTTATGGGAATCGATCGCGTCATTGAAAAAATTCGTCGCAATCTGGATCGCAATGGAGCCGAGCACTGTGCAAAGCGCCAGAATCAGGTCGAATTTCCCGGTGACTTTCCAGGCAAGCACACACCCCGCCCAGACCGGCACAATCGCCGCAGGCAGGGTCTTGGGTCGGGCCGCCAAAAAGCAGGCCTTCATGGATGAGTTAGGCACGGCGGTAGTGAAGACCGGTTTTGCCAGAGAATCGACACCAATTCATCACCTCTTCTAGCCATCCCCTTTTAAGGGGAGAAAGCCAAAGATGTTTGCACCGCTTCCTTCGATGCAACTGGAATGGGGATCCATCTAAACCTCATTTCCATGAAAAACAAAACCCGTATCTTTATCGCACTTCTTGCGGCATGTGGAAGTGCCGGAGCCGAAGTCACAGTCATCGACGACTTTTCGGGAGAACTTTCCGGCTATACCGCGACCGTGATCCTGGACGCCAATGGCGGCGCGAGCAATGTGAGCACCTGGCAAACGTATGAAGAGCAACTCGAAGTGCAAACAACAAGCTTCGATGGCATTGAACAATGGGCCTACATCCGCGACGGTCTCACTCTCCCAGTAGGAAAGGAAGTCCGGGCTCAGATCGATCATTACGGAAACTTGGATATGGGGTTGTATGTCGGAGGAAATGCACCCGTCGCCGGAGTCCGCGAAAATTACATTACCGTATATGCCCGAAACACCGGCCAAGTTTCTTCCCGAGGCTTTGACGGAACCTCAGAATTCGGCGTTGCCGCTACTGGCGCTAATATCGGCTACGACACTCTGTTCATTGCCCGAACCGATACGAACACGTATGAAGCCGGCTATTACTCAGGCACCAATCGGATTGTGATCGCGACCCGCACTCCGGCCACCCCGAACTCAGCGAACGCGGTCGGGATTTATGCCGACGTCCGGGATGGAACGGAGTATCTGGGGTCCGTTGACAACCTCACCATTGCCGACATTTCTCCTGGCTACGATTCTGATGGCGACGGTCTGATCGATACGTTTGAGACGACCTATTTTGGCGATCTCAACGAAGCCGCAGATGGTGACCCTGATGGAGACGGCTTCAGTAACCTTGAAGAAATGAACGCCGGTTCCGATCCGACGATTGCCTCTTCGGTCCCAGCGGATCTCGATGGCAATGGCACCCTAGACGCAAACGAGCACTTCCAACCTTACACGGTCGATGCCAACACGCTCCACCTGTGGCATTTTGATGAAACCTTACCGCCAACAACTGACTTAGGGAGCGACCCGGTCCCGCTGCAATCGCTCGAAGGTGATGCCTACCTCTGGGCACCCTCGCACGCCGGATTCGGCACGGGATTGAATCCAAACCGGTCCGACACCAACGGCACAGGCGGTTATTTGTCAGCGCTGCCCCTCGCAGACGGGGATGCTGACAATACCAATATCACCCTAGCCGGAGAAAACGGAGCTTTCACGTTTGAGGCCATCGTCAAACTTGGATTCGATCCCACCACCGCTCCTTACAGCGTGAATCCCATGCAAATTCTCTCAGGGGACGGTGAGGAAACGGCGCTCGAACGTGGATTCCAGTTCCGCATTCTTCCCGTTTTCAATAGCGAACATGGCGGCGGTCCCGTGGCCGAACTCGAATTTCTCGGTCTAAACTACAATGGAACCGGAACGGATGTTTCACGGGTAAAAGCCCCACTTCCCACTGGAGACGATCCAGATGCGGCAGTGGAAGGGCGCTGGTATCACGTTGCCGTCTCATACAACGGAAATCCCGCCACACCGGACAATCTCACGCTCTACTGGACCTTGCTTGATCCAGAAAGAACATCGGCCCGCGTTCTTGCCACCGGGCAGCTGGAGCAATCGCTCAACCCGGATCTCACTCCAGACTTTGTCATTGGCAATGAAGGAAAAAGCAATGGCGGTGCATCCGACGCGTTCCTGGGCGTCATCGACGAAGTTCGCATCAGCAACATCGCCCGCGATGCGGATGATTTCCTCTTTTCGCAAGTAAGTGAACCGAACGATGCTTATGATGACTTCGTATCCGGCCTCCCTACCGACCAGCGCGGAGAAAACGACGACCCGGATGGTGACGGCTATTCGAATTTGATCGAATTCGCATTCAACACGGATCCAGAAAACAGTGCCGAAAAACCCGCACCTCTCTCAACAGGTGTAGTGATGACCGGTGCCGCGCTTAACGAAACCTACAGCCTTTCTCTTGATCCAGCCAAGAGCTACCGCCTCGTCGAAGTCGAAGTTCCCACGGATTTGCAAGGCATGTCATTGAAGCTCGAGGTTTCGCAAGACCTCACCTTTAGCGATGGTCTCATGGCAACGGAAGTCGGCACGCCAACTGGCGATGGAACGAGTCAAACCCGCCGATTTGTGCTCACTCCAGCGACCGACGATGCATCCAGGCTCTTCTGGAGACTTTCGGTGAGCCGCTGAGCTTCTGAGGAATCTTTCCGGCAGCCAGGCGTTCCGTCGGGCTGCCGGAATCTCCATGCCCTGCTTTCTCTAACGACTCCCCCTTTCGTAGCAGATCTCTGAATATCATCGCGGCGCCTCGGATCGACCGTCATGAGTTCCACCTTCATCCGATTTTTCATTCATGTACGCTTCGCGAAACATCCAACTCACTGCATTCCTTGTTTCGAATTTAGCCGCCGGAGGGGCAACACCAGCCACCCGCCCCTACCCGAACTCGAGTTTTTATCACCAGTGGCATTTGGATGAAAGCACAACCCCGTTCGTAGATACAGGCACTGGACCCAGTTTCCCTCTCGTCGCGATCGGATCGATCACACCCGGAGCCGAAAGTGCTTCAAATTTCGGCACATCGGTCACTTTGTCCGGCGCAGGCGACGGGCTTTTCGGCGGTGTGGAAGAGAATGCAGTGGCCGACATTCTCGGTCCAAATCACACCACCGCCGGATGGACGATCGAGGCCCTGGTGAATTTCAGCTCGGTGACCGGCGGGCAAAGGGAAATCGTGAGCATGGACAACGAAGGCTCCAACCGCCCCTTCCAATTCGTTCTCTCCGACAATGGTTCCAATCTCCGCTTTCATTCGATCAGCGGAGACGGCACGCCGCACAATGCACCAATACCAACTAGCGGCATCCACGCCTTTGTCGCCAACACCTGGTATCACGTAGCCGTCACCTATACCGGTGATGAAACCCAGGCGAACAACCTCCGCATCTACTGGACGCGGGTCGATGCAGGAGTAACCGAAGCCAATCTTATTGGATCGTTTTCCATGACCGCCGATGTCTCCAGCGGCACCGGCGATTTCGCCATCGGAAATGAGCTCCGCGATACCGGTGGTTCATCCGAAGGCCTCAGGGGGCAGATTGATGAAGTCACCATTTCCGAGGGGCCGAAAGCTGCCGACGATTTCATCTTCGTCAACATGACCGACGACGATGGGGATAGCCTTCCAGACGAGTGGGAGCAACAGATCATCGATTCCGATGACGACGATGCGATCCGAACCCTTGCGGACGTCCTCCCTGACGATGATTTCGATGGCGACACACTGACCAATTTGCAGGAATATCAAATCGGCACCAATCCCACGGTTGCCGAAGACCCGGCTGACCTAGACGGTGACAGTCTGCCAGACGAATGGGAAACCACTCATTTCGGCTCCATTTTTGCTCAAAATGCTGCCGGAGATCCGGATGGAGATTTGTTCACCAATCTCGAAGAATACCAGAACGGGACCGATCCCAAGGTGGATGATGATCCAAAGGACCGGGACGCCGATAGTTTGCCAGATGCATGGGAGGAACAATATTTCGGCAGTCTAGAGCAAGACGGCAGTGGCGACCCAGATGGGGATGGCTTCAGCAATGCAGCGGAATTTTCCGCCGAAACCCTCCCCAATGACGCGGGCTCAGTTCCCGGCGATGCGGATGGCGACGGGCTCTCCGATGATTGGGTCCTGCGGCATTTCGCCAACACAACGGCCCTCCCTGGCGACGATCCGGATAACGATGGTTTTGATAACACCAGTGAACAGGCAGCTGGCACCGACCCGAACGATCCAGAGGACAAACCCGGAAGCCCGGCCGATCCGTTTCGCCCCAATGGTTTGATGGTCGATTTGCTGGCGATGCCGCACCTGACCACCATCCCAGATCAATTCCCCGAGTTCACATGGATATTCAACCCCCGTCAGCGCGGAGAATCCCAAATCGCCTATCAGATTCTCGTTTCATCGACTCCCCTTCTCGCAGGCACTAACCATGGTGATGTCTGGGATAGTGGCAAAATCGATGGAAGTGACTCCGTCAACATCGACTACCTCGGAACGGCATTGAGCAGAGGTACAACCTACTCCTGGCGGGTCAGGACTTGGGGGACAGATGACGCGCCCAGTGCATGGTCTGCCATCCAAAGTTTCACCATTGAATCCACGGCGCCACAATCCAACGCGCGGACCATCTATCAGTCCTCATCCAACGAGCGAAATGGCTACAACTGGGCCGGGCGTTACAAGCCTTCCTTCGGCAGCGTCGTCGCTCCGATCCGGGTCATCGATAAGGGCGAAGGTCGCTACTTCATCGATTTCGGCCGTGACGGCTTCGGCTATCTCACCCTACGTCTCAACGGTGCGTTTTCGGGGAAAACCCTGACCACCCGGTTCAGCGAGCAGGCATCGGGCAGCACCGTGGTCGGAGGAGGAGGCACCACCACGAATCCAGATAATGCTCGCACCACCACCAGTCTGGCCAATGGAGAAACCCTCTACGAAATCCACAGTCCGAATGTGAGTGGCAGCGGCATCGACGTGAGTTCAATTGCGGGCGGCAGGGTTGTCCCTTTCCGCTACGTGGAAATTTCCGACTGCCCGGCAGAAATCACCGCTGAAAACATCCGCCAGCACGTGCTTCACGTTCCCTTCGATGAAAGCGCCGCGCGCTTCGCTTCGTCCGACGCCACCCTCGACGCTGTTTGGGAAATGTGCCGCTACAGCATGGAAGCCACTAGCTTTGCCGGCGTCTATGTCGATGGCGACCGCGAGCGGCTGCCCTACGAGGCGGACGCCTACATCAACCAGCTCGGCCACTACTCCGTGGACCGTGAATTCACCACCGCACGTTATTCCCTCGAATGGCTGCTCGATCACTCAACCTGGCCGACGGAATGGAAGCTCCACTTTCCACTCATGGCCTGGGCC
Organism: Luteolibacter pohnpeiensis; assembly: GCF_016595435.1. Taxonomy (GTDB): domain Bacteria; phylum Verrucomicrobiota; class Verrucomicrobiia; order Verrucomicrobiales; family Akkermansiaceae; genus Luteolibacter; species Luteolibacter pohnpeiensis. The sequence goes on from NZ_JAENIJ010000011.1 coordinate 67,172, forward strand.
GACTACATGTACACGGGGAATCTGGATGCGCTCGAAGCCAACTATGATTCGCTCGTCGCCCACGTAGCGCAATACCAGAGCGATGTCCGGAATGACGGCATACTCTCCCACTCCACGGACAACATCGTCGATTGGCCAACAGGCGAACGAGACGGCTATGTCCTCACCTCCGAAAACACGGTGGTCAACGCGTTCTACTACAAATCCTGTAGAATCCTCGCCGACATCGCGGGGCTGCTTGGAAAAACCACCGACCAGGCGACCTTCACCTCCCGTGCCGATCGTCTTGAATCGTCCTTCAACCAAGCTTTCTGGAACGGTTCGCTCTTCAAGGACGGAGAATCGACCACCCACACCTCCGCCCACTCAAACTTCTTCCCACTAGCCCTCGGGATCGAGCCGCCAGATAAACAATCGGTTCTCGATTTCCTAAAGACGAAGCGCATGGCTTGCAGCGTTTACGGCAGCCAGTACCTGCTCGAGGCGTTGTTCGAAGGAGAAGAGGCCGACTACGCGATCGGTCTGATGAAGGACAACTCGACCACCTATGACCGGCATTGGTGGAATATGATCAAAAAAGGTGCCACCATCACCATGGAGGCCTGGGATAACTCTTACAAACCCAATCAGGACTGGAGCCACGCCTGGGGTTCTGTTCCAGCAAATATCATACCACGTTACGTTCTTGGACTCACGCCTTCCTCTCCTGGTTTCGCCACTGCCCGCATCAAACCACAGCTCGGAACCGGCGACGGCATCCTGGGTCTCACTCACGCCTCCGGCGTGATCCCAACCATTCGCGGCCCCGTTGAAATTTCGGTGGAGAACTCCCCTTCATCCTTCCGGCTGACGGTCGCTCTGCCCGGAACCATGCTAGCGACGGTCATGGTTCCTTCCAAGGGTCTAACAAACCCATTCCTCATGGTTGATGGAGTCTCCACCCAAGCACCTGTCGAAAACGGCTATCTGATCCTTGAAAACCTCACCCCGGGGAAACATGAGATCTGGTTGAGCGACACCGCCACGGCAGATGCCGAGACATTGAAGGAAAATTGGAAAGCGGCGATGTTCGGGACTGGTGAAGAGACATCCTCACTCTCCGACGACCATGCAGATCCCGATGGAGATGGCCTATCCAACCTGGAAGAATTTGCCGCCAACACGGACCCTCTCAACGCGGACGACAATTTCAAAATCAAGTCCCACTACATCCACAACTCGGCGGATCGTTTTGAACTCGTCATTCCTGTTAGAAAAGGTCGGATCTACATTTTGGAGCGAACCACCGACCTTTCCCAAATCCCGTGGGAATCCATCAGTTCTTCAGTCGTTCAAAATACCTCCGGAGAGTTGCTAATGGCCGATGACTCTCCACCCGCCTCGCGGGCTTTCTACCGGGTCCGGGTGGAACCGCCATGACTTCCACCGTGAAACAAACGGTGCATCCCCATTAAGGGGGAGAAAGCGTCAACACCTTGACCCTCAGCTCACAACCGCAAGAGAATGAAAGTTCATGGTCTGGATTCCATTCCGACCTCCTTTAAACACCAAATCATGAAGAAAGAACACGCATTCCTCGCCGCAGCCATCGGCCTGCTCGCCCTCTCCCAGACGGCCGGCGCCGCAGTACTTTTCACCGACAACTTTGATCGGAGCGACACCGATAACATCGATGCCGCCGGCTCGCAGAACTCGTCACAGGGCGGAACTCTCGCGAACAGCATCGAGATCCGTTCCTCGAAACAGACTCTCGATATCATCAGCGGCCAACTTGCACTGCCTTCCCATTCCCGTGCTCGCTTTCACGATGAAGCCAATCCCGCAGAGCGCTACGATTTCGCACCCGCCCTGGCGATGGTTGGCAGTTCCGGAATCATCACGGTTTCCTGGCTTTGGGACGCAACGCTGGCCGATTCCAGTGACTGGACAGGTTTTTCCTTTGGAACCGACAACAATACCAGCGGAGAGCCAGATGTCCGCGTCAATGACACAACCACCGATTTAGGCGTCCTCGTGAAACTCAATGGGGATGTGCAGTATTTCGATAACGGCGTCGCCACAACCCTGACCGGGGTACACAGCGCTTCCGGGCTGATTCCCATTACCTTGTCGGTTGAATACGCAAGTCTCGAGAACGGCGGCAATCTTACCCTCCTATCGATTCTCGTCGATGGCGTCGAAACACTAGATTCCGAAGTGTCCACGTTTTCCTGGAATTTCGATGACGGCTCGGAAATCCATTTCGAACTTGAAGGACGATACGGGAACCCGAACCTGATCGATAACCTTTCCATCAGCGCTGACGCCGTTCCCGAACCTTCCGTGATCTGCCTGTGTGGTCTAGGAATCCTCAGTCTCCTGCGTCGGCAGCGCTAATGCACCAAATTCGGACTCTCCCCAGCAGCGCCTGAATCAAATCGGTTTACCTCAATTTCCAAATCAAAAAAGCTCCATGGAGGCTGCATTCACATCCACATGGAGCTCTTCGGATCAAATAAACTACTACAAAAACCGTAGATCCAGAGGGAACACTGCTTGCAATTCACAAGTGCTACCATTTGTTAGATTGGCTCTGCGAAAATTGCATCAATAGCTTCTGCAAAGCCGTCGGCACCGGGGTTATCGTCACGATAGTCTCCATCCTTGAGCTTCTGTATTTTCGACTCGACTTCACCTTCGTTCAGCAACTCTATTGCAACCATTAAAAAGCCACTTCACGCTCACTCGAAGCGATTGAAGATCGGCAGCCGTATGGAAGCTATTTTCGGCGGATACGAAACGAGTTGCACTTAGCCGATGTCACCGCGGATCGCCACCATTCTCCTTCTCACTCTCGTGAGATGCACCGCGGCTGTCGCGCTCACTCCCTACCAAGTGGACCCGCACACGCTCCACCTCTGGCACCTGGACGAAAAATCTCCGCCTTTCATCGATTCCTCCCCCGATGGCTTCCCCTTACGAAGTCTACACAACGGAGCAGAATCCGGCCAGCTATCCAATCCCGGCCTTGGACATGCGATTTCCTTCAACCACCACACCGGAGGCACCCCCTTCTGGTCCAATCTTAAGGGCGCGATCCTCACCATCGCTCCGGAACTTTCCGGCGATAAATCCGACAACGCGCCAGATAACTTTCGCTTTCAGGGAGACGACGGTGCCTTCACTTACGAAGCATTGATCAAATTTGATCTGCTCCCGGAACAATCTCAGACGATTGCTCTGGCCATCTTGACGATGGATGGAGAAAACGACGATCGCATCTTCAGCTTCCGGATCGAGCGGGAAGGTTTCCTTTCATTTTCCCCACTTCCCGACAGCGGGGCCGCCGGCGGCGCACTGGCATCCATTCCCACCACCGGTCCTCACGCGATCAATACCCGCGACTGGTTCCATGTAGCCGTAAGTTACAACGGACTTCCCGGGACTCCCGGAGCGTTGCGGCTGTTCTGGACCCGCATCGGCAGCGGCGTCGAGGAGGCCAATGCGATCGGCTCCGGCATGCTCACCGCAAACCTTGCTCGAACCACCGGAGACTTCGCCATTGGTAACGAAGCGAGAAGTTCCGGCGACGGAAACGCCGAAGCAGAGCCTTTTCCCGGCTTGATCGATGAAGTCCGCATGAGCTCTGTCGCGCGTCATCCGACCGACTTCATTTTCATTCCTCCGGAAAAGCGTGTTTCTCCGGAACTTGCGGCGGAACGAGCAAACGATGAATCCAGCAGCGAGCGATTCGAGCTGCAGATCAACCGAATCGATGTGGATGGGGAGACCATTCACCACATCCCCCAGAATGGCTCACCGCTGCAGTTGAAGCCCGGTCTCCATCGGCTCGACTTCGACATCGGAGCCATCTCAGGACTCCGCCGCGCCGTGCAATTGCGCTCTCAACTCGAAGGATTTAACGAAGAATGGAAAGAAAGCAGCCTCGGCATGAGTCTTAGCTTTGAGTTTCTCGATGCACAGCTGAAGCCACTTTCCCAGGCGCAATTCAACATGAATGGCCATAGCCCGGGTTGGGATACGGGTTTCGCCTTCTCCCGCTTCATCCACCGCAGAGCGCCGCTACTCGCACCACCCAATAGCCAGTTTCTACGCGTCACGCTCAGCTCAGGAGCTCCCGACACCAGCGGTAGCCTGGGAATCGACAATCTCCACATCGTGCGCCCGAACCGCCCTGAGCTCTCTCTCTGGGAGAACGGGGATTTCGAGGGCGGAGTGAATATACTTTCACCCATGCGGGCCCCGTCGGGCTGGCAGCGAGGCGGTGACGAGCCGGCAATTGCTCTCGTTTCTACCGGTGAAGGTTCGACGATTCTTTGTCTGATCGACGGAGACCAGACGAAGTCTGGAAAATGGTCGGCCATTCAGAAGATCGACTTCGATCCCGGCCATGCGGAAGACAGATCGCTCATGGTTTCATGGAGCGAAGCTTACAACATCATTCCCGGAAACCAGCAACGTGCCACATTCCTCAACGTCCCCGCTGGAACTTATCACTTCCGCGCGATTGGAGTGACCGACCAGGGCCCGCCAACTTCCGCAAGTGTCTCCCTGGAACTGGAGGTGAAGCCTTATTTCTGGGAAACGACTTGGTTCACCCCCGCGATCACCGCCTCCATCATTTCACTGATCGCCATCGCGATTCTGCGCCACCGCCACCGCCGCCACCATCGCCGCATGCACGAGCTTTCCTTGCAAACTGCCTTGGAACGAGATCGCACCCGGATTGCCCGCGACATGCACGACGATTTGGGGACCAGGGTGAGCGTCCTTAACCTGACCGCCTCGCTTGCCCGCCGCTCAATCGGCTGTGCCCCGGAGAAGGCGAGTGCGCATCTCGACAAGATCTCCACCGCCAGCCGTGAGCTTGTCGCCGCCATGGACGAGTTGGTTTGGGCTGTCGATCCCTCAAACGACCATCTCGACAGCCTTGCCCTGCAACTGACCCGACATGCCGAGGAAGTTTTTCAGGACAGTGAAATCCGCTGCCGTCTCGACATCCCGCCATCACTGCCGCATCATCCGATCAACTCCGACCTCCGGCACCATGTCTCGATGGCCGTGCGCGAAGCCTTCCACAACATTCTAAAACACGCTGGCCCCTGCGAAGTCTTTCTCAAGTTCACCTTCGAGGCAGGCCAGCTCGAGATCGAAATCCGTGACAACGGCCGCGGATTCGACGAGACGGCAGCCAACCATGGCAACGGTCTCATCAACATCCGAAACCGGATCCGCGAACTCGGAGGAACCGCCAAAATTCAATCCCAAGGCCATAAAGGCACCCTCCTTGTGCTCCAATGTCCTGTTCCGAAAACCCCGCATCTCCGCACGCCATGAACGAAACCCTGGAAGCCCCTCCCTATTCCATCGCTATCGTCGAAGATGACGCCACCTTGCGGGAAAGCCTCATCGAAATCATCAATTGCTCCTCTCGCTGGCAAGTCTCCGCTGCTTTCTCCGACGGAGCTTCGGCCCTGGACGCCCTTGTCCAATCCCCGGTTTCCGTTGTTCTCATGGACATTCAGCTCCCCGGCATGTCGGGAATCGAATGCGTCGGCAAGTTGACAGCGCTCCAGCCCGCGACCCAGGTCATCATGGTCACCGTTTATGACAACAATGACCGAATCTTCAACGCCCTCGCCGCCGGTGCCGAGGGTTACTTATTGAAGCGGGACATTCCCACCAAACTTCTCGATGCACTCGATGACCTGATCGCCGGTGGCTCGCCCATGTCCGGAGCCATCGCCAGAAAAGTCGTCCATCACTTCCAGAATGAGGTCCCGGACAAAACGCAAAAGCCGAAGCTCACCCCACGCGAAACCGAAATCTTAGATCTCCTGGTGAAAGGTTTTCTCTATAAAGAAATCGCCTGGGAACTCTCGATTACCCTCGAAACTGTACGCACCCATCTCCACAATATTTACAAAAAACTGCATGTCCGCACCCGGACCGAAGCCGTGGTAAAGCACCTCGGCCACGGCCAGTGAAGCCGAACATGCGATTGCGATTTCCGAAGAATGGAAGCTAGGGAGACTCAGGGCACACGCGGGAATTTCGAGAAATCCGGCGGCCGTTTTTCGAGAAACGCCTGTTTCCCTTCACGACCTTCCTCGCTCATGTAGTAGAGCAAGGTCGCATTGCCAGCGAGGTCGAGCAGTCCCATCTGGCCATCGCAATCCGCATTGAGCGCGGACTTGAGGCATCGCAGGGCAAGCGGTGAATGAACGAGCATCTCGCGGCACCATTTGAGCGTTTCAGTCTCCAACTCGGCGAGAGGAACCACGGTGTTGACCAAGCCCATGTCGAGCGCCTGCTGCGCGTCGTATTGGCGGCAAAGATACCAGATTTCCCGGGCTTTTTTCTGACCGACGATGCGGGCGAGATAGCTGGACCCCAGACCGCCATCGAAGGAGCCGACTTTCGGCCCGGTTTGGCCAAATCGAGCATTGTCCGCAGCAATCGTGAGGTCGCATACGACATGAAGAACATGGCCGCCACCAATGGCGTAGCCCGCCACCATCGCGACCACCGGTTTTGGCAGCGAACGGATTTTCTTTTGCAAATCCAGCACGTTGAGCCGTGGAACTCCGTCTTCACCGACGTAGCCCGCATGCCCGCGGACTTTTTGGTCCCCGCCTGAGCAGAACGCCATGTCGCCCTCGCCCGTCAAAATGATCGCGCCGACCTTCGGGTCTTCGTGCGCCAGATCAAACGCGCGCAGCAATTCGCCCACGGTTTTCGGCCGGAACGCATTCCGCACCTCCGGCCGGTTGATGGTGATCTTCGCAATCGCGCCCTCATCCGTCGTCTCATAACGGATGTCCTCAAATTCACATACGGTAGTCCACATGACGAGACATTCTGGACGATCCCGCCCCTCGCCGCAACCTCGGGTATTGCCTTCTGAAATGGTCAGATCGATCTCGCCCTCTCATGGCAGATGGAGTATCAAACTCATCACGCTTATCAGCGTCGCCACCGTGATGGTGAAGATCGCAAATCAGGGAACGATTGATGATTGGGTATTCAGCATGGTCCATATGCCCGATCAAAAACCGGCTTTGAGAACGAAGCTCACGCTCCGAGATTGACGAAATCCGCGACCTGAGAAGCAAACCACTCTTCAGCCGCCCAGGGAACCCGGTGACCCGCTTCGGGCGCAATCGCCAAACGGACTTTGGGAATCAGCGATACCGCTCGTTCTGCCAGGGCACAGAATTTTTCATCGCGTTCGCCGACGACCCACAATACTGGCACGTCGATCTCTCGCAAGCGCTCCCACAACGGCTGCTGCGCACCCAGGGACCAGTCGACAAAACTACGGGCAATTTCCTGGCGGCGGGAAACCAAGCCAGCACCGGCTTGCGGGTCGCGCGCGGAAGCCCCCGCCAGCACTGGCTGCTTTTCCCACGCTTCCAGAAATTGTCGCCAATCGCTGGTAAACGCGCGCCCCGCCCATTGGGTGTCGTTGGTGCGGCGAGCGGATCGTTCATCCTCAGATTCCAAGCCCGGATGAGCGGAGACAATCACCGCCGCTTGCCAAGGATGATTTTTTTCCAGCAAGGCATGCAATGCCAAGCGTCCTCCCATCGAATACCCGAGCAACGCCCGGCCTGTTCCGCGAAATACCTCGCCGCCCGCCTCAACATTGAGCGTTTTGCCGAAATCCGGCATGCCGATTGGCCCGGATTCAAGAAAACGCCAGAGATCCACCGCCCGCGTGCTGATCGCCCGCCCTGCCAGCCGCTTCGCCGTCGCGCGCCAATCGGCAGCCATCCCCACTCCACCGTGCAGAAGCCAACATTCCATCGGCCCGCCATCTCGTTTTTCGTCTGCGATTTTGGATAATTGGATCATCGGCGGGTAGAACTGTGTTGAAGAATTTCGCGCAGGCTATGCTTGAGCTCAGGGCTACCTTGCTCGAGGGCCAAACCCAGCCCAACGAATGCAACTATGATGAGGATCAGAAACAGCCAGTAGACGATCGCGAGGAAGATCCCCGCTCCGTCCATTTTCTTGTGGTAGGCATAACCAGCCGGGCAGGCCCAGCAACGGTAAGCGACCCACAAATTCAAAATCGGGACCAGCATGCCGAAATACCACCAGCGGCTCATTCCCAAATTCACCAAGCGCTGCAGCCCAGCCCAGATGGAGAGAATCGTCATGGCCAGCTGCACTGCCACCAAGACCGGGCCTCCCAGAATCGGATTCGGCGCTTGCTGGCTCGACGGGACGGGATGGGACAAAAAGGCCAGGATAAATGCAGCGACAAAAAACAGGCAGGGCAGTCCAAAAATGACGGCTAGATACGCGCGCCGCCGGTAACCGGGCCAGCCGCCTTGACTGGCCAATGTATCCGCCGCCGTTTCGACCGGTGGAATGTAGGGATCGAAGGCGACCGGCTCAACCGGGACGGGCTTGCGCTCAAACAGGCCTTCGATCTCACCAATTGGACGCCAATCCGGCATTCCTTCGCGCCAGATCAAATCCGTCCGCGGTCGCAGCAGCCCCTGATTGGCTTTCTCCTGGATCTCAGAAAATCGCAACGGGCCGCTTTGTTGCCCGTCGCGAGAAAAATACCAAGCATCCTGCGCCGTTTCAGCCATGGCCTCACCTAGCGGATCAGCCGACGACTGTCAAATGTGGCCGATCTGGCAACAGGTCACTTCGCGGGCAGGATCACCACTGCGAACTCATCGTATCGGGCTTTTGCTCCGGCTTGGCTTAGGATGTATTCCAGTGCCGTTTTAGCCGGGACGTTCTTCAGCTTGAGAGTGACTTGGCCCTCTCCCAACTTTTTATCGGGATCCTGAACGACAAATCCTGGTGGCGCATCTTTCTTTGCCTCTTTTGCCTGCTCACCGATCAAAGCGGTCAAATAATTGAGCGCATCAGCGAGTGGAACGTCCTCTAATTCGACTTTTGGCAAAATAATGTCGGAATATTGCGCAGCTCTGCCCTTTTCCGCGATATCCTTCGATTTCAGCCGCAGCTCGCCCAGCCGGTAGCGTGCGTTGGCATGTTGTGGGTTGAGCTTGAGTGCTTCGGTGTATGCCGTGCGGGCAGCGCTTGGATCACCCGCTTTCTCAGCCGCAATACCTTTACGATAAGACAGTTCCGCCTTATCAATTGCAGATGGAGGATTTTCAGCATGGAGCATTAGGGTCCCTGCGAACAATGCAATAAGGATCGATTTCATAAATTTGGGTTTTTAGAGTTTGCCTATTGATTCACATCCATTGCGGAAAATCAAACAGATTCAAAATGGCTGGAAATCTGCAAAAACTAAACGATAGTTCGATTTTTTTGCGTTCACTGCAAGTAGTCACTTGCGTGCGCCGATTTTGATGGTTGAATTGCAGCACGCCATGTCACAGGCCTCATCTATTTCCACCCTCTCTGTCTCCGCCTTGTCGCTTTCGGCGATTCTTGGTCTTTCCGCATGCAAATCGGTTGGCCCAGATTATCAAACGCCGACGATGAATCTTCCTACCTCGTTTTCGGACAGTGGGATCAACTGGCGTAAAACCTCTCCCGATTCCTTGCCGAAGCCACGCGAATGGTGGAAGCTTTATAAGGACCGGACTCTGAATTCCCTGGTGGAACGTGCCCTGAAGGAAAACCAGGAAATCGTCGCCGCGGATGCACGCCTGCGCCAAGCTCGCAATCTTTCGCTGGCAACGCGCGGTCTGTATTTCCCGATCATCAGTGTTGGCGGCTCCGCGACGCGTGCGAAATCCCGCATCGTCAACACCGGCACCACCACCATCAACACCACTTACTCGGTGCCACTTGATTTGTCCTATGAGCTCGATCTCTGGGGCAAAGTCCGCCGCCAAGTTGAAGGGGCGGAAGCGTCCGCCCAGGCAAGCGAAGAGACTCTGAACGCGATGCGTCTGACGGTCGCCAGCGAGGTAGCTCAAAACTACTTTGCCCTCCGTGCTGTCGATGCCGACCGCGCGGTCTTGGATGAAACGCTCAAGTTGCGCCGCAAGGCACTGGATCTTTTGACCGAGCAACGCGACGCCGGCGCGATCAGCGGCTTGGATCTTTCCCTGGCTCAAACCGAAGTTTCCACGGCGGAAGCTGAACGGATCAGCCTGGACCAAGATCGGGCTCAGCTGGTGAACGCACTGGCTGTTCTCACGGGCGCGGCGGCTACGGGATCCACGATTCCAGAGAATCCGGAATTACCAAGTCCGCCTAGCATTCCGGTATCGGTTCCATCCGAACTGTTGTTGCAACGGCCGGATATCCGCGCGGCGGAGCGCCAGGTCGCAGTTGCCAATGCCGACATCGGTGTTGCCACCGCCGCTTACTATCCATCCATCAGCATCGGCGCGTCGGGCGGTGTTCAGAACCAAACATTCAGCCAGCTGTTCAAATCGAACTCGCTTGTCTGGTCGATCGGGCCGAACATTTCCCTTCCTTTGACGGATCAGATTTTCCTCCGCTACCGCAAGGACGCAGCCGTCAATGCCCACGAAGCAGCGACTGCGGACTACCGCCAGACGGTGCTCGATTCCATGCGTGAAGTGGAAGACGCCTTGCAAGGCAGCGAGATCCTGGTCAGGCAGCAAAAAGCGCAGGAAGACGCCGTCAATTCCGCTCGCAAAGCTTATGATCTGTCATCGAAGCGATTTGATGCAGGCCTGGTCAGCTTCCTGGATGTGGTGGATACCGAACGCACCCGTCTCGATGCCGAGCGTGCCAATAATGCTGTCCGCGCTCAGCGTCTCGCGATCTCCGTTTCCCTGATCAAAGCACTGGGCGGCGAGTGGTAATCGACCACTCTGGATTTCGGTCTGGAATCTGCTAAAAGCAGTTCCATGACCGGGCCCGACCCATCGTTCATGATGCGCGCCATCGAGCTGGCACGCCAAGGCATGCTTGGCGGTGCCGGTGGTCCATTCGGCGCCGTGGTCGTAAAAAATGGCCAAATTGTCGGCGAAGGCTGGAACCAAGTTCTCTCCACCAACGATCCGACGGCCCATGGCGAAGTCACCGCCATCCGTGATGCTTGCCGGAACCTAGCCACCTGGTCCCTCGAAGGCTGTGAAATTCACACCACTGGCGAGCCCTGCCCGATGTGCCTGGGAGCCATTCATTGGGCCCGCATCGGTTGCATTTACTACGGCTTTGGCATCGAGGATGCGGCCCGTATTGGCTTCGATGACCGGGCATTTTTTCGAGAGTTTTCCCTGCCTGTAGAACAGCGGAAAATCCCTTCCACCACGTCGTGTCGGGAAGCAGCTTTGAGGCTTGCCGACGAGTATACCCAACTACCCCTAAAACAGCTGTACTGATTTTGAGACGACTGCTTGACGCCCGGGCTCAGTACTGAAAAGACTCCCTACCATGGCATGGAGGATCGATGAAGCGGTGAGGCGCGGAGAAATCGACAATACGATCGAGGGCAGAACCACGGGTCGTATCTGGTTGGTTGGCCGCGAAGACCCGATCGTTCTCCAGCTTGACGGTGATTGCTGGCGGGACCTCGCTGGCTCGCATTTGATATTCGAAAATCCATCGCCAAAATCCAACCAGGACGCGATGGCCTTGGATGAGGATCAAACCGGCGTCATCGGTGATGTCACCGCCTCCCGGAAGACCAAAACCATGGTCGAAAACGGCGGCAAAGACCCCATCATCCAATGGCGAAACAGCCTTTATCTTGAATGGTTTAGCGAGATCAATGGGCGCGTGGTTGTCGAGTCCACCAGTTTCAAGCTCACGGTGTCGGCTCATGAGTGGATGATGGATGAGGATGCCGAAGCTGCGCAAAAATTGGCAAACCTGAACTCTATGCGAGATTTCATGGCCCAGGTCATTCGCCGCAAAAACTATGGCGAAGCCCAGCCGAAACCCGCCCGTGAAATGGACGAATTCGCCTGGGAAGAGCGCCTCAAGGAGTCTGACCGCCTGACCGATGCCTACCAGGAAGTGCTGGAAAAGTACATGGAGGATGGAGACAGTGAGCGCAAAGAAGCCTTTGTCATGGGCTGGGACGGTCTCCTCGACGCCCTCGCCGAGCGCGATGAGGCGGGAGATTCGGACGACGAGGAATTTTCCGACGAAGCCGATTTCCCGGATCCGTATGAGATTGAGCAAAATCAGGCACTCGGCATTTATGAGGCAAGTGAGCTGGACGACGAGGAAGATCCGGACGCCCCTGATGACGGGCAAACTCACCCGTTGCATCTGAAATCTCGGGATTTGGCGTTGCGCGCGGTGGATCTCGCGGAATGTGGAGACAGCCCTGAATCACCATCTTACGAGCTGATATCCAGCCTATTACAGGTCAGCGGCAAACTCGCAGGCGCACTCAACGGCAAAGGGAGCGGCTATGAACCGGAAACCGGATTTGTCCTCGCTGTCCTGAAGCGCTGCCTCGGCTGGCTGAACAAAGCCGTCGGCGCTTGCCGCATCCTTGCAAATGACGAAGCGGACCCCGATCACAAGGCCGCGCTTGAGAATTTACTGCTCTCGTGCTTCGAAATCCGCGACGAAATCATCGAGTTAAGGCGTGAACTTAAGCAAAGTTAAGCATTGCGACGAAATGGCAATGCGCTATTGAAAGAGCCAGATGAAATCGCTCCTGCTCATAGCCGCCGTCATCACCGCTTCTTTACTCAGCTCCTGCAACACCACTATTGGTTTTGGCCGGGATCTCCGTCTCCTCGGCGAGGGAATGGAGAAATCCGCCAATAAGGTCCAGGGCGGCGGAAGTTCCGATGACACTTACGGTGCTCCGGTTTACTGATCCAGCGCTGAAATTCTTCCATTAAAACCCACCACTTTCCCGTCGTTTCAGGACTGCGGGAAAGAAGTTGGCGGCGTGGAAACGCGGAAAATCAGTAGCCGCGCCAGAAGGCCAAGGCGCAAATGAACATGATCACCCCGTAGGCAAGACCGCCCATGCTTGCGGCCTTCCAGCGCTTTTGATCGGCGGTGACCCAGGTGACTGCATCGCGGAAAAGGAAGGGCATTCCCACCCAGAACAGCGATACGGTGATGAGAACGTAGGTGTAAATCGGGATCAACAAGCGGGTATCCGGATTTTTCAGGAATGCAGCGCCCAACAGCGGGGCAGCTGCCATCAAGCCCAGCAATCCAAGGGCGCGGACTGCGAGGAAATCGCGCACGCTCATCGAGACCAAAATCAAGGAAACCGGCACCAAAATCCGCAGCAGAGGCTTCGCATTGTTGAACTCGCCCAAATCCATCGCGAGTGAGCTGACCAGGCCGTGACCTTCAGGCGCGACCAGCAACCAGAACCAAGCGAGTCCGATTCCCAGCAAGATTTGCCCCCACTGGTTATTGCGCGGGAAAACTTTCAGAAAACTCTGAATGGGCTCCGGCTTCAACAACATCGCCAGATGCGTGCCAATCAAGCAAACCGCTAAAAACATGCCCGTGCCGAACAATGGCAGCTTCTCGTAAGGGTGCATCCAATCCATGCGGCCCCTTGGCTACGATCGCAGGGCGCAACATTCAAGCGCCAACTTCCGGAGGCCTGCCATTGCCGGTCCTGGCCCTAGCCCCAACCCGTGTTGACGCTGGTCAAATCAACCCCGCCGACTTTATGATCCCCGGCGAAGCCCTCCATCGGCGAATCGTGCGAACTAACCCATTCTCTCTCGATCCTCACCATGAAAAACCTCAAAGACCAAATCGGATTCTCCGGAAACTCCAGCGTTGCGGATTCTAACGACGAAAGCCGCCTGCGCGAATTCGTCAATCTCAAGCTCGCTTCCCGTGGATACCCGATCGTTGGCAATGAATCGGACTACCCGTTCCTCGATCTCGGCCGCTCGCTGATCGCCAGTTTTCAGGAAAAAACCCGGTTGCTTTCAGATTACCTGTGCCCGGCGGACCACACGATCGACCAATTCCTTCGCAGCTACCTAGGCGACGATCTGGTGACTGAGGTTTTTCATGATGTGAAGCATCTGCTGCCCGATTCCCCTTTGATCGCGGAGCGGCACGGCATCGCCCGCATGCTCTCGCTTCCGCCAGACAAGGATGTTTTCAAATCGTCCATTCTCAGCTCATACCGCGTTCACCAAGGCGTCTGCCATAACCCTGCCAGCGATCGCCGCACCACCAAGGGTGTGTTCCACGTAGCCGAGGAAGGATTGCCCGTTCCTGCCGATAAGAAATCCGTGCCGAAAGCGGTTTTCGCGCGCCTGCTGCGTCGCGCCCTGACCCCTCCGGACGAGATCATGACGCTGCCATTCACCAGCAATACGGCGACACCGGCCAGGAGCTTTGTTTCCCTGCTGCTGCGGCCAGTCGTCGCCCCTGAAATCCCTGGCGTTTCACCGGAAAAATCGATGGAAGTCCGCTTCTTCGCGCCCGGCAATCTGGTCAGCAATCTGGACTTCGTCGAAAGTATCTTCGGCAACGCGGGAGATCCGTTTTTACCTGTGAATGATGCCCGCCTGGACGCTGGAAAATGGTCCGGCCACACCGGTTGTGTGATCCTTGCGCCGCATTTGATCTCACTCCGCAAAAAAGATCTCGGCCTCCCTCATGTGGCCGATGCAACCGATCGCCAGAAGCGCGATGGCATGTGCTGGAAGTCCGATGACGAACTCTACAACGACGGCGGAGCCTTCAAAATCACCTGTCGCGACAAACGCGGGATCATCGTCACACTCATCGCCGACAACTACTACGGTTACTGTAAGAAGGAGGTCAAAACCCAACTCAGCTACGCGGCGAACCTATCCGGAAACTCCGAAGAAGAACACGCCGGCGGCGCCATCGCGTTTCCGAGCTTCGACCTCGGCGAAGATTTCTCACTCAGCGACTTCAGCCGCCCGGTCGACCACACGTTCGAGGAAATCAAATCGCGTTACGCCGGACTGTTCCACTTGCAGCCGGAAGGATACGGCATCGACAAAATTTATCCGAACATCCTCTATGTGCCGGAGGACGTTCACATCGATCTTCACCATCAGTCGGTGACTTGGAAAAATGCCGCCGGAGCTCAAAAAATCTCGCTCCAACCCGGCATCACCTACGTCCTGCCATCCGGCTACAAGGTGGAGATGATGAAGCCATCCACCGGCCAACGCTGGCGACTGATCGGCACCAATGCAGAAGGGACCTTCTGCCACAAACCCTGCACCGTGTCTGGCGGCGGCAAATCGGAAATTTCCAAATCACTCTCCGACGCGATGATTTCCGGGCCGGTGTTGGTGAATGATTTCAAGGCCGACCTGGATGCTGCTGAAGAAATCATCAATCGTGATTTTTCCCACCGTTACCAAAACCCGATCGATCCCGGCAAACCTGGACGACCATTGCTCGACAAGGCCCGCTCGCTTGGCTCGGTCGTGCGATTGCTCACGCCAAACGCCGCTTACACGGAGGAATACAATGCCTGGCTCGCCACGATCGAGCGGCCGGTGCGCGATCTGGTTTTCGTGATCAAAAGATTCTACAAGCCGGACTGGGGCCCGGATTGGAAATCACGCTTTTCAGTCGATCTCATCAACGGCCAGCCTGGTCGGGAACTTAGCTACCGCCGTCAGCGGCTGGTTTCGCAATACCTCCGAGTCGGCTTCACCGAAGACGGCAGCTGGCGCACTTTCGGCATCCGCAAAGACTTCAGCCCTGCGCGGAAAATCCAAACCGAAGACGACATCAGTGCCTCCATGGTCGTCCCTGCCGATTGGATTAACGGCCTCCATCCGGACGTCAAAAATCCGTCGCTCAAGTTCGTGCGCAATTGCGAATACCGCCTGTTCCAGCGGCCGGACGATGCGGTTCATCGGGGTTACGACAAGAAAGCCGAAAGCGATTTCAGCCAAAGAGGCGTGTTCTTTTCCAACTACGAGCCGATCACGAAAACCGAGGTCCAGTCGATGATTCAGGACTCGATCCGGTTCGAGCGATTCACCTTACCGCTGCGCAAGACATTCAAAAATTTCGTCGAACACGGCACCACCGAATTTGCCGTCAGCACGCACCAACCACGGATCGTCGATGGCAAGCCGACCAAAAATCCACGCTATCTGCAAAACCGCCCGGACCTGGAAGATCCGCGCTCAGTTTACCTCGCCAACCTCGGTGCGCGTTTCATCCGTCGACTGCCGATCGAAGCTCCGGTTCCCATGCCGGTCAACTCGGTGCTGGCCGGCCGACGCAACAACCCACCAGACAAGGAAGCCGGCATCCGTGCCTTGGCGGTTTACAACCCGATTCACTATCAGGAATTGCCGGAGCTGCTGATGGATTTCATCGCCTCGCTCACCGGCAAAAGCCCATCGACCACCGGCGCGGGCAGCGAAGGCGCTTTGACCAAGGGACCATTTAACGCGCTGTTGCCGATCCATGATGTGAACGCGGCCTTGGTTTCCTACCTTCTGACCGGCTACCACGGATTCACCAGCGCCGCCGGCTTCATCGGTCGGAAATATCGGGTGGATCACGACATCAGCCTGCTGGTGCCGGAAGTCTGGTCACGGCTGTTCATCACCGAGCGCGACCCTGCCTACCTCATTGAAAACGGCTATCTGGAAAAGCTCGAAGATTTCGAGCACGAAGGAAAAACCATCGCCGCCAGCCGCCTTGGTTACCGCATCACCAAAAGCTTCGTCACCACCTTTTTCGGTCGGATGTTCTCCGCACCGGACACGGTTTTCACCGATGACATGCTGCGCCCGGAACTGCAGTCGATGGAGGATTTCGTCGACGGCATCGATAACATCGTGACCACTCAAAAGTCGGTTGCTCTCAACTACTTTGAGGACGGCAGCATCGATGCCGCCTGCCCGCCGTTGAAGGCGTTGCTGCATTTGATGGCCTACGGAGAATACGAAGGAAAAACGGTCAATGATCCGTCGATCCGCAGCATGTTTACCCGCGAATCGCTGATCTCCTCCGATTGGTATCAGGCCCGGCTCGACGCCAAAGCCAGCATCGACCAGTCACTGTGGCAACGGCATCTATCGTACTTAGAGGAATTCTCCACCAAGCCGCACTACCAAAGCGAACTAGGCCGCCTTCACATTGAGGACCGGATTCACAGCACCCGCGAAACGCTCGAGTCCGTGTTGTCCCCCGCCTACCGGCAAAGCCTGGAAGGCACGATAGGCACCGACCCGGCCTTGGTTTGATTGCAAATAAATCCCGGAACCGAAGTGCCGGATCGACACCTCTTTCCCGGGAAGACGCAATTCATTCGGCAATCGCACTGCCTGGCTGCAGCCATTCATGAAAAGCGTGGTGGTTGTCATATCTGATATATGCCAACCAAAAACCACCCGTTAAACGAAAGCCCAACCAGGTCATTGGATCATGCCAAAACCGGCACGGCCAGACCAGCGCGGACCAGCAGGGGTTCCAGCTCCGGGTCGCGGCCCATAAACTTGCGGTAGAGCTCGTCCGGTGGCAGCGAATTGCCTTTGCTCAGGATATTTTCACGGAATGCACGGCCGGTTTTCTCATTAAGAATGCCCTCGGATTGGAAGCGGGTGAACGCATCAGCATCCAGGACCTCTGCCCATTTGTAGGAATAATAACCGGCCGCGTAGCCGGTCGGGCTGCTGAAGAGGTGGTTGAACCGGCGCACCATTGATGGAGCTTCGGTTTTGAGCGGAGCTTTGTAATCGGCCAGCATTTCCCGATCCATCTGATCGAGGTCCTTGCCAAGGTATTGATCGAGGTGGAGGTGCAATTCCAGATCAAGCTTGGCGAGCGAAAGCTGCCGCATGAAACCGGAAGCACTCAGGTAGTTCTTCGCCGCAATCATTTTGGCAAACAGATCATCCGGGATGGCTTCGCCGGTTTGATAATGCCGGGCAAACAGATCGAGCGACGCGCGATCCCAGCAGAAGTTTTCCATGATTTGCGACGGCAATTCGACGAAGTCCCAGGCAACGTTGGTTCCTGAAAGCGACTTCACCGGCACGTCACTGAGCAATCCATGCAACAGGTGACCAAATTCGTGGAAAATCGTTTCCACCTCACCATGAGTCAGTAGCGCTGGTTGATCGCCCACGGGAGGGGTCATGTTTCCGATGATCAAGCCAAGGTGCGGATCGCCCGGGCCACCGGTGTAGAGTGAGTTCATCCAAGCACCGCCGCGTTTCGATTCGCGTGGATGCCAGTCGGCATAAAACGAGCCAAGGTGAGCACCGGTGCCGGAGTCGTGGATTTCATAAAACGCGACCTCCGGGTGCCAGGTTTCGATCGCATCGCCCGGATCTTCTCCAGAGCCCGGCTCCAGATAGACGGTCTTCTTTTGTTGGATCGAAATGCCGAATAGCTTGGTCGCAATTTCGAACATACCGGCCATCACACCGTTCACCGGGAAATACGGGCGCAGCACTTCGTCATCCAAATCGAAGTTTTCTTTGCGTTGCCGCTCCGACCAGTAGCCGACTTCCCATGGCTCCAGCGGGCCTTCCGGCTGCTGGGTTTTGGCCGCCTTGTATTGGCAAAGTTGTTTGTATTCCGCGATGAACGCCGGGTGGATTCGTGAATGCAGATCCTCGATGAATTTCAGCGCGGATTCCCCCGTGCGTGCCATGCGGCGCAACACGGTGAGATCGGCGAAGTTCTGGTGGCCGAGAATTTCCGCTTTCTCCTGGCGCAGTTTGAGAATTTCCCAAACCAGTGAGCTGTTGTCGTATTCCCCTTCACGGCCGACGTTGGCAGATGCCTGCCAGACCTGGCGGCGAATCTCGTCATCATCCAAATGCTGCATGATCGGCAGCATCGATGGAAATTGCAGGGTGAATCGCCACGCTGGTTTGTCATCGGTTGCCACGCCTTTTGCCTTTGCATTGGCAGCTGCTGCCGCCTTGGCGGAATCCGGCAATCCAGGGAGCTTTTCCTCATCGGTGATCACCAATTCCCAAGCGTTGGTGGAATCCAGCACGTGCTCGGAATACTGCTTGGTCAGCTTGGAAAGCTCCGCGTCGATCGCCGCTACCCGGAACTTCTGCTCCGGCGGCAAATCCGCACCAGCCTGGCGAAACTCGGCCATCGTTTCCTCAACGTGCCGTTGTTGAATCGGGCTCAGGCTCTTGACCCCATCACTCTCACCAAAACTCTTCAGCGCCATCCAGAGCCGATCATTCAAAGCGATGGATGAGTAAAAATCACTGACCTCAGGCAACATCTTGTTCAGCGCCTCCCGCTGCTTCGGATTATCGGAAACCGAATCCAGGTGGTTCAAGCGGCCCCATCCTTCGTTCAACGATTTGCCGGCCTCTTCCAGCGCCAGGAAGGTATTTTCGTAAGTGGTCTCGGTGGGGTAAACATTGCAAATGATCTCGATGTGAGACTTCGCGGTATCGAGAGCAGTGCGAATGTCGGGCTCCACAGCGGATGGAACGAGTTTGGACCAACGGACGTGAAATTCTGGAGCTAGGAATGGATTCATGAAAAAAATCAGTTCGCCCGATGTTCGACGAGAGAACCCGCTTGTCCATGTCTTAAAATGGGAAATCCCGGCAACCCTAGCGATCATCAAGGTTTGAAAGCGGAAGAAATCCGAGTAATCCTTCCCGGCAATGACTGAATCGTCCGGCAGCTTGTCCTACATGAGAGCCCTTCCGCCCCTAAGCGGTCCGTCGTTTTGGCACAGCAAATCCGGCCTAAAAATCGCCTGGAATGAATTTGGCGACCCCGCCGCTTCCGGCGGTACGCTGATGTTTTACCACGGCTGGCCTAGCTCACGAGTGCAAGGCCGGGTGCTGCACCATTTGGCTGCCGAGCGGGGCATCCGCTTGATCGCGATGGACCGGCCGGGCATCGGGCAATCGACCTTGGTTCCCAGCCGGAAACTCAAAGACTGGGGAAATTTGGTAGAAGAATTCGCCGATGCGCTGGGCATCGATCGCTTCGCCCAACTTGCCGTTTCCGGTGGTGGCCCGTACGTTCTGCCGGTCGCGATGCAGATACCTGAACGAGTCGCCGGATCTGCGGTGCTTTGCGGCGCGGTCCCTCTAGGCCCCGGATTTTCCCATCTCGGACTGCACCCGGCATATCGGTTGCTGATCCCCTTGCGAAAAATGCCCTCGCTGGTGTTCAACCCCGGGCTTCGATTTGGTAATGCCATTACTAGACTTCCCGTAACCATTCCACCGCTCTCCTGGATGATTCGAACTCTGCCAAGAGCGGATCGAAGGATCTTGCTCGAAAATCCGGACATTGTCCCGATCCTCACCGCGAGCTTCCGCGACGCAATCCACCAAGGATGGCGCGGTATCCGATCGGATGCGGAGATTTATCTGCAAAACTGGCAATTGGATTGGCCCGCGCTACAAAGCGAAATCCGCTACTGGCACGGGGCACAGGATCGCAATATTCCGCTCGGCCTCGTTCGAAAAATGGTCGCTCTCCTGCCCAACGCAATCCTGAATGAAGAGCTGCACGAAGGGCATTTTTCGATCGCCCTCAATCGGGCTCCGCAGGCGATGGACTATCTGGCGCAGTGTCTTCGCCGTCCGTCACCTCGGGAGCAGCTTTGTGAGACTCGATGAACTCCGGCAAAGGTCGTACTAGGTTTGCCGGAAGTGGGAACATCCGATCATAGATTCCAGGTGCAATCTCATTGGACTGCTGATAGGCGACCCGCACCATCTCCAGCTTCGCATCGAGATTGTCGATGTGGTGTAGGGCGAATGCCTCAGGCGTGCGAGGCAGCACCGGCGAGCCAAACTCAAGCTGGCCGTGGTGCGCTCCGATGAGATGGAGCAGATGCAAACGAGTCATTTCCGCCGAAGGCGAGAGATCCGCCCATGCCTCGGCCTCAGGCAAATCCATCAAATCATTCCAGAGTTTGTTCAACAGCTCAATGCCAAGCGGAATATGCCCTAACATTTCGCCATGAAGATTGTGCGCCTGGGCGAAGCTATTTTCTGGATACGTATTTTCCCAGAGCTTGCCACAATCGTGGAACAGCACTCCACAAAGCAGCAAGTCACGGTTCAACTCCGGGTAAACCGGGCAAAGCGCTTCTGCCGCCTGCATCATTTGCGCAACGTGCTCCACCAAGCCACCGCGCCGGGCATGATGGTTTTTTCTCGCAGCTGCAGTGCGGCGAAACCGGTCCCCGAACACACTGAGAAATCGTTCACACAGCAAACGGATGCGTGGATCTCCGATGCTTGCGGAAAGCCGCTGAATTTCGGCAAAAGCCGCATCCTGTTTCGCGCGGGTCGTCGGATCACCCGAGAGGAAATCCGCGATCCCTTCATCGTCAAGCAACGACCAGCCAAAGTGATTGGCATTCAGCCCATACTGGTTCTGAGTCCATTCACCTTCGAGCTGAAGAATCGCGCCGTCAGCCAAATCGTTGACCTTCTCATAAACCGGCGAATCAGACCAGATTTTCAAAGGAAAACTCCCGGTCGAATCCGAGAAAACCACTTCAAGATACGGCTTTCCACCCTTCGTCGTGCGAACCGACCGGCTTTGCAATTGCGAAGCGACCGTAGCCGAAATGGGAACTTCTCCCGCTTGTTCTTTGAGGGTGGCGATGCTGATGGGACTCACGCGGCAGAGCTTCGCACAATCGACCTGCCTGTCACGCCTCGAACACGAAGATTGCACCTCTGTCCTTTCTCAATCACCGAACATGTTATTTTCGCAAAAGGTAGTTCATCCGCTCCTCCAATGCTGCCCTAGTTTCACCATCGGGAAGAGTGGCAATCTTTGAAATTGCCTCGTCAGGAGCCAAGTGAGCAGCCGAGAAAACAAATTGTTTGATCAGTGCAGTTCTCAGATCTGAATCTTGCACAGTATCCAACCATTCTGAAGCAACGTAAGGATCCGTCGGAGACCAACGGACTACAAACTGCTCAAGAGGATGAGCCATACCAGGTGTAAGTGGTAGGCTCGTCAGCCATGTAGCCCATCGCTCGGTTTCCAGAATTTGAGGGCATTGAATGAGGTTTGCAACAATTGCAGTTTGCTCGTCTTGAGTCAACCCGCTCTCCATCAAGCTGCGCCCATCATCAAATGTCCAACTCGGGATGGAATTGGCAACTGCAGATAAATAATCTTTCCTGATCATATCCAAATAAGCGGAATGTTGATTAGACACACGGCTTTGCGCATTTGTGAGTGCATTCCAAAATGCGAGATGTTCGGTCTCATTCCTCAGATCGTTGGCAACCTGCCTCCCGAACGTGTCAAAATAGTGATTCGACAATTCAAATGAGCTGTAAGATTGGGTCCACTTATCCAAATTGTCGTTATTGAAGAGTTTCTCTGGATCCGTCAATGCAAGTACCTCAGCATAGACTTTAAAAATTCTCGGATTCCCGCAGATCGGATTTTCTATCCTTGACTGCTGTTCATACCACTTCTTAAGCGCGATTGGATTGGTTAAAAACCAATCATGGAAAACATGACCCGCAATTTTTTCTCTTTCGGGCAAATCAGGTATTTCCGCGACGATGTTTACGGCATCGATGGGATGTTCTCTGCTATACCACTCCATGAAATTGGAAACTAAATTGCCACGCATTTCTTCATCGAGTGATGAATCGTGGATAAGAAGCTGTAGCAATTCTTTCATCTGATTCACATTCAACGACGGAATCAATTCTAGAACTTCTTCGGTATCCATGTCAGCATTTTGTGATGCCTGATTCAGTTCCGCTAAAGCTCTCTGATCATCGTTGGATCTGGGTCCGCTCTCAAGTTGACGGCGTTTTACAAATTCCATAATTATCCCAATTCGTTCCGCTGCATCGATTGGGTTAACTAAATTCTTTGGATTCTTTGGATTCTTTCGCTCGATCCGCACCTCCCGTGATCTAAGCTTGTCATGTTTCCTATATTTATCCAACTCATGACAAAATCTCGCATGTCGAGCATGCTGGATACCGCACAAAATAGCTCCAGATACAATAAAGAAGACAACAAAAGCAATTTTCATTGATTCGTTCTTTGGGATTTTAACTGCTGAGTTATTGATTTTCTTTTATCGGGATTCTGAATCTGCGAGGCAGCCTCCAACGCTCGATCCATTGTGCCTGAAAAATCGTGCTTTGAGAGGGTGCTGATGATGTCATCGTCCGAGCGATTTCTCATTTCTGCCAAATCGGAAAGTGCGAGCAATGCCATATTGGTTCGATGCTCATTCTGAGCAAATTTTGCTTTTCGAAATACTTCCTTGCTGTCTTCCACCGACAGTTCTGTATCCAGCCATTGGATTAACTCATTTGTTATTTTTGATTCATTTATTACGTCATAGGGGATGCTGTCATGAATTAGCATGCGCTTGGCAACCGATTCTGTGAGCAATAATTTCTCCTCGCGGGTGACATTGACCTCTGAAAGAAAATGAGTCGCTTTCTGAAGGTTGAGAGATGAATCGCTTTGGATGAACGACGTAATTTTTGAGATGATTTGAGCAGAGGATGAACTTGGCAGAGATTCCCTCCACAAAGGCAGGAGCTCTAAATAGGTCTGAAGCGTGTCGTCCTCGGAACCAAATTGAGGGCGTGCTGCCGACAGAAGATTATAGCGCCCCGACGAATCATTCGCCGGAGTTTTTTCTATAATTTCACGTGCTTTATCGGGATGATCATGAATCAATCCCAATATCAGCGGTCCACTCAATTTACGGAGAATCCATGTAGAGTTCATTTGATAGATAGAGACCGACGCGCTGAGATTCAGATACCATTGATAACAGATATCGCCATCTTCTTTGGCCCACAGGGTGACCATTGGACCAATCGAATCAGGAATCAGAAAAATATTAGCTCCCTTGGCGGAATAAGCATCAGTGACCGTCGTAACAGCGAGTCCGGGGTCTCTAGCGCCGAGTGTGTTGATTAAATTCGTTAATAAGACATCGATTTTCGTTCGATTGTATTTGAGAACAGCGGATCCTTTGATCAATCGGATGATCTCCTCAGAAGAAATTTTCTCAAGCTGCGCAATAAAGCGCTTTTCTACAGCACCGCCAGTTCTCCGCGCTTGATCTTGCTCATTGAGCAGCGGGATCAAACCGATACCTGTTGTTCGATCGATATTCGAACGGAAGCGGCGGTTAACGTGAAGCAGATCGCTTCCACGATTGGAAGCTGCTTGTTTCAAGCCTAACAATTGAGTCTGAGTCCGCGAAATCGCGATTTGTTGGAGACCGGCTGGGAGGAAACAGAGCAGCAATGCTAAGGGGATCATAGCCTTGGATTTCATGGCAAACATCAAGTTCAGACCAGTGCTCGAGTATCCACTTGTGCCATGGAGAGCGCCTCCGATCACGGATTTCATCAGGGCTGGAGGCGCGGCTTTTGCCTGCTCTGCGGTCAAACCGGTTGCGATCGTGCCACCCCCAAGCGACACGCCTTTTGCTCGAAGCAATCTGGATAGTTTTTCCAAAGCGCGGCGCGATTGCTTCTGTACGGCTGCAGGCGATTTCCCCAACACCACTGCGATTTGTGAAAACGGCAGCCCTTGAAAGTAGTGCAACAAGATCACCCTGCGATCGCTTTCCGAGAGCTTGTCGATCGCGATGTCGAGATGAGGAAATGTTTCCACAAAAGCGGATTCTTCCTGAGTTTGTGGAGGTTCAGCAAGAAATTTGCGGCGTCGTTGTGATGACTCGGAGCGCATGGCTTTGGCGGATTCATAAACTATCGCACGATGCAGCCAGGCGGGAAGCAAGTCAGGTTTCCGCGCAAGCTTTTCCGCTTTACTGGCCACCGCGCACAGCACGTTCTGACAGGCTTCTTCGGCAAGTTGACGGTTCCCGGTGCGACGCAATGCAACGTGAAAGATCAACCCAAGGTATCGTTCCGCCAAGGCACGGAAAGCCGCTTCATCGCGGTGCTGTGCGTAAGAAAGAAGAAGGAATTCGTCGGAAAATTGCATCGATTTTGCCCATATAACACCTGGACAAGTCCAGATGCGGACAAAAAATTTTCGTAAAATGTTCTCCTCGACTCAAACGCAGCACTTCACCGAAGTGAAAATCATGTAAGAGTGAATACCAGAACAGCAAACCAATCAGCCATTTCGACGCAGATAATCTACTATACTGTCCTTTTCTAACAAAATGAAAACCCTTCTGATGGCTTGCAACACCAGAGGGGTTTTCGATGCCGAATCTCAAGGATTCTGTATCACCCGGAAGAAGACCTTTGGCTCGCCATTCAAAGCTGGAATCGTGCTTAGATCGATCGATACGCTGGTGGTGATACCCGTAACGTCCCCAATCGTTTGGATGTCGATCCAGTTCGACAAATCCATCGATGCCTGCACCACGTAGGTTTCGTCTGTTGCTGAGTTGAACTCGAAGTTTACCGAACTAGGTGGCGTGCCTGAGAAAGTGAAGTTGGCGATCTTGATTTCCTCCACGGGTGGCTCAACCACGGTATCTTTCGAAACCAGTGCCAAGCCAGCAGTGGGGATGATGCTTTGCTCCGTCCCCGATGAAAGCAGAGGGTAGCTGAAAAACGCACCCGCATCCCGTCCACCGACAACTTCCCACCATGATCCGGAAGTGCTTTCGAAATAGACGGTTTCAATGCGATAGCGCCCGACTGCTAAGTCGACATTGGCGTATGTTAGACTGTTTCCTGTCGTTACGTCCGTGATGATGGCGTTGTTCACATCACTGTCCGGGGCTTGATCGATGCGCGCGGAGTTTGGCAGGTTGGTCGCGATGATTTGTTTGAATGCAGGATCCGGCAAGCCGTCTTCCCCGTAAATATACAGTGCGCCTCCATCGTCACCACGATACCCCAGGACATAACTTCCTGCCTGCGTCACTACTAAAGTTCCCGTAGCACGGGCTGCTCCCGAGTTATCCACAGCGGATGTATCGAGCGGCCAGGCACGACTGTTGCCAATGGGTCCTTCGACCCCATCTTCTGGATCTCTGAAATTCAGATCAGGCTGAGTCGTGACCGCGCCAGTTGGCACCGGGTCCTGAGCGAGAGTGTAGTCAATCCGTTGATTGGCCCCTGCAACGGTATCTGGAAACTGACTGAGGCCGAACAAGGAGCTTTCCATGGTCCAGCCAGGGTCTTCGATTGACGGGACATTCACAACTGCAGGGGGATTATAGCCCACAGGCTTGAATCCATCTGCGGGATCGGTTCCGTGAAGGAACTCACCAAAGGCATATCCAACTTGATAGTAGTAGTTCCCGGTATTTTCGACATGGATAAAATCGATGTCGTATGTCCCGGATTGCAGATCTATCGTAGCGCGGGTGTTGGTTTGGCCGGTTGTATTGAAAAACAGCTCGTTTGGATGCGACATCTCAAATCGCCCTGCGCGATCGGCTCTAACAAAAGTCGCGCGCTTGAAGGCGGGTGTCGGCGTGCCATTCACACCGGTGAAACGCAGCAGGAAGCTATCGTCACTGCCGATCGCAAAGGTATATGTCCCTGAGGTTGAGACCACCATTCTGCCCTTCGCTGTGGTCACGACATTATTGTCATCTCCCGATTGATTGCCGGGGAATGTTTGCACGAATGACAAATATGGCGCGCCCCCACTGTCTGGGTCCTGGAAATTCAAATAAGGCTGAACCGAATCAATCGTCATTTGATCGCTGTCGGTCGCATCTCGCATGGTATTGCTGAGAAATGTGTTCGCTTCATCCAAATTGGTTACGAGAGTCCCTGGTGAACCGGCCTGAAGGTAGGTTCGCATTCCAAAGGTTCCGCTATCGCCATCGGGTCCGGGGAGATTGGCCAGATACCGCTCACGAAATGCTGGGATACTCGGATCGTCTGGCGTGCCAACCAACTTCCATAGGTTGGTATCAAAATCGTAGACATATTCGCCCGGAGCCCAGGCAACTTCATAAAATCCACCACCGGTCCCGTCATAGCCGAGATAAAGAATATCATAGGTTCCAGCCGCATCGAATTGGTAGACTCCGCGGGTGTTAGAGTCAGATGTTCCCCCATCTCGATAGATAGTCTTCGCATCCAGTGCATCAATGGAACCATCACCACTCGAAGAAATGAATCTGCCACCGGAGGCACCACTGACTCGCATGGCGAACCCGTCATCACTGTGAACAGAAAAAGTATAGGTTCCTGCAGCCGGGACTTGAATCTTGGTTTTGCCAACCACCACCCAGTCGTCCCCGGCGCTTGTATTGCTCAGCACATCGAAGTCATTGTTGAAATTGCCGCAAGTCGTCACACCATTGGTATCAGGATCTGAATGGTTGAAAACCGGTGACGATCCCTCAAAAATAGCCGGCATGGTGGAGGCATCCTGGGTCGCGATCAACACTGCATCAGCGATCGATGAGGTTCCGCTGGTGACGATCTCGCGGATCCCCCAAGTGCCGACACTCCCTTCAATCCCCGGGATGCTGGTTGGCAGCCGCAACGTGTCGAACGTTCCCGTGACTGTTGCGGTTCCGCCGCCGATGAGTGGAACACCCAAGCTGAAATTGTAGGCAGTGCTCGCTGTTAGAGCGGCTTGGAAATGAATCGTCGTCGTTCCTTCAGATTTTTCGACTTGAAGGTTCTCCGCTTGAACCTCTGCACCATTCAAGGAAAGTGTGAAATTTCCGGAAGCATCCGCTTGGACACTCGAAGCATCATTGATGGTGATCGTCCCCGAGTTGAGTGCATTTACCTCGACCGTTCGAAGTTGCAATTCTGCCAAATAGGTTTGCAGCAAATCACTGGTGATGGCCTGCACGTTCTCCGTTTCATCGGTGTTATAGAGTCTGACTTCACCGATCTGTCCGTTGAACGGCAAACTGCCGGTGGCAGTCATGGCACCAATCGAAAAACCATTGGAATTCCTATCGCTGCTGCCTGTGCCAGATTGGGTCGCAACCTGAAGACCGTTCACGTAGAGCGTTTCCACGCCTGTCGCACCATTCCAGGTGAGGACCGCAACTTGAAGCTTGCTGAGTTCAATTACCGGGGAACTGATCGTAAGGTCCGGATTACCGATCCCGGCGACGACCTTCGCCCCACCCCAGCCCAAGCCCCAATCGTTGACAATGCCGGCTTCTTCCATTCCTACCAAACCGGAAGCCTGGTAATAATTCGCCGCACTGGCACCCTCCTCCATCGGGTAGAAGGCAACGGCCAAAGTAAATTGGGTAGATGCTGCCAATGGATTATCTGCAGCTTCCACCTGAAAGTATTCACTGATCAAATCAACCGCCCGGTGACCATTGAAATGTTCTTCCGTGGTAAATGGTCCATTCACAGCAACCGCTGGAATGTTATCAACCCTCGAGGCCCAGGAGCTATCACCTTGGGTATAATCATCACCTACCCACTGGCCTACCATTGCCGCGTCACTACTGGTAGAGAGCATAGCCGTCAGTGCCGTAGCAACTAGCAGGCGACCCACCGTCAATTTCATATTCGATGCTGTCATGGATTTTGAAATATCAATCCGATGGATCATCAAAGATGAAATATCCCCGCCATCGGCGATCGCAGAGAAACGCTGTTTAGCTTATGGGTCAATTCAAAGGGCCGCCATTTAAAGTGAATATATTGTCACTGAATAGAACTCAGTAAATCCACCTTGCGAACTTAGATTTTATATAACACAAACTTCCTTATTCACAACATAATCCAGCGCCATTGCAGAACTATCATAAGCAGGATAATCATCATTCCTGAACAACAATAAATCCATCTGGGTATCACTCTGCCATGACGTTGAAATGAGCCACTCACTCTTGGATTCAAAAGAGAAAGAAACCCCCAGGCGCCAAATACCAGCCCGAGCAACATACCTACCAGTAACAACGGGCTCCATATCTTCCAGATCAACCCAACAAATACAATATGGGTTGTCACCATCGAACAAAGTGCCCCAAGAAGCGCCAGAGGGTAGCCGCGTTTGCTACGCATTTCGATACTCCCCCAAAGCACCAATGCTTGGAGAATAATAGCCACCGGCAGCAGATTGACTTGCACCCAAGAGTCCGGGGAATGCATGGGACCCTGCAATGTTCCCAGCGCTGCTATCAGGAGTAGAGCCAAATTGAATCCAGCAGCGCTTATCAGCCCGATTCCAGGAATTTTGATCCACCAGATGTGTTCCTGATTGGAGAGTTCAATCACTTGAGAATGGTCCGTTAACTTTTCCTGCACTTGCGGGAATGAATGGGATCGGACACTCACAAGCATCATCAGCCCCCAGATACCGGTTCCAATTTGTGCCAAGGCAAGCATGGCACTCAAAACATCGCTCCATCGAACCACCATCATGAAAAATCCGAGCAGCAAAGCGATTGCGCAGCCAAAGACTGACCAATTCCTAGAGCTGCCGATTTTCATACGATGGGCGCCGTAGACACCGAGGAGATTCAGGACCAGGGCCAAACAAAGAATCAGGTAAGCTAAAACCACAAAGCCCGGTGTGTAGCCGTATAACATTTCAGCATACCGAGCAGGTATCGTAAAAGCGGGATGGTGATAGCCAAGTTCCAATGGCAACAAACCTCGATAGGGAATGCTGGCTGAGAAATCCCCATTCTTGAATCGGATGAATAATGCCAACCCCGAAATTAGATTCAATCCGGCGGCAAGGCTGCTTGCAATCATCAGTCCGCATGCAGGTAGAATGAAACGATTCACATTCATTCTTCCCACTGGCCGTTCCGCACGTGCAGATGAACATTCTGATTTGTTCCAACTGCTCGAAATGAACATCACCTCCGTCTTTAGCCCACTGGCGTGTTGATACCGATTCGCCGGCTCAGGATTCATGGCTCTCCTCACCACATCATCGAGCCGCGCATCGACCGGGGTTTTCACGGATGGAGCCATGAAAGACTCTCCAGGCAACTCACCGGTCAGCATTTCATAAATCACCACTCCTAATGCATAAATATCCGCCCTGTTGTCGACGTTTTCAGGATCAGTCTTCTGCTCAGGTGCCATGTAGCATGGCGTGCCTACAGAGTGTTTATCCGTAGGAGAAACAGCATCTAACAATTTCACCAGTCCGAAGTCGGCGACCTTTAATTTCCCATCCAAATCCATCAACAAATTCTCTGGCTTGATGTCGCGATGGACGATTCCCCGGTCGTGCGCGTATTGCAGCGCGTCACACAGAGGAGACACGATCGCGAGCGCTTGCTCCGGAGTGAACTGATGGGAGTTGAGCAGCTGTCGAAGATTGGCACCGTCGACAAATTCCATGAGCAAAAAGTAGAATTCATCGATCTGCCCGAAATCGTGCACCGTTACGATGTTCGGATGATTGATCTTCGCCAATGCCTGCGCTTCGCGCATGAACCGTTCTTTGAATTCGGGGTTCTGCTGGCACTCGGGCGCTAACAGCTTCAAGGCGACCCATCGGTCGAGTGATATTTGCCGGGCCTTGTAAACCACTCCCATCCCACCGCGCCCCAGGCAGGCATGGATTTCCAAGTGAGGAAAATATTTTGCGATGTCTGCAATACGAGGAACTGGCCTAGCGGTGCTCATCTGTTCATCGAACAGAGACTGGGTCTCCAAATTGATCGCAGCCAAACAACGCGGGCAAAGCCCTTCTGGTGCATCCTCAGGCAGCGGGCATGAACAACGCGGGCATGCTGGTGAGGAAAATTCGGATGAAGTCATGCCTATGGAATAAGACTGCGATTCCATTTGTTACACATCGAGGATGAATTGACTCAACCCCGACTCAATACAGAGACGACATAACGAATTTCTTCCTCGATTTCCTGATCGTTGGCTACCGTGGAAGCGATTTCCTCCCGAAACATTTCACGGAACCGTTTTCTCAATCGATGCGCCGCCACCCTTGCCGCGCCTTCAGTCATATCCAGAGCTTGAGCAATGTTCTGATAGGAAACCCCTGCCCGATCAGCGGTGAGAGTGGTCTTCAAGGCATCAAATTCCCTCTCCTTGCCCGAATTGGAATAAGCCGTCCTCAATCGCGCCATGGCTTGATCCAGCAAAGTAAGCGCCCACCTCCGCTGATAGATTTCATCCGGTGCCAATCCAGCAGTAGCTTCCCTCGCAAAGCGATGCTCAGCAACGTCGGCATCCAGCGAAAAATGAGTCATGTTGCCACCGCGTTTCTTTGCGTTCCCGCGATCCCATTCATTCCATAAAAACCGGTTCAATGCCATTAACAGAAACGTGCGGAACTTGCCTTTTTCACGCTGAGCCGAATGCAAATAGCCTTTCTCTAACAATTTGGCAAAAAATGCCTGGGTCAGGTCCTGAGCATCGTGGATGGAATGCCCCTTGCTCCTTACGTAGACATACAACGGATACCAATACGTCTCGCAGAGTGATGCCAAGGCATCCGCACCATCCTGGGATGCTGGTTGGCGCGCATCCGCCACCACGGACCAACGGGTGGTCAGAAACAGGCGTTTCTTGGCATTTGGATCTGAGTTGAGCGGCATGGCTGGCGATTCCATTCATAAGCAATTCGCCAGTTTTGTTACAGCCGCGATTGCGAAATCATTTGCGGGATTCCCGGTATTCTGCCGGACGCCGACCGGTGCCAGCTTGAAAAAATCGGCTCATTTCGTGAGCACTCACAAAGCCCATCTGTTCCGAAATTTCGGCGAGCGTGAGCGATGAATGATCTAACAGATGATAGAGATGGCGCAGTCGAACCCGCTGGATTTCCTGTTTGGGACTGCGTCGCAGGTATTTGATGAACCGCGCCTTGATGGTGGTGAGCGAAAGCGAGGACGACTCTGCAAGCTCGGTCACACGCAGTGGATCCGCAGGGGCTTCACGTTGGATTTTCCGCACCAGTTGAAGAATTTCCGGATCGGGAATGGCAAACGTGTCCGTTGAATCCCGTGCAACCACGGGATCGACCGGGATCTTGATCACCCGATTTTCCTGAACTACACCACGCATCATTTCTGACAAAACCGATGCCGCAGCCCGGCCTAACTCTTCCGCCGGAAATGGAATGCTGGTGAGCGCTGGGTGGTTGGCGTGGCAATAGGAGAAATCATTGCCAAATCCAATCACCGCCAGTTCATCCGGCACGCGAATGCCCAGTTGATCCGCCGCGCGCAAAACCACCGCGCCGAGGGCATCATCCACAGCGAACAGCCCGCAAGGTTTTGGCAATTCGGTTAGAATCCGGCTCACTTCTGCCTGCACTTCGATCCAGCTTTCTTTTTTCCAAAGCGGGCGTCCTTCCAAATAGTGGACTTGAGGTGCGATCGAATATCGGGCGAGCTCGGAGCGATATCCGATCAACCGCTGGCGCGGATAATGGCGGAATCCTGGGGCAAACTCGGATTCCTGATAGAGCGTTTCGCCACGGGCGAGAAAAGCGAAATTCGGCAGCGCGCACTCGATCAAATGCCGGGCCGCCAAGCGCCCGACCTGCTCGTTGTCCGGCACCACGCGCGGAAATCCGCCGTCCGGACCTTCGCTGCTGGTTAGAACCACGGCGATCCGCCGCGCCCGCAGCTCTGCCAGTTCTTTTTCTGTCGAGCGATACAAAATCAGCCCGTCGCCCTGCCATTTTCCATCCAGTCGGATGCTTTCCATTTCGCCAGCGGAGCTATTTTCCGTGGCGATGTTCCAGACCTCGCCATTGCGCATGAAATCGACAATTCCTGGCAAAACCCGTGGCGTCAGCCCCGTCCAATCGGGATAACGCACACCGATCTGGCGACGGATTTCCGATTTCTGTTTCATGTGCGTGAGACGTCCTATCAGCGATGCCCGGATCTGGGCAATGCATTCCTATTCAAAGTCCATGTGACGAAAATGCCACCTCGAAAGCGATTCTTACCCATGCACAACACGCGGCTATGGCAACAATCGGGACCGATATGAACCCAACCCGACCCTCAATTTTCAAATCGTTCACGCCTGCCCGGCGATTCGGCATCCGCCTGATGTCGGGATTGGCGCTGAGCCTGTGCGCCAGCGCCATGATCGCACGCGCTGCCACACTCGAACCGAGCGAACCGGAATTCCAGATCGGGGAAACCATCACACTCCATTTCTCCGGCGGTCCGGGAAATGCGACCGATTGGATCGGCCTTTATCCCACCGGCATCACACCGTCCGGGAACCCTCCTTCCTTGATCTGGAAATACACCAGCGACAGCCAGAACGCCGGAGGGTCTTTGACTTCTGGCAGTGTCCATTTCACCGAGCCGGGGCTTGCCGCAGGAACCTATCAGGCCTGGTTTTTGGCGAACGATGGCTACAGCGCACTTGCCGGCCCGGTGCCGGTGGTCGTTGCTGCGGATGTGAACTTCATCCCGGTTTGGCAGGTTGAAAAAATCGAGCTGCTTCACGCAGTCGGCGGGTCGCCCTATACCGGAAAAATCTCCGCGTATGCGACGACTGGTGGTTTGAGGAAATTTTCCAAAACTGCCGGGCCGGATTGGCTGGCCGTCGCGGAAAATGGTGAGTTGTCCGGGACTCCAGGTGAGGCCGACCACGGGCTGCAGACGTTCACCTTTCAAGTCGCGGGCGCGCAACCGGACGCGGTCGCCGAAATTTCCGCGACCATTCAGATCGACCATCCCGGCGAGCAACTCGTTCCACGGTTCAAGGTGATGAGTTTCAACAATTGGTATCAATGGACGCGGATGGACGACGGTTTCAACAAGGCGATCCGAGGGATTGTGAAATCGGGCGCGGACATCATCGGCCTCCAGGAATCGACCAACGCTGTCGCCCAGCAAGCAGCCGATGAACTGGGATGGCATCGCGCTTCCAGTGGCAGCGGCAGCGCACAAATCATCAGCCGGTATCCGATCGTGGAAACCTACACCGCTGGCATGGCGGTGGGTGCGCGCATTCGATTGGCCACCGATCCGGTGCGCGATGTGATCCTGTTCAACTGCCATCTCGATTCATCGCATTATGGACCGTATGCGGCGGAGATTGACGGCGCCACCGTCAGCAGCGTGCTGGCCGAAGAAAACAAATCGCAGCGGGCGACCCAGATCGCTGCGATCCTGCAAGCGATGACGGCAAAACTTTCCGCTGCGGATGAAATCCCGGTTTTTCTAACAGGCGACTTCAACGCACCATCACACCTCGACTGGACGGCTGAAAATGCAGCCGCGCACGACCATGTGGGAGCCATTCCCTGGCCGGTCAGTAGCCAGATCGCCGCTGCTGGCATGATCGATTCATTCCGCCTCAAGCATGCCGATCCGGTGAGCGAACCGGGCACGACCTGGTCGACCTTGCAAAAAGGAGAGGAACCGCAGGACCGGATCGATTTCGTTTATCACAAGGGAGCTGGCCTGAAACTGATCGACTCCCAGGTTTTTCACACTGAAGTCGAAGTGACCATCGGCCGCTATGGCTCCGACATCAGCCCGATCCGTGGAAATTCCTGGCCGTCTGACCACGCGGCAGTCCTAAGCACCTACGCATTGGGAGCAGCCGATGCCGATTCGAATGGCATGGCTGATGGTTGGGAAAAGCGCTGGTTTGCCCAGCTCGGCAATTCGCCGGAAGCGGATGCCAATCACGACGGCATCAGCAACCGGGACTCCATGCTGTTGGGAATTTCTCCAACCGGTGAGCCGCAACCGGCCATCGAGCCGCCAGCCAGCCCGGGCGCGACGTTCAATTTCTCCATCTCCGACTTTGCCTTGGGCTACGGCTTGATGATCGAGCATTCCGCTGACATGCGGCAATGGTTGCCATTCTGGGCTTTCGATGAAGACCCGTCATTCACGGATTCTAAGATCGACTCAGCGACTCCGCAGGGATTCGGCGATTGGAAAATCGCGATTCGAGATCCACTTCCTGCGGCAGCGGCCCGATTCTATCGGGTCACGATTCCGCAGTGAAATCCGGCTTGGACGAAAATCCACGGCGTTCGACGAAAATGCAACTTTCGCCGCTGAACGACTGAGCCTCAGGGTGTTTGATACCTCACTGCAATACCCATGAAGTTGATCCACCCAACCCACTTCGCGAATCGTCTCGTTCGATTCGCCATTCCGCTCATCGCATTCGCCCAGATCGGTTCAGCCGCCGTCGTTTTTACTGAAGACTTTGAAGGCGGAACCAACGCGTTCGGCCTTCCGACTTACGGTTACAACGAAAACTACACGCTGGCCAACTCGCTGACACCGGCAGCCGGTTCGCGCTATGCCCACGGCGGAAATCCCGCCGGTGCGGGCGAAGTCATGTTCGAAGTTTCCTTCAGCGCGCCTGAGCTTTCACTGACCGAGCTGGGATACACCAACGAGATGGTGGATTCCGGCACGCTCAATCTCACGCTCGCCGCCCAGTTCAGCACCTACCAAAGCCAGAACGATTTCGCGATCGTGTCCGTCCAGTTCCTGGATGCATTGGGCGGTAACCTCGGAAGCCCGATCGAAATCGGCGGTTCGGATTTCGTTTCAACCTTGAGCGGCGGAACCGGTTCAAGGGGCTGGGACACGGACTCGCTGGAGTCGGCAATTCCCGTCGGCGCACGCAGCATGCTGTTGAGTGTTTCCGAAAACAAAACTCCGCAGGGTGCTTACATCGACGGTTATGTCGACAATGTCACCGTATCGATCGTTCCGGAGCCGAGCGCCATTTTTCTTTGCATCGCGGGCCTGCTGCCATGGTTCTTCCGCCGCCAGCGGTAAGGGACTCAGTAGGAAAGATCTGCCGGGGCGAAGGTCGGATCGTCGGGGATTCGGCCTTCGTTTTGGTCCGGCGGCTGCGGCTTCACCAGCCATGATCAGGTTGACCGCGCGAAGGGTGTGGGTCAGGTTTCACGGCGTTGAACATGACACCTCATTTCCGCCACCAACTTCCAACAGGACTTACCGCTTCCATGATGCTCATGGCGATGCCACTCGCATCGGTAGCAGCGGATTCAACGAGCTTTTCCTCGTCTTTCGAATCCTACGAAACACCGCAGGTTTTCGCCGACAAGGCAGAGCCCGCGACCGCCGGACGGACGTTCCAGCAAAATGTCGCTGGCAAACCTGCCAACTCCCTCGCTGAATTCATCACCAAAATCAGCGCCAGCGATGAGAATGCTCCGAACGAAACCGCTGCTCGTTTGGCAGACGCGGACGCGAGCAGCAAATGGCTCGTGTTCAAAAATTCCGGTTGGATCCAGTATGAACTTTCCAAGCCAGGTGCCGCAGCAACTTACAGCCTGACTTCCGCCAACGATGCACCGGAACGCGACCCACGCGATTGGAAATTGATGGGTTCTAACAATGGTTCCGACTGGACGGAACTCGACGCGCAAAAAGATCAGTCATGGGACAAACGCCAGCGCGGCGTGACCAAGCGATACACCATCAAATCGCCAGGCAACTACACTTTCTACCGGTTGGAAATTCTGTCCAACCATTCGACCGGCACCCTGCAACTTGCCGACTGGGATCTCGCAACTCAGGAAGATCCAGCCGCGAAACTTTCGCCGATGACCACGCAAATCGGCAATGGTCCGCAAAGTGGCTACAACATCAAAGAAAACATGGGCTTCACCGGCTACAAGGCGCTCCGCTATGCCGGTCGTCACACCGCTGCGGGAGAAGGTTTTGCGACCAACCGCTTGTTCGATGTGAATATTCCGGTCGGTAAAGACTCGCGTCTTTCCTACCTGATTTTCCCGGAACTGACCGCGACCGATCTTCAGTATCCATCGACCCATGTGGCGGTGAACTTGAAGTTTACCGATGGCAGTGAGCTGTCCGATCTGAATCCGTTGGACGTTTACGAAATTTCGGCGACCGCCAAAGGCCAGGGCACCGGCAAGATTCTGTATCCGAATCAATGGAACATGGTTCGCATCGACATCGGAAAATTTGCCGCGGGCAAAACCATCAGTGCGATCCAGCTGAGCTACGACAATCCCGGAGGCACGGCTGACACGGCATTTGGTGGATGGATCGACGATATTAAAATCGAAGCCGAGCCTGCAAAAATCGACGGCTCCAGCCTGACCCACTACGTCGACACCCGCCGCGGCACCAATTCTTCCGGCGCATTTTCCCGTGGCTCGAACGAAGTGATCACCACCATCCCGAATGGTTTCAACTTCCTGGTTCCCGTGACCAATGCCCGCGCGCAATCCCGCGAGTATTCGTATCAGCATGAAAACAATTCGCTGAACCGCACGCCGTTTCAGGGCCTCTCCATCTCCCACGAACCAAGTCCGTGGATGGGCGACCGCGATCAATTCTCGCTGATGCCGGTGCCAGGTGGCGCTGCTCCAAGCGGCGACCCGTCCGTGCGCGGCACAACCATGGATCATGCGAATGAAACCGCGCAGCCAGACTACTACGGAGTGAAACTGGACAGCGGCGCGATGGCGGAAATGACCCCGACCAATCGCGGCATGATCATGCGCTTCACCTTCCCGGGTGATCGCGGCAGCGTGGTTCTCGATTCGCCGACGGGTGACGGAGAATTCAACATCGATCCCAAAACCGGCATCATCACGGGCTGGATCGACAAAGGCGCCGGCTTCGTCGTTGGCCAAAGCCGGATGTTCGTTTCCGGAAAATTTGATCAACTGCCAATCGCCACCGGAGTTGCCGAAGGCGGCTATCAGCTGACCAAATACGCCGCCTTTGACACGAGTGAAAACAAAGTGGTGACCGTCCGTCTCGCAACCTCGCTGATCAGTCTGGAACAAGCGGGCCGCAATTTGGAAATGGAAGTCGGTGAAAAGAGTTTCGATGACATCCGGGCTGAAGCGCAAAAGATTTGGAACGATCGACTTGGCGTCATCACCGTTGAAGGCGCATCGGAAACCGAATTGGTCACGCTCTACAGCTGCCTCTATCGCTTGAACATTTACCCGAACGCCCAGTTCGAAAACGTCGGCACTGAGGCGCAACCCGACTATCGCTACGCCAGCCCGGTCAGTCCGAAATCCGGCGATGCGACTGCGACCAAAACCAACGCGAAAATCGTCGCCGGCCGGATGTATGTGAACAATGGCTTCTGGGACACCTATCGCACGACCTGGCCTGCTTACTCCTTGTTCTATCCGAACATCGCAGCGGACCTGATCGATGGTTTCACCGATCAATATCGGGATGGTGGTTGGATCGCCCGCTGGTCCTCACCTGGCTATGCCAACATCATGACCGGCACCAGCTCGGACGTTGCCTTCGCAGACGCCTACATCCGCGGCGTGAAACTCAAGGACCCGCTCGCGACCTATGACGCGGCTGTGAAAAACGCCTCCGTTCCATCGCGCAACCAGAACGTCGGACGCAAAGGCCTGACCACTTCATTGTTCCTCGGCTTCACTCCGAAGTCGGAGCACGAGAGTGTTTCCTGGGCGACTGAAGGATTCATCAACGACTTTGGCATCGGCAACATGGCGGCCAAACTCGCGGAAGATCCCGCCACACCGGAAAGCCGCAAAGCAACCCTCCGTGAAGAATCGGCCTACTATCTTGAGCGTGCGAAGAACTACGTGAACCTGTTCGATCCATCGATCGGCTACTTCCAAGCTCGCAATGCGGATGGCACCTGGGACCTTTCACCGGAAGAATATGATCCGACCAAATGGTTCGGTCCATACACCGAAACCAACGGTTGGAACTTCGGCTACCACGCGCCGCAAGATCCGCAAGGAGTTGCGAATCTCTACGGCGGCAAAGACAAGCTTGAGGCGCGTCTCGATGCCTTCTTCTCGACTCCGGAAACCTCGCTCGGGCCGATCCACGAAGAAGTCGAAGCTCGCGACGGCCGCTTCGGCCAATGGGGCGTCAGCAACCAAGTGAGCCACCACATTCCCTACTTCTACAATGCCGCCGGCGTTCCCGGAAAAGCTCAGGAGATCGTCCGCGATGCCCTGCAACGTTCCTTCGCCGGAACCGAAATCGGCCAAGGCTACCCCGGTGACGAAGATAACGGCGAAATGTCCGCATGGTATATCTTCAACGCTCTGGGCCTTTATCCGATGCAAACCGGAACCAACCAACTGGTGGTCGGGTCACCTCTGTTCGACAAGGCCACCGTGCATTTGGCCAACGGAAAATCCCTCGTGATCACCACCACGAACAACAGCCCGTCCAACGTCTATGTCCAGTCCCTTGAGGTCAACGGCAGCCCACACAGCAGCGTGACGATCAACTCGGACCTGTTCACGAACGGCGGCACCATGAACTTTGAAATGGACTCGAAGTTCTCCGATTGGGGCACTGGTGAAAACGATGGGCTCCCATCGCTTACTCAAGGCACGGAAGTCGCCAAACCACTCGCGGACATCACCGGCCTGAAAGGCGCGACGACCAGCTCGACCGCGTCTAACAACGTCAAGCCGCTGTTCGATGATTCCTCGGCCACCCAAGTCCGATTCAATGTCGCCAAGCCAACCGTGACCATTGAATTCGAAGCCGCGACCTCCGCGCCAACGTTCTACACCCTGACCGCTCCCGGCAGAGGCGAAAGCCCGTCCGCCTGGGTGCTGGAAGGCAGTGACAATGGCAGCGATTGGACCACTTTGGACGAGCGGAAAGAGGTGAGCTTTGAATATCACCGCCAAACCAAGCCATTTGAAATCTCCGAACCTAAGGCGTTCCGCACCTACCGGCTGCGGATCACTTCGGAAGGTGACAACGTAGCGCTCTCGGAAATCGAACTCCTCGCGCGCTAACGATCCGCTTGATTTGATCCATTGAGATCCACCGAAAGGGATCAGGTCAGTCGGCCTGGTCCCTTTTTCTTTATCCCACAGGTGTCATCATCTCCGCTGGGAACAAGCTCGCCTGCAGCACCGATCGGTCATTTTCCGGCATGCCGAAATCCCGAACTAACAGATCACGCAAATCCTCATCGCTTTCGATCGGACGCGTCTGCACCCGGCCATCAAGATATCGCAAGGTGTATTCTCCAAAAGCAATCACCCGCCAGTGATCGGCACAAGGCAAGGTCGTGAGCAGCGTTTTCCGGAACAACGATTCCGGATGGCTGTTGGTATACCAATTCCCGACTTCATAATCGATCGGCAGAACCGGTTTGAGCTCGAAGTGATATAAATCCTCCCAACGGTTCGGGCCGATCAACATCTGCTGGGTATAAACATTTTGGTCCAGCCGGTAGCGCCGCGTTTCGTGGGGTGTTGATTGGATCAAATCCGGTTCAAGCAGCAATGGCACCGTCTGCCCCACAGCTCCGAAGCCAACATCGGCAATCCAGCGATCGCCATCCAGCTCAACCAGCAACAGCATGTGAGTGAACCCCGAAGGCGGTTGATTCCAGGTAACCCGTGAGATCAACTCGGTGACCTCGAATCCAATCTGCCTCAACACCGCGGCAAACAAGGCGTTGTGTTCAAAGCAATAACCACCGCGGCGACCCGCTACGAGCTTGGCCTCAATCGACTCCAAGTCCAAATGCACACGCCGCCCGGTCCACGCGGCAAGATTTTCAAATGGGATGCTGGAAATGTGCGCCAGGTGCAGCGCGCTCAGAGTTTCGATCGTAGGCGAAGCGGTTCCGGTAAATCCGATGCGCCGGAAATAAGATGGCAGATCAACGTTTTGCATGCCCGCGACGATACAAATCCGATCTCCGGACGTCATCAGGAACCTTTGCAAACCAATGGAACTTAAGGTGTAGACAAAATGTCGCAATCAACGGGAACATGGCAAACTTGAGTCATTCAATCGACGTCCGGACTGACCAATGATTCATGGAAATCGGAACTACCATGTTTCCAGTAGGAGGCGATGCGCATGTGTTGCCGGTCCACCTGCTTTTCCTCGGCGAATATCTGTCGCAACGCCGACATCAGCTTTGCCTCACCCGCACACCAGACGAAACCTTCACCATCCGGTAGGATAAGCCGATGGATTGCATCGACCAGCTCATCCGGATCGGACATCCACTGAACCTCCGCATGCGAGAATTCCGAGAAATCGCGCCGATCCTCGTGATTGGGCAACTGCAGGCAAACCATCACTCGGGAATCGGCGGGAAGTTCTTCCAGCCGACGGTGAATGGCAGGAAGTCCTGCCGCATCGCCAACCAGCAGATGCCAATCGAAATCTTTAGAAATCACCATCGATCCACGAGGCCCGCCAATGGAAATTTGATCACCGATTTTCGCAGACTGTGCCCAATCCGATGCAGCACCGTGGGCATGAATCCCGAATTCGATGGTGAGTTCACCCTTCAAGAGATCAAAGCGTCGTGGTGTGTAGTCGCGCCGCAAACTCCCGCCGTCACCATCGGGCAGGAACAATTTGACGTGGTCATCAAAAGACAATGAGACAAAGTTTTTCAGCGAATCAGCGGCAAAAGTGATCGCCATGAAACCCGGGCTGATTTTTTCGATGCACTTTACCCGGACCTCACGCCGATGAAGTTCATGTCGGACGCGGTGGACTTTCTGCGATGGAATTGGATTGGCCATAATACGAATCGGACTTGTAGAAGCCCGGACCAAACGGAATTCATTTAGTTGCCCTTGTCAACCTTTCGTTGTCATTATCAACCATTTTTCACCGTCAAATACGCCACAAGTTTGATGCTTGAGTTCATACAATTCTTCTATTCAATGAACTCAATCATGCCTCCAAGCAACTCATCCTTACCGCGTGCTATTTTGTCGGTCGCCACCTTAGCGGTGGGATTTGCCAGCGGGTATTTGATTCATTCCACCTCGCCAAATTCAGAAGCACCTGCAGAGGCAGCACCTGACAAAGCGGCAAGATCGTCCTCTTCCAGTGGTCATGAAGACGAGACTCGCCCATTTACCAA
This sequence comes from Luteolibacter pohnpeiensis, assembly GCF_016595435.1. Classification (GTDB taxonomy): domain Bacteria; phylum Verrucomicrobiota; class Verrucomicrobiia; order Verrucomicrobiales; family Akkermansiaceae; genus Luteolibacter; species Luteolibacter pohnpeiensis. The sequence continues at coordinate 108,811 of NZ_JAENIJ010000011.1, forward strand.
AAACTCAGGAAATAGCATCCCTTCTGATTTAAGATCCTACGATAGCTTGGATGATTTGATGGCACTGAATGAGGACGATCTCTTTCCGAGGCTAGCCTTGTGGCTGGTCGATGCAGGACCGGCTGATTACGAAGACTGCTGGCACGCGCTCAGTGAAAAAACCACGCCGAATACGCGCATGCTGGACATGCTGTTTATTCGCTGGACCAGTGATGATCCGATTGCCGCCATCCAAGCAGCCGAAGGCACCTCTTTCAGTCATATCCCGTGGTGGGGGTGGTCGAAAAACGATCCGACTGCCGCGTATGAGTATGCCTGCGAGCATCAGCCAGATCAACTCGGACAAATTCTCTACGGCATTGGTCAAAGGGAGCCAGAAATGGCCATGCGACTTCTCCAAATGAACCCGGATGCCGGCAAAAATGGCTTGCCGGTCCGCGGCATCATCGAAGGCCTCACCAATACCGACCCTGAGGCTGCGGTGAAATTTTCATTTGAGAATCAGTCATACCTCGATTCCAAACCCCTGGAGGCATGGCTGCGCGAAGATCCTGTCGCAGCCTTGAAATGGATATTCGAAAAGCAAACTGCCATCCGCGGGATCAATACTGTTGAAACCCTAAAAACCCTGGAACGTGAGAACCCTGATCAGCTCCCTCAGCTCGCAGATTCGCTTCCTCATGGAAATCTCCGGAGGCAGGTGGAATCCATGATTTTCCAACAGCTCATCCGATCGGATCCTGAAAAGGCCATGGAGCAAGCGAGAGCCAATCCTTCGAAGAAAATCGCAGCCCAGCAGCTTGCACAAATTGCAGAAAGCAATCTCAAGGACGATCCGGCTCGTTCACTGGAAATATTCACCGAGATGTTAGAAGATAAAGTGGATGCAATTAGCTCAAAAAAAATCGAATATCAGGATGGAGCATCCTCTGAAGGTGGCGGCGGTGAGATGGCCAGCTTGATACAAGGACTGATCCAAACCGATCCCGAAGGGACCTTGAATGCAGCGCTATCCGTGCAGGGTGATGCTTATACCCAAACGACCTACAACATGCTTTATCAATGGGGGACCACGGATTCCACAGCACTCGCTGAGTGGGCAATCCATGTTGATAGTCCATCCATTCAAAAAAGCGCCTTGGAGGTCGTTTATTCCAAATACAAAGGCCAGGGTGATCTCGGTGCTTTCATTCCCACCATTGAGCAAATTGCCGGAAAAAATCGCCAATCCATCATGAGGCAATTCATCAGCGGGTGGTATTCAGACAATCCCGACGCCGCTTCCGCCTGGTTCAGCCAGGCAAACCTGAGCGCTGAAGACCGCGAAGCACTCTCACCTACATTTCAAACTTCGAATCGATGAAACCCATACACGTCACAGCATTGCTATTTTGCGTGGGCCTTGGCGCAGGATGGTTGATGAAGCACCCGACAAATCGCTCCAACAAGCCAGTCGTGATGACGTTGGAATCCACACGATCCAGCCATACGCGAAACAAGTCGAAGCGATCCTCCTTACCGACAAATGTAATCGCCCGGCTCGCCCCCGTGCACTCCGCACCGAATGCCCGTGAACGGCTACGGGCCACGATCCAGCTAGCATCGGAACTCCCGGTATCCGAGATGCCCGGGTGGTTCGCCCACAACGGATATGGGATCAATGATTCGGCATGCTTAAACGTGTTTTTCGACATCTGCCGCCGTCGCTGGCTGGAGGAAGATCCTGAAGGTTTGATGGAGGAGGGGCTGAATAAGAACTGGACCATGTTCAACGATATCGCCGCCCGGTGGGCACGGCTCGATCCAGATCGCGCGCTGGCTTTCGTCGAAGGCCAGGAGGACCCCAAAATCGCAAATAAGCTCCGGTCTGCGTTCCTACAGGGCCTGGTGGAATTACGGCCGAGCCAGGCGCTGGACTTGATTCTCCAAGCGTCAAAAAACCAGTATTTCGACGCAAGTACGGCGCTAACTAGTCTGGCGGAACATCATCCTGAATTGTTAGAGGCAACAACATCCCAATGGCCAAGCCCCCTGCGGGAAAATGCTGAAACCATTCTAACGGGTACCCATCTACAGAAGGATTTCATGAGCGGGCTCGACCACTTGCTAGAACTGCCAGACGCGAAAGTCCGTTTTGCCAAACTCATCCAAAATTTTCAAATCACCAGAAAACTCGGTAACCAATTCATTGACCATTTAGATCAACTTCCAGCTGAATGGATCGATGTCATAGCGAAGGATCAATCTCGAACCATTTTCCAGACGAATCCAAGCCGCTGGCTTGAGGCCGACTACGCTTCAGCTGGCATTGATACGAACACCGCAGACCGTCTTCGCAAGAATGCACTGATGGTGATGCGATACAGTGAACCTGAGAAGGCATTGACATATCTAACCGATCATCCATTGGACGACCAGACCTTCCGCTACACATACTCACAAGCGGTGATATCTCTCTCTGAGAAAGATCCAGCAGCAGCAAAGGAATGGCTCCAACAACTGCAGGAGGATGAAAATGGATTCAAGGATAAGCTGGAGCAACAACTCGACCAGAAACTTAACCAGCAAGGTGAATCCGATCGATATAGTTCTTCTTTCGACAAGCTGTTGGCAAATCCAAATGATTCCGATAATGCTAGGGATCTCCTAAACAAGCTCTACAGAATATCCGAAAATGAAGGGCAGAACTTTGCCAAAAGAATCCAAGCCTTGCCTGCGGCAGAACAAGCGCAGATGGCCCAGAGTTTAGTGAAAACGGGTAATGTCTCGTCCATCCCCACCAAACTTGCGGCCGATTTGATTCTTACCGCTGTCAACCATCCTCCGACCGATGAGGAGCAATCCACCATGTCAAATTGGGAAAGACAAACCAGTAAACAAGCTTCGGAGATCGCCGTAAATTTAGTATTGAATGACCCATCCGCTGCAACCCGATGGGTGCAAAAGCTTCCTACTGGAACAACCCGACAATGGACGCTTCGCAACATGGCCGCAAACTGGAGTGCTTACGACGCACCTGCTGTCAAAGCCTGGATTGCCACTCTGCCGAACGACGAGCAGGCAGATGTCTTGGGATATATGGGAAAAGATCGCTAGTTGATCGTTGTTAAACTCGATTTGTTAGATCTCCACCGAGACTCAACATCTGATGAATCAGCTTAGATTTTTCAAGTCACCAAGTCACAAATGCTCTCATCGGCACCAAGAGAAACTGCGAAGGAAAAATATTAGCTCTCAAATCCCTGTTACCTGTCACGCGTTACCTATCAGAGTCACCCAACTCCCCGCTTCAAATCTCTGATGCTCCAAAGCTGGCCGGATAATGGTGCTGCATTCCCGATCAACTTTCGTGCGCCATCTTTCCGCTTAGGACCAAAGCGCTCGCGAGTGGCTCGAAATGCTTCATTCACAAACAAGCGGCTACCAATCACGGCACCATCGCTAAAATAGCGGACGCGTCTTCGTAGCGTCGCAGCCATTGGCAAATCACCGTCATCTTTCGAAGATCTCTCCGCCTCCGCGCGTGAAATTCCTTTTCGCAAAGTCCGCTTCACGCGTTTTCCGGATCGGTCAATCACCTCTTCGGATTTCTCCAAAGCTCCTTCCATCAGCATCTTGCGATATTCCCGAGCGACGTCATTTTTCCAAAATCCCGCATCCGCACCGACACCTTTATGGGCGCGCAGTGCTCGCACCAATCCCGCCCTGGCTGTCTTGCCATTTCCTTTCGGGCCGCCGCCGATCGCTTCGCCATAACTGCTCCAGCGATAATCCGCCGGATCCTTCACCATGCCCGCACGGACTGGGTTCAAATCGATATAAGCCGCCATTGTCTTCGCAGCGAATCCGTCTTCGACGATCACACTCTTGAATCGATCTTCCCAAAGTCGACCTGTCCGGCCTTGCGTGCGGTTGAACCACTGGGTGAATCGCTGCAGCAGGCCCTTCATGAATTCGCCCAGGTCGTGCATGCGATACGTGAAGCGCTCGTGAATTTCCGCGATGCGCTTTTCCTGACCGAGCTTGCGAGCATCGGCCAGTTGCTCCGCAATTTCTGCGACGAACGCCTCGCTGTAAATCGCAGATAAGCGCTTCAACAGCAACTCGTCTGAAATCCCCTCTGCACTCATCGGCGGCACTTCGAGCAGCAAATGGAAGTGATTGCACATCAGGCAATAAGCCACCACCCGGCAGCCTGTAAATTTCTCCTGCATGCGCATCAGTGCGCGAAACTTTTCCTTCTCTTCCGCCCCGAACGCAAACCGCCGCTCCACCACACGTGAAATGCAATGGTAGAACACCGGTTTCCCATCCGAGTTCCGCCATTCAGCCAGCCAACGCGCCCGTCTCATAGCTTCACCCTACCCAATCCAAGAAATTCGGCAAGCTCGATTCTTACTAAAGGCCTGTCCCTTTGTAATGAAGGCCAAGGCCTGTCCCTTTGTAATGTCCCTTTGTAATGGTCACCGCCAGTCACGAAGGCTTCCGCAAGTATGCCGGAAAGCCCCGGAAGCGGAAAGAAGCGTTCAATCGTTTCATCGGCATCTGTGCGACCAAACGCATCGACCTCCGCCCGTTCCGGAGCGAA
>NZ_JAENIJ010000120.1 GCF_016595435.1 Luteolibacter pohnpeiensis
AGAAGGAATGTGGGTGATAATGAGGTGGTCGCCCATTTTCTTGAGTTAACGTTCAATGTCCAGGCACGGGCGAATGCCGGTTGCCTGTGACATCTTGTTCGTCATCTTCCGATGTATTGAGCGATCATCGAAACAAGCTTGGCACGAAAGTAGGTAACCGCATCCTTGCTCATCGAGTCCTCCGCGGTCTTGAGGTGATCCAAAGCCGGCTCAAGAATCCTCGCCTCAAGCTCGCTTAGATCCGTTCCAACAGTAAACCGACTCTGCGACCGCTGGTAGATTCGCGCCAATTGGCGAATGTCGTCGAAGGTGTATTCCCCTGACACGCCATTGTCGAATTTGGACTCAAAGCCTCGACTAATCATCCATTCAACCTCGGCTGGAAGGCGCGACATTTGGTGGGCTGTGGAAGTATTGCCGTTCGCCGAGCGAATGAACTCAAATGTCTGCTTGAATGCGTCCAATAGCGGACTCCGAAACTTCGCTGCCTCGGGATACCGCTGATCCGTCCTCGCCGCCAGAACCACCGCATAAGCCTGATGAAAATTGTCCCTCGCCTGCTCGGAGTCCCAACTGAACCCGTCGGCCTTGAGGTGCTTGATGTAGAGCGCGTCTGGATTTGATGTCGCGCAGTTCTCGGGAGTCAGCCACTGGGCGAAGCGTTCTGATACTGTTGGGGTTGTCTGGCCATGCGTCTCTGAGGCCAGAATGAGAGTCGCAAGCAACAGCAGACACTTCATAATTTTGACGAACGTATAGGCCATTCACGGCGGAGTGTGAAGCCCGGATTCAAAGAAGGACGTTACCCGCCGTTGGATGAGCCGGCTTGTTCTGCAAGTCTTTTTCGTTGGGACTGCCACTCACTGAACTCAATCTCAATACGCCCATCTACCAAATACTGTCTGTCGCGATTCTCCATTGCGAAGGCAAGAAACTGCGGGTGATTGCGCACCTCATCGGCATTCGATACTGGAAAATCCAAGTCCGCAGAACTCTTCGCGGCATCACTACCTTGCAGAAGACTATCAACGGGCACTCCATCGATATCGACAATCTCGATCTCATGGGAGGGGCACCACGAAACCTCACCATTCTTGGTCGCTACTGCAACCATACCAAGTCGCCCACTCTGATAGCTCGGAAGAAGATCACCGAAAATGCGACTCGCTCTAGCTGACTCAAATGCGCCGTAGCCAGTTCCGATGACGATTACGCGGGCGCCAGATGCCTTAAGTTTAGCGATGATTGCCATAGGTTTTTCTGCAGAACAGTATAATTCGTTCTGACCCATATTGTATATCGCGATTTCATTGTCAATGGTGTGTATGATTGGGGTTTGAAACGTGCTGATCAATAGT
>NZ_JAENIJ010000121.1 GCF_016595435.1 Luteolibacter pohnpeiensis
GCCGAGATGGCGGCGTGGTTTGGCTGCGCGACGCGGACGATTGAGCGGCGGATGTCGCGCAAGGATGGGGAGTTTTGTCGGTCCTATGAAAAGGGGTTCGGGCGACTGAAGATTTCGCTGCGTCGGCAGCAGATCGAATCTGCCAAGGGCGGCAACGTCTCGATGCTGATCTGGCTCGGCAAGCAGCTGCTGGATCAAGCCGACAAGCGCGAGGTGAAGGAAGAAGCGACGGTGACGGAGAAGGCAGCACCGCTCACGCTGAGTCCGGAGGATGAGGAGTTTTTACAGAGGAAGGAGCGAGCTTTTAAGGAACTAAAGTCCTAAGGGAGAGTGTAGATTTTTGCGTAGGTTAAATATTTTTTCTCCAAGAGATTGAAGTGTCGAACCAAGCTCTCAGCCCATTCTAGCCCTTTTTCGTATTCTCGCTTCATTTGGGCAGATTTCAGGTCATCGTATCCCTTCCATTTGAAGTGAACGAATTGATTTCTCCTCTCAGAGATGAAATTCAGCTTGGTGATCCACGACTTGGCCGGGTTTTTTTCTGTGTAAGATGATATGATGAAAATGTATTTAGACTTTGTTCCGGTATCTCGTAGAAAGTCTTGAATGAATGAATCCGCGAGTTTACGCCTTCTAAGGTATGATGCGACGAACAAATTCAACATGTGTTCGGTCCACGTTGCATAAAATAGAATAGCAAGTTCGACATTCTTTGATTTGCGAAATGAACGGGCTTGGTCCAAGAGGGTTTTCCTGTGGTCCAGAATTAGGCTGAATTGGGCATCTGATTCGGCGATTTTTCTTAGGTAGGAAAACACCTCCTGATTGAATTGATCCTTTGATTTTCCTGTTGGATTCAGAGATCCGTCAGCAAGAGCGGAGTTAATTATATGTTGAACGATGCTGTTTGCCAGGTCATCATCGATATCTATCTCGCTTTCTTGGGTCTTCATGAGGGCAGCATATTATGTGGATCAATCGATTGTGTTGAAGTTCAAAGCGGTGTCAACGGGTATGGAATTGTTGTTTAATCCAATAGGGACCACTGCCCCGCCTCGCTACGACCTCGCGTGCGCGAATCATCGGAGCCGATGAAACCGAAACGGGATAAGAAGCCGAAGAAGTCAAAGCGAACTCAAGCCAGCTCAACCAAGAAGAGCGGACGGCCAACGAAGCGGATCGACGAGGTGATCGAGAGAGTGCTCGAAGGCTTGTCGATGGGGACGCCTCTCACCCTGATTTGCGCTGAGGAAGGGATGCCTTCGCCGAAGACGATTTACAATTGGATGGC
>NZ_JAENIJ010000122.1 GCF_016595435.1 Luteolibacter pohnpeiensis
TTCGCTCGCCTGCTCAAGGAGAACGCGATCAAAACCTCTGGCGCGCATCTCCGCGAGTTCGTCTGGTGTGATGCGCTTCATTTTTCTGCACAACGACCAAAAGCTGAGCCACAGCCACCGGAGCGTGACTCCCAAATGCAACTGTGACAATCAAATTTCATGTTCAGGTCGAAACTCAAGGCGCGGTGGCCGTTGGCTCCAGCGCTGTGTTAGGCTTTGTCATCATCTCAAATATAACCATGCTTTGTTTTCGCCACCAAGCTGAAGCAAACCATATAAAATAACCGGCCCAAACAAACCAGCAAACGCCCCAACTGGCGAAACATGTGAATAAAGGTTGATGGGCAAGGCAATCAATGCCGTGGCACAACTGAAATAAAATCCCCATTTCTGCCAACGAAATATCGCAACAACCGATGCAATGCCAGCAAGCGAAGAAAAGCAAAACATCGTGAGTGCCCACCTTGGCATGTGTGGAGATCTCGCAAGAATCTGGTCTGCTGAAAAAGTGTAGAGACAAAATACCGCGCTATACGCCACAATCTTGAATATCAAGAAGGCCGTCAGCAATCCATGTCGCTTGGGTGGTGTCATAATCGTGAATCTGCGCCTAACGTTAGAGGCCTGGCACCCGCTATCGGGAGCGCCCTTCCGCTTCAGGTTGAGGTTTGTCGTCACCCTCCGAATCTAACTCGGAACGGGTAGCGGGTTGTCCAGCGCCGACTTGTTCTGCAATTTTTGTTCCGTCGGGCTTGCTCAGCTTCCACTCGTCAACCTGTTGGTCGGGCCCATCAGCGAGAGGTAATCGAAACCTTCCATCCTTCAGGGTGTAAAGAACGTAGCCTGGTCCTATACGGATCAATGGAAGTGAATTAATTCTCCGTTGTAGATCACCACGAGTAATTCCTGCCCGCAATAGATCGGCGACTTCTGAGGTGGTTAGTAATGAAGTGATTCGTGGAACCAGAGCTTCGTCTTGATCTGCATCCTTGGCCGTATCCGCTAAAGTCGCCCCGCAGCTCAAAGCGACGCTGAAAAAAGGAGCCAGTATGATTCGGAGGTTCATTTCAGTAGAACGTTAGAGCGGTGGCACGGCGGCGGCGAGCATCCAGAGCGAAGCGAATTAGCGAGCTTGTCCGCCGTTGCCACCCGCGGCTGGTTCTGCTTCTTTTTCGATCTGTTCTTCGACGAGGTTTGCCCAAGTATTGAACAAGCGTAGGTGAATTTGTTCGTCTGGTGTCCGCTGATCCATG
>NZ_JAENIJ010000123.1 GCF_016595435.1 Luteolibacter pohnpeiensis
GGCGGCAGGCTGATGAGAAGCGCATCCCGCGAACACGAAGAGAGCTGCAATCAGCGTTGCTAAAGTAACGCGTTTCATTTCTTAGCAGAACGTCAAAGGCCTCCTACACCTGCCCTTGGGCGAGGCTTCGACTGGGGGTTGAGGGATGAATGGCCATGGGTATTGCAACTCGAGGCGGGGCAGGTGTTAGGAGCGCCGCCTTGTTCTGCTTGATTTGTCCTACCAACCGGTTCGGGCCAACTTGTGGACAATCTCCTTCGGCAGCTTCGGCACCTGCACAATCAGGAATCCTTCCACAACCTCGGCTACATCTCCAATGTCGATCCCACTACTTGCAACATACAGGGTGTCATCCTTGATGTGAATCGTCGGGGCATGGGCATGGACCAGATCCACTCCCTTCTCGTCAACAGGTTCCAAGAAGCTCCACTTCACCAGAATCGTCTTCTCGCCAGCAATCTCCGTATACTGCGACCCTGCCAATTCGGATGCTTGCTCCGGACGAACTTCGCAAAAGGCGTTCTCTCCTGCCAGCTTCTTGAATAGTAAACTGGCCTTCTTGGCCTGATGGGCGAGAGGAACCGAAATTCGATTAGCATCAATTTGCGTTGCACCGTCAGGAATCCGCAGCGGAATGCGATCCAGAGGCTCAATTGCGGAGCAGACTCCCGCAACCAGAAGTATGGCAATCAGCATGGGTTTCATTTTTGCAGAACAGTATAATTTGTTCTGACTCATATTGAATATCGCAATTTCATTGTCAATGGTGTGTTTGATTGGAATTTGTAATGTGCTGACCAATAGTTTTTTGTGAATCTCGTTCGGAAACTCTGAATTCTTGGATCGCAAAGATTTTAGGGTGGGTTTGAGAGTTGGATATGCAGCTTGGATATATCCCGTACGATCCAAAATATCAGGAACCGTTGATAGTTCGCTGATCGCAGGGACCACTCCGCCAAGTCGCCTCATGGGTTTGTCCTGCCGACGATTGCGGCATGGCTGACAAGAAAGTGGAAATCCGGTTCGAGACGCAGGCGGACACGAAGGGGGCGAAGGATGCGGAAAAGGCGCTGGATCAGGTCAAGGATGCTGCCGATGACACTTCATCGGCGGTGAATCAGGTGGGCGCGGCTGCGGATGAAACCGGTGATGAGCTGAAACTCCCCGAAGCGAAGCAAGGGACGAAGTC
>NZ_JAENIJ010000124.1 GCF_016595435.1 Luteolibacter pohnpeiensis
CGGTGCCGAAGCTTCCGGCGAAGGCACGATACGAATCGATACCTCAAAAGTCACCGAACGCGTCGCCGCCAATACCCAGCTCGAGGAATCGCTGCACCGGACCGAAGCGGCGGCGGACGATACCGAGCAGAAGCTCAGCGAACTTGAGAAGGCTCTCGATGAAATGGGCGAGGCTTCGGAGGAATCCGGCGACAAGCTCGATCGGTTGGTGAGTTTGCAAAGGGCGCAGCTTGCGGGGGAGATCGGCAACGGGATTTCGCGGATCGCCGACGTGGTAAAATCGGCCTCCACTTCACTGCAGGAGGCGGATCCAAAAATATCGAAGACCCTCGGGAATATTTCCTCTGGCCTCGATAGCGTAGGTAACGCGGTATCGACAGCGGCACAGGGCTTTGCGGTCGGCGGTCCATTTGGCGCGGCAGTTGGCGGACTGGTCGGACTTCTAACAGGTCCGCTCAACCATGCCTTCGAAAACATGACTCAGGATCTGCAGAAAGCAGGGGAGAAGGAGAAGTTGGCCAAGGAATCGCTGCTCGCCTACACCCGTGCTCTGGAAGAGCGGCGGACCACACTTGCCAATCAAAGGCTGGAGGAATTTTACGGCCGCGAGGAAAAGGCGATCAAGTCGGCCAATGACGAACTGCGTCGGCAGAACGAACTTCTAACAGCTCGCCGCAACGCGGAGGCAGCGGAGCAGCATGCCGCCTCGATAGCCGCTCTCGACAATGGTGCAAACCGTGGCGCGGTTGCCTCAGTCGATGCCATCAGCGAGTTACGCCGACGCATTGAAGCAATCGAGCAAAAGGCCAACCTTGCCCAGGCCCAGGCGAACCTCAAGGACGAGGACGCAAGCCACAAGGAAGGCAAGGTGAAGCTGCTCGAAGAGCGCGGCATGTCCTCGGGCGATGAGATCGATCAGGCCCGCAAGGAAGCCGAAGCCGCACGCGAATCAGCGGATTCCGCGGCAAAAAACGCAGAGCTGACCCGGCAGATCGGAGAACAGCAAATCCGCGAAGCCCTTGCCCAGTTCAGTGAAGCCAAATCCCGGGTGACGGACGAAGGTCAGAAGGAAATGGTGGAAGCTGCACGTCAGCTGATTGAGGCAGTCGAGAACGGCACCAAGGAGATGACGGCGGTCCAGCAGCAAGCGCTGCAACGCATCCGCGATGCCTTCCGTGGTGG
>NZ_JAENIJ010000125.1 GCF_016595435.1 Luteolibacter pohnpeiensis
CCACCACGGAAGGCATCGCGGATGCGTTGCAGCGCTTGCTGCTGGACCGCCGTCATCTCCTTGGTGCCGTTCTCGACTGCCTCAATCAGCTGACGCGCTGCTTCCACCATTTCCTTTTGGCCTTCATCCGTCACCCGGGATTTGGCTTCACTGAACTGGGCGAGGGCTTCGCGAATTTGCTGTTCTCCGATCTGCCGGGTGAGCTCTGCGTTCTTTGCTGCGGAATCCGCTGATTCGCGTGCCGCTTCGGCTTCCTTGCGGGCCTGATCGATCTCATCGCCTGAGGACATGCCGCGCTCTTCGAGCAGCTTCACCTTGCCTTCCTTGTGGCTTGCGTCCTCGTCCTTGAGGTTCGCTTGAGCCTGGGCAAGGTTGGCCTTCTGCTCGATCGCTTCAATGCGTCGGCGTAGCTCGCTGATGGCATCGACCGAGGCAACCGCGCCACGGTTTGCACCACTGTCGAGAGCTGCCACCGAGGCGGCATGCTGCTCCGCTGCCTCCGCGTTGCGGCGGGCTGTTAGAAGCTCATTCTGCCGACGCAGTTCGTCATTGGCCGACTTGATCGCCTTTTCCTCGCGGCCGTAAAATTCCTCAAGCCTTTGATTGGCAAGTGTGGTCCGCCGCTCTTCAAGGGCACGAGTGTAGGCGTGTAGCGATTCCTTGGCCAGTTTCTCCTTCTCCCCTGCTTTCTGCAGATCCTGAGTCATGCTTTCGAAAGCATGGTTGAGCGGACCTGTTAGAAGCCCAATCAGTCCGCCAACTGCCGCGCCAAATGGACCGCCGACCGCAAAGCCCTGTGCCGCTGTCGATACCGCGTTGCCTACGCTATCAAGGCCCGACGAAATATTCCCGAGGGTTTTCGAGATTTTTGGATCCGCCTCCTGCAGTGAAGTGGAGGCCGATTTCACCACGTCGGCGATTCGCGAAATCCCGTTGCCGATTTCCGCCGCAAGCTGCGCCCTTTGCAAACTCACCAACCGGTCGAGCTTGTCGCCGGATTCCTCCGAAGCCTCGCCCATTTCATCGAGTGCCTTCTCAAGTTCGCTGAGCTTCCGCTCGGTATCGTCTGCCGCCGCTTCTGTCCGGCGCAGCGATTCCTCGAGCTGGGTATTGGCGGCGACGCGTTCGGTGACTTTTGAGGTATCGATTCGTATCGTGCCTTCGCCGGAAGCTTCGGCACCG
>NZ_JAENIJ010000126.1 GCF_016595435.1 Luteolibacter pohnpeiensis
CACATTGGTCGGTAGCGAAGGCTAAGCTGACTGAGAAGCAAGTGATAATCGAGATTCCCGGGCAGCGGATTTCAACCCTAATTGTGGGAGCCACGGTCGAGATTAAGAACTACCGAGTCACCGGGGACGAATGGCTCACTAGTGGAGAATTTGATGAGCTAGTGGTGTCTGGCAAGCGAATCGAAAGAGAAGTAGAACAAGTCAGCGCTGGACAACCCGCTACCCGATCCGAGTCGGATTCGGAGGGTGACGACAAACCTCAACCAGAATCGGAGGGGCGCTCCCGGTAGCGGGTGCCAGGCCTCTGATGTTCGCCAGAAACCAAAGGCATGCAGACTGCCCCTGTTCTTACTGCTTTTCTCCTGCTGGCGTTTGCTCTCGGTGTCATCGCGAACCTGAGGCAGCTTGCAGCCACGGCGAGACTAGCAAGATGGCTTCATGAGCATCGCCCGAACCTGTGGCGGGAGTTGGGTCGTCCCGGCTCGACGTTCTTCAAGGGGGACTTGGACAACGGTTACTTGAAGCGCACATCGGCCCTCCAGGCGATGAACCGATTGATGCCGCTCCACGCCTATCTACGTCACATCAACGATGCGGAAGCATTGGGTTGTCTCCGTTCACACCGAATTTGGGGAGTCCTAGCGATGCTGTTCATGTTCCTTTTCGTTGCGGGGATTCTTTTCGGCGTTGCACGCGATAAGATTCGCCCTCGGGTTCAGCCGTCCGTCTCTGGACATCACCAAGGCGAACACGCCGTGGTAGGCAACCCCGCGGGCTGGTCTGCTCCGGTGGTGGATTGGGGTTCCACCTCAGCCCGCTGGTTGCCTACACTTCGAACGTTCGGTAGAAATAAGACAATGCACCCAATGGAACTATTCACAGACGACGGCACCTTCTCTGGAAGAGGCTATGTCATCGGAGAAGTGGGTGCGCGCCAAGGGAGATTTATGTGCGAAGCTGAACCAAGAGGCAGTGCTGTTCTGGCAGGCCCATTGGCAATACGACTAGATGAGTCTATTCTCAGGATCAGTCCACTAGATCACCAGCTTGGAGGATTCTGGGGCATTGAGCTTTCGTTCAAGGAACTATCAGATGCTAAAGAACATCAAGC
>NZ_JAENIJ010000127.1 GCF_016595435.1 Luteolibacter pohnpeiensis
AAAGAGGAGAGAACAAGTCGGCGCATCCGACGGCGACCAGCCTGGTAGTTGACTTCGTTGCTTTCATCCCGCCGCAGATGGCCTTAAACGTTCTGGATAAGAATGGAGATGATTGATTCGGTAGTTTAACCTTGGCGGTGGCTGCCGGAATGACTTTCGGGTTGGTGGTGGGTGAGGCGGAGTGGATTCGGTTGCTTGCACTACATTGGTAGTAGATTGAATGGATTTCGACGGGATCGCGTCTCACGAGAACTTGAAGTGGCACGATTCGGGGCTGAGTGGTGAGCAGCTTTCGCGTCGGAGTTCGATTGATTTGGATTTGTGGGTAGGTAGGGGATCGGATCGCAGATCTCATTTTCCGCCGAAAAGTAGGACAGGTCGGCCCGAGTATCGAATCGTTGAAGTTGGGGCACTGAATTGAATTTAGATTTTGGTTTTCAGGCTTTGCTCCGGAGGTCGGCCATTCCAGAACAAGGCGGCGCATCCGACGGCGATCAGCTCGATAGTTGACTTTGTTGCTTCCATCCCGCCGCGGATGGCCTTATACGTTCGCCTCAAAATGATAAATAAAATCACCACATCAGTATTGGTATCACTCGGATTGATGGGGTGCGTTAGCATAACAAGCGAGCAGGAACAGTTACTTCAAGCGGCAAGGTCCATCCAGCGATTTTCTGTGAAGCGAGAGACGCTTATCTCTACGCTGGGTCTCGAAGGTTGTCCTGACCATTTCAGTTATATTCTCAATCGAGGATTATTATTTTCGGAGACATGGGAACACAGCTCAGGCTTCACGATTACAGCAACTGATGCGGAGCCTTCTAGAATTGATAGTTCCACAATCGAAAGAATCTTCGAACAACCATTTCACACCACTCATAAACCACTTACACCGAGAAGCTCATTTGACTGGTTTGTCGTATCGCGGGGCAAAAGAACTGTTTACTCCTCATGGGAAGGCGAACAAGCCGTCACAGGCAACGGGCATTTGCCCGTGCCTGGACATTGAACGTTCGCTCAAGAACCACAAAACAAGCCTCCAATGCCCATATCCTTTGGCATAGATCCAGCAGAAGAAGCCAGAGATCGCATATTCTTGGCATG
>NZ_JAENIJ010000128.1 GCF_016595435.1 Luteolibacter pohnpeiensis
GACTTCGTCCCTTGCTTCGCTTCGGGGAGTTTCAGCTCATCACCGGTTTCATCCGCAGCCGCGCCCACCTGATTCACCGCCGATGAAGTGTCATCTGCAGCATCCTTCACCTGATCCAGAGCCTTTTCCGCATCCTTCGCCCCCCTTCGTGTCCGCCTGCGTCTCGAACCGGATTTCCACTTTCTTGTCAGCCATGCCGCAATCGTGGGCAGGACAAACCCTAGAGGCCACTTGGCCGAGTGGTCCCTGCGATCAGCGAACCATCAACTGTTCCTGATATTTTGGATCGTACGGGATATTTCCAAGCTGCATATCCAACTCCCAAATCCACCCTGAAATCTTTACGATCCAAGAATTCAGAGTTTCTGAACGAGATGCACAAAAAACGATTGATCAGCACGTTACAAACTCCAATCAAACACACCATTGACAATGAAATCGCTATATTCAATATGAGTCAGAACGAATTATACTGTTCTCCAAAAAATGATGCTCCGTTCGCTCGCAATTTCGATGTTGCTGATGTCAGCATTTTCAGAGCTACGCGCAGAAGAGCTGTGGAGTGAGGATCGCATCACTCCTGAACAACCGTTCCGTGCAAAGGTGGTCGCGGTTCAGCCGGGATGGGGGTGGGACACAATTGTCCTGAAGGAGATCGGAGGAGATGAGAGGTATTGCTTGGCGACCTTCGGGAACCCGATCGGCGACTACCAGATCCTTCGGAAAGAGGAACTAGACGCTGAGGCAATGAAGAAGAATGGAGCAATTTTCCTAGATCCGCCCGTAGAGATAGCCCGCTTTTCCTGGTCGATCGGTATTTGGCGCCACGGAAGGGTTTTTGGCGATGAAGACGCCGCTACCAAGCACCGAAAGAAGACCGGAGAACAAGGCGTCGCACCACAATCCGCTACCCGTTCCGAGTCGGATTCGGAGGGTGACCACAAACCTCAACCAGAATCGGAAGCGCGCTCCCGGTAGCGGATGTGTGGACTTCGACGTTCTGCAAAAATATCAGAGCCACCACGATGAAAGGAAGAATGCCATTCCCCATTCCGTTTCTGCCGATGCTGGTCGTTGCCGTTCTGATTT
>NZ_JAENIJ010000129.1 GCF_016595435.1 Luteolibacter pohnpeiensis
CCTAATACGAGGTCTTTCATGATGATAAATGAAGGGGTGAGTTGTTAGAGATCAGTCGCCAGTGATGACGTTGAGGATTTCGAGCTGGCCCTTGCCTTCGCGAAACTCGGCATCGGCGAGCGGGACTTTTTCGGCGACGGCTCCGGAGAGGTAGCGGAAGTTGCCAAGGGTGAGGCCGTGCTCCTTGATCAGAACGCGGGCGAACTTGGTTTCGGTTTGCTTGGTGGATTTGGTCTTTTCGTTATCGGACATCTTCTTGATGAGTTGAGCTGAGGATTCGGCGGACATGGACTTGTCAGGATGGGATTCGGGGCGCGTCCAAAGTCATCACGGAGGCGGCGAGGTGCTTCTCGCCAACCTTGGCGGACTCATGGGAAATCGCCTTGGTGTTGATCCACACGACGCCATTGGACGGGACATTCTCCGGCCACCAGCCGTGGATGTGATCCTTTAGCGCCTGCATGACGCTGTCGCGGGTGGTGGCTTCGTTCGCGGTGAGCAAACGCGAAGAAAAGTAAGTGATCGTATAGGCTCCGTGATAGAGCGCGGCCTTGGTCTTGCTGGTGTTCTTCTCGTCTTCCAGCTTCACCAGAATGTGACTACCGCGCAGGTTCGCGAGCCTGGCCGAAAACGCGCTGGTGAGCGTGTCGTCCCAAACCGTGACGCGACCCTTCATCGCCGGGATCTTCTTTTCGATCCGCTCGGCGATGGCAAAGGCGATGGTATGAAGTGGATAGCTCATTGTTAGAAATCGAGTAAGGGTTGCCCGCCGTAGCGGACGGAGCTGCTGGCGGACGGTGGTTCCGCAATCGCGAAGGCTTTCGGGTCCATGTCAGAAAGAGATCTGAGTTCGCTTTCAGCTTGGTTCAGCTGGCGTTGGCGTGGTCCGGTTTCGCCATCCTCAAGCGGTGGGATCGCGATCAAAGCGGCCTTGGCGATGACCACGGCGGAAAAGATCATGAACGCCGGAATCGTCCCCGCTGGACCCAGAGCATGAACCCGGGGATTGGCCATGATGCGGCCGCGAATCCGTTCGCAAACCTGCGGCACAATCAGCGCAAGCCGTGGTTCCAATTGTTCGAACACAC
>NZ_JAENIJ010000012.1 GCF_016595435.1 Luteolibacter pohnpeiensis
GACGGGGACGGCAGATGAGGAAAGCTAATAGGCTTCAAATAGTCGTACCAGCTTTTTATGAGATTTTTCGGCAATTATTTTTGGCAAACGGTCTAAAGGCTTCAATAGCGAGGCCTTTTTTGGCGATTTTGGGAAAAATGATGTTATTTTGCGAGTCGTGAATTCATCAAATCCAACAGAAAAAAACGTAAGTCTCGTAGCAACAGATCCTACTACGGGGAAAGTTGTCCGTAGGCAGGGAACTTTTGTTTCTGGTGATGAAGAGGTGCATTTTTATCCCTATTTTTTAAATGAAGATAATGAATGAAATGAGTCTCCATAAGAAAAATATTTGGATCTCGTTGAATGTCATAGGGTTATTGTGCCTTGCGTGGCTATGGATTCAACCTATTGATACTTTCAAAAATAAAACTTCTTCTCCAGAATTCTTTCGTGATTCAAAGAGAGATTCCTTAGAGATAAATAGTAAATTTGATGCACTACGACAGAGGCGAAAAAATATTGAAGAAAGAGAGAATAAAAGGCTCTCAAGATATTCCAACCTTCCTCCAATACCAGCGGTAAAAATCAAAATACTAAATGATGATCAAACTATCAATGTGGACGGGCTTCTAGCGCTAAATATAGATCCAAGTCTACAGCCGAGACTCCAACAGGCTTATGATGATTCTTGCGTTGCGATGAGACGGGCAATCGTCGCAAATGCGTCTTTAGAAGAGAATCCCGCAAAACATATTACAACTTTATTAATTCCTCCAATAGAACAAGGTCAGATGATTTTAGATCAAATGCGGGGCACTCTGCAAAGTATTATAGGTCGAGAAAAATTAGATGATTACATATGTAATTTTTCTATATACTATAAATTTGATGATTATATGATTTATGAGACGCGTATTGATTTCATGGATAATTATGACACGGAAACAATTTCAAATCATGAAGTCAAGTTGTCGAGACGTGATGTGATGTTTGGAAGTCGGATATCAGAATACTCGATGTCATTCGACCGATTTAAGGAAGATTACGGGGATTTTTTTCGTGATTTCATACCAGAATATGCAAGGTGACCTCGATTGAATAAATGCATAACAGAGAATAGGCCTTAGTCATAAATTGGACCCGGCTAGAATTGTCCAAATGAGCGGTCGCCCCACAAGTTCCATAAAAATTTTTACGGATCAAAAAAAACAGCGAGTCCGATGATCTGGCAGATTCTTAGAGATCAGGTGCTTCGATCAAATCTTTGAGATGACCGCCGCGGGCGGTGACCCATTTGCCTTTTTTGATCACCTGTGGGAATCCAATGCCGTGTTCAGCAGCTGCGGTGAAAACATCCCACGCCTGAGTGGCGAGAATGCCGGAAACAATCAAGTCACCGCCGGGAGCTAAGGATCGGGCGATGACGGGCCAAGCTTCGATCAAAACAGTGGAAAACAGATTGGCCAACACCACATCATATCCCTTTTTACGTGGTTTCCATTTCAGAACATCCTGTTCTTTAACGACGATCTCCGAAGTTTCATTACGCTCGGCATTTCTGGCGGCAACCGCGACCGCGAACGGATCAAAATCGCAGGCGTAGGCTTCCGCGCAACCCAGCTTGGTGGCAGCGATCGCGAGCACTCCAGTGCCGGTGCCCAGATCGGCGACACTCCATTTGGTATTTTTGCGAGTCCGGCCTACATCGACGAGCAAGCGCAGACAGGTGGAGGTGGTGGCGTGGTCTCCAGTGCCGAAGGCCATCTCCGGAGGGATCACAATGAGATCGCGCTTCGCGTTCGCTTTCTTTAGCGCGGCTAACTCTTTCGGCCGAGTCTCTGCCGTGAGCACAAAAGCGTCGCGAATTTTGACGGGTTTGGGTGGCTCAACGACTTTGTTCCAATCGGCCGAAACAAGCTTGCGTGCCGATCCACCAAACCGTTCGACGACGGCGTCTGCTTCCTTCTTGGATTCACAGAAAAGCCGAAGTCGAACGGATTTGCCGCCTTTCAAGTATTCGATGACCAGATTCGAGTTTCCTGAGAAACGTTCCTCCCAGGCATCGATCCACTGGGAATTTGAAAGCTTGGACCAGACGTACATAAGATAGGTTGCAATGTTAGATCGGAACTGACCAGCCAACTGGATGGGTCAGGGCCGTTATCGCTTCCAAATCTTCTGTTTGTCGAGCGGCTTGTGGCGTTGTGGGTTTTTCAGCGGCGTTGGCAATCGGATTACCAAGCCATGATGATGTGCAAGGAGCCGATGACAGCCAATGCAACAATGATATCACGAATAATGGGTTTCATAGTATAATTGGGGGGTGGGGGGATGGATTGGGTTTAATGGGTAAAGAAAATTATTGATACCTTTCCCGATTTTGCCAGAGGTAAAATGCAGTTCTGTTAGAGAACAGTAGCTCCGGAACAGTCCACGAGCGCGAAAAAGCGAAATTGTGAATTTTGTAAATCGGCAAATAATTCTGAATCAATCAGTTTGCCATTCTGCGATTTGGATGAGTCGAGTGGGCGACTCTTAATTTTGCGGATATTAATTTTCGCGCAATTCGGAGAATTTTGGGGAATTGGCAGAGTTTGGCCCGGAATTCGCTATTTCATGCAGTTTTTCTTATGGCTCAGCGCCAAAGAGAGGAGTGTATTCCCCATGAGAAGCCGCTGCAGTATCGAGGCTGGGCCTCTATTTCAGGAGCCAGTGCAATCGTTTGAAAACTAGGGCGCCGCATAGACCGCCGCTGATGTCTGCCATCCAATCGAATGGATCCAGTCCGCTCCGGCCCGGGACGAAATTTTGGTGAATTTCGTCTGAAGCGCCGACCAGGGCGATGAAAACCACGCAGTAGAGAATGATCATGCGCCATTTGGGAGCCTCAGGCTGTCGACAAAATAGATAGGCAGCCATCAGACCGCTACCTCCAAAGTAATAGCCGAAATGGAGGATTTTATCGAGATTGGGGATTGGCGGCAAATCCTCCATCGTCTTTGCAGAAGAGGAAAGCCACCACAGCGTGCCGAACCAGATAAGCACGGCGGTGATCCAGAAAAGCGGATGGCGTGTCGGCTGTGGCATGAGATTACTGCTTACGCATCTCTTCTTCCAAGCGCTCTGCCAGCCACTGCTTCATCATGGATTGGTAGTTGAGGAAGCGTGAGCGCGCGATGCGTTTAATGCGGGAAAGCATCCGTGGATCGAAGCGCAGGGTGATGGTGGTGGACTCGCGGGAGTCGGCCTCGTGCACCGAGGATGCCATCAGTTTGCTATCGAGTTCGTGTTTCATCCAGAACTCGGCTTCTTCCGCTTCGTCAGCGAAATCCGGGATTTCAGACCAGTTGGTAATTGGAGTCATGACAAAGAAAATCAGCGGAATTCAGCGTAACGGCGGTCGTAGAAACGTTGCTCGCTTTCAGTCATGTCGCGTGCGGCAATCACGCGAATGGTTTTCCCGTCGGTGGTGAAACAGAAAAACAGGTAGCGATCCGCAACGGTGCGACCGAGTGAGTAATAGCGAGATGTGTCTGAATCCGGCAGGAAACGGACAGAAAACGGATCTTCGAGCGCCTCCTCAAGCTCCCGGGGCTTGATGTTGCGTAGATCGAATTGAACGTCGATGAGGTCGAGATCCATGGGCGAAGACTGAATGACAGGCTGGAAAGTGCAAGAGATTGTGATCCGCGATGGGAGCCGACTCGTTACAGAGTGTGTCCCATACGCAGGCGCTTGGTTTCCAGATATTTCTCGTTGTGTGGGTTAGAAGGAAGACGGATCGGCAATTGTTCGACAATTTCCAGCCCGTAGCCGCCGAGACCGATGACTTTTTTCGGGTTATTGGTCAGGAGACGGATTTTGCGCACGCCGAGGTCGTAAAGAATTTGCGCGCCCATGCCGTAGTCACGCAGATCGGAGCCAAAACCGAGTTTTTCATTTGCCTCGACCGTATCCAGCCCTTCTTCCTGCAGTTTGTAAGCGTGGATCTTGGCCGCCAATCCGATGCCGCGTCCTTCCTGGCGCAGGTAGAGCAAAACGCCGCCTTCTTTTGAAATGTGCTCAAGTGCGGCAGACAGCTGGCCTCCGCAGTCACAGCGGCGGGATTGAAATACATCACCCGTGAGGCACTCGGAATGCACCCGCACCAGGGTGGGCTTTTCAGGATCGATCGTGCCGCGTGTCAGCGCGAGGTGGTGAGTATCGTCCGTAGAAATGCGGTAGAGGTGGCAGTCAAATTCGCCGAAATCAGTGGGGAGTTTGATGATTTCCTCCCGTTGGACGAGTTTTTCGGATTTTCGGCGATATTCGATGATTTGGGAAATGGTGCAGGCCTTGAGCTGATGTTTCTCCTGATATTCGCCCAAATTGCCGACGCGGGCCATGGTCCCGTCATCGTGAATGATCTCACAAATGACCCCGGCAGGCTCAAGACCGGCCAGATGGGCCAGATCGACAGCGGCTTCCGTATGGCCGGCGCGACGAAGTACGCCCCCGGCGATGGCCTGGATTGGGAAAACGTGGCCTGGTTTTACAAATGAGTCGGCAGTGGCTGCAGGATCGGCCAACAGGCGGACGGTGACCGCGCGGTCGGCCGCAGAAATGCCGGTGGTGATTTCGGACGCAGCGTCGACGGAAATGGTAAACGCGGTTTTTTGCCCCTCAAGATTCCGGCGCGTCATTTGCGGCAGGTCGAGAAACTCCGCGCGCTCGGCGCTGATGGGGGCGCAGATGAGGCCACGGGCGTGAACCGCCATGAAATTGATCATTTCCGGGGTGCAAAGTGCTGCTGCACCCACCAGATCCGCTTCATTTTCACGGGAAGGGTCATCGGCAACGATCACCAAGCGGCCTGCGGCGATTTCCGCGACGATTTCATCAATGGGGTGGAATTTGAGTTCGGACATGGCGCGATTTCCCGGGCACCATCGACTGATATTGGCGAGTCGTCCAGCGCTAGCCCCGGGAAAGATGTGGAAGGTTCAATTCAGCATCGGATTGTCCGGCGCATCTGCCAGCAATCCGTGCAGTGGTGAGAGATGATGAAGCAGTTTTTTCCACAGTGAGAGATCATGATCCATCACCAGCAGATTTTTGTGGGGCAGCGTAGGAATCCAGGCATTTGCGCCAATTTCTGACTCCAGCTGGCCTGGCTCCCACCCGGAATAGCCGATGAACGCGCGCACGATTCGACCCGGTTTGGCGGCGTGCTCGATCGCTTCATCCGCTGAAATTCGCAACGCCCATCTCAATTCGTGTCTGGAATTCCACCACAAGGCGGTAAACGTCAGCTGATTTTTGGATACCGGCCCCCCATGGTGAACGGGTAAGTGGCTCAAACGGGCAAAGGCTGGATCTTTCAGCAGATCGCCAACGTGGCGTCCGCTCGGGTGATTCAAAATCAGTCCCATCGCACCTTCTTCCGTCGTGTGCTCGGCCAGAAGGATCACGGACTTGCGGAACGTGCTTTCGTGCAGGGACGGTTCGGCAAGCAGCAGTTTTCCCTGCAGATTCGAGAAAGGGTTTGGATGATTGGGTTCGCTGGTCACGCGCTGGAAAGAAGTGGCTTATCCTGTACACGAACTGATGTTTTGAGAAATCCTTTCAGTTAGATGTGGCAATAAATCTTGGTTTTGTTGATCCGTAGTCGCTTGATTCCGACTTTCTCTTTACTCCGTCAGCGACGTGGCTTGAATGGCGACACATTGCCCTACGGTATTTTTGATTTGTGGATTTGGTTGATTCCCGCGTTCCTGCTCGGAGCTTGCATCGGGTCGTTTTTGAATGTGGTCATTTACCGGGTGCCGCTCGGTCTTTCGGTGAATGAACCGAAGCGATCCTTTTGCCCACATTGCAAGAAACCGATCCCGATGGGACGCAATATCCCGCTTTTCAGTTGGTTGTTATTGCGCGGGAAATGTGCGGATTGCGGCGCGCCGATCGCGTTTCGCTATTTCGCGGTCGAGCTACTGACGGCTTTGCTGTTCATGGCCGCATGGTGGTTTTTCACGCCGCAGGTTGTCGTGTTTCTTTGGGTGCTGCTTGCCTTGTTGATCGCGATCACCTTCATCGATGCGGAACACATGATCATTCCCATCAGTCTGACCTGGAGTGGGGTGGTGGTGGGATTGATTGCGAGTGTCATCTATCCGGTGCTTCCCGACATGGCGGGGAATCCGATGGCCACGTGGAAAGATGGGCTCAAACACGCCGGCATCGGCTGGGTGACCGGCTTTATCGGCCTGTGGCTAGTCGTTGAACTGGGCAAACTCGTCTTCGGCAAACGCGCGATGAAATTCGAAAAACCGGTCGAATGGTTTCTGAAAGAGCCGGAGGGCGATCAGGACCCGATGCTGTTTGTGATCGATGGCGAGGAAATCGCCTGGTGGGATATTTTTTACCGCAAAACCGACCGCTTGATCGTCGAGGCGACCGATATCCGCGTGGATGGCGTTTCAGTGGGTGAGGGGAAATTGGTGATTCGCGAGGTGGAAATCGAGCTGCCCGATGGCTCGACCCGACATCTGGCGAAAATGAAATCCTTGGATGGCAAAGCGCTTTCAACTGTGATTCCGCGTGAGGCGATGGGAATGGGCGATGTTCATCTTCTCGGCATGATCGGAGTGTTTTTCGGCTGCAGCGGCGTGTTCTTTTCGCTGTTTGCGGCCTGCATCTTTGCTCTGGTCGCCGCTTTGTTTGGTAAAATCGGATTTGGCAGGCAGCTGCCATTCGGCCCGTTTTTGGCACTGGGTGCAGTCACTTGGATGTTCGGTGGCTGGATGATTTGGGCTTGGTATCTGAATTTCCTGATTCCGGGTTGATCGGGAGGTGATGATTCGGTTGCCCGATTTCATGGGTTGCGTAGTCAGAACTCCGATGGTGAACTTCCTCCATGTCGCAAGGAAAAGTCAGCTGGCCGGTGGTGTGTCTCGGATTGGCACGCATGATCCTCCAAGACCGGACGGAGCGGCGTAAAATCCTGTTCTGGATGCTTCTCGCGGTGATGGCGGGCATGGCGATCGGCTTGTGGGGCATCAATGCCTGGTTGATGGAGAGTGCCTTGCGATTTCTGCTTTGGTGGGGCGGCTGTATCTTGCTGACGATTTTAGTGATCTTGTTTGCACTGTACGATGCGTTGGCGGTCATTCGCGAGGAGCGGGAAAAGCTATTTCGCGACGACTGATTTCGGGCTACATCGGCGATCGGACATTGGCTTTCGCGATCGAATCCTTGCGATCTCTCGGAATCAGGAGGATAACAGGATGGCACGATGACAGGAAAACCACGTCCCGTAATTTATCAGCTCTTCGTCCGGCTATTCGGCAATACGAATGAAACCCGCAAACCTGGCGGTAGCCTGGCGGAAAACGGCTGCGGCCGGTTCGTGGATATCAATGAGGCCGCATTGACCTCGATTCAATCGATGGGCTTCACCCACATTTGGCTGACCGGAGTTCTCGAACAGGCAAGCGGAACCGATTATCCGGGACGTCCTCCAGATCACCCGGATTTATTGAAAGGTCAGGCGGGCAGTCCCTATGCGGTGCGGGATTACTTCGATGTTTGTCCGGACTATGCCGTCGATCCGGCTCGCCGACGCGAGGAGTTTCAGGAACTGGTGACCCGGTGTCACGCCCTTGGAATGAAAGTCATACTCGATTTCATCCCCAATCATGTCGCGCGCTCATATGCATCCGATGTGCATCCAGAACGTTCGTTCGGTGAGGGCGATGATCGGTCGGTATTTTTTGATCGAGACAATCATTTCTATTATCTGTCGCCAGATGAGAGTGGTCCGCCATTGCAGCTACCAGTGCAACATTCCGGCGAGGCACATCGATATGACTTGGAAGATCTGCACGGCCGGGTGACCGGAAATAATATCATTTCCTGGAAGCCTTCGATTCATGATTGGTATGAGACGGTGAAGTTGAACTACGGCCATGATTTCACCACAGGCCGAGATACGTCCCACTTGCCTGGGCCCGAGGCATCGATCGATGAAGTGCCGAAAACCTGGCGCACCATGGATGAAATCCTCGAATGGTGGCAGGGAATGGGAGTGGATGGCTTTCGTGTCGATATGGCTCACATGGTGCCGATGGAATTCTGGCGTTGGCTGGTGCGTCGGGCACGTGGGCGTGATGCTGCATTCTTCATCATGGCGGAAGCTTATGATAATGATCCGATGAAACTCACGGATTCGAATGTGTTCGATGAATTGTTAGATGCAGGTTTCGATGCAGTTTATGATGATCCCGCTTATGATATTCTTGAGGGAATTTATGATGAAGGATTCTGGGCAAATGATCTGGATCCATTGATATTTGGCAGTGATCGGTTCCATCATGCGCTGCGCTACGCGGAAAATCATGACGAGGTTCGCATTGCCAATCCCCACGTCTGGGGTGGTCATGGGATGCAGGTTGGCAAGGCTGCGTCTGCGATATTGTTCGGCATGGGCCGTGGTCCGGTGATGGTTTACAATGGTCAGGAAATCGGCGAATCGTGCGGCGATCGCGAAGGCTTTAGTCAGGATCCCACACGGACCAGCATCTTTGATTACTGGTGCATGCGGGAGTTTTCCAAGTGGGTGAATGGTGGTCGCTATGATGGTGGAGGATTGTCCGAAGGGCAGAAATCCCTGCGGAACTGGTATGCGCGGCTTCTTCGAGTCATCGCTGGGCCTTCTTTCACGGACGGCGAATTTTTCGGCCTCAACTACTACAATCATACGAATTCTCATGCTGACCGGTTGGAAGGGGAATCCTATTCAGGTCACTGGCTCTACGCTTTCCTGCGCCATGATGCGGCAAGCGGTCAGGCATTTCTGATCGTCGCCAATCTTCACCCGACATTGCCGATTCCAGACTTACGCCTGATCGTGCCAGAGGATGCGGTTCAGATCCTGCAACGGCAGAGCCATGAAACGTGGGCGTTCACTGATCGGCTGGAGACTACTGAACCCACGACCGCCCATGCATCCAAAGCGGAGCTGACCGGCCAGGGCGTCTGTCTCGGAGAAATGGCACCGTTTCATGCCTGGATGTTCGAAATCAAAAGTGCGTGATTTCACCGAGTTCGTGGATTCTTCCATTGCCCTTGACGAAAATTTCAGGAAAAATGGCTCGCAATGGAAGTTGCCAACGTTCTTACCGCTGCGACGGGCTGGATCGATCTCGGCCTCGCAGACGAGGCTCTTGTGGAAATCGAATCCCTATCCAAAAAAGACCAGAGTCAGTCAGGTGTCCTCGAATTGAAACTCTATGCCGAAATGGAGTGCCAGTTCTGGAATGCCGCTGCGGATACAGCGAAACGATTGTGCCTGCGTGACCCAAAAGATCCGAGCTACTTCATTCACGCCGCGTTCTGCATTCATGAAACCGGGGACACGCATGCTGCCTGCCAGTGGCTGCTGAAGGGACCTCGCTCGTTGTTCAAGATCGCGATTTTTCATTACAACCTGGCGTGTTACCTCTGGGTGCTGGGCGAGAAAAAACGCGCCCGAAGCCACCTGCAACGCGCCATCAAAATGGATGGCGATCTGGAACAGGCGGCGCGCGAAGACCGTGATTTGAAAGGGATCGATATCTGAAGCCTCAACTCCTGATCCCGGATTTATCGGCGCAGAACTTTTCTTCGGATGTTTTGTAAAAGATCGATCGCCTGAGGAACACCGGTGATCGCCGTGCCGGCAAAATAGAGGACGCCGAATACTCCAAAGACGCCAACCGCGATGATCACAGGATGAATGGCGTGGATGGAGCGGAACCAGATCGCCAGGTATTTGACTCCCCAGCCACCTGCGGCTGCGATCAATGCCGCCCCCCACAATCGGGCGAGGAAAGTGGCTTTGAGGCCGGTCACGCCGATTTTTCGATTGAGCGCGCGGCGCAGCAGGCTGAATTCAACCCACCCCGCCATGCCGGCAGTTGCGGTGAGTCCGACGGTTCCCCAGATCGCATTCACGCCAAGCCAGCCGGGCACATGTAGGCCGCCGAGGTAGCCGAGAACGGTGGTGAGCAGAACCCGGACGATGGCAAATCGTAGGGGAGTTTTCGCATCCTGAAGCGCGTAAAATGTGGAGGAATACAAGCGTCCGAGCGTGGATGCCAGCAGCCCGACGCCACTACCTGCGAGCGTCAGCCAAACCAATTTCACCGCGTCTGCCTGGAATTCACCGGATTGGAAAATCGCTGCTGCAGCAATGTCGCCCAGGAACACCAATGCAGCAGTGGATGGCACGATGAAAAATGCGATTTGTTGGAGCCCGCGATCGAGGTGTGCCCGTAGTTTGGCATTTCCTTCTTCTGTATTGTCGTGATCCACTTGCTGGCGGGAAATTTCTGCTAGATTGGCAGCAGACACGGACATGCCGAACAGGCTGACGGGCAGGAGATAGAGCGTTTGAGCGTAGTTCAAGGCGGCCACCGCGCCGTTTGGCAGCCAGCTGGCGAGCACGCTGTCAATGTAAGCGCTGATCTGAACAACACCTCTGCCGAGGACGACGGAACTGAAGTTGGTTAGGACTTTCCGAACGTTTTGCGACGCCCATTCCAACGAAAATTTCAGATCCGGAGCCAGTCTCCAAACGGTTGGGACCTGCACCGCGAATTGAAGAAAACTGCCGAGCACCAATCCCCAGCTCGCGGTTCTTGCGAGTTGATCCAGCGCTTGCCGACCGCCGAATGCGATCAAAACGCCGATGATGGAAAAGTTCCAGACCACCGGCGCGACATAGGAGAGGAAGTATTTCCGGTGGCTGTTCAACACACCCAGGCACCAGGCGGACATCACCAAAAGGGCGACTCCCGGGAACATGATCTGCACGCATTGCACCGTGAGCTCGCGCTTGTGGCCCTCGAAGCCGGGGACGATGAGATCAATGAGGTGCGGTGCGAATAGCACGCCGAGCAGGGCGAGGATCGACGTGATGACTGCCAGCAAGGTGGCGATGACTCCGGCAACCCGATCCGCTTCGAGCGATTTTTTCTCACCCAGCAAGCGTGCGTAAACCGGAATGAAGGAGGCGGATAAAACTCCTTCGCCGAGTAGGTTTTGGAGAAAGTTAGGGATCCTCAGCGCTGCGAAAAAAACATCGGCTTCCAGTGATTTGCCGAAGTAGTGAGCGAAGACTCTTCCTCGAATCAGACCAGCGATGCGGCTGAGAAAGATGCCGGCAGCTACAAAAATTGCGCCGCCTCGGGCGGATTTGGCTGGTGGGGAAGGGGCATCAGCCATGGTGCTGGGTCGCGCGAAGGATTTCCAATAGGGCGGAGGTCACGGTGCGGGCAGCATCGCCATCCGGTGGCCAGATCCAAGGACGATTTTGGGAAATTCCTGCGTCTCGCCTTATTTCGATCATGCCAGGACAGGCGTTAGCCAACCTTCGCGGCGGAACCAGGTTTCCTGGCGCTTTGCGTATTGCCGCGTCGCCGCATTGATCAGTTCCTCACAGGTTTCCCGCGAAATTTCACCATGAAGGAAAGAGCGTATCTCGCGGAAGCCGATCGCTTTTTCCAAAGTATCGGACGCCGACTGGAGGTTATCCACTTCCTGAATGGCGCCACAGGTCAACATCAGTCGAGTCCGTTTGGCGATCCGCGCATGCAGGGTCGGCCTTGGGATGGAGATGAGCCGGCCATTCAACTGTTTTTCCCTGGATTGGCTGGCGGATAGCCATTGATCGCGAAGCACCGATGCCTTCTGTCCGCTCAACAGGCAGATTTCCAAAGCCCGGGAAACGTAGCGGCGGTTTTTCAAATGAGTCCGCGCGGCCTCTTCCGGATCAAGCGCGGTCAATTCGGCAACGAGATCTTCCAGCGGGCGAGCATCCAGCTGCTTGCGCATTTCCGCATCGCCAGTCGGCAATGGCGACGCGCCGTGGGTGAGAAATTTGAGGTAAAGCCCCGAGCCGCCGGTGACGATCGGGGTTTTTCCACGAGAAAGGACTTCCGCGATCACCGGATTGGCA
The DNA here is from genome assembly GCF_016595435.1 of Luteolibacter pohnpeiensis. Classification (GTDB taxonomy): domain Bacteria; phylum Verrucomicrobiota; class Verrucomicrobiia; order Verrucomicrobiales; family Akkermansiaceae; genus Luteolibacter; species Luteolibacter pohnpeiensis. Next base: position 11,957 of record NZ_JAENIJ010000012.1, read on the forward strand.
AGATTCACATAGGCCTGTGCGTCGTTCTTTGCTGTCGGCTCAAGCTGGCTGTAGAGATGATGCGGAACCCGGGCGAGATCTTCCAGCGAGGGGGCAGCGCTGAGAATTTCCAGCCCGCGATAGAGCTGGAATGCGTCGCCATTGACGATTTCGCCGCCGATTTGTTCCGCCAAGTCGATGGCGTAGGCGGATTTTCCGGAAGCCGTCGGTCCGCAAACGAAGATCACTTTCTGGAGGTCGATCATCGCGAACGTCCGGCTTTCTAGGATAACGGCGACAAGGCTCGCTGGATCAGAATGGCGATTTTCCGCCGCCACCCAGTTTCTTCAAAATGTCATTGAGGTCGCCACCTCCGGCACCGGGACCGCCCATTCCGGGAAATCCACCCATGCCGCCGGGGCCACCCATTTGCTTCATCATGTTCCGCATCTTACCGGGTGATTTCATCATCTTGCGCATCTCTGAGAATTGCTTGATGAGCTGATTGACGTCCTGAAGGCTGCTGCCCGAACCAGCTGCAATCCGTTGGCGGCGTGAGCCTTTGATGATTTCCGGGCGGCGACGTTCTTCCAGAGTCATCGAGAGGACAATCGCTTCCGTGCGCTTGAGCCGTTTGTTGTCCAGTGCACCGGTCGGCAGTTGCTTTTTGAGTTTGTTGAAACCGGGCAGCAGGCCGAGAAGCCCATCGAGGGGGCCAAGGTTTTGGATCATTTTCATCTGATCCAGGAAGTCCGTGAAATCGAATTTGCCCTGCTGCATCCGCTTCATCGAGCGCATCGCATCCGCTTCATTCACCTTGTCCGCGACTTGCTCGACCATGCCGACGATGTCGCCTTTGCCGAGAATCCGATCGGCCATGCGATTCGGGTGAAATTCGTAGAGCTGATCCAGCTTCTCGCCTTCACCGGCGAATTTGATCGGCTTGCCGGTGACCTCGCGCATGGAGAGTGCCGCGCCACCCCGAGCGTCGCCATCGAGTTTGGTCAGGATGATGCCGGTGATGCCGACCGCATCATCAAAGTGGGTTGCTACCGAAACCGCTTGTTGACCCGTTGCGGCGTCGGCCACCAGCAAGGTTTCCTTCGGTTTCAGGAACTCGTGCAGACGCTTGAGTTCGAGAATCAGTTTGTCATCGATTTCCTGCCGTCCCGCGGTGTCGAAGATCAGCACCGTGCCATTTTGGTTTTCCGCCCAGGCGAGGGCATCTTTGGCGACTTTGACCACATCCGTTTCGCTGGCGTCGGGTGTGTAAACCGGAACACCGGCCTGCTTGCCCAAGGTGGCGAGCTGCTCGATAGCGGCCGGGCGATAGAGGTCGCAGGCGATCAGCAATGGACGGCGGCCTTCCTTTTTCAGCCGCAGTGCGAGCTTGGCCGAGGTCGTGGTCTTTCCTGCACCGTTCAGACCGCAAATCAGCACGCGGGCTGGGGGATTGAGGTCGAGCGGTGCCTGATCGCCACCCAGCAGCTCAGTCAGTTCATCCTGGAAAAACTTGATGATTTGCTCGCCGGGCTTGATCGATTTGAGAACGTCCTCGCCGATCGATTTGTCTTTGACGCGCTCAATGAAGTTTTTGGCGACATTGAACTCAACGTCGGCCTCGACCAAAGCGATGCGGATTTGGCGTAAGGCATCGGTGATGTTTTTTTCGGACAAACGGCCGACTCCGCGCAGGTCGCGGAAGGATTTATCGAGGCTATCGGCAAGTGTGGAGAACATGGTGATGGGAATTCAAATGGGAGAAATGGGGACGAAAGTCAGGCGCGGTCACTCGCTGTCGGGCATGTAAGCAGCGGTCCGATCGATTTGAAAGCTCCAGCGAAGTGGCGTCTCAGGTGGCTTTCCGGCAGTATCTTTCCAAGAAACCGAGATCTGGCAAATGGATTGGCGCAAGCGGCGGTTGACCGTCCAGCTCAATTGCTTGGTCGCAGGGTCAAACTTGGCCGGAACCAATCCAAAACCACCAACGCGCATGCTGAGCGTCGCCGGGTCCAGATCCGGGACAGTGGACAAGTCCGCGCTGATGGTCGGCAAGCGTGTGTTGACGATCATGCCGGCATCCGGTGTCACCGGGTAAGGGGTCGTTTGCACCAGACCGGTGATGCCGCCGGAGGCAGCCACGGTTGGCGTTGTCGCTTCGCGGAAGGTGGTGGCAAATTCAAAGATTTTGTCATAATTGCCGAGGATCATGTAGCGCGGGAGCGTTTTATCATCGATGCCGCGTTTCACTTTTCCCGGCTGCACGGTGAAAAGGTAGGTATAGCGGAACTCATCGGCGAGGGTCAGCATTTCATCGGTGAAAAATCCACCTGGATAGGCGTAGGCGGTGACCGGAAGGTGGAACTTCGATTCCAGAAATCGTTTGGATTCGCCGAGCTCCTGGCGCAAAAAGGCGTCATAGGCCCGCTCGCCTTTCTTTCGTTGTGCCTTCACCTGGGACGGAAATGGATGGCTGGTGGAGTGAGAGCCGATGCTGGCACCGGCCTTGATCATTTCCTCAATCATCGGGGTGGTCAGGGCTTTCCCGCCGCCATCGATGTAGTTTTTATAGAGAAACAGGGTGAACGGGTAGTGAAACTCTTTCAAAATCGGAAACGCATCCGTGTAAACGGATTTCCAGCCGTCGTCGAAGGTCAGCAAAATCGATTTTTCCGGGATTTCCTTTTCGCCTTTTTTCCAGGCCATGAAGTCGTCGTAAGTGATGACCGTGATGCCAAGCTGCTGGATCACCTCCATTTGTTTGCGAAACTTCGAGGTGCGGATGCGCATGGCGGTCTCCGGCGCGGTCTCTGAAAAGTCGTGATACCCCAGAACCGCCACGCGGACGCCATCGTCCGGAACACTGGCCTCTGGTGCAACCTCCGCCGCCGGTGAGGCATCGTTTGCAGCCACTTCTCCACGACCGCTGACCTGCAGGGCTGCGAAAGCGAGGATGGTTAGAAAGAATTTATTCATGAAGCGAGCCTCAGGATAGAAGAGGAACTCGTTCTTGAAAAGAGCGGAAACTTCAGCACTTCGGCAACCTCACAACCCGTATTGGATGCCGAAAAATCGGGAATTTTACCAGATCCCACCAGGAGCCGCTTTGTGGCGAATCGAACCGCAGAACTTTCGCGAGCTTGAATCAATCCGCCGTGGCGGGACAAAAGCATTTTTCTGACAGAGAAAATCCTCTATCGTGATCAACTGAAGCAGGAAAAAATGAAGGTATTTCTTTTAGCGATCGTTTCGTCCATTTTGGTTGGATGCAATCAGGATCATGCGCCGAAAGGTGAGGGGTCGGCTGCGGAAGGCAAGCAGATGCTTCTTGAGATGAAGCAGGCTCCAGTGGGTTCGGTGCCTCCAGGATATGTAAAGTTTAACTTACAGGATGGAAGCTGGCTCGCAATGAGAGCGGTTGATAGCCACTCCAGCGCGGATGGTGGAACACTTGGAATCGTCACAGATAAGGGGGCTATCGCTGTATTTTTTACCCATATTTGTGGACCAGGTTCGACTCCGCTTGAGAGTTTTTTGAGCGATGCGGATTCTGCAGCAGATGTATTGAATCAGTTACGGGCTACAGAAAAGGAATACCTGCCATGAGATATAAGGGTGATCGGCCCGGCGCTGAAAATAAAGCCAGCGAGAGCGATGCCAAACATCCACACCGCCTCGCTGGCTTTGGTTTCCTCATTGCTTGGTGATTCGATAGAAGGCTCGATTTGCGGGTGGGGCAGAATCGGTGAATTCTAGAGTTTCAGTTTCTCCTTCGCTAACAATTTTCGTTTCCAAATCGGTCCAGATGACTAGATCCTCCGAGCGTTGGAATACATACGTTCCATTTGCAGTCGCTTGAATGCTAAGCATGGCCGATCCTGATTGGGTGGAATAGCTGAAGGCCGGCACTCCTAGTTCGGTATCCTCCGGGTCAGTCTCGGTCTCGCCGTTTCCAATCATGACATATACCGTTCCGGTTGCGCTGGCATTGGGAGTGCCATTATCGGTGATGGTATAAGTGAAGGTGTCAGTGCCATTGATCACTCCTGCAGGCGGGGTGTAAGTAATTTGTCCTGAACTTTCATTGTATTGGATGCTTCCCCCGGAGGTGCTGGTCGTGTCCGATCCGGTGATCGTGACCATTTCACCCAATGGATCATAACAGAGTTCTGTGAATGCTTGGAATGGAATGGCAACAGCGGCGCCTTGCGTGGTCATGATGCTAAGCGGACCTGCAAAGGGTGGGGGATTTCCAATCGTGATGGTGAAGGTATCCGACTCCACCGTGCCAGCGGAGTTGCTGATCACGACATGATACTCGCCTGCATCCGTTTCATCGTAACCTGAGATATCGAGAACGGAGCTGCCTTGATCGGGGAGCAAGGTCTCTCCATGATACCATTCGTAAGTGAGAGGGCCGGTTCCAGTGGCACCCACATAGACTTTGCCAGTGAATCCGGTATCACTCAGTGTCAGATCGCCAGGTTGGACTGTGATATGCGGCGGGGTATTATCAGGCAGCAATCCGAATGCATCCAGTCCTGTCACAAAGAGTCCTGTCCAGCCGCTAGGGGTTGTGACATTGTTGTCCTCTTCATTTCTGACCACGAAATCGATCGTGTTGATCCCATTCACAAAGGTGGCATTGCTGCTGTCGATGGAAAAGGCAGCCGGGTTGATGAATGATCCATCCTGATCGTTGACAATGCCGGTATCGACTCCGTTTACCCGAATGGAAAGTCCCTGATTATCTGTTGCCCAAGCTCCGACAAGATTTACGGAAGCAAGATCAAAGTTTGTTAGATCCATTTGAGTTCTGTAGACGTAGACACCTGCGTCTTCTCCTGCGTCGTTTGAATTGACACCTGCGGCTCCGTAAACATTTGCCTTTGGTCCTACCCATCTTGCGACGCTGGTATTAGGCGTCCATGATCCCGGTCGATTGCTGGATAGAATGCTGTAAACCGTCGTTGGGATTGGGCTGCCCGGATTGTCGGGGTTCGCCATGAAGACATAGTGTGGATCTGGTGCGCCCTCGAGGTTGATCGATCCTGATTGATCCAGGCCGGTTGCGAAAAGGCCTGCGACTCGATCTTTAACGATCAATGTGGCAACCGTGCTGTCTGTTGTGCCGCCATCGTTTGCGACAGAGACAGTGTAATCTGCTGCGTCGTCATAAGTGATGTTGTCTAGAGTGAGAGTATTGGAAGTTTCATCAGGAATGACGCTATCCCCCTTTTTCCATTCGTAGGTGAGATCGGAGCCGGATGCGAGAACTGAGAAAGTGTAACTATCACCAGCGGCTACGGTAGCAGATTGTGGATTAGTAACAATGACAGGAGCTCCCACAAGTGGCTCAGCTGTACGGTTGCTGAAGCCGCTGGTATGGAATGTGTTTCCTATATTTCCGGAAACGTTTTTGTTGGTGGGGAGATACGTGATCGTAACGGGGCTTCCCACAGAGTCTGTAGTATAAGTGTAGTCGACGATCAGTCCATTGAGGTCACCGTATTGATTCAAGTCCACCGTCAAGGAATCGCTGCCTGGTACGCTGCTTGAAAAGGTTGATGCACGTTCTCCAACGGCGCCCCATCCCATGCCGTAGAGGGAAAATACATATTTGGTGTTCGGCTCCAGTCCATTCAGTGTAATCGAAAGATTGTCGTTTGAGTCGGTATCGTATCGAAATGTTTCAGCGATTTCGATACTGCCACTTGGATATTCCAGATTGGAAATGATGGGCCCGACGCGGTAAATCAGTCCAACAATGTCAGCGTTTGGCGGATTGTTCCATTCTGGGAGTCCTGTAAACTGAACATTGTTGATGATCGGGCTGGTGTGGTTGTTGAAGGTATACGCATGGGTATACTCATAATTGTTTTGAATGCCTGAGTCGGCATCACCATACCAAGATCTGAAGGCCCAGGCCTTGCTGGAGACTGCGATTTTAAAGTCATCTACCAGCAAGGTGTCTCCATCGGAGTATTTATTGTTGGTGAGTGTCAGTGTGTGGCTGCTTTGAGTCGCAATGAATTCGTAGGCAATGGTGTGATAGGGATTCGCGTCACCGGCATTATCCGAGACACGGGAAACCAGCATGCCAACATTGGTGTCGCCAGACGGAGTTTCTCCATCCGTTGAAAGGATTAGATTGGGCAGATTGTTGAAGGTGCCATATGAGGCATTAGCCCGAAACGTGACTTTATAGGTTTCACCGGGAGTAAGACCGGTGATGGTGGTTGATAAGGTCGTTGGAACGCCATCAAGGCCACTTTTCAAAAATGCAACGTTGTTGCCGTCCGGGATCGTGCCGTTGTCAGCGTAGGTTCCAGTTTGGGATGTTGAGCTGATACCCACCCGATCAGTAGGTGAGCCGACCCATCCAGTGATGTTACCGTTATCCGAAATCGCGCCTTGGGCGGTGGAAAAAGCATCCGCTTCAAAGCTGGGGTTTTCGATCGTTTGAGCATCCAAAGCTGCAGGCAGCGCGAGGAAAATGGTTAATCCGATTAAGGATTTTCCGGACTTGGAGAAGTTCAAGTTCTTCATGATTAGAAAGAGATCCAAAAATAACATGCAGGCATGGCTGATGTTTTGGGTTTAATTATCATCAGTGACTTTGGATGCTGATGATGGCTTGTGAATCATATTGCTTAGCACTCTTGCGCCAAGTGATCATGATTCTGTGCCAATTCTTGGAAATTGCCTTTGCTCGGATTCACGGAATTTTCACAAGGCATCCATAAAATCCTCTCATACGCATTCCATTTTACAGTCACGAACCAAGACGCTGAATATGGATCTGCAAAAGTGGGTAAGTTACTTCGAAAAGAATGCGAAAAACCGGCCCGAGCCGGACTGGGATGCACCGATGAAACTGGAGGGGGCTACTCTGTTGCGATTAAGGAAATCCATCCAACAGTTTCAACTCGGTGATGGTGGAGGCCCTGCTTGCTTGATTGCCTGGGACCGAGATGCATATCTATCAGATCCGGCTACCAAGCAGCTGGTTGATCTCTGGTTCATGGAAGAAAAAGAGCATTCCAGACTTCTGGGGCGGATGCTGAAGCGCCTGGATGGCGAGGGAATTCAAAGTCATTGGAGCTTTGAATTGTTTTGTTGGGTGAGAAAATTTTTAGGGGTTCGGTATGAATTACAAACTCTCCTGAGTACGGAAATCGTTAGCCATGTGTATTATAAAATGCTCCGTAAACATGGAGAAGATCCGGCACTCCGGCAAATGTGCGCGCTGATCATCCGTGATGAAGCGGGTCACATCGGTTTTCATGCTTCCCGACTTGCTGGGAGTAATCTGAACAAACGCAGAAGTCTGGGATTGATAGGGACGATGGCGTTCCTGTCCCGGACGATTCTGGCGGGGACCGTGTTGTGGGTCAACCATCGCCGTGCCTTGTTGGCGCTCGGGGCCACCGATGCTGAATTTTATCGAAGAATCTGGCGCGATAGCCGAATCTTTATCTCTCAACTCCGTAAACAGAGAGAACGATCGCAGCAACAAGATGCCAATGCACCATTGGCTTGCAGACTAGTGGGTTTCAGAGAGTAAGGCTTCCACCGACAGATCTACGAACGATCCTGGCAATCCGACAAACTGAATGGTGCGCTTGCCGTCCAAGACATAGGCGACTGGCATGGTGCCGACACGGTATTCATTGGCCAGCTGGTTTTGCGGATCTGAAAAGTTACGCCAGTTCACGGTTCCATCCGCTTCCATGCTGCGGAGTTTTTGCAGCGGGTCGCTGTTGACTCCGATTAAGGCGAACGGGCGATTTTTGTATTTCTGCGCCATCCCGGAGCAAATCTCGATCATGTGCTGTGCATCGATCACGCCACTGTTCCAGAAAAGGAGAACAACGACTTTACCTTCCTGCGAGGAAAGGGTGATGGGGCGTCCGGCGGAGTCGGTTCCTGTTAGATCGGGGGCGACGCGCCCTTTGGTTAGATACCGGATGATGTAAAGTTCGTCTTCCGCCAGCTTGGCGACGGTGGTGCCGTTGATTTCCACGTCCGCGCTTTGAACGATGGCCTTGCGCAATAAATTCAGGCGCTTGCGGGTGATTTCATTTTCGTCGCCGATGGTTCGTAAAAGCATGGCCGAGGCGAGCGCCGCCACGCCTTGGACTTTAAGATCGGGATTTTGAGTTTGGATTTGTTCCAGCAAACTCAGGGAGCGGGGATTTCCTCCTGCGACTAGAGCCAGGCAGAGAGGGCCGATTTTATCACTTTTCGTGTGATAGCTTTCGGTCGCGCTCATGATTTTATTAACCTCTTCGGTGTATTTGGAGGTTACCATGCCATCCTGATTGGTCTTGATGATGCCCGAGGCAAGTTGAATGAACCAGGTGGAGGGTTCGATGCTCCAGTCTTGGGCAAGTGAATCTTGAATCGCTTGCCACATGCGATCTGCATAGGAGGAATCATTGGGCCTGGCTTTCCAAGCGGTGATTCTTTCCTCCGGTTTGGAGGCGATTTTGAGCTGAAGTTGCCACTTCTCAACGGCGAGCTTGTATTCTTTCTCGATGCTGGCTGCTTCCTGGGGCGTGGCATGAGCTACCGCCGTAAGGAACAGGGAAATCAAGGGGAAAAGCCGGGTGAAGCGGTTCATGGTGGGAATACTATCGATGAGTTCTGAAATTGGGAATAGTCGAAATCAGTAGAAATACTTGGCGCGGAACGGTCACATTTGATGAGATTCGCAATAGCGTTTTGCCAGTTGCCGCGCTGCAGCGTCTGCAGCGATGAGCGTTTCCAAGTCGCATGATGGCTGCAGCTCATGATCATTCATGACTTGAGCCACGCAGCCCGAGATATGGGTGAAAGACAGGTTCCCGGCTCTGAACGCGTCTACCGCGACTTCATTGGCCGCGTTGAAGACCGCAGGCATGGTGCCGCCTGCGAGACCGGCCTTGCGCGCGAGCCCAAGTGCGGGAAAATCGGCATGTCGCGGTTCTGCAAACTCAAGTTTTGCGAGTTTTGGAAAATCCAACGGTTGGAGATGGCCCGCTACCCGGTCTGGCCAGGTGAGGGCATACTGGATCGGGAAACACATGTCGGTCCGACTTAGCTGGGCAAGCACCGATCCGTCGCGGAATTCCACCATTGAGTGAACGAGGCTTTGCGGATGGATCACGGCCTCGATCCGATCCATGTCGATGCCGAACAGCCAGCGGGCTTCGATCATTTCCAAGCCTTTGTTGAAAAGCGTGGCGGAATCGATGGTGATTTTGGGCCCCATGTTCCAAGTCGGGTGCTTGAGTGCCTGCTCCGGGGTGACATGGGCGAGCTGGTCGGACGGCATGTCGCGGAATGCCCCCCCGGACGCAGTCAGAATGAGCCGGGAAACTTCTTCCTGGCCGCCGCGGTGACCATCCAGGCATTGGAAGATCGCGTTGTGCTCGCTATCGACTGGCAATATTTTGACGCCGTGTTTTTTGGCCGCATTCGTGATCACCTCGCCAGCCATGACGAGGATTTCCTTCGAAGCTACGGCTAAATCCTTACCGGATTGAATCGCGGCAAGCGCAGGGTGGAGGCCCATGGTGCCAACAATGGCGACCAGGACGATATCTGCCTCCGCCAAGACGGAAATTTCTGCAAGTCCCTCAGCTCCAAGATAAATTTTTACCCCCTCTGGCAGCAACCGGCGCAAGGCCGATTCCTGAGTGCGATCGAATAGAGCGACATGACGCACCCCGGTTTCGCGTGCCTGGGCCGCCAGCGTTTCGATGCTTTGGTTTGCCGCCAGTCCTACGATTTCAATGCGGTCGGGTAATTCCCGGGCGACTTTGAGAGTTGAGGTTCCGATTGAGCCGGTTGAGCCTAGCAGAACGACCTTGCGTTTCCTCTTTTCGGACATCAGGCGGGAATCAGAATCCATTGAAGGTAAAAATATAGCGCTGGTGCGGTGAAACAGACGCTATCGATGAGGTCGAGGCCACCGCCAATGCCAGGCAGCATTTTTCCGGAATCCTTGGCCCCAAGTGAACGCTTGACGATGCTTTCGGCAAGATCGCCAATCACCGCCAGGATCGATAAAATCAGCCCAAGCATAATGACATGGGGCCAGCTACCCAGAATGGAGAGCTGATTGGGAAAAAGCGCATACAGCCCGCACGCGGCGAGCTGAGAGAAGACGAGTGCTCCGCCGAATCCTTCCCAGGTTTTTCCCGGGCTGACGTGCGGGATCATCTTATGGCGGCCTATGGCTGAGCCGGTCAGGTAGGCTCCCATGTCGCTGAATTTCGTTACCGCCAGGAGCCAGAGCAGCAAATATGCTCCCGTGGCAGTGACATGTCCGTCAGCAGTGGCTGGTCTGATGAAGACCAATCTGGCCGCGAAATTGAACAAAAACGGCACATAAATGAAGCCCAGCACGTGTGTGGCGACGGAAATGAGCGGTTCTTTCCCGAGGATCGGCCGAAACAGCTGCAGGGTGAACGCCCCCGCGATCGCGAGAAAAATGGCAAGTGTATCAAAGCCTTGAGGGATGGCGGACCCGCCTTTTAGAAAATGTTGATCAATTGCGACGCAATAAGCGATGCAGAGCGCGATGCCGAAGCAGGAAAAGGCTCGGATTCCAGCTCCTTTGAGCATCCGGAAATACTCGATGCTTGAGATCGTGCACAAAATGCCGATCAGGCCGAGGTAGGCCCAAGCCCGCATGCTGATCAAGGCGGTTGCGACAATTGCCCACAGCAACAGGGTGCTAGCCGTTCTACGAAAGAATACGGTGGCTTTGGAGGGCGCGGATGGTGGTGATTCTGGCGGTTTGTCTGCCATTTGCAGCGGAATCCAAAACCTACGCGACCGGCATGGCAACTCATTCCGTTTTTTGCTTCGCAACCTTTTTCAAAAAACCTGGTTCCATGATCATGCGAGATCGATCCACGGTCTCCGAAAATTAAACCACCAAACCACGATGAAAACCAAATTGTTATCCATCGCCGGAATTCTCCTCGGCACTGCTGCGATCTCCTTTGCCCAGGAAAAGCCTGAGCCTCCAAAACGCGCCGAAAGAAAAATCCCAGAAGAAGTTCTGAAGAAATTCGACAAGGACGGCGACGGCAAGCTCAGCGACGAAGAGCGCAAGGCCATGCGGGCAGAACGCCAGGCTGAAGCTGAAAAAATGCGTAAGGAAAACCTCGAGAAGTATGATGCCAACAAAGACGGCAAGCTCGACGAAGAGGAAACCAAGAAAATGCGCGAAGATCGCCGCAAGGAGATGTTTGCCAAATTCGACAAGGATGGTGACGGAAAATTGAGCGAAGAGGAAATGAAGGCCATGCGCGAAGCGAACCCACAACGCGGTCAGCGCGGCGCTCGTGGCGAAGGTCGCCCACCAAAGGCACCTGAGGATGCTCCTAAAGACACCACCAAAGACGAGCCTGCAGGCGAGTAAGCCAGCCTGAGTTCATAGATTGATTTGTTTGGAATGACAGACCCTGGCATCGTTTGGTGCCAGGGTTTTTGCATTCGCTCAAATGTCCTGTTCGATGGCTTTGAGCGTGAGGAACAACTCTTTCCAGCGAGTCAGCCGCGGCTCGACGGCTTGTTTTTCAGCGATCAGGTGCTTGCGAACGCCATCCAGGCATTCCGTGTATTCCTGGAACACCAATCGCAGTGCTTCTTCGTAATCCGCGCGCAAGGTGCTTGCGAAGGCATCGCAGGTGTCGAGCAGCCGATCCTGAAAATCCGCGCGAATGCTCTTGCGGGTCAGCCATGCCGCAACAATGCCCAGCGTGAGGAAAATCCCGGCGATGCAGGAAATGATGACGGCGATGAGCTGCAGCCCGCAAGCGCCGAGGGTGCCGGCGATGGTGAGAAATAGCAAAGTGGTGAAAGTGAAAGACTTGAGCGCGACTTCACGCCGCCGCAGGTCTTTTTCCAGTTGAGTCCGGACCTTGAGGCTGCCGATTCCGGATCGCGCAGCAGTTTGCAGCCGGTTGACGAAATGCTTTCTAGGCGCACTCAGCGTTTCTTCCAATTCTGCGGAATCTCCCAGCTCCACATGCATGGTTTCGCGGACCCGTTCCCGTAGATCCTCCCAGTGCACGCAACAAGCACGCAGCACTTCAGTTCCATCATCTTCAGCGACCGATCGCACCGATTCCTCAAGACGCTTGGCGAACAGGGTTTCCATGTCCTGGCTGGCCTTACCATTGGTAAAAAGCCGCACGATGGAACGCAGGGCACCCAGCCGACGCGACAGCACCTTCGACACGCCAACGGCAGCGATTTGGAAAACTTCAGCGACGCCAGACAGGTGCTGCGGCAGGCGGATGACAAATTGCTCACGGATTCCCTCGATTTCCTGTTCGATGGAATCGATGAAATGTCCCTGATCGTTCAGGATGCGGGTTTGCTCCTCGATCCGATCTTCGATTTCGCGAAGGGCCAGGCTTGAGCGATACCGCCACGTGTCAAGCCGCTCCCGCCGTTGTCTGGAATAGCAAATCTCCTCGGAAATAAAATTTTCCAACGGCTCAATCCCGCTGGCCTTGAATAGCGCCAGTCCTTCCTCCAATTGCTTCGAGTCCAATGCGGATTTCGCGGAAACGGCAAACATGCGCGGGACCATTCCCGTCCGTTTCAGCGAGAGATCCTTCATGTGACCCAGAGTCACATGGATGTCTTTGGGGCCTCGTTGATCGCACTGCTGGATGATATAAACGACTTTTTCGAAAGCCTCAGCCGGGATGCGAGATACGAAATTCCAGGTGGCTGCGCCCCAGGGATTGGAGATGGGGAAAACGACAAAAATTAGGTCCGCAGAAGGCAGGAGAGGGAGGGTGACCTCTTCATGACCCTCGATTTTCGAATTGGTCCCCGGAGTGTCGATGAGGTGGAAATCCCGCAAAAAGTCGATTGGGATCTGCTTTTCAACCAGCAGCGGGTCGCGCTCGATATCCCGGCGGGTTGCGCCATGTTGGTAGATGCCCACCACGCGTGTCTCGGGCAGGACATTGGCCTTGCAGATTTCCTGACCCGCAAGGCCGTTGAAAAGCGTCGACTTTCCGCTGTTGGTTTCGCCACAGGCGGCCAGGACGAAGGGCTGGTAAAGATCGGATCCAGCATCGTCCGGGAGCTGCCCGGTGATATCGGTATGGGTATCCAGCGCTAGGGCGTGAATTCCCGATATCACTCCGCAGAGCCTTTCACGCAGGGCGAAATATCGCTCGCCAAACATTTCTTGGCTCGGTGGGTGGAGGGTAGGGATCAGGAATTGGCGGAGCCTTGGGCCGCTTGTGCGGTTGCGTCGACTTGCATCGCAATCAACTGGGATATGGTCACGAATTGATAGCCGCGGCTCAACAATGCGTCCAAGGTGTCAGGCATCGCATCCACGGTGGTGGAATGGAGGTCGTGCGAAAGAATGATGGCCCCCGGCTTTGCACCGGCGAGAATGCGCGATGAGACGAGCGATGGGACTCGGTTTTTCCAATCCAGGGGATCGACCGACCACAAAATCGTCGGATAACCAAACTCATCGTGAACCATGGCGCGCTGGCGTTGCAGCAAGGCACCGTAAGGCGGACGCAGCGTGCGTGGCTGGATGCCGGTGGCAACGCCAATCGCATCCGTGCATCGGCGGATTTCGCTACGAACCTCATCATCACTCAATTTGCTGAGCGATCGGTGAGTCATCGTGTGGTTTCCGATTTCATGACCCTCTGCAACAGTCCTGCGGATGACGTCCGGATAGAGATTCACACTGCGACCGATTACGAAGAACGTCGCTTTGATGTTGCGCTGGCGCAGCATATCCAGCAACCGAGGAGTATTTTTCGGATGTGGGCCATCGTCGAAGGTCATCGCGATGTATTTGCTGGTGACCGGCACATGGGTAAAGGTGATGTCGGCGGTGTGGGAGAAATCCGTGGTCAGATGCTGATCTGGATTGCGCGGAACAGGGCCTTTTACGGCAGGCGTTTTGTAATCCGATTTTTTGGTTTTGATCGGAGTCGGGCTCGCGATTTTTTTCTTTTCCTCAAGTGGCGGAGCCGCTGCGCAACTGGTGAGTGCGGCTGCCATCAGCATGAAGCTGCGCCGTGAAAGCTTCGATAATTCAAGGCCGGAGAGGTTGTCCCCCAGGTTGTGCTTCGGATTCAGTGGATGGCCCAAATGGTTCAGCGGATTCATTGCAGGATAAGGGAGGGAGTGCGGACAAATTTGTTTTAGGTTATCGAACAATCGGATGTTGTCACGTCTATCTTTTTTCCTGTCAGAGAGATGTGAAGCGCTCCAACAAGGGCAGAAGGGCGCGTTTTTTTTGCTCTGGCCATAACGCCTTCGGAGTCATGATCGCACCATCCAGCGCACAGTGTTCCGGCCAATCCGGGACTGTTGGAATTTTCGGAATGGCAGCTGCGAGAATCTGCTTTGCGGCAGAAACATTGGCGTGGAGATGGCCCATCACCGTTTCAGCGGTCACAGGTTCTTCTTCCTCTTTCCAACAATCGTAATCGGTGATCATCGCCAACGTTGCCAAAGCGATTTCCGCTTCGCGTGCCAGCTTCGCCTCGGCCAGATTCGTCATGCCGATGACGTCGAAACCAAGCTGCCGGTTCGCCAAGCTTTCCGCCCGTGTGGAGAACGCCGGACCATCCATGTTCACATAAGTGCCCCGATCGTGGACACGGGAAACCTTGCCCACTGCCGAGTCCCGCAGAATTTCACGCAGCCCCTGACTGACAGGATCCGCAAAGGCGACATGGCCGACGATGCCACCGCCGAAAAAAGTGTGTTCAGTGCGACGGCTGGTCCGATCAAAAAACTGATCGGGCAACAACACATCCCGCGGTTCATACTCTGCTTTTAATGATCCGACGGCCGTTACGCAAATCAGCCAGCGCACATTCAAGCTGCGCAGCGCCCAGATATTGGCCCGATGATTGATTTCCGTCGGCAGCAACCGGTGTCCGCGCCCATGACGCGGCAAAAACCAGACTTTCCGCCCCATCAATCTTCCCCCGATCAGCGTATCCGAAGGGTCACCGAAAGGGGTTTTGATGATTCTGTCCTCGATTTGCTCGATCCCCTCCAGCTCATAAAGACCGCTACCTCCAATGATTCCAATGCTCGGTTCAAGCGCTTCCATGGAGTCTTAGGTAACGGGGCGAGTGATTTTTTCCAGCTGGTTTTTGACTTCCTGGATTTCGTCTGCTAATTCGGTGCCCCCAACGCGCCCGTAGCTCAGTTGGATAGAGCATCCGCCTTCTAAGCGGATGGTCACTGGTTCGAATCCAGTCGGGCGTGCTTTTTCCAAAAATTGGGTCGAGGTATGAGCAACAATCAACTTGGAACGAAGCCGCATTATCAGGTGTTAGATGGGCTTCGTGGGGTCGCAGCGGTGATCGTTGTCTTCTTTCATCTTTCCGAACCGCTCGCCGCCAGTCGTTTTGAAAATGTGATCAATCATGGTTATCTGGCGGTTGATTTTTTCTTTCTGCTGTCAGGCTATGTGATCGGATATGCTTACGATGATCGCTGGGGCAAGATGACGATCGGCGGCTTTTTGCGGCGCCGTTTCGAGCGATTGCAACCTCTGGTAATTCTGGGCATGACTCTCGGAGCCATCGGCTTTTATTTTACGGATTCCACGATATGGCCGCATATCCATGAGGTTCCGGTCTGGAAGTTGATCGTGGTCATGTTGATTGGCTACACGGTTCTGCCCATACCGCTTTCGATGGATATCCGTGGGTGGCAGGAGATGCATCCTTTGAATAGCGTGGCTTGGTCGTTGTTCTTCGAATACATTGCCAATATTTTCTATGCGCTTGGCTTGCGAAAATTATCGAACAAAGGGTTGGCCTGTTTCGTGTTTCTTGCAGGCGCACTGCTGCTGCATTTTGCAGTGACCAATCCAAATGGCGACATCGCTGGTGGTTGGACGCTGAATGCCGAGCACATGCGAATTGGGATCACCCGTACCCTGTTTCCGTTTTTTGCGGGTTTGCTTTTGTCTCGGGTAGCGCGACCCGTTTACATCAAGAACTCGTTCTTGTGGTGCAGCTTGTTGTTGGTGACTGTGCTGTTCATGCCAAGAATCGGTGGTGAAGATCACCTTTGGATGAATGGCTTATATGAAGCATTTTGCATCATCGTTGTATTTCCGCTGATCGTTTATCTTGGTTCCAGTCAGGTGATGAGGACTGAATCGAAGGGACGAATTTGTAAGTTTCTCGGCGAATTATCCTATCCTTTATACATGACTCATTATGTGCTGGTTTACTTTTATGTCGCTTGGGTGAGTAATCACAGTGGGATCACTTTGCGACAAGCCTGGCCCTATGCGCTGCTTACATTTTCTGGAGCCGCCGTTTTAGCTTATGCGAGTTTGAAGCTTTATGATGAACCTGTTAGAGCTTGGCTACGGAAAAGGGTTAAGCAATCAGCTTCCTAAAACATTTGGATGGTCGGCTTTTTCGGTTCATGATGCTGTGAGTTGATTCAAATGCCTGGCCTATCCATCAGGCATCCATTTGGGTTTAATGCCTTGACCGGCTGATTTGAAGTCGCTCAGTTTTGGAGCCGTCATGAGATCGCGTTTTTCAAGTCGGCTAATTTGCATGCTGGTGGTGATGTGCTCCGCTGGAACCTTGGTTGCAGAGGAAAATGCCAAACCGAACATCATTGCGATTTTGGTGGACGATATTGGCGTGGGGGATTTCGGGTTTTCCGGAGGAACGGATTTCCCGACACCGAACATCGACGCTTTGGCGAAGAGTGGATGCATTTTCACCAATGGTTACGCGTTGCCATCGTGTTCGCCAACTCGCGCGGCTTTAATGACAGGCCGTTATCCCGCTAGATTTGGCATTGAGGATAATCGTCCTCTCGATGGACCGAAGGGTGGGATGGATGTCAATGAGGTCACCCTGCCGACGAAATTGCATGAAGCTGGTTACGAAACGCGATTGATTGGCAAATGGCATCTTGGGAAAGGCGATCATTTTGAATTCGCTCCGCGCAATCGCGGTTTTGACGAATTTTACGGCTATTTCGGTGCTGCCGGCAGATATGTCGACCCGAAGTTGTCGCGCAATGGCACTGAGAAAATTCGGAAGGGGTATATCACCGATCTTCTCACGGATGAAGTTTGTCATTTCCTCAAGCAAAAGCATGATAAACCATTTTTCATTCACTTGGCCCACATGGCTGCCCATTTGCCACAAGTGGCAAAACCGGAGGATCTTGCCAGGGTTCCGAATCTGACAGGAAAGCGCAAAACCGCAGCGGCGATCATTACCAATCTGGATGATAATATCGGCCGTTTGATGGCGACTCTCAAGGAAACCGGGTTGGACCAGAACACACTGGTGTTTTTCATCAGTGACAATGGAGCAGAGCCTCCGGTGCTGGGAACCAGCAATGGACCTCATCGGGGAATGAAATTTGATGTTCTTGAGGGGGGCATACGTGTGCCCTTTGTCGCGAGTTGGCCTGGTCATATTCCTGCGGGCAGCACGTATGAGCCGATGGTGCATGTCATGGACGCGTATAGCACCAGTTTGGTTGCCGCAGGTGTGAAAGTTCCGGCTAACGTCGATGGAGTCGACCTTATGCCGTACGTGGCGGGTTCTAACAAATCACCTGTCCATCCACAACTTTGCTGGATCTACAATGATCACAAAGAATGGCGCATCCCCGGACGGGATACCAACCTGGCGCGGCCATTGCGATCGATTCGTGAAGGGGATTGGAAACTTGTCATGGAGGGCGACAATGCGCCTGAGCTTTATTCAGTTTCTAGCGACCCTGGTGAAAGTAAGAATGTTGCGAATGAGAATGCGGGGGTTGTCGAGCGGTTGAAGGAGGATTACAGCGATTGGAAAGCTAAGATGAAGCCGCAGGTTATTGGTGATGACCATCCGTTGTACGGTCGCTTCAAATTCATGAAGCCGAAAAAATGAGTCCATTGAGTAAAGCTGGGCAGGTGAAACATCTGGCAATTCGACGCCAGGAATGGATAACCGACCGCTTGCGAGAAATCCACGTCGCGAGGGATGCTGCTCGCACACATGAAATCTCATATCTGCCTCCCGATTCTCGCCAGCTTGGCTTTGGCAAGCATGGCATCAGCAACGACCGTAGGCCTCCCAGGAGGCGAATTGGTCACCACGTGGGACACATTTCCTGGCGTCGCCTTTGACAGTGACTTGCCCGATACTTCAGATGCTCCTTTGACGGCAACATTGGATTCCTACACTTCGGGCTATCTAACAGGTGGAGGTGATCGAATTTACTCTGGTGGAAACTCGTTTTCCATGGAGATCTCCGGCGAGGCGACTGAAACGATTTCGTCGGTCACTCTGATCATGAAATATACCGCACCAAGTGCCTATACGGCGGAATCTTACTTCTCGATTGCCAGCGACGGCCTTACTTTGGCCAGCGCAACGCCCGAATATCTTGGCTCAGTGACGGAAGGCTCGAATACCTTCGAAATCTATGCCTGGACCTTCAGTGGCCTCGATAGTGGCGAATCCTATTCGATTTCGATCAGCAGTGAAGCAGATCACGTTTCGTTAGATGCCATCCAATTGATGGTTCCTGAGCCTAGTTCTGCCATGCTGGGAATTCTTGGGGCAGGATTGCTTATGATTCGCCGACGCAAATAAACAACGGATCTTCGCATAGATGGCAGTCGCTTTGAATGGCGAATTTTGCATTTGCTCCGCGTAGGTGTGAAACCAATGAGTCAAGGCGGCTGCTATGCTTTTTATCTTCCTGATGAATCTCTAACAAAAACTGTTAGATCTATTCGAGATTAGCTGATGAGCAGTAGGCGTGGCGGGTCTCCAGGCAAGGTGTCCGGAGCACGATGAACGCACGGTGGCACCGGGCTGCCTGGCCAGGCAACTGCGATGCGCCAGAGATTGCCGATCCCAAACTTTTGGGGTTGTGAGCCGGAGCTGCGCGCATAGTGGAGATCGTAACAGTGATCCGTGAGGAATGATTCAAATTCCTCGTCATCTGCTCCTCCATAGATGGCCAATAGCTCGGCTCGGGTATCGGGCACGTCCACTCGGCGTTGGACTTGATCATTCGGCAAGCGCTCACTGCACGCTCCATGGTAGGTGCAAAGCCAGGTATCTGCTTCTACGGGAGCACTGTCTGCGTGGAATGAAAAGACATCGGTGACGATCGGACCAGGTTCTTCATCGCGGGGATAGGCGGTGATGCAATTGAGGATGGGTTCAAGATCATGATCTCGCAAGAGCTGGAGATCTTGGAGCATCGTCTCCATGGCGATTTTTCCAGCGGGGCTGAGCGGCAGTGAGCGGAGAAAATCTGCATCTAACGACATGACTCCATCGCTCGTATCGTGATCCAGATGCTGAACGATTTCAGCATAATCGCCGGGAAGAGTTCGAGGCCAGCAGAGTGCATTCACGCCATTTTCGAACGTCGCGCTGACCAATTCTTCGAAGCTGTTTACCATCCGGACTTGCGGGTCGGCAGAAGGGGGTGATGGCGCGTTCATGGATGGCGTGAGCTTAGAAATAGGGCGCTCAAGCCCAAGGAAATTAGCCAGAAATTACTGGCGAAAAAAGAGCCCGCGGCAGGGATTGGGATCCATGCCGCAGGCTTGAAGAATAGGAATCGGTCAGCCCTGATTAGGACTTCGAGGCATTGGAATCCACCCATTTGGCGAATTCTGATGGGGTGATGCCGTCGTGATAACCTCCCGAGGCAAGCTGTTTGCCTTCAGAGTTGGTCAGGAAATAAGTCGGGAAACCTTTGACTCCGAATTCTTTCGCGAGCTTTTCATCGCGGCGATTGTTCGGTGTGCCGCCAGGGCCGAAGTCGAGCATCAGAAGCACCAGATGTTGATTGGCGTAGCTCTTGAATTCCTTTTCTGAAAACACCGCTTTTTCCAGTTTGATGCAGTAGGGGCACCAGGTGGTCCCGGTGAAAAGTACGAAAATAGGTAGGCCAGTTTCTTCAGACTCTTGCTTCGCCTTGTCCATTCTGGTGAGCCATTTGGCTTTCCGATTTTCTGGAACAGTCGGCTTTTCTTTTTCGGTCGAAGCAGATGGAGCAGCAACAGTGGTCTGAGAACTTTTGATGAACTCCTGGTCCGCTTGTGAAAGTTTCGATTCAGGGAAGGTGCTAATGCTGCCGTTTAGCAGTTTGAGGGTGACACTTTCGTTTTCTACTTTAACGAACTCAGCCTGAATCTTGGAGCCTTCCGTGCTGGTCCAAGTGCGAAATTCTGCGTGCAGAGGAGTGGTGAGGGTAACAGTCGCGATAGCCCAGCGGAGAATTCGGCTCTTCATGATGGGTTTAGTGCTGCGCTTTGCTCATGCGCGACGCAAGCCTTAATTGATGTCCGGGGATGTTAGATGAACCTAACTAAATTGCCTGAAATAATTTTTTGAATGTTAGAGTCATCTCAGTCCGTAACTAAGTCTCGTTCGTTCGGTTAGATCCCCGAATCCCATTCCGCCAACCCATGAAATTATCTCTCTGCTATTCGATCTTTTTCTTCGGCTGGTGCTTTTTGTCGAAATCGGAAGCTGCCGACGCTGCACCGAAACCACCGAATGTGGTGATCCTTTTGGCGGATGATCTGGGCTGGAATGCGGTAGGCTATCACAATGCGGAGGTGAAGACCCCGAACATCGATCGGCTCTGCAAAGATGGCGTTGAGTTGGATCAATTTTACACGTCTCCCATGTGCAGCCCCACGCGGGCGGGCCTCATGACCGGGCGTTACCCTATTCGATTTGGCTGCGCCCGTTCGGTCATTCCGCCTTGGCGTGATTACGGAGTTTCAGTGGATGAGGTCATGATGCCGGCTGCACTGGCAGCGGCCGGTTACGGCCAATGTGGGGCATTCGGCAAGTGGCATCTCGGGCATGCGGAGCAAAAATGGTTGCCACTTGCTCGCGGATTCACCGAATTCACCGGCTGTTACAACGGCGCGATCGACTACTTCACTTTTGAACGGGAGGGCGAAGTGGATTGGCATCACAATGAAGAATCCATTCGGCCTGAAGGATATTCTACGACCGTGATTGGTGACGCTGCGGTCAATTTCATCGGCAAAGCCGCCACCGATGAAAAACCATTTCTGTGCTACGTGCCATTCAACGCGCCGCATTCACCGTTCGAGGCTCCGGAAAGTTATCTCGAAAAATACAGCCAAATCAAAGACGTCAAAAAGCGCACCTACTATGCGATGATTACTGCGATGGACGATCAGGTTGGCCGGATTCTGGATTCTATCAAACAGGCAGGGATCGAGAAAAATACGGTTGTCTGGTTCTTTAGCGACAACGGTGGAGTGCACGATATCAAAAAGAACAACGCTCCCTTGCGTGGCAACAAGCTCACCAATTTCGAAGGTGGAGTGCGCACCGTTGCGTGTGTTCGCTACCCTGGCGTTTATGCTTCCGGTAAAAAAATTGAGCAGCCAATGGCTTTCATTGATGTGCTGCCAACCGTCATGGCTCTAACAGATCACACGCCGGAATCTGCCGGATGCAAACCGCTCGACGGTGTTGATCTCAACCCGGTGCTAACGGGGAAAACTGCTGAACTGCCAGCACGCGATCTCTACTTTTATCATGGTCAAACGGGTGAGGACTCCGAAACCATCGCGATTCATTCCGGTCCATGGAAATTGATCGTGAACGGGCCCTCACTTGCGGGTGACATTTCAGGAAAACATCAGATCCGCCTCTTCAAACTGGCAAAAGATCCTAACGAAAAGCAGGAGCTATCCGAAGAGAATCCGGAGGTGGTGGAGCGACTGATGAAAAAATTGGTAACTTTCCGCAAGCTTCAGCCAGCGGATGCCATCCCACCTTATGACGTCGGCAAAAAAGGATTTGTTGCGCCGAAGGATTGGAAAATCACCAAAAAGTGATCACGAGGATTCGCCTCAAGGCAGTTTCCAATCCGCTTTGTGTTTCTGATATTCACTCTTCGGCAGGAGCACATAGAGCGGCTTTTGATCCGGGTTGATGCGTGAGATCATGCTGCGAAGTTTTTCCTCCGGCATGCTGGTGCAGCCTGCCGTTGGGACACTGCCACCGCCGCGCCAGATGTGAAAAAAGATCGCAGAACCTCGGCCGGGTGAAACATGCGGAGGCGCGTTGTGGGCGATGAAAAGTTTGAGTGAATGCGCGTAATCTCCTTGCCGCATCTGCTGCGCCTTTTCCCACTTGGTGGCGGGATCGTGATCTAACACAATGGTATGATTGTATTGCGGTGATTTTGGATCTTCCACCCACAGATCGCGCGGAGTGACTTGATGATAAAACAGCTTCGGATTTTTCTGAATCGTTCGATCGTATCCCCAGGCTCCGCCGATGGCGAAAACTCCGGCTGGGGAGCGGCCATCGCCTTCTTTCTTCACCGTGGCACCAGAAGGATTGGGGTGCAGACCAAGACCCCACACGAGCCCCTTTTTACCAAGCCTGGCTTTCCATGACTCTCCGGTGGCTTTCCATGAACCGCCTGATTTCTGATAGAGGCGCAAGGTGACTTGTGAGGAATCCCAATCATCCGCGATGCCTAAAACGCATTGAGTCGAGGACTTCGGGAGTTCAAATCCGCAGGCGAGAAGTGCAGTTGCGAGAAACGCGATGGCAGTGCGGGGGATGATGTGCATGGAAAATGGTGAAGGTTGTTAGAATTTCTTTTTGTTGGTCAGGACCGCTCGGACATCGCCGATGAAAACGGCGGCGCGAAATTCGAGCGGGATACGGTCGTTGTCGTCACTGAGCCAGAGCGTCGCGTTATCCTTGAGTTTTTTGTAGCTTTTGAGTTCGAGCGAATCGCGGTCGATTTTATTCATTCCCACGCTCAGGCGGATCGACTTTTGCCCTTCGTGAACTTCATGGCTGACGACTTTGGTTCGTAGCAAATATGGGGTGTCGAACGGATGGATCACGATCGCAATTTGATCACCATCTTCGAGCTTTTGGCTGCGGACATGCAGCATTGCGGAAAACAGATCGAACACTGGAGAAAAGGTGAACGTCCGGTTCTTGGTATTGGATTTGCCGGACTTGAGGTTCTTGGTGATCGATTCGCTTTCGACCTGTTTGGAATCGTAGCGGATGGTGTAAGTCACCGTTTCCTTCGGATCGGTTTCGACAGCGTGAAAATATCGTGGTCGCAAGGTAGTGGGCAAAACTTCACTCCAGAAATCGTGATGATAGGAGTAAAGTTTCGCTGCGAGTCCCTGACTGACCGCGTGTGAACGAATCACAAAGGCCCCGGGTTTCTTGATATTTTTCGGGCCGAAGTCGATGTGAAGTTTGCCGGAGTCGACCAAGCCCTTCCAGCTGATCTGATAATCAACGCTCATCGGCGTGATGATGGGGTGTGGCCCGGCACTTGGGGAAGTAAGTCCGCCAACCCATTCAGGAGCAGCGGATGCCAACGTTGCACTGGCGAAAAAAATCAGGGCCGTAGGTTTCATGGTAAATCGATCACCCGAAGTTATGCCCCATTTTTGCTCAGACGCAAGCAGGCAACAAAGCCAACTGCAACTTACGGGTGATCGGTCGAGTCCACGGGAAGCGCGCGCGGAGGCAGAATGCCACTGTTTGATTCGAAAGTCGTGTCGAAGCGGTCTTCACTCACAGGAAGCGGTCGAAATGATTCCGAATGCGTATCGACTCGGAATTCCAGCTTCATGACATCGCGATTGGTTTCGGCGATTTGATCGCGCAGATCCTGATTTTGAGTGCGGAGTTCTTTCAGCTCGGCGACCAGGTTTTGGTAAAACTTTTCCTGAGCGGAGGAAGTCGTGGTTAGATCATCCGGAAGGGCATGCTTCGCCTCAGACATCGAATCAGTCGCGTTTGATGCGGCGGCCTTCACCGTGTTGCTGACTGAAGGAATCGGGAAAGTGACCGGTGTTTCCTGGATGCTAAGCAGCGGGTTGGAAAGCATTTGCCGCACGGACCACCAATGGCTCGTGCCAGCTGCTGCCATCGCGGCGAGGGCCACGCTGCAAACGATCGGTGGGGTGGTGGATTTCATGGAGGGGAGCGGAAGAATTATGGAGCCGGAGTGGTGCTTGGTAACGAGGAAAGAAGCTGTTGAAGCTGATCAATGGCGTGCCCGAGCTGCTGGGTATCGCGATCCATTTGCTGGATGGAATTGGAGAGAATTGCTCCGACCGTTTTGGTCTGCCTGTATCCGGCTGCAGATTCGTAGCCAGGTTCCGGAATCGCGAAAATACTGGCTCCATCGGCAATCGGAGTCAGCAGGTGGGGTCGTATGGTGAGAGTGATTTTTGCCCCTGGTGCAAGTTCCACTTCGCGGGTGAAGGGAGGAGCTTCCGCGTTGCTTTCGATGCGCCAGCCCGCGGGGGGCTGCAGCAAGGGTTTGGCGGCAAAGGGTGCCAATAATTTCACCTGGCTGGGATCGATGGGGCCGCTGCCTGTTTGGATTTTCTTCACCTCCACGCCAAGGCCGGGTTTCCGCTGTGAGGCGTTGGAATGCGGAGACGCCGCAGCTGCAGGCGGGTTGCTAGGGGCTGGTGGTGGAGTTGAATCGGGAGCCGTCTTTTCCGGAGATGGGGATTTCGCCGCTTTTGAATCGGAGCTTTTTTCCTTATCCTTCTCTTTTTCCGGTTTGGTTGCCTTTTCCTGAGTGGGTGGCGGCAGAACCACGGTGACGTCTCTGCCTTCGCTTCGATGTTTGTTGAATTCGCGAATGGCTTCCTGAACCGGGTCGAATTTTTCTCCGGCTGGGGGATTCTGCGAAAACGCGAGTGGAGTGCCAAGGGCGAGGCAGATGAATATGGAGCGCTTCATTTCTCGGCGGGCTTGAGTTGGATCGCTTCGTTGCTATCGAGTCCGGCAGGGCGCGGAAGATTGGCTGAAGCCGCTTGATTTCCAGGCAAGGAGGGGCTGTCCGCACGCAGCCCTGCATCCGGGATGGATCTTTCCATCAGTTGGTTCCAGGATTGTAGCAAGCTGGCCGCTTCTGCCCGGAGTTGGCGGGACTTTTCCTGATGATCCTGGAGTTGTTTCAGAAGCTCCCGTGCTTCGCCCAGTTCATTGGCCGTCCATCGAAGCTTGCGGGTTTGATAGAGCACGGGAACATCGAGGATGATGCGGCTGATATCGCCATCGGGCGTTTCCGCGTCGATCACGTGCTGGACACTGAGATTGGTTTCTTCAAATGAATCACGCGCACCTGCGGGTGATGGGGAAGAGGCAATCGTGTCATCAATGGGTTCACCGGGAAGGTGCGAATCATTGGGCAGCAGGGGCGGATTCGTAACTTCGGCGTTCTTCGATGGAGCGGGCGGGGCTTGAAGCTGGGCGGCTGGCGAAGTGTTTTTAACCGGAGCGGTTGCCGCTGGGGCGACGATCACAGGCTTCGTGATATAGAGCCCGCAAAACACCGCGGTCATGAGGGTGCTCAGTGTTAGCAAAATCGGGTAAGCTTTCGGCACTTGGGACCCGGGCGCCGGTCTTTGGGGGGGGATTTCTGGCAGCGCACCGGATTGGCTCACGGTGGGCATTGGGGATTCCGAAGGGATGGGTCTCATTTTTCGGGGGAAGGGGCGGGGGATTCGGTAGTGGTTGCAGGCTTGGCCTCCGCAGCAACCGAGTAACTGACCACAGTTTGATCCGAAACTCCGGGAAAGGTGGTGATGGTCATGGATTCGCCACAAAGACGGAGATGACGAAGCACGCCATCAGTCTGGCTCTTCGCCTGCACTCCGGGAATGACTTCGAGCGCGCCATCACTGCGTTGCCTTCCAATCCCGTCTGACCGGTAAATTTCAAAAGTCGTGTAGGATTCTTCATCGTCAGCTGAGGACACCCGGATCTGCACACCGTCCGTGGTAACGTGGAAGGCGATGGGTTTCATCGGAATCGGAGTGATTTTATCGCCCGTGATCTTGAAATGAGCGGTCAGCAAAAAGTCTCCAACCGGGCGAAACTCCGCAGCGGCGGGAATGGCTAAAACAATCTGAAATAGAAAAACTAAGAATAAACGACGACGATCTGCCATCATTAAGTTTTCCCTGATGATATTCGATTTCCTGAGAATGAATGGATGAATCGAGGTCATGTGTCATTCACCTACATCCCAAACGCCGTCGGTGTAGTTATCGTTTTGGTCGTATCGAACTCCACCATCCTCAAGGTATGGTGGAGATTCATTGACCACAATTGTGAGGTTGGTATTTTTAAGAGATTTTACAGTCGGAGGTATGATATTCCCATCGCTATCTAAAACTTTGTTAGGGAGGTAATCGAGTAGTTTGGTCATCGTCAGGTCCGTAACTGGCTCTGTCGGATGATCCGCGAGATACATGCGCTGGGCGGTGTAAACCGTGCGCAGGGTTTCACCGGCTTCGCGCCCGGCACGCCAATTCTTAACCTCGCTGGTGACGTAAAATCCGGTTGCCATCAGGGTAAGCAGCACCAACAGCACCACCGTTAGCTCAAGCAAGGTGAGGCCTGGCTGGCTGTCGCGTGATGTACGGGTTGCGCGCATGGCAGGGGCAATAGTTAACATGACCAAAGTATTCTGAAAAGATTGAATTTGAGGCGAAATCAACCGGACGTAATCATCTTCCAGGATTCGGCAAGAATGCGCTTCATCTCAGCGCTGCTCAGAATCTTGATCACCAGATGGGTGATCACGGTGGAGCTGATCGCGCCGATGATGAGCCACATGAAGGACCAGGTGACGGATTTTCCCTTCGGGGCAATCAAAGGCACATACCACTTGTCGCGATCCACGATGCGGGTGGAGAATTTCTGATTGTTCGCTCTAAGTTGTTGAATCAACTCGTCTGCCGCACTCGCATCGTGCGTGATGAACAGATGATTGTAATGAGATGCGGGTCCTAAATCCTTCGAGCTTTTCTGAATGCCTTTCGGCAGCTTGGCAGGCTCGCTCAAGGTGTAGATGAGAGTTTCGTAAACGTAGCGTTCCCGCAACCAGCGATCGAATCTTGTGAGTTGCATGACGTGGTGTCGGTTAGATGCCGCTTTTCATCAACTGAGGGCCCATCAGGAAAATCGGCAGATAGGTTCCCAACAATACCGCCGCGACCAAGATGACTGCGATCAGCAGAACGACCAGATTGATGGCGGTGGTGAAGGACTCCATGTAGGCATTGGAGTCCTCCTCATACATTCCCGCCAACATATCCAACTGCGAATCCAGCGATGCGGATTTTTCACCGATCGCCAACATGTGGGTCACTTGTGGATCGACAGAAGTATATTTTGCAAAGGCCGTGGAAAGTGGCACGCCGGAATGCTCGTATTTGTCCGCAGCGTCGCGCAGCTCCTTGAAGTAAGGCGTGTTTTTCACGCTGTTGGCAGACACCCGGATGGACTTGGAAAGGTTGATCCCGTTTGAGTGCAGCAGCTTGATGGTCGAGATGAACGTCATCTGGCGAAGACTCAGAACGAGCAACCTGAACAATCGGAATCTTGCCATTCCAAGACCTAACAGAATACTGCGCACCGTTTTCGAGCGGGCAATGCTGATTCCGATGACCAGCGCGCTGACGATGAAATACGGCCAGACTGCTTGCGTCAGATGGCTGACCTTGAAAGAGATTGCCGTCAGCCCTTCCGGCTTCAGACCGACCCCCGAAAGCATTTCCTCAACCTGGGGGACGATTTTTACCTGCGAAACGATGAATGCTCCCGTCAGCACGGAAATGATGATGCTGGGCATGACCACTGCCTTGCGGATCTGCTTTTGAAAATGCAGCTCGCTCGTCAACCTGGCTGCCAGCGCGCGGAACGCTTCATGAAGCTGGCCGGCGTCGGATCCAGCCTGAACCAAGCCGATGACAGTGTCATCAAATCGACCGGTCCGGCGGAATGCTTCATGCACATTCATTCCCGCGCCGATGTCTTCGCGAATTTTGAGCAGCGAGGCGACCATCGATTTGTTCGGCAGGCCATGAGTGTAATACTTCAGCGCGTCCGCAGTGTTGATCTGGGCCCGCAGCATCGAACTCAATCCACGGAACAGCGCGACCAGTTCTTTTTTACTGAACGGTTTCGGCTTTTTCGGCTGGCTGAGGCTGGGGAAAAGCGGTTTCGGTGCAGGCTTTTGCACCTTGGGATTACCAGCGGGGGCGGGAAAAGGAGAGGTGCTATTCATCGGTGTAGGTCATATCGATGACTTGGCTGACTGCTTGGATATCGGTCTTTCCTTCGCGCAGCAATCGCAGTCCGCTGCGACGCAAACTGGGGAGTTTGCCCTCGGCTGCGATCTGCATTTCAAGTTCGTAGGGGGTCATTTCTCCCTTCGAAAGCAGGTCGGAAATTTTTGGTGAAATGGGAATGATTTCAAGGATGGCGGTCCGTCCGGAATACCCGGATTGGCGGCATTCAGGGCAACCATCAGGTCTGGCGTTGAACAAAGGGATTTCCGCCCAGGAGTCATCCAGGCTGAAGGTTTTACGATCCAGCTCGGAGATTCCTCGTACTGGCTCCTTGCAATACGGGCACAGAAGTTTGACCAGACGCTGAGCGCAAGCGGCTTTGAGGGTCTGGGCGATTTTCCAGCGCTCGATGCCAAGTTGCTCGAAGCGCTCGATAATCTGGGATGCGCGCGGGGTGTGAATGGTTGTTAGAACCTTGTGGCCAGTCACTGCGGCCTCGATGGCCAATTCGGCGGATTCCAGATCCCGAACCTCTCCCATGAGAATGATGTCCGGGTCGGATCGCATGAACGAAGCAATCATCGGCTTGAATTCCTTCGGACTTTTCAAGTCGCAATGGGTGATGCCAGGAACTTCGTCCTCCACTGGATTCTCCAGAGTGAGGATATTCACTTCTGGGCGGTTCAGCTCGCGCAGAATTGCATTCAGGGTGGTGGATTTTCCGGATCCTGTCGGGCCGGACATGACGATGATCCCTGCCGGAATTTTCATCACGCGGTGCAGCGAAAACATCGTTTCTTCATCGAACGCGAGTGTGCCTTTTCCCAGAGTGACGTTGATGTTGCTTTTATCGAGCAAACGCATGGTCACGTGATAGCCGCGGTAAGTACGATGCCTTTCGTAGCGAATGTCGATGGATCGCCGGAAATAGGAAATGGTGAAGCGGCCGGAAATACCTGGCGCGGTGTTGCGGATTTCCGTCGGCAACTTCATCAGATTGAGAAGGAACGCATCCAGCCGATCCTTCAGCTTCATCGGAATTTCGACTTTTCTGCCAAGGTCTCCATCGACGCGGAAAGAATAATAGAAATCCTCCTTTTCGACTTTGAAGTGGATGTCAGAGGCGCGGGTCCGGACCGCATCCGCCATGATGGTGGCGATTAACTGAGCCATCGGCTCGCTATGTTCGGAGGTGACATCGAAGTCGCTGAGGCCTTCATCCAGATCCTCAACATCGATCGCTTCCAATTCAGACCGCGATGGGCCGCTGTTGGTTGCGACGGATTCGATGGTGCGGCTGATTTCCGATACCAGCGTGACGATTTTTACAATTTCCAATCCTGGAAACCTGGGAGCGAGGTATTCCTCTGCCAACGGACTCCACGGATTGGAAATCGCTACGATCAACTTGCTCCCACCGACCATGCAAAGTGGCGCAAAAAAACCGCGGGTCATCACCGCAGCGTCGCAGTGATGGTGCAATTCCGGCTCACAAAATTCTGCGATTTTCGGAAAAAACGCGAGTCCGTTGATCCGTGCCAGCGCCGCCATGAAGCTGAATCGCGTCACCCGGTTTGGCACCTGATCGTGGGTGATTCCCGCATACGACGGATCGTGTGCGCCCAGCTCCGCCATGATGCGGCTGCTGATCAGCTCGTTGAAGGATATGCCGTCGAATTCGATCATCGCTCGAAATGCTTGCGGGTCACGGCGGCCCAACCGTCGAAATCAATGAGAGCAATGCTAACAAACGGGCGGATGCCGGTTTGGAATTGGGCGGCAATTTGGATTTCCTCAGCCACGATCATGGCCGCAATCGGGTTCAGGGAGGCGGTTCCGATGGCATCCGTATCTTCGGCATAAACGACCGGCGAAAGCAGAGCTTTGCAAAGTTTGCGGATTTCCGGAAATGCCTCGTAGAAAGCAGTGGGGGTAATCAAGCGCGCGGCAAACGGAATCATCGGCGGCGTCGGGCTTAACGAACGGGCAATCTTTTCCGAAAGCTGGTTCATCACTGAGGTCACCTGATCCGGGGGATTTCCCTGGAGATGGGCGATCGCTTCTATCAGATCTCCCGGGTGGCCATCTTCGTGCGACTGCCGCACCGCGTTTTCACAACGGGTCAGTTCTTCTCGGGACGCGAGGCCTAATTCAAGTAACGCTTCAGAGGTTCGGGTCAGGCATTCTTCGATGGCAGCAGCTACATCTCTCCCGGGGTGGGCAGACATGAGATCGCTGGGCGTAAAATCCGACATGATGCTCTGAAAGGAAACTCAACGGCTGGTCTTGGTGTTCGAATCCGTACGAGGATAATACGGTGCCTGTTCAGGCTGCAGACCACGGATCGAGCGTTGAAGATTTGGCTCATGGGCCGGGCCAGGATTATTTTCATCCACCCATTCCGACTCGATGCCTAACTGAGTGGAGCGCCGGATTTGTGATGAGGCCATGTTGTTTTGAGCCCCGCGGGTCGGATCATAAGACTTCGGAGTCACGACGAATACCAGGCTGGAGTTCTCCTTGCTGGCTTCCTTGCTCTTGAAGAAGAAATTGATGAGCGGAAGGTCGCCCAGAAGAGGGATTTTGGTCTTATCCTTGGATTGAACTTCGCCGTAAAAGCCACCCACGATGAGTGAATATCCATCGGGAATGCGGGCGATCGTCTCGATCATGGATTCAGTGACGCGCGGATAAGTATTGCCGGATGCACCCGTGACATATTCGGCAATTTGGGATGAACGGGGTCTCATGTTCATCCGGATCGTCCCGTCCGGAAGCAGAGTGGGCGTCACCACAATGGAAATACCGATCTCGCGATGGTTCTCGGGATCTTCCGTGATGGATTTGTCGGAGGTGTCGATTTTATACCGAACTTCTTCCGATGTGTTCTGACCTGAAGTGGTTTCGCTGACGGTGGTGGTGATGATCGGGATACGATCGATGATCGAGATCGTCGCTTGTTCGTTGTCTTCCGTGATCAGAGTCGGATTGGAGACCTGATTGGTGATGCCGCCTTGAGCCAGGGCGCGGAGCACGCCGGATGCTTGGGTCGGTGATAGCACCAGGTTGGCTCCATCCGCATCGGCAATCTGGCTGGCTGTGCTGGAGGGGAGTCCGAAAATCGAACTCAAATCCCGCGAAATATCAATCGGCACGCCGAGATCGCCGAGCGAGGACGACCAGTTGACGCCGACGCTTTCCGCAGCCTTGGTGTTCACCCGGAGGATTTTGGTTTCGACGATGATTTGGCCTTTGGATCGGTCGATGCTGTGCAGGAATTCGCGGGCCTGATCGATCCGGTGTGGGGAATCAATGATGACGATCGTGTTGGTTTTCGGCTCGAAATTGACGATCCCGGTGCCCGGGCTGAGAAGCGGCCGGACCAAGGTCATGATCTGCTCCATATCAGTCGGCCGCAGATAGCGTAGCTGATAGTGGAACTCGGTGCTTGGTAATTGGCTGAGTTGCGCCTGAGTGAGCGCGTAGATGGTGCTGCCCTTAGTGTGGAGTGAAAGATTGAACTGGAAGGCAAGTTCCTCCATCTGCGACAGCGGATTGCCGTCATTCAGGTTACCCGTCACCAGATAATCCGGGCCGTTGATTTTGGCGTTATGGAAGTACTGCCGTCCGGCTTTTTTGGCCAGGAACTGGAAAATGTCATTCAACGCGGCGTCTTTGATCAGATAGCCATCCTGAGATTCCTCCATCTCGCGTTTTTGCTCTTCGAGTGGTCCGAAGGGCGAAGCGGTTGGCCCTTGGGCGGATGGATCATGCGGAGTCGCGGTGGTTTGGGCAGTTTGATTCCCCGAGGTTTGCTCGACAAAGGCGTCCGCCGGATCGGTCGGAGAACTTGGAGTGATCAAAGGCGGATCGCTGTCCAGGGTCGCCTGCGATTCTGTCGGCACCGTGGGTTCGACCAACGGAGCATCCGATGGTTGAGCCAGCGAAAATCCAGTCAGGAAAGTCAGCAGAAATGGTAAAAGCTTGATGGGAAATTTCATGAGCGGAAATTATCGACGTTTGGAGGAATTGGTCGGAGCAGGAGCGGGATCAAGTTGGAGAGGCGTTCCGGCGCTGTCCGGGACCATTCCAGGTGGCGCATCGTTGCCTGAACTGCGGGTCATGCCGGGCGGGAGCAGATCAAGCTCGCGGGCATAGGTATCCTTGTTTTGCGGATTGCGAAAGAGAATGCGGCGGGAGTTGACTTCAACGATCTCGATTTGGACGACCGCACCATTGAAGCTTACAGGAAGCATGTCACCCTGGGAAATCACCCGCGAGCCAATGAGGAATTGATGCTCCGCAGGCATGATCGTGTTGATTTGCATCCGCCCGACGATGTTTTCGAGAGGAATGGATGGCACTTTGGGAACATCAATCGGTTGGGCGGGTCCGGCAGGTTTTGCATCGGGATCTTGCAACAAGCCGAATGGATCGGTTTTGCGGCTCGGGGCGGCGAGCTTCGCCTCCATGGTTTTGATGTAGTCGGTAGGATCTGCCCCTGCGTAGCGGGAAGGCTCGACCGCCGCTCCAGAGATGGCGACACCGAACAGCTGGGCAGCCAGGAAACCCAGCGCCAGACGATCAGGGAAAAAACTGCGGAGGATGAGGTGTTGTTTCATTTCTCCCATGAGGTGTAGGTGACCTTGAAATCCAGCTGTGGAACGGGCCCGGCGGCTGGGGTGATGTCGAATTGCTCCAGCTGCAGGCGCGGCATCCTAGTTTCAAGTTCCAAGAATGCTTTTTGGACAGTCCGGAAGGAACCCCGGAATCCGATGCTTACCCGAGACGAGTTTTGCGCGGAAATGGCGCCAAATCCAGCCTGGTTGTTCTCGCGGTTGAGCGGAGCGGTTTGTTGGAATTCTTTAGCCGGAAGCTCACTGCGGATCTTGCCAAGATTTTCGCTGAAAGCGCTGGCGGTTTCGCGATTCAGATCGTTCGCCCAGCGCTCGATATGAGGGCGCTGCTTGCCGATTTGGATTTCGATGGCCTGCGCGATTTTGCGGTTCTGATCGTTGGTCGTATACTTCCGCTGTTTCTCTTCAAAGCTGTGGTTCAGTTTCGAATTCACCACGACGCATGCACCGATGATGGCGATCGCAATCGTCATTGGCAGCACAATGCCAAACATGATGATCGGGGTCTTATACATAGCGGAGAAGGTGGGACATTCAGGGAGCTTTCAGAACATTGATCGCCAGAGGGTCGGCAGATTCAAACCGTTGGGTGATGACGAATTCGAAAGAATAAGGATAGGCCGGTGGTTGGTTGGTGCCTTCGATTTTCGGGCTTTTTGAGGTTTCAACTCCGCGCGATTTCACGCTCACGACCAAAGTCCGGGTTGGCACCTTGGGATCGAACGCGGTGTTGCCGGTGAGCTCCGCGATTTCGGCGAAATGCGTAGCGATGGATTCGTTGTTGTTCAAGTGGTTCAACAAATCCAATCCCTTGGAATCAGTCAGCCCCTTGATCTGCCATTCTTTGATAAATCCAACTTTCGGCTGTCCTGGCGTGTTTTGCGGACGCACGCTGAGGTTGAAGGACGTCACCTTCACCCCGCAGTTTTCAGGTAGAAGACGCGCGAGCAATTCCATCGATGTCCAGGCCTTCGATCGGTCTTCCAGCAGGTTTTCCAATTGCTGGGTTTGCTTGCGCTCAATGTTGAGTTTGGCGATCCGCTTTAACAGATCCGCTGACTCCGATGTCTTCAGGAAAAAGATATCAGGCTGGAAAATTTTGCGGCTGAAGCTGAAGGTCAGCCAGCCAAACGCGAGCAGCACGAGACCTACCAGCGCGAGTCGGCCAATCAACAGACCCCGTAATAATTTGATCTCGGATTTCGTGGGGAACAAGCCAACAGCATCTCCGATCGGCGGCAGGAAATTTTGAAATACCCAGCCTTCACGTCGGAAAGTATCGAAGGTGATGCCAGGCAAATGTTCCTCGCTCGCGGGTTGGGTTGCAATGATCAGCTCGATCGCCCAGGCAGGTAGTCCGTGAGTATCACGCGGTCTTACCACCTCAAGATGGCTGGTCGGAAAGGTCGTGCCGAGGTCAGTGACCAGATTGGTATCAACCTGCTTGCCGAGCGGAAAAATAAACAGGTCGGGATCGACGATTTCCAAGGCGGTGCATGCGGTGGCGACCGCCTGGCGGAAGTTCGCCGGTCTTAGCAAGCCGCGGTGCTGCATGGTGCGCAGCAGGATCAGATCGGCCTGTTGATTGAAAAAGGCGAGAACTGTCAGCCAAGGGTATTGGAGGATCGCGACAAACGGGCGATCGGGATTTCGTGTCACCGTGCCGATGATGCCGAGTAAGGCGACGAGTGGAGCGCTCAGCGCGCAGGTGACGATGGGGAAATTTTCAGCTTCGCCATAAACCCGCAGGGTATCGAGAAATAGCTGATAGTGGTGGGAAAGAGCGATGGAGGTGCCAATTTTGCCATTTGGATTTCCCGGATAGGGAAGCACCCGCCAGGAATTTTCGGCGGCATCGCGAGAAGCGTCTTCGAGCACCGATGGCGGATCGATGACGGCTCGCTCCCGGATTTCTGGCAGAGCTGCCGGGTCGTTGAACTCCAGCTTTAGATCGGTAATGGCGAACTCGTCGCCGATGGTTAAAACGACACCGAGGCCGGTTGCTCCCAAGGAGCGTGCGTGCTCAAGTACTGCCTTGGCGAATTCCTGGATTTTCGCAGGCTCTTGAAGTTGGTCATGCGTCAGATCAGGACCGGCAGTCCATTTGTTCTCCGGTCGCTCGAAGAGATAGCAGCTGATGTTGGCTCCATCGGTGCGGATGTGAAGCTGCAGGTCCAGTTCAAGCGCATCCTGATACCATGCCGGATTGCTCGCACGGCTGGTATTTCTGAGAATGTCATTGGCCTGGCTAAAGCGTTTGAGAACGTTCAGTTGCGCCGGATGAAGATACTTGGGCAAGGGATGGAGTGAGAGGGATTTTCTTGGGGGATTTCCAAAACCTCAGGGAACCAGGTTTTGATACGGGAAATGACCCGCTCCACGAGGGAGGCGGGTCATGGAAGTTTTACGCCATTTTCAGGCAGGTTGGATTACCAGTCGCTGTGCTCGGTTGGGTTGAACTCTTCAGCATCGTCTGCGTCGCCGTTGGCAACAGTTTGGATGTAGAGTGCGCCGATGTCAGGAACATTGTTAGCACCATCGACATAGGCGAACTTGTAGTCAACGCCTGCTGGGTGGCCGGTTTCGGTAGCAGTTGCGGATTCGTCGATGTCAGGTGTAGATGCATCGTCTTCCGGAGTGGTGACGTCGGTTGGGTTGCTTGCAACGAACTTGCCAGTTCCGAAGAGTTTGTCAGGAAGATCGGCGACCGTTGCACCTGGATCAACACCATACATGTTCGAGTAAGAACGAACGGCTTGTTGGGTGTTGCGGATGACGAGGATGGAAGCAGCGCGGTCAGCACCACGTTTCCAGGCTTTGGCGCCGAAGAAGAGAATGCCGATGAGGGAGAGCAAGACAAGGATAACGACCGTCAGTTCGAGGAGGGTAAGACCTGCGGTGCGCTTGGTGTTTTGAGTCAGTTTCATGAGGATATCAGTGGGTGGTTGTTTATTGAATCGAGTTGCTGTCGAACGAAATCACCATAACGAAAATTGCGGATTCAGGAATACCGCGATCGCGTAGGCGATGTGAAACGGGGGGCAAGGAAGGTTTTTTGAATGAGGGATCAAGGGTTTGAAGTGATCTAACAGTTGGGTATTTGATGTGTTTGTTAGATTGAATGAAGGTAATGAAGCCAATGGTTAATCTGGATCTTCATCCCGGTTCATTTTGGCATTTTGGAAAGTTTCGTAAGTAATCAGTCCTTTGCTGAGAAGTCGTTTAAGGTTCGAGTCCCATTGGATGTTGCCCGATCGGGTGATGACGTCCTCCAATGATCGCGCGCCACCATCGTAGTTGGCGATGGCACTGGAAACGGCATCCTCGCTGTTGTGCAGAAACTCATAGGTGAGCACTCGGCGCTGCACGCCGTTAAGTAGGCCTTGGGAATGGATGAAGATGAGGATTTCGGACAACCGGCTCAGGACGGAATGATGATTGTCCTTTGGATAAAGCTCCAGGATGCGGCCCATGGTTTTTACGGCACCTGTAGTATGTAGGGTTGAAAGTACGAGATGTCCCGTTTGTGCGGCTTCCATGCACGTTTCCATCGCTTCACGATCCCGGATCTCGCCAAGCAGAATGATATGGGGTGCCTTGCGGAGAACATCCTTCAGACCTTGCCGATAGGATTGAACATCCCGCCCAACTTCCTGTTGGGTGACGATGCTGGGGCAGGGAACGCGGTATCCTGGATATTCCGGATCATCCATGTCGTCCGGATATTGATACTCGATCGGGTCTTCGACCGTCACAATATGCTTGGGATGATGTTGCCGAACCCAATCGATCAAAGAAGCAAGGGTGGTTGACTTGCCGGAGCCGGTTGGTCCGGTCACCAGGCATAAACCTGCCCGTTTGAGCACGGAGCGCCGCAAGGTTTCGATGGTGTCGGGATCGATGCCAAGTTGTTCGAGCTCAGGAATGAAATCATTCAGAATTCTGCAAGTGACCCCAAGGCCGGATGAACTGAGGTGCGCCTGGATGCGCAGGCGGCCGGATTTTTCACCGCTGCTGCCCATTGAAATGCCATCGCATGAGAAATCGGATACTTTCCGCTCTGCAAATTCGGCAATTGCTTCCTGGATTTTGTCTTCAGCTCGCTGGTTTCCATTTGAGCCGCTCTGGCCAAATCCATGGCTTCCGCTTTCACGGTTACGGATGAGTTCCTTGAGAATTTCATCCATGTTTCCCGCATCGAGGATGCCGAGATAGTCCAGTTTTTCGACTCCCTTGTTGGTGTGGACATAGACCGGCCTGCTGGTCCGCATCTGGATATCGGACACGCCGAGTTTGCGGCAGACTTGAAAGATGATGCTGAGAAGATCCACTCCCGACATGCCAGGGGAAAATCTTGGCGTGCTAACGGGTGGAACATGTCCTGGCATGAATGTCTGAGGGTGGGTCATAGGCGGGGGAGGGCCGGTCAAGAGCCTTGAAGCAATGGAGTGAGAGACTTGGTTTGATGAAGTTTTTCTAATCGGGTGATGGTTGCGGCGGCTGCATCCCGAACCCCCATCACAAATTGCAGCCGCTCTTCACATTCGGCACGGCGGTAAGGTGAGATTAATTCCCAATTGCCATCCGCTTGCCACTCGGCGGAGAGATGATGATAGCGTTGGATGCAATAATCTAACAACTCAAGATGCTTGCGCATTTGAGCGGTGGTATATTTCGGAGTGGCATGATGCTGATCATTGAACATCAGCTCCAGCACGTTTTCCGTGGCTGCTGCCGCGGTGAGCGAGGGTCTGGGATCGTGCTTTTTGGACAGGCAATACTTGATGGTGTTTTCGGCAAGCTTTGCTGCGCCTGGGGTGAGTTCCGGACGAGTTCCCAATTCCGGTTCGGTCAGGAAAAAGTGATAGGAATTGTAATTTGCATAATGCGAGGGATCGAGCTCGTAGGCAAATTTCAGTTTGTCCTCGATTTCCTGGCGCAGGTAGCGCCGCTGCGTTGCCGACGGTGGGATCGGATTCGTTCGCGTATCATGAGCGAGGCTCAGCTGATTCAGGAACGTGCTGATTCCTCCGCTAGAGGCGCTTGAGGTGTCTTGAGAGGTTTGAGCCGGTGAGGGCGCTTTGTTGGGTCCCTGAACTTCCAGGCCGCGATTCCAATATTGGTTGATCGGAGATTGCATGGCCATGGCGATCACTTCGCCATACGGACTGCGGTTGATTCCCAATACATTTAAGGGCACACGTAAATCGGAATTCATCACCAATACGCGCCCGGCATAGGCATACATCACTCCACCGATCGCAATCAGGCCGGTCGAGAGATAAGCGCTATGGGGAAGTTTTTTCATCAAAATCAGGTCGAAAGTTTGGCGCGAAAGCAAAAGCGTGAGACTCCGCAATAGATGGCTAATATACCTACAAAGTAGAAAACCATGTCACGGAAAGCCGCAGCTGGAAGTGCTCCATCTTTGAAATAGAGACGTTGGGTCAAATCGGCAAAACGGTATTGAGGAGAGATCAACCAGATGCTTTGCAGCATCGGGTGAGATTCGATTTTTAATAAATTGTCCAAATAGCCCACCCCGTAGAGTCCATAAAGAGCAATGCCGAGTGAGCCAGCAAAACCAACGATGCCACCGAATCGTGATGCTAAGCCGATGGCTAATGCAAGAAGCGGTCCGACGACCAAAAGAAACAGGGTGAGGTATTGGAAGTTTAAGGTCCACCACATCGACTTTTCAGCAGTTGCTCCCGGAGTGGCGGCGAATTGTGAAATCCCTGCGGTGCAGATGGCCAGCGGCGCGATGAATGCAAACACGGCAAGCCATATTTGGAAAAGTTGTTTGCCGTTCGAGATGCCAGTGGTGAAAAAATACTCACCCATACCGGTTTTGGCATTGGCTTCACCCTGTTTGGCGGCGGTAAACAAACCCCATAACAGGGTGCAGATCCAGAGCGTGGCCCAGGCAGCCTGGATGCGTGCTGGTTTGATCAAGGTGAAGTTTTCACTGGCACTGGAAATAACCGGAAGAACAAATGGCAACCCTATCACGGCCAGGACACAAATGACCCAAGCTTTGCGCTGAAAGATGGTTGCAAATGTAAGGCGGAACAGTGGCATTTTGATATATAAAAGAGAATATGGCTTTTTCTTGCGAAACTTGGATAGTCTTTTTCGGGTTATTTAATTAATAAGCCGATTAGTTGAGCATGGTTTTCAAGGAACTCCATGTTTGGTCTGTATCGGAAATATGGCGAACATCCTGGCGTTCGATCAAAACGGCACTCGGCATTTGCATGGAATCATAATCAGGATGGCAGCTCACCAGCCGGAGCACCTGATCGCTGGATTGTTTCCACATATCCTCAAAAATTTGTCGGGCAAATGCGTCCAGTCCGCTAAATGGCTCATCCAGTAGTAAAATATTCCCAACGTTGGGCCGGATGGAGAATTCCGCCATAATCAGGCTGGTTTTGCGGCGGTTCCCGGTGGAAAGACGACCGTAGGGCTTTTTGACATCCAGTTCGATCCGCTTCGCCAGCTCCATCGCCGCAGAGCGTTTGTCTTTCGAAATCAACATGCGGAAGATCATTCCGGGAGTGATTTCCGGGTCGAATCGCAAATCTTCCGGTAAATATTGCATGTACCCCTGGGTCTCGAACTCACCGGCTCGCGCCTTCAAGGTGCGCGCGATGGTCCGCAGCAAGGTCGTTTTTCCGCGACCATTGCGCGCGAGAAGAAAATGGGTGCCGCTCGAGAGCTGAATCGACTCGCTGAGCTTGGCGATTGGCTTGCCGTAGCCAATTTCCAAGCCCGATTTCAAATGAATGCAAGGCGATGTCATCCGGTTTCTACGTCAAAATTCCCCGTGGTTGTAGGAATTGAGAAGAAGAAGTCAAGAAAAACTAATTATCTAGATGCTAGGAAATTCAAGTAAACTTAAAATAGTAGTTGCATGAAAAAGCCTTTGCTGCAGCGGTTTTGAATCTAGGGTGCCGTTCATGCCTCCACGACCACGCAAGCCTTTTCGCCCTCAGGGCCAGTCCGGCTTTAAGCCCAAAAAGACCGCGCCATCGGAAGATAAAGGATGGGATCCAGTTGCGGCTTGGTATGACAAGCTGGTGGGGGAAGCCGGGTCTGATTACCATCGGCATGTGATTCTCCCTGCCACGCTGAAATGGCTCGATCTGCAAGGAGGTGAGTCGATTTTGGACGTGTGCTGCGGCCAGGGAGTCTTGGTGAAGCCTCTTTTGGAAGGAAAGATCGGACGTTACCTCGGTGTGGATGCCAGCCCGCGATTGATCAAGGCGGCGAAATCCCGGCATGGCTCGGACAAGCGGGTGTCTTTCGTAACGGCGGATGCCTGCCAGCCTGGCGAATGGGCGGATGGGACGTATGACGCGGCGACTTGCCTGATGGCTGTTCACGATGTGCCGGAACCGGTGGGTATGTTTCAGAATATTTCCGACGGGTTGAAGCCGGGCGGCAAGGTTGTGCTGGTTTTCATGCATCCCTGTTTCCGGATTCCACGCCAATCCCACTGGGGCTGGGATGCGGATCAGAAAATTCAATATCGCCGGTTGGATTCCTATGGTTCTGCCCGGGAAATCCAGATTGCGACGCATCCCGGCAAGGGGACGGGGGAAGAAACGATCTTCTACCATCGACCTCTAGCCCAATTGCTTAGCGCGATAGGAGAAGATGGGTTGGCGGTGGTTGGCTGCGAAGAACTCTACAGTCATCGCCGGTCTCAGGGCGGCGGAGCGTTCAGCAAAGCAGAGCACCGGGCGGTGGAAGAGTTTCCCATGTTTATGGCTCTCGTCGCCATCAAACGAAGTTAGCCGCGCTTGGCTCACTGGGTTTTCGCGCTGCCTTGAGAAATAACGAGGCGGGCGAGTTTTGAAATCTCCTGCGTTTCCCTCAGCCAGTCCAAGTGGGTGGTGGTGATCCACTTTTGCGCATCGGTCGGCAGATGATTCATCAGGGCATTTCGGCGAAGCGGATCAAGCTCGCCAAAAATATCGTCCAGTAGGTAAATCGGCAGTTTGCCGCCGCGTTGTTCCAGCAATCGTCCTTGAGCCAGTTTCAGGGCCAGCGCCATGGTGCGTTGTTGTCCTTCGCTGGCGAAATCTCCGGCCGGCATGCCATTGATGCGCAATTCCAAATCGTCCCGATGCGGGCCGACCACGGCTTGTCGCAGACGCGTTTCGCGCTCTTTTGCCTGAAGCATCGATTGGCGCATGTCTGGTCCGCTGGCTGGCAGGTAATTCAACGTCAGCTTTTCATCCTTGCCACTAATGGCCAGCTGGGCCGCTGCGGCAAACGGTGAGAGCCCCTCGACCAAGCGGGCGCGGATTTCCATGAGAACCGTGCCATGCTCGACCAGGATTTCTTCATAGGAGGCTATTTCTGCGTCTCTGGTCCGACCTTCTTTGAGAAGTAAGTTTTTTGCGCGAAGTGCGCGGCGATAGCGTGACCACGAACGGCGATAGGCGGGATCGAGCTGAGCTCCGAGGAAATCCAGGTAGCGGCGGCGGATTTCACCGGAACCGCGAATGAGTTCTAGGTCCTCGTTGCCCATCCAGACGACCAGTCCGCCATCTTCCAGGTAGGTGGATTGATTCGGGCGTTTTTCTTCGTCGACGCGGAGTCGGAAGCCATCGCGTGAGTAGCGGACGCGACGTTCTTGAGACCAGGAAGTTCCAGCGATGCCGAATTGGTCGGCGCCGAATCGGGACAGGGTGGCCATGCGGTGGGTGCGAGGAGAATGGAGGCGCACCAACATGCAAATGGCCTCCAGAATGGAAGTTTTACCCTGTGCGTTTTCTCCGATCAGGACGGCTCCAGCAGGTGGCGCTTCAATATCGAGGGATGCGAAACAGCGAAAATCCAGCAGGCGAAGTGAGCTAAGCATGGATTTAACGGAAGAATCCCGGAGCAATCGAGCGATTGGCGATCGCTGCCTGGATTAGTTATCGATGATGAGTTTTGAAGTGAGCTTGTCGTAGGTCTCCCGACTGATTGTGAAAGGATTCAATTCCGTATTCAGTCTTCCGTAGTAGGATGTAGGATTTGGATCGTCACTGGCGGGACCGATCAAAAGAATTCGTTCGATTTCACCGGTCGTGTCGCCAAATTCGTCGACTTCATTTTGAGTCACGGAAAGTAAGAGCGACGGATTGATCAAGGCCTTCCTGACTTTCTCGTCGTAAGGAGAAAGCCATGCTTTGACCCTCAGTTCCCCGAGCACATTGAGGAAGTAGTTCGCTTTGATTGGGTCAATCTGGGCACTGATGTCCTTGCCGTCCTGTTCCCCGTGCCAGTCTTCCCGGATGAAGCCATACTTCAGATCCAACGGCGCTTCCGGCGGGATCGTGCGGACGATGTTTTTCAGGTCCACTT
The DNA here is from genome assembly GCF_016595435.1 of Luteolibacter pohnpeiensis. Taxonomy (GTDB): domain Bacteria; phylum Verrucomicrobiota; class Verrucomicrobiia; order Verrucomicrobiales; family Akkermansiaceae; genus Luteolibacter; species Luteolibacter pohnpeiensis. The sequence goes on from NZ_JAENIJ010000012.1 coordinate 54,086, forward strand.
TGCTAAATGGCCAGAGAATCGAATCCCGCCATTCGAAGGAACGAATGGCGATTTTCGACAAGATATCTGGGTCCAGCCGGACCACCGTGGAGGTGCCAATCCGATTGGCGAACAATTCGCCGTGGTTGTTGAAGCCAAATCTGAGCTCGATCGACTCATCATCCACACCGGTGAATTGCAGGCGAAGGATCGGGCGATCCAGTCCCCAGGGGGAAAAATCGGTTGCGGCATCGGTGACAAATTCCACCACCCGGCTTTCGGTCACGGCTTTTAGCAGATCGTAGAGCTTGCTCTCATTGGCTGTGCGCTCGACTCCCTCAATCAGCGTACGCCAAGGAGCTTTGCCTTTCCGATAGAGAGTAACCGGTTGGGCAGTGGCTGCATTGATCGTGATGCTTTTCAAAGCCTCAGGATTCAAATTGGTCAGCGTTTGATCGCGCAATTCGTTGACCGATAGTGGAAGATCCGCGATTGAGACGAGCTCTGGTTCTGGCTTAAGGGGGAGGACCAGTACTGCATTCGGCCGATCACTTACGGTTGCGTAGGCTTCCCGTGCATCGGGTGACTCCGGGGGGTAAACCTCCAACACCGTTTCCTGATCTTCATTGAAGTTTTTGAGGGCAATCTGCAGCGGGCGGCTGGTGCCGGAGCTGGTAGGCAGGGTGACCGCTGAGCGATCCAGAACATTGGTTGCCGAAAGTTCGAAAAGATTGCCAATCAAAGATTTGAGCACCGTGTCGTGATCGGTATTGAGTTCCTGGGGGATGACAATTTTCCAGGCCTCACGTGGTTCTGCATGCGATAAAGTGAACTCACCACTCGCGCTGCGGATGCGAATTTGATGGAGATTCAGCGGGTTGAAATAAAACGGCCTTGGATCGCGCAGATGCTTCAGATTATCCCTGAAGAGCTCTAAAATGTCGCCGGAACAGGTATAAACAAAATCCCTGCGGCCACGTTCACGAGGCCTGATGAATACCGTTGGCAGTGGATCTTTAGTTTTCGTGTCTTGCCCGAACCATGGGGTGCGGGAACCGATGCGGTATTTCGCCAAGGCCTGGCCCGAGTGCGTGGCCAAATCAATGCGGATCGAATTGGTGTCGAGCCCGGTCTTCTCCAAATCAACCTCCTTGACGGGGGCGTAATCCTCGACCCTCAGGCCACGGGAAAAGCTGATGATCGCGATGGCGGCGCGTGGGTCCATGCGGTCCTTCGGTTCCTGAGCATACATCCAGCCGGTTTCGGTCTTGATGAACTCGGCATGCAAATCCCGCACGGAGACGGTGATTTTTTCGACTTCTGATGGATCGAAATGGTCGTAGAGCGGGGTTCCGAGTGTCGCCGGCGGGACGCCGAAAAGCGCATCCAGATTGCCTTTCGAGATGCGCCAGCCAGCAAGGCCGCAAATGGCAGCGGCTAAAACCAGCAGGAAAGAAGTAAACGCGGTGGATCGCATGGTGAGAAAAATCAGGCCCGACGCGATGACCAGACGATTCCGCCGATCAGTGCGAGAAGAGCGGGGAGGAAGAACAGATTGACCCGGTTGATGAATGAAACCTGTGCGTCCAAAATCGGCATCTTGTAGATGCCAATGGAACGAGGTCCGATCCCGGCGAGAGATTCACGCCCGACCAACCAGTTAACGGATGATGCCAGGAAGTCCATATTCTCAGCCCGTTGATTTTCAGGTTTGAGGAAATCCGTGTTGGTGGTGAGGATCATGCGGGAAGTGTCCTCGGCGAATCGGTCGTCCGCAGCAGCACCTCGCACCACACTGGCCGCCATCGTCAGCGGGGCTTTGGTGTCTTCCTTTGGATCATATTGCTCATCCCCTTGGCCAAAGCGGGTTTCACCCCAGAAATTGCCAGTGACGAGGATCAAGCTGGTAGGGAATATCTTGCGGTTGATCAGATCGGTCGCGCCTTCACGGACTTCAATCGATGAGCTACTGCCCTCAAAAACGGTCGCTAGGCCAGCCAAGTCTTTGAGGAAATCGATGCCGTAGGTGAAATTTCCACGGGCTGCGGTGACCAGTTTGCCTTTTTCACGGGTGACAATCCGGTCATTTTGGGGAGTGACTCCGTTTTCACGCAGGAAAGCCCGCAATCTTGGCGGAGTTTCACCCGGTTCCAACAGAACCAGCAGCGAGGACTTGGGACGATTCCAATAACGCTCCAGAACGTTGGCTTCGTCTTCGGTCAAATCGTATTTTGGGGCGACCAAGGCGACGCCTTCCGCATCCTCCGGAATGTCGGTGAGACCGGCGAGGCTGAGCGCGGTCAGCTGGATGTTCTGGTAGCGAATGGTGGTCTCAAGCGACTTCCAGGGTGAATTTTCGCCCTCAGAATCGATCCGGCTCTTGTCGGAAAGGAAATACATCTTGCGTGGCTTGCCCTCGATCGACTGGACCAGTTGGGCCGTCATCACATCTTCGATTTTGAAACCGATCGGGCGGCGCTGGCCTTGCTGGTCGGTTGAATAAACGATCATGTCTTCGGCCAGGACCAGTTTGACATTGGCATTCAGTGCCTTGGTTCCAGCTTGGTCTTCGTGGATGACCGGTGCGTCATCGGTCCGCGAGTCGATGATGATCAGATCGCGAATCAGGGTGATGCCATAAGCGGCGGCCACTTCCTGGGTGCGATCCGGACTGCGGATGGGGTCGAGAATTTCCAATTCGATCTTTCCATGGGAAAGCCGGGAGTATTCTTCGAGAAGAGTCCGCACGCGATCGTAGAACGGGGAAGTCCTGCGGAATGCTAGGATCATTTTGATCGGCTTCGGCTGCTTCTGAATCGCGTCGCTGGTGAGGTAGCGCCGGGTTGACGAAGAGACGGTGTAGGCTCCTTCGCGACTCAGATCCAGCCTGTCATAATGTTGCGAGGAGAGGTAGTTGGCAGCCAACAGGATGGCGGCGAGCAACACGAGTTGAATGATGGAAAGCGTGCCGACGCCCCAGCGGTTGACCGGGCGGGCGGATTTTCCCTTGGTTTTCGATTGAGTGTCAGACACGGGGCGAAGTTCGCGGATTGGAATGGGTTTAGCGGCGCCAGCGGCGGAAATCCACCACTTGGTAAGTCAGAAACAGGATGAAAATCGTGAGACTGAGGTAATAGATGGCAGGGCGGCTGTCGAAGAGACCTTTGGCGAAATAGTAGAGGTGCTGCTGCGAGGAGATGTAATCAAACATGGACGCACCTGCGAACGAGTTTCCCCAGATGACGGTGACGTATCCCAGGAAATACTGAATGACCAACAAGCCAATCGTTAGAATTCCGGCGATGATCTGGCTGGAGGTGAGAGCGGACGCCAGGCAGCCGATCGCGGTAAAGGCAGCCCCCATCAGCATCAGGATGGTGAGGACGCCGCCAAGCGCACCGCCGGTCCAGGCGGGAGGGAGCCCGGTCACCCAATCAAACATTTTGAACTGAATCACGCAGGGAATCCACAGCGTGGTGTAGAAGATCATCGCGGCGATGTATTTGGAAAACACCACCTCCCAGCTCCGGACGGGCGCGGTGAGCAGGGTTTCCAGCGTGCCGGAGCGCTCCTCTTCCGCGAACAACCGCATGGTGATCAGCGGGAAGATGAACAGGAAGTAGAACCAGAACAGTGGCGAATGAAAGGTGACGAAAACCAGGCTGTCCTTCACCGGGGTGTCCCGGAAACCCTTCATCGAGGTCGAGAGGGAAATTCCCTGCATGATCGTGACGAAGGCCAGGATCACCCAGCCGAAAGGGCTCAAGAAGTAGCCCTTCAATTCCTTAAAGGTGAGGATACGGAATAATCTCATGCGGTGGGCGCCCTAGGTAGATGATCCGACCGCCGGGGGGAAGGGAAAAGGTGGGGCGGGATTACGGCGACAACCGATCAATGCTCCATCCGCTTTCCGTTTTCTGATAGAAAAACCGGTCGTGCAAACGGGCGGGGCCGCCTTGCCAAAACTCGATATTTTCCGGCATCAGCCGGTAGCCGCCCCAGAATTCAGGCAATGGAACCTCTCCGTCGCCGAATCGATTGCGGATTTCTTCCAGTTTGTTCATCAAAAACTCACGCGATGGAATGACGTCACTTTGATTTGAAACCCACGCACCGATTTGTGATTCCCGCGGCCGTGCACTGAAATATTCCGCCGATTCCGCCGGGGTGACTTTTTCCACGGTGCCCTGAATGATGACCTGCCGTTCCAGCGTGATCCAAGGGAACAGCAAGCTCGCCTTCGGGCAATGCTCCAGATGCTTCGCTTTGCGGCTGGTGTAGTTGGTGAAAAAGGTGAATCCCTGATCGTCAAAGGATTTTAGCAGCACAATCCGTTGGAACGGCATGCCGCTTTCATCGACGGATGCCAAGCTCATCGCGTTCGGCTCGTGGAACCCGACTTCGGTCGCCTGGGCAAACCAATCGGCGAACTGTTGCGCGGGATTTGGATTGAGGTCCGCACGTCTCAAACCGCGACTCGAGTATTCCTTGCGAAACTGAAAAAGGTCCATGGCGGAAACTGGCCGATCTCCCCGGGGCCGTCCAATCAAGAAGTGGCGGAAAACAGCCGTTGAGCATTAGACGAGGTGATTTCCGCAAGATCCGCGCAGGACCATCCGAGCTGGGCGGCCAAGCCCTCGGCAATCGCGACCAAATTCGCCGGATGATTGTGCTGCTCCGGGAGCGGAAAGCGGATGAATTCATCCGGCGGAAGCATGTCCGGTGCGTCAGTTTCGATCAAAATCCGATCCGCTGGAAGTTTGCGGAAAACCTCGACGACTTTGGCTTTCCGCGACTGCAGAAAATAGCCGGAAAACGAAAAATAGGCTCCCATCGGCAGCAGGCGTTCGGCGATCTCGATCGAGCCATTGAACGAATGCATCAGAAAGCGCGATGGCGGCGGCTGATCCTGAAAAACCTCGAAAAGTGGTTCCCAGGCTTTGAGACTGTGGATCGTCACAGCGCGATCCATTTCATGAGCGATCCGCAGTTGATCGGTGAAGATCGCTCGCTGGATGCGAAGGTCTGGCGAAGCAATCCATCGATCAAGCCCGCATTCGCCGATCGAGGCGGACGGGTGTTGTTGCAGCAGATCGCCCAGGCGCTGCTGCCAGCCATCGGTCGCCGTGTCCGCTTTCCAGGGGTGAATGCCGAACGCGGCCGAAATAAGGCCGGGGTGGGCGAGTCGTAGGTTTTCGACTTTTTCCCAATCCGCTTCGCAAGTCGCGTTGACCACGCACTGTCGGATCCCGGACCGACGCATTTCTGCGATCAACGGCTCAGCATTTCCCAAGCGGGAATCCTGCAGGTGATTGTGGGCATCGATCCAGCCGTTCATGAGCGCTTGAGGCGGTAGATCGTGTGGTCGACAAATCGATGGTAAAGCCACTCGGCATTGCGGTGGATCCCGTCCTCATAAAATCCCAGCCGTTCTGGAACGGCCTGGCTTTGGTAGTTTTCCGTCGCGACGTGGAGGGTGATGCAATCCAGTCGGTATTCCTCGAATGCATGCTGGATCAGCGCCCGGCAGCTGCGAGTTGCGATCCCGCGGCCCTGAGCATCTTCTGCAATCCAGTAGCCAGGGTAGGCGATGCGGGTTTCCCAGTTGATGTAGTTATAGCCGATCGCGCCGCAAAGGACGTCATTTTCCCAGATCCCGCAAACAAACACACCGGATTCGGTGAAGGCTTTGAGGCAGTTGGCGATGTATTGGCGCGTTTGCTGGACATCAGTGATTTCGTCCAACCACGGGAGCCAGCGCCTCAAATGCGCGCGGTTTCGCTCAGTGACCGCAAATAACTCCTCCGCGTGGCGGTCCTGCAAAAGGCGTAGAACGACCGATTCATCGACGCGGTGGGAGAACATGGGCGGGATTTCCTGGGGTGATCGACCAATGAGAGGTGACTCAGCGTGTCGGAAACTCCCGCCCTGGGAAAGATCAGTCTTCGACTTCCACCACGAGATTGATCTCGACTGCAACGTTGAGTGGCAGTGCGGCGGCGCCGAGTGCGGTGCGGGAGTGCTTGCCTTTGTCGCCGAAGACTTCGACCAGAAACTCAGAAGCGCCGTTGACGACGACCGGATGACCAAAGAAGTCCGGCTCGGAATTGACGAAGCCGTTGAGCGCAACGATTTGCTTCACCTTGTCGAGTGAACCGATTTCTTCACGGACCACGGCGAGGCGGTTGAGAATGATCATGCGGGCGCCTTCAGCCGCTTCTTCGACTGAAACTGCGGATGGCACTTTGCCGAGGATTTTGCGCTCGCCTTCGATCGGTAAACCGCCGGAAAGAAACAGCAAATTGCCGGAGCGGACGCAGTTGACGTATGCTGCCACAGGAGCAGGAACTGCAGGAAGCGTGTAGCCGAGGGATTCGATTTTTTCGAGGATGGAGTCAGTCATTTTTTTGAAAGGTTACTTCGCATCGGGGAAATCATCGGTGATCAAGGAAACCAAATCCTTCCCGAGATTCGTCAACGAGGCGCGGTTGCCTTCGCCGACGATCAACCCACGGGTCAAGTATTTCTGCGGGATGGTGGATGGGCGGATCTGAATCACGAGCGGCGATGTTACCTCGCGCTGGCTGGCGACGAAGGCGATGGGATGGCCGGTTTCGCTGAAGCTGATTTCCCAGGATTTGGCATTGCTGGTGTCGCCCGATGCGATCCACGGATAGCGTTTGACGAAATCAGGAACGCCGGTGAATGGGATGGCGACCTTGAAATAAACCGGTGTCTTGAGAATGAACTGACTGAATGTCAGATCCGGATTTGCCTGATGCTCAAGGAAAAAGCGTGAAACTTCCACGCCCGACAAGTTCATGCCATTGTAGACGCCATGATAGTTGGTGCCGCCGGAATGGGTTTTGAACCAACTTTCGTAGCGGGTGCTCATGAGGAACGCCAATTCCAGGTGCACGTGGGCGCGGGTGCGATTGATGCCAGCCCCGGTGTAGCCCATTTGGCCAAGAACGGATCCGCATTTCACGACGTCGCCTGGTTTGCAGGTGATTTGTGAAAGGTGAGCGTAGAGGGAATACACCGATGAGTTCTCCCAGCGGTGTTCCACCACGATGTATTTTCCGTAATTGCTGCGTCCGGCAATCGGGCTCGTGTGGACCACCGTGCCATCCGCGATGGCGCTTACGAGATCCAGAGGATTGCCTGCCTTGTCGCGTTTGACCGGCTTGATGTCGATTCCTTCGTGAAATTTGGTCAGCACCAGTTCGCCATTCACCCGGATGGGGGTGCGGACATAGCCGAAGGCCCCGCCTTCCCAGGGTTTCGAAGTCACGCCGTCGATCGTGCGATCCACGTATTGGAAAAATTGGTCGGGCTCTCCGGTGAGCAGATGGTGGTTATCGGTGGGGAGTCGCAGCTCGATGGATTGGGCTCTGAGCGCGCCGCTTAGGCTGGCCAGAACGACGAGAATGCGGAGCATTCGTGAGGGCATGTCAGTCTTTATTTCTTATTTCCCTTAGGCTTCTTCTGGCCAATCCGCGGGATGATTTTATCGAAGGCATTGATGTCATCCAGGGTGACATCGCGCCAGATGACGATGACGCCATCCTTGATTGCCTTATCGATAATCACAGCATCGACAAAGCGCCCATTGACCTGCGCGCACATCATTTTCCCCTCGTTTGCCAGCGAAATGGCTTCGTAGCGCTGGGCGGCGTTTTCCTTCAGTTTGAAAACTATGCCGTAGGTGGATTCGTCGTCGGCGGGAAATGGTGCCATGTTTTCAATGTCCCGGACGGAAAAGTCAGGCACGCGGCGGAAATATTTCGTGCTGCCATCTGGCATCTTGAACGGAACAATCATCTTCGGATTGTCGGAGGCTTCTGTCTCGACGTGGAAGGAGATGGAGAGCTTTTCGTCCGCTTTTCCTCCAGCGCGCGCGCCGCAAATGGAGAGGGCGATCATAGCGATCAGAACCGTGATTCGTTGGAACATGGGCGGATTCAAGCATACTTGGAGCGCGCAGAAAGCAAAATCGGGGGCATGACGCACACCATTGCCGTTGACCGGGGCCGCTGGGATGGCAACTGTGCTCCATGTTTATCGATCACATCCGTATTTTTGCGAAGGCCGGCGACGGCGGCGATGGCGTCGTTTCGTGGCGCCGCGAGAAATTCGTGCCCAAAGGTGGCCCGGATGGAGGCGATGGCGGGGCCGGCGGCGATATCATCCTCGTCGTGGACCCATCGACAGACAATCTCCGCCAATACCACTACGATCCGAAATTGGTCGCCGATGACGGCAAGAACGGCGCGGGCGGTCGCAAAACCGGCAAGGGCGGCAAGAAAGTCTACGGCAAAGTTCCTCCAGGCACCGTGGTGTATCGGAGCAACGCCACCACCGTGCAGGAAGCGGTTGATTTCGAACGCAGTGACGAAGGGATCGATTTGGAGCCGGTCGCGGATTTGACCGAGGACGGTCAGGAGTTCGTGCTTTGCAAAGGCGGCGAGCCAGGCAAGGGGAACTGGAATTTCAAAACCGCAACCAACCGCGCTCCAACCGAGCACACCCTCGGCACACCCGGCGATCAGGGAGTTTTCTATCTGGAACTGCGTCGTATTGCCGATGCGGGCTTCGTCGGATTCCCAAATGCCGGGAAATCGACCCTGCTGGGTAAACTTTCCGCCGCGAAGCCGAAGGTGGCGTCTTATCCGTTCACCACCTTGCAGCCGATGGTTGGAGTGGTGGAATTCCCAGGCTTTCGCCGCTGCACGCTGGCGGATATTCCTGGTTTGATCGAAGGCGCGCACGCGAATCGCGGGCTCGGCCACGAGTTCCTTCGCCACATCACCCGCTGCCGCGTGCTGCTGTTTGTGTTGGACATGGCCGGAAGTGAAGGTCGCGATCCGATTACCGATTTGGAAATCCTCCGCCGCGAGGTGAAGGAATATGATGAAGAATTGGCACGCTTCCCATGGAAGGTGATTGCCAACAAAATGGACATGGAGGGGGCTGCTGAAAATCTGGAATTATTCCGCCAGCGTTTCCCGAATGCCGATGTGGTCGCGATTTCCGCCGAATCTGGTGATGGATTGGACGATCTGAAGCAAATGCTCGATAACGAAGTCGGGTATCGGTTTGTGAAGTAAGCTGTCATGGCCGAGCTGGTTTTCGTCTACGGCACCCTGAGAAAAGGCGGCTCGAATGAGTTTCGCATGGAGGGGTGCCGACTGATCGGCTCGGCGACCGTGGCAGGCTCGATTTATCGGATCGATTGGTATCCCGGACTGCTTCTGCATTCGGGAAATGGGCAAGTGCGTGGCGAAGTCTACGAAGTCGGTGCAGCGTCATTGAAAGACCTCGATGCCTATGAAGGGGATGAATACCGCCGCTTGAAAGCGAAGGCTCAGCTTCAGGATGGAACTCTTCAGGAGGTATGGCTCTGGGAATGGCTGGGTGAGGTGGACCCAGCCGCAAAAATCACCACCGGTGATTGGCTTGATCAATCTGGAGTGGACTAGGGCAAGGATGGGCGAAGTTCCAGCGCTTGACTGCTTCCTTCCAAGCTCAACTCAACGGTAAATTCACCATGGCGGTTTACTCGCTTTTTTCCGCCAATTGATGGGCGAGACTCAACGCTTCATCCCTGTCTCGGAGTTTGCCTTCGAGCTGCTCGGTCTGGATGGATTCGAGGATTTCTTTGAACGCCGGGCCTGGTTTCATGCCCATGTCGATCAAATCGCGACCGGTCACAAAAGGGGCGGGGATTAATGGTTGGGCGGCGAATTCCTCGGCTTTTGCCAGCAGGAATTCGTAGTTGTCCGTAAAACCATTGGATGAGCCGCAGTCGACCCGATGCAGCTCCATTTCTTTTTCGAAAGTTGGCTCCGCCATGAAGCGCTTCAATTTCGCGGTGCGCATCTGCTGCACGTTCATGAATTGCATGTGGCGGGCAACCATCGTGGTGGCAGCTTCAATGATGGAGTTCGGATATTTCAGGCGCTGGAGTATCTCGGTTGCCATTGTCGCGCCCATCGCATCGTGACCGTTGAAACGGATTCGATTCGCCTCTTCATCGAAGGTGCGGGTGGGAGGCTTGGCGATGTCGTGGAGCAGAACTCCCAGGCAGAGATCGAGTGGCGCATCCGGCTGCAGCATTTCCAACATGATGCAGGTGTGCGTGTAGACGTCACCCTCGGGATGCCATTCCGGCGGTTGTTCGCAGCCGATGGTTGCCAGAAATTCCGGCACGATGAATGGCATCAATCCGGTATCGATCAACAGCTCGATTCCCTTGCGTCGATTTGGTCCGGTGATGATTCTGGAAAATTCGTCGCGGATGCGTTCCGGTGAGATTTTCTCTAACAACCCGGCATGCTCGCGAATTGCACTCAAGGTTTTGCCTTCGATCGAAAAGCCCAACCGGGTGGAAAACCGGACCGCTCTCAGCAGCCGCAGCGCATCTTCTTGAAACCGTTCAGCCGGATTGCCGATTGCTCGCAAAACGCGGCTCTCCAAGTCAGCGAGCCCCTCGACGAAGTCGATGATTTCTCCACTTTCGGGATCTTCGAACAAGCCATTGATGGTGAAGTCCCGGCGCTTGGCGTCCTCAGCCGGCGTTGAGAACGTTACCGAATCAGGGCGTCTGCCATCCCTGTAACTGCCGTCGGTCCTGAACGTCGCAATCTCCACGGCCTCACCGTGAAACTTGCAAATGACCACGCCAAAATGGGCGCCGACTTCGTTGCCGCCGGGGAATAGGGCGATCACTTCCTCTGGAGTGGCTGAGGTGGCGATGTCATAATCCTTTGGCTCGTGGCCCAGTAATTTGTCGCGGACGCAGCCTCCCGCAAACAAGGCCTTGTGGCCCGCGGCTGTGAGAATTTTGGAAAAATGGAGGGCAGCGTCTCGCGCAGACATGATGGGATCATTCTACAGCAAGTTTGCCGCGTCCAATCCCGAACTCTAGAGCGGATGAAAATTTCACCTGTTAGGAGGAATCTCAAATGCGAAGATCAGTAGCTGTTCGCGAGTAAAATGGCGACGGTGGCCCCACCTAGAATCGCGAGGACGATGTTCATCTTTCCGACGCGGTCGAGCTTTTGCGTATGGATGTAACCTTCCTGAGCAATCAGACATCGGAAGATGATCAGGCAATTCGCGATGGGAGCTAGTAGTAGAAACGACAGTTTCGGATTCATGCCGATATTCTTCAGCCGAAGGTAGGCCGGGAGAATCCCTGCAAAGAGCCAAAACCATGGATTGCCGAAAAACTCTCCACGTTTGATCAGATAAGATCCAGTGATTGCAATCCCAAGCATAAACCCGAAGAAAGTCAGTCGCCCAATGCCTCCGAATTTCTGATGAGGCTGTGAAATCGGATCTTGCCCCGAATCGAAGCTGTTAGGAGTTGCGTAGGGATTGCTCATGCGTGCTCGGGCGAACCTGAACAGGCACCCGGTTCATGGCCACGCCCTACGAATAGAAACCCGCTAGCAGCTCCGAATGTTTCCAGAACCGACGACTAAATCAGCAGCTCCAGCTGACGGCCGTATTCAACATAAGATTGGTAACATTGATCCCAATCAATTTCGTCCGCTTTGGCGTGGAAGACGGTGGCGACGTGGGGTTCAATCGCAATAAACCCATCGTAGCCACTGCTTTTCAGATCGCTGAGAATCGCGGGAACATAAGCCTGGCCATCACCGGGAAAGACGTATTCCGGCTCTTCGCCGTCCGCTTTTGGGTTGCGGCAATCCTTGATGTGGACGTGGACGATGTGTTCGCGGATCGCTTGATAGAACATCCAAGCGTCCTGCCACGGTTGTGGTTCCGGCTGGGAGCGATCGCGTTGAAACACGGGATTGCCGGTGTCGAAGATGAGTTTGAGTCCGGGCACTTCTTCTAACAATCGCAGCGTGTGTTGGCTCGAAAACCCACCGTAGTTCATGCAGTTTTCGTGAGCGGTGACAATTCCTTCGTCGGTGAAGCGCTTGGTGATTTCGCGCAGGCGGCGGAACCGCTCTTGTTCCAGCTGGTCCTCACCCCATGGTTTCTGGGCGTAGGACATGATGCGGACAATCTTCGTGCCTAGCCGGTGCATGCGTGAAATGCAGCGTTCCACTTCGCCGAGCGTGATCTCGAAATCGCTCTCAATGGATTTGGACCAACTGCCGATCAGCGAGCCGAACTCGGCGATTTGGATGCCAGATGTTTCGAGCTGCGAGAGGGCGGCTTCAAAGTCCGAGTCGGACAGATCATGGATGTTTTTTCCATCGATGCCGCGGGCGGAAATGTATTTCCATCCAAGTTCCTGAGTGGCCTTGATCTGGGTGGCGAGATCCTTGCCCGCTTCGTCGGCGAATCCTGTGAGTTTCATCAATTTGTTAGATGGTTGCGAGTTCGATCCATTGACCGTTGTTACGGGCACTCTCGTAGATGGCGCAGATGAGGGAAACCGCTTTTTTTGCTTCCGCTCCATTCACGGAGGGTTGTCTGCCTTCTTCGATGGCGGCGACAACTTCTTCAAAATTCCGCTGGTGCCCGGTGAAATTGATGGCTTTGGGATCGTTCGCGCCCAAGCCGGAGCTGCTGCCTGTCATGAGATGCTGGTGGATGTAATCATCATCGGTTTGGGGTTCGGCAAAGTCCCACACTTTGAATGCTTCATCGGCGAGAAACACGCTTCCCTTGTCGCCGCAGATGTTGACCTCGGCTGGATGTCCCGTGCTCGAATAGCAGGCGGTAGATCCTTGGATGACCCCGCGGGCACCATTTTCAAATTCGAGAATCGCGACAGCGGTATCTTCAACTTCGATGTTTTCGTGGGCGATGCACGCCATCGATCCACTGACGCGTTTCACCGGACCGACGATGTGAATGAGCTGATCGATGATGTGAATGGACTGATTCATCAGGGCACCTCCGCCATCGAGAGCCCAGGTGCCGCGCCAACCCGCTGAGTCGTAGTATTGCTGGGTGCGGAACCATTTGATCGATGCTTCGACCAGACTGAGCTTGCCGAACCGGCCTTGCTCGACTGCCTGCTTGAGCCGGACGACGGATTCGTTGAAGCGCCGGTTGAGAATGGCCGCGAGCACCACACCATTTTTTTCAGCGGCAGCGATCAGCGGGTCGATTCGCTCTGGAGTTACCTCCAGCGGCTTCTCGCAGATCACGTGCTTTCCTGCATTCAGTGCGGCAAGCACGGATTCGTAGTGGGCGCCGGACGGGGTGCCGATGGTGACGATGTCGAGCTCCGGGTCTGCTAGAAATGCTTCCAGTGTTTGATAACTGACGATGCCGTTTTCCTTTGCAAATGCCACGGCTTTTTCGGAGTTCCGATTGTAGCAGGAGTGGAGGGTGCCGCCATCCATGGCTTCGATCGCCTTGGCATGGAAATTGGCAATCATGCCTGTGCCGATGATTCCAAATTTTTTCATAATCTTATCTAACAGCTTGGTTGCGCTTGTTGAAGCCAAGGATGCCGATGACGGCGAGTGCGATCAATGCTGCAACCCCAAGGTAGCCGGGAAGCTTTTGGGACAGCAGTGCCCAAATGGATGCGAATGAGGCAAGCGCGGTGGAAATGATCATCAGCAGGTTGATGAACAGTCGGTTTTTCGGAAGGTTCTCGCCCAATGCCGAGCGTGAGTTCATCAGTAGGAGAAATCCAAGATAGGCAATCGGAAGCAGCGTGGTTGCGATCACCGCCGCGGGGATTTGCAATGCGGCTTTTGCCCCACTATCCCAGAGAACGGGTGATAGGAAACCGGCGATGGCAGGCATCGAAGCACCCAGAATAAAGACTTTGGGATTTCCCACGCGGTTCAGCGCCTCGCTGATGGCATAGCCGTTCATGATCATGTGAACGAGAAGCGTGGAGACGGCCATGGCCAAAACTCCGATGCCGAAAATGAATTGTGACTTGTTGCCAAGAAACGGCTCCAAGGATTGCGCCAAGTTTTTCGCATCGCGGTTGGCCAGCATTGCGGCGAGCTGCTTGTCGCTGGTTGCCGCTGCGTTGCGTAGTGTTTGTTTTTCCGGATCGGCCAAGTTGTTAAAGTTGCTGTTCGTCGAGGCAATCTGGCGATCGAGAACCGAATAGTAGCTTTTTTCCATGGCCGGCAAAGGTGTCCCATCGGCTGTTAGAACGTCTTTGGTCTGGGCGTGAAATGATGCGGCGGATGCGATCACCAAGGCAGAGATCCCGAGCACAAAGGGGAGGAAGAGGCCCAACACCAAATCAAATCGAGACAACTCACGGTGCTCTTTTCCCCAGCCTTTATTTCTCAAACTGTAGGGTAGCAGGAAGGTCATGTTGATGCCGACTGCGGTGCCAAAGGCGGCGATGATTTTGTCACGCTGCTGGCTCATGACGTATTGAGTCCAGTAACCGGCGTGCTCGCCAGTTTTTGCGATGGCTGCAGCGATGTGCTCCGTGGGACGGAAGAGAGCGCTGAAGTTCGGGATATAACCCGCGATGATGCTTTTCCAGGGCACCGCTCCGGTGCTTAACAAGGTGATGGCAACTCCCATGAATGAAAGCACGATGATGCCGACGAGGAGTTTGAGAATGTTATCGATCAGCCGGGATGCGCGTTCGTTTTTTTGCGAAAGCGAGATCAGGCACATCGCGATGATGAAGATCGACCCAGTGATGACATAGGGGTTGGCATTGACTCCCAGATTGTCCTCCAGGGCACCACGTCCCAGGGAAAACTGCGCTGCGCAAAAAACCGTGTCTGCGATGACCGTGGCGACCAGCCATCCCCAGGCGAGCAGTGGAGAGACTTTTTTCTCCATAACCCGGAATGGTCGCTCATCCGTAGACAAGGTCACATAGCCGATGGCCGAAAGCATGACGATGCCACAAAGCATGGCCAATGGCTGAAGCCAAAGGAAATCGTAGCCGCCAATCACTCCAAGGTAGAGGGCTCCGACCAATGAGCCACCGCCGAGGGTGACCGCTGCCTGAACCCAACCTGGGCCAGACATCTTCGTGTAAATTGCGAGTTTTGTTAGAAAATTCCCGTGCAGGGCCTTTTCCAATTCTTGAGGGTTTTTCATGGGTTTGAAAAGGATCGGACTTTTAAATGCTCATGGCGTGATATCCTCCATCGACGATGAGTTCGTGTCCGGTGATGAAGCTGCCGGCTTGATTGGAGGCTAGCAAAATGGTCGCGCCGATGAGTTCATCGGGAGAACCAAATCGATCCATCGGGGTGTGGTTCATGATCGCTGCAACGCGTGATTCATCGAGGACGCTGCGATTTTGTTCTGCGGGGAAAAAGCCAGGCACGAGGGTGTTGACCCGGATCTTTTTGTCGGCCCATTCGCGGGCGAGGTTTTTGCTCAGGTTGTGCAGAGCCGCTTTCGATGCCGAATAGGAAAAGACGCGTGACAGGGGACCCAGGCCAGAGATCGAGCCAAGGTTGATAATGCTGCCGGATAGATCATGATCCAGCCAGTATTTGGCAAATACCTGACAAGCCACCAGCGTGGCTGTTAGATTGACATTGAGAATGCGCTCAAACTCTTCAGTTGAAATATCAAGTATCGGAGTCGCCGCGTTGATGCCTGCTCCATTGATGAGAATATCCACCGAACCAAACCGGGCGAGCACGGTATCGAGTAAGGTTTTGATCGACCCGCGATCGGCAACATCAGCTTCGATGAAGTGCGCGTTGTCGCCAATCATGGCGATGCGTTGGGCTGCTTTTTCAGCATTCCGCCCAACGAGGACGACGGTGGCACCAGCCTGGGCAAGACCGAAGGCCATGTGGCTGCAGAGTTCGCCGGTTCCGCCAATGACAACGGCGGTCTTACCTTCGAGGGTGAAAAGTTTTTCCAAATAATGCATGTTGAAATAGGTCAAGCGATGGGTTGGGACCAGTTGAAGTAACTGGCGGCGTTATGATAACAAATGTTCGCAACCAGAGATTGCAGATCATCAAGATCAGAAGGGATTTCTCCAGCTTCAACTGCGCTGCCAAGATATTGGCATAACAATCTCCGGTAGTAGTCGTGGCGAACGTAGGAAGTGAATGAACGGGAATCCGTGAGCATGCCAACCGAGGTGCCGAGTGCGCCGAGGCTGGCGACAAGTTCGATTTGTTCGAGAATCCCTTTCTTGTGATCCAAGTGCCACCAGGCCGGGCCATATTGCAGTTTTCCGGCACACAGGGAGTTCTGGAAATTCTGCAGCGCGCAGCAAATGGCGGCACTTTCGTTGGGATTGAGATTGTAGACGATCACCCGTCCCAATGAATCGTTTTTTTGCAGTTCGTCCAAGGCCGCAATCAAAGGCGCAGTTTGCGGCCAGGACCCCATGGTGTCGAATCCGCTGTCTCTTCCAGTAATTGCAAACATCGAGCTGTTTACATTTCGTTGCGGACCGAGATGAAGTTGCATGGTCCAGCCTTTGTCATGATTCCAACGGGCGATGTGTTGGAATACCTCAAAGGCTGCTGTTCCGGGAACTGGCATGCTGGAAAGTCCGTGGTCGGAGAGCCGGCATCCCTGATCGTGGAAATACTGGTGACGTAGTTGCAGGGCTTTGATGAGGGAAGCCTGGTCTTCGATGGCAAAGCCTACGATTCCTGCGAGTTCGAGCTTGGCATCAGGGGTCGGTTCGAGAAAACGGTCAGGCCGGAATGTTGGAAAGACCTGAATGCCATCGTTTGCTGCCTGGATCGCGGCGTGGGTGCTCAGGTCCGCACAAGGGTCATCCGTGGTGCAGACCACGCGGACTTTGAATTTGCTCAGGAGCCCTCGGACGCTGAGTTGCGGATCATTGGCAATGATTTCATTGGCCCGATCCCAGATGGTGCGGGCATTTTTTTCGTTCAATGTATCATCGATGCCGAAGATGCTGCGCAATTCCATGTGAGCCCATTGATGGACTGGATTCGCGATCGCCAATGGCATGATGCGGGCGAATGCGTGGAATTTTTCCCAAGGAGTCGCATCACCCGTGATGAATTTTTCTGCAACGCCGCAGGCACGCATCAGCCGCCATTTGTAGTGGTCGTGTGCGAGCCACAATTCGGCTAAATCGGAAAATCGACGATCTTCGAGGATCGCCTGCTGATCCAGGTGCGTGTGGAAATCGATGATCGGTAACGCAGCCGCAGTTTCATGATAGAGCTTGCGGGCGGTTTTTGTTTCCAGGAAAAAGTCGGGATTCAGGAACATGGCTTGAGGGCTGGAAGGCCGAGTTTTGCTGCGATCTCGTTGAGTTCTGTCAATTCCGCGTCGGTGAACAGGAGGCCACCAGCTTCTTCGGAACGTTTGGCGGCGGCCGCCTCCAATTGGCCTGGCAAGATCGACTTCTCGTTACCAGTTGTTAGAATGTTATCAATGACCGCCTTGATGTTTTCGGACTGGGTTCTGCCTTGAGCAAACGCTCCCGCGTTCAGCGCGTCCGGATGAATGATCTGGAAGAAAAATGAGGTGCTGTTTTTTTCGTCTTCGGATGGCGACTTTCTGCCACGATGAAGTGGGAGTGAACCGCCGATGAATGCCGCGGTGAGTTCGTTGATCAGCGACATGCCATAGCCCTTGTGCGCGCCGAATGGCAGTAGCGCGGAAACCTGGTTGGGGTCGGTGGTCGGATTTCCGTCTTGATCGACAGCGGCATTTGGCGGGAGCGTTCCTCCTTCACGCTTGAGCTGCTGGACGCGTCCCATGGCGACCGTGGAGGTGGCCCAGTCGATGCAGATCGGGAAGCCGATAGCTTCGGTGGTAGGCAGGCCCCAGCTGTGCGGATTGGTGCCGAGGGTGGGGGTTTTGCCCATGAAAGGGACGACTTCTGCCAAAGTCGACGTGCAGTTGGTGTAGGCGATGTAGCCGCGCTTTGCGGCATCGATCACATAGCCGCCGCCCCAGAGGTAGTGGAAGCAGTTGTCGACACTGACAATGCCGACGCCGAATTGTTCTGCCAGCTCGATTGCACGATCGAAGGCGCGTTTGGCGACTGCCTGGCCGAGTTTCTTGTGGCTGTTCCATACCTCCGTCGCTGCGAATCGGGTGGGGATGACTTCGATTTCCGCGCCGGGAACGCAGCCGCCTGCCTTCGAGCCAAACAGGTCATCGAGATGGAGGGCTTTGAGTGCATTGTGCGTGTTGTTGCCGTGCCAGGTGGCGGCAGCGCACATTTCAGCGGCGATCTTTGATTCGTCCGGGAGGTAGCCACGGGCCTCGTAAGCTGCCTGGACCAGAGCGTTGTGATCGGTTAGAGCAATGACGTTCATGAAATAATCTGTGAGACGATTTGTTCGGGTGAAAGATGAATGGAGATGGTTTGGAAATCGATGCTGTTGGAGTCGGGTGGTTCTAGGGTTGAAAGCTGGCTTTCGAGCAGGTTTACGCTCATGAAGTGCCCCTTTCTCTCGGTCAGTCTTTGGATCAGGATTTCACGATCTCCTTCAAGATAGACGTAAGTGGGTTTCTGCGTGGCTTGGTTCAAGGTGTCCCGGTATTTCTGCTTCAGCGCCGAGCAGGCGATGATGATCGGTTCCTGGTGCTCATCTAACAAATCACGGAGCGCGACGAGCCATCCGGCCCGATCCTCATCGTTCAGGGGAATGCCGGCCGACATCTTGGCGATATTTTCCGTAGGATGGAAATCGTCACCATCGAAGAATCTCGCACCGGTCTGGGTGGAAAGCATTTTCCCGATCGTCGATTTCCCGCATCCGCTCACCCCCATGAGGATGATGCTTCGTGTTAGCGGTTGACGATGTTTGGGCATGCGTCCGGGCCTTCGGTTAGAATTTGGATGACATTGGTGGCTGCGGTACGAGCCATTGCTGCGTTGGATTCGACCGTGTTCGACCCGATATGCGGGGTCATCAGAATGTTTGGAAGCGTGCGCAGATCTTTTTCAGGAGACTGAGGGCGGTAAGGTTCCGCTTCAAAAACGTCGAGAGCGGCGGCGCCGAGCTGTCCGCTTGTTAGCGCATCAAACAGATCATTTTCGCAGACCAGTGCGCCACGGGCGGAATTGATGAAGTAGGCACCGCGCTTCATTTTGGAGAAAAACGCCGCGTTGGCGATGTGCTTGGTGGATTCGAGAACCGGAAGCAAGGTGATGACAAAATCCGCATCGGCTAGAGCCTCATCCAACGAAGTGGTAAGCCGGGAAATGCCGTCTGCGGCGTTGTTTGTGGAATTATCGACCACATCGTAGCCAGTGACATCCATATCCAGGCCAAAGTGGAGTTTGCGCGCAAGAGTGCGGCCGATTCTGCCGCAACCAAGGATGCTGATCTTCCTTCCTTTGACTTCGATCCCGCCTTTCGGCGCCCATTGTCCGGCAGTGGTGGTTTGATGGGCGTGGTGTAGATGCCGGGCCAATGCGCCAATCATCCAAACGGCGTGCTCAGCCACAGCATTGTCCAGCACTCCCGGAGTATTGGCGACAAAGATGCCATTCTGGGTGGCGAGGGCTTTATCCACACTGTCATGACCAACTCCGTAGCGGGCAATTATCCCTCCCGATGGAAGTGATTCATATAACTCGCTGGTATAAGGATGGATATCGGCGATGAATGCCTTGATGTGATTTTCCCGAATGGCTTTGGATAATGACGGCTCGTCTTCAGCTACAGGTATAAATTGAAATCCGGTTTCCTCTTCCAACTTCTGGAAGGTCTGGCTTGCCTTAGCATAAGAAATTTCAGAAACATATACCTTTTCCATTGGCGCACTAGAGTCAATGCCCTCTGGGGGGGCAAGCTCTAAGTTTTCAACGGATTGTGCGGAACATTAGGTGAAAAAATCATGTCGGGAATGGGGGATTTTTCTCGTTTTTAAAGAGTTTATTTGGCAGATATCAAACTTTGCAATTTATGGATCATTAAGTCATTTTTCGGCATGGATTGGAGAAGATTTGTCATTGGTAGATGGAGTTGGAAGCGGCCTTTTTATTCTCTCGCTGCGGTCTATGGGTTGTTGGCGCTGTTTGCGGTGTCGTGCGCTGATAAAATAATTTTCATGCCTCAGGCTCCCTCATACAGCGATCACGAGCAGGGACTGATTCGTCTAACAACTTCTTCTAAAGAATCGGTGGCAGCGGTCTATTACCCGGCATCGCCTGGCAAACCGACCTTGATCTATGCCCATGGCAATGCGGAGGATCTGGGCCAGTCCGTCGAGTTGTATCAGGCCTGGAATGCGATGGGACTCGGCGTGTTGGCTTATGATTATCCGGGCTATGGGTTGTCCACCGGGAAACCTAGCGAGGCTTCCTGCTTCAGGGCTGCCGAGTCTGCGTGGGAATATTTAACAAAGAAGGGGATACCTGCGTCCTCGATCATCGTGGTCGGTCGGTCGATCGGTCGGCAGTGGACCGAGCACCTGGCTGGCTGCGGAAAAATCTCCAGCTGGCCTCGTGTTGATTTCTCCGTTCACTTCCACGTTTGCGGTAAAGATTCCCTGGCCGATTTTACCGGGTGATCGGTTCAAGAATCTTGAACGGATCAAGCACATGAAAACCCCGTTATTGGTGTTTCATGGCGCTGATGACCGGGTGATTCCGGTTTCGCACGGTCAAAAACTCGTCGAGTGCAGTGCATCGACGGACAAGCATTTTGAATTGATCAAAGGGGCGGGCCATAACGATCTGTTCGAGTTGGCTGGAGATCGCATCCTCATGGACGTGGCTGATTTTGCGCTGCGTGTGGCGCACTAGCTGCCAAGTGTTTGCGTAGAAATAAAAAAGCTGCCCCCTTGGAGAAGGAGGCAGCTTTTGGGAAGGGGATTCACGAACCGAGGCTCGTGCCCATTACGATCAAGGAAGCGGGACGCTGTCGATCGTGGCGAGGATGCGGGAAGCGATTTGGTATGGATCGCCTTGGGAGTTTGGACGGCGGTCTTCGAGGTAGCCCTTGTAGCCAGCGTTGACGAAGCTGTGAGGGACACGGATCGAGGAACCACGGTCTGCGATGCCGTAGCTGAACTTGTCGATCGACTGAGTTTCGTGAAGGCCGGTCAAACGCATGTGGTTGTCTGGGCCGTAAACAGCGATGTGCTCTTCGCGGTTTTCAGCGAAGGCAGCCATGAGGCTTTCGAAGTATTCCTTGCCACCGGTCGTACGCATGTACTCGGTGGAGAAGTTGGCGTGCATGCCGGAGCCGTTCCAGTCGCCTTTGATTGGCTTGCAGTGGAATTCAACGTCGATGCAGTATTTTTCGCAAAGGCGGAGAAGGATGTAGCGGGCGACCCACATTTCGTCAGCGCAACGCTTGGAGCCTTTGCCGAAGATTTGGAATTCCCATTGGCCTTTAGCAACCTCGGCGTTGATGCCTTCGTGGTTGATGCCGGCGTCGAGGCAGAGGTCGAGGTGCTCTTCAACGATTTGGCGGGCGATGTCGCCAACGTTCTTGTAGCCAACACCGGTGTAATACTCACCTTGAGGAGCTGGGAAACCATCCGCTGGGAAGCCGAGTGGGCGACCGTCTTGGTAGAAGAAGTATTCTTGCTCAAAACCGAACCATGCACCCGGATCGTCGAGAATGGTGGCGCGGGAGTTGGATGGGTGAGGGGTCACGCCATCTGGCATCATGACTTCGCACATGACGAGCACACCGTTGCGGCGGGTGGTGTCTGGGAAAACGGCGACAGGCTTCAGCATGCAGTCGGAGCTGCGGCCTTCAGCTTGTTGGGTGGAGGAACCATCAAATCCCCACTGTGGCAACTGCTCGAGAGTTGGGAAACTATCGAATTCTTTGATTTGAGTTTTGCTGCGGAGGTTTGGCACGGGGGTGTAGCCGTCGAGCCAGATGTATTCCAATTTGTATTTGGCCATGATATTTGGTTCTGAATATGTTAGCGGATTCAAACAGCTGAATTCGTTGCCTCGGTGAGCTCATCCAATTTGGCGATGGGTTCACCTTCCAGCAACGAGCGTAGCTGTCAGTGGGTTCGGAAGCAGCTGCTGTGCCAGAGGATGAGACGATCCTGGGCTGAATCAGTCTCCGCCTTTGTTCGTTGCAACCGCGATGACGGTGACCGTTGTATCGTCGATTCCCGAGTTGTCGATGGCGCGTTTCATGAGTCCCTCGACGGTCGCTGAGGGGTCTTCTTCACAGGCGGCCAATGCGTTGGAGATATGGCGCTCCCAGAGACCGTCGATCAGCCCGTCCGAGCAAATGAGAAACCGATCGCCTTCTTGATAGGGAATGGCGGCTAGATGAGGGGAGAGGTTGGCATGACCGCCGCCGATGACTTCGTAAAGAGCGGCCCTGCGCGGATGATTCCGGTATTGCACTTCACCGATGGTGCCGCGTTTCCATTCCGCCCAGGCAGCCGTGTGATCTCGGGAAATTTGGCTCAAGTTGCCTTCGCGCGACAGGTAAATCCGCGAATCTCCGGCGTTGGCCAGGTAGAGATTCTCGGGAGTGAACCAGGCGAGAGCCAGCGTGGCGGCCATTCCTTTGAGGTCGTCGGATTCAGCGCCGGCTCGATTGACCTCCTGGTGAACGGTGCGGACAGCGGACGAAAGATGCTCCAAATGGTCCGGGAAAAAGCCAGCCGCAGCCGCTTTGAACGTTTCCGGAATGATCCGCGTCATCGTCTCAAGCAGGAGTCGCGATGCGAGATCCCCCGCGTTTCCTCCTCCCATGCCGTCTGAGATGGCGAAGATCAAATCCTGGGTGCTAAGGGATCTGACACCGCGATCGGGCAGGATTTCGGCTCCTTCAACACTGGAAGCAAAGGCGATCTGCGAATCGTCGTTGCGTGGTTTGCGCGAGCCGCTGTGAGTGGCGGACGCCCAGTGAAGCGTGGCCGGTTTCACGAATTTGCAGCAGAAGTGGATTCAGCGGGATCGGGCAGAATTTCGGCCAATTCAAAATCAATCACGCAGAAGCGTCCTAGCCGGTCCGAGTAGGTGATATTTCTAGGTTCCGCATCCAGGTGGCGGACGCCGTAATCATTTTCCAGCGCGGCGAACAATCGGTCCGCTTTTTCTTTGGAGAGATTTGGGGCGGGTCGACCGCAGTTGGTGGAGACGAAGTAGTTTTCCAGCGGGTGCTCTTCCAGCAGCCGGGGGACGTAGGGGCAGCCTCGTTTTTCCAGAACTTTCAGAACTTCAACTTCTTTTGCGTAACGTTCTTCGGCATTGGTTCCACGCAGGCGTTTGTGGACGTTGCCGTGGAAATCGATCCGGACATGAGATCGAATGCCGTCTTTAAGTGGGTCGATGGACATGGGAGCTGATCGGGGGCGAAGGATCACGAAAGTTCTCAAACGCGGTTTTGTCACGCTTTTGTTGTTCGTGATTCTGCGGATTCAACTTGGCGTTTTTTCAAATGTCCTTTGCCAGAGTCGCAGTGCTCATTTATAAGTCGCGGCATGTCCACTGTCGCTGAAGAATCCGCCGTGATCGCCAAAACCAAGGAGCTGTGCGCCGAAATCGCCGCGGATCCAGAATTCATCCGCTTGCAAAAGTCGGTGGAAACGTTTTTGGGCGATGATGCGGCCCGCCTCCAATATCAGAGCGTTCACCAGCGTGGTGAAGAGCTGCACCAAAAGAAACATGCGGGAATCGAGTTGAGCGACGCGGAAATCCGCGATTTCGAAGCTGCCCGCGAAACGTTGTTCCAGAACAAAATCGTTCTCAATTTCCTCCAAGCTCAAAAGGAATTGGAAGAACTCCAGTCCGAGATTGGAAAATACGTGGGAATGACCCTCGAGCTTGGCCGTGTGCCGACCGATGAGGAAATGGAAGAAAGCCACAGTGGTGGCGGCTGCTGCGGTGGCCACGGTGGTGGTGGCTGCGGCTGCTGATCCGATTTGCACTGAAGTTTTACCGCAAACCCGCCCGAGCCTCGTGTTCCGGCGGGTTTGTTTTTGAGGGGATCAATCGACTCCGCTTGGAGTGCTCCGCTGGGAGTGAATACTCAGCTCAAGGGTGTCCGCAAATGCTCCGTGGCGTCGCGCAGGTCTTGCTGAGTGATGGTTTGACTGATCACGGCAACCCCGGGTCTTTCCAATAGCACGAAACGAATTTTGCCCCCGGCAAATTTCTTATCCCGGGACAGTTTCTCCAGAACGGTGTCAGTGGAAATGGAGTCTGGCAGCACCAAGGGAAGATGGAATTTATCCAGCAGATTCAACACGGATTGGGCATGTTGGGCGTCCAATCCTGCATATTTCTGGGACAGGAAAAGCGCCGCGCGCAGGCCGAGCGAGATTGCCTCACCATGCAGCATTTGACCGTATGGAACGGCGGCTTCGATCCCGTGGCCGATGGTGTGGCCGAAGTTCAAGAGTGCCCGTGTTCCCAAGGTTTCGAACTCGTCGGTCTCCACAATGCGGGCTTTGATGGCGATATTTCGGGCGATCAGATCGGCCGGAACGTCACGGCTTTCCGCATCCAGCGCCGCCAGATCTGCCAGCATTTCCCCATCGCGGATGGCTGCGTGCTTGATGGCCTCGGCAAACCCTTCGTGAAATTCCCGGTCAGGCAGGGTGCGCAGCGTTTCAGGATCGACCAGAACGAGGCGCGGTTGATGGAACGCACCGACCAGATTTTTGCCTTCCTCCACATTCACACCGGTTTTGCCGCCGACAGAGGAGTCCACTTGTGAGACGATGGTGGTCGGAATTTGCACAAACGGCACGCCACGGTAGAAAATGGCTGCCACAAACCCTGCCAGATCGCCTGTCACTCCTCCGCCCAAGGCGACGACAAGCGATTTGCGATCATGTCCAGCGCGGATCATTTTACGGCAGACCGATTCGACATGACTCATCGATTTGCTGCTTTCACCCGCAGGGATCAGGTGAAGCGAGGTTTTGTAACCAGCAGTTTCCAGCGATGAAATCAGGGTTTCTGCGTGAAACTCGGCGACATTTTCATCGCTGATCACGGCGATGTTTCCAAAGGAAATGCCTGCTTTGACAAAAGCGTCCCCGGCGCGGGATAATAACCCGTTTTCAACGATCACCTCATAAGATCGGTCCGACAAATCCACGTGCACGGCTGGCATGCGTAGGAGCATGAAACAAGCGCCCCACATGTCCATTCCTGATATTCGGGCATCGACATTCAGGCTGAATTTCTCCAACTTCCCCGCGAATGAAACGCCTTGCTGTACTGATTTTGACTTTTGTTTACACAATTGTTGGTGTGATGGCGGCACCAAAGTTTGCACTTGTTCGGGTTCAAGACATTTACCGTGGACTACCGGAATCCAAGGCCTTGCAAGATGAAGTGACTCAAAAACGCGAGGACCTGATGAAAGATCAGCGAGCAATTGAACTGGGTAAGAACGTTCAGGAGCTGAAAAACCTCCAATCGCAAATTCAGAATAAAGGTGGCCCGCTGGATTTTGATGCGACGCGGGAACTTGCCCGTAAATTTGAAAATTTGCGGCGCCAAACGGAAACGCTTCAGCACGATTTTGAGAGTTTCCGTGCTGAACGATCGAAGCAAATCAACCGCGATATGGTAGAGGTAATGCGCAAGAACCTACAAAGAATCGCTGAGGTGTCGGCAAAAGTTGCGAAGGAACAGGGTTATGACGCAGTTTTCGACAGTTCCGGCAATACTAACACTGGTATACCGTTCATCCTCTACAGTAAAAGTGCTCCGGATTTGACCGACTTTGTCATTGCGGCCTTGCAAGATGCAAATTCTGAACCACCTGTCGAAAAAGCCAATCACTGATCTCAGTAATACCCTCATGGAAAACTTCGTTACCATCCTCCTCAAGCATCCCGCTGGGCCCCAATTTCTTGGTGATACCTTCACGGAAAACCTCTACAAAGTTCTTCAAACTCCCTTCACCTGGGGTCTGCTTCTCGGTCTTTTGATCGCATTCTTCCTTTGGAAGTCCGGTTTTTCCGCTCGCCGCCACGCGGTTAAAGAATCCAAGCGGCTTGAAAACGAAGTGCGAGATCTGCAAAAGCATCTCAACACCCAATTGAAAATCAACGCTTCGGGAAATCAGAACCTGCAAGCTGAATTGGATACCCTGCGCACTCAAAACGAAACCCTGCGCGTCAATAACGCATCGCTTCAGCAAAAGCCAGGTCGCGCCGAGCAACGCTTGCTGCACATTTACGAAACCGCCATCCGCACCATGCGTGAGCAGGCACCTGGTTTCGCTCCAGCTTGGGAAAAGGCACTCCGCATTGCAGAAGCCGAAGTTGAAGCTTCCGATACCGGACTGGCCAAGCTGGTTCGCCGGGTGATGCCTGGTTTGACAAACTCCCAGGTTTCTGGAGTGAACGGCCAGACCATCGCGATCTCATCAAGCGATAGCTACGGTGAAGCTGCAGCCGAAGGAAACGAGTCCGAGCGTTCCTGATCGCGGCCATTCTCAAATTCTCAATCGGGGTTTTGCTGGGAAACCTTCAAAACCCCGTTCGTGAGGATTCTTGCACGTAAGCCACCGCCGAAGTTTCTTTTGAGAAAATCCTCGGCACCAGCTGCCACAGCCTGGTCCATCCAGTAACACGGCGCGCATTCTTCGCTGCCTTGAAATTCGATCCCCTGAAACTCGAATCGTTTGCCGAGCAGGGATTTTAGATCGACTCCTGAGACCACGAGGTTTCTGCGCAATGCGCTGACATCAAATGGATTCAGGCTAAATTCATACTGCAGCGCCGCAATGGTTTCTGCCGCGATAAAGGTCACTTGGCCTTTGTAGTCCGATTTATAGTCGAAATATCGGTCCCCGCGCAGTCCCATGCCAGCGACGCATTCGACTTCCTTGACCTCGCGGACGGGATGGTTGAGCCGACCTTTTTCATGTCGACCGCGAAAGTCGTGCCCCTCGGAGAGGTAGATCGCCAACAGCTGCGCATTTGGCGGAATTGGTTCCACTGGAAATTCCTGGTTCATTGGCTGGATATTACGTCGAGGATCGATTTTCTGAGGTGAACGCGGACCAATCTTCCGGGGTATTCGCATTGGTTAAAGCGCCGGTAGGTGGATCGAGTATCACGCATCGGTGATGGATCAGCAACCGTCGTAATCCGTAGTTCCCAATTTGATACGCTTGGCGGATGATTGATTTCTTCTCCCCGGGGTAAATCGCACAAAGCGGCTCGGGCAGTTCGTTTGGCTCGCCTCGAAATGCCACGAAATCCGCGCTTAGGGTCCGGGCTTGGGTGAGGAGGTTTAGAGTTTCGACAGTAAGTTGGGGCAAATCACAGGAGGCAACCAGCCAGTCGGCCGAATCATCGTGATTCATTGCTGCGAGAACTCCACCCATCGGCCCGATCGATGCGGAATCCTGGTCCCGAATGATATGGGGTTGGGGAAAATCGACAAAATCACTCGGTGGCACCTGATCGGGACGGAGTGATAGATACACTTTTTCACAGCCAGCAGCGGTTAGAAGATCTGCTGTTCTCCGCGCAAGACTGCGCCCATCTGGATGACGCAGCGATGCCTTGTCCCGCCCCATGCGTAGGCTCATTCCTCCTGCAAGGACCAGGCCGAAAACTGGCTTGTCCACTGCATCAAGAAATTCGTCCATGAAGGAATTCTGACAATCGATCGAGAATTCGGCAAATTTTAACATCAAGGAAACCGTTCATGGCAGATGTACGTGATCGGTTGTCACCAATAGGCAATCGCCTGCGGTTGTGGTTTTGGGCGGGTCCCCGCATTCTAACCGGATGAAATTCAAAACCGGTTCGATTGCCGCCTGTGTTGGAATCATGGCTTTTGCCGCATCCAACGTTGCTCATTCCGCAGTGCTTTTTTCAGATACATTCGATGTTTCTGCCAATTCCAACGATGTGAACTTCGAGGCAGACACCGGGCGTGAAAGCGGTTCGCTTGCAACCCCGACTTTGGCCTACGTGCCGAATGCCAATAATGCAAACCAGCAGGTTGGTAACGGTGATACCTTTCCTAACAGCGGCAATGCTCTTTTGCTCGCCTACAATGGTGGCGTTTACCTCGACTACGATTTTTCAACCGTGGGAACTCCAATCTCGATCACCTTTGATCGGATTGTGGCAGATGCGGTGAGCTCGGACGACACCAACTGGCTCAGCTTGAATATCCTGGCGAATACCTCGATTACAAACCAGGTCACGAGTGCGACATTCGGCATCCTGTTCCGCGCCAACGGTGGCACCGAATTGTTCTCAAGCGGTGTGAACACAACCGGTGTTTCGGGCACCAACACCGGGCTCGACGCCTATGCCACCTACACCGTGGTGCTTTCCGACCTTGCCGGATCTGGCTCGGCATTTGGCACCGGTGGAAGTTTGGTGACTTACTATGAAGGAGATACTCTTTTGGGTTCGGTTGCAATCGATCAGCTCACCAATGGTTATATCGGATTCAATGCCACCAGCATCGCGGGTATCGATAACTTGGTTATCGAATCGATTCCTGAGCCGACTTCGCTTTCGTTGCTCGGGCTTGCCGGTTGCTTTGCTTTCATCCGTCGGCGGAAATAAGCAGATGGGCCAGAGGTGTGAAAATCTCTGGTGAAACCGGTTGAAAACCGCTGCTCCCGGCGGTTTGATCTGCATGCGCGGCGCACTCGTGGCGTCGCGCTTTTTCGCATCAACGCACCCACTTCATCACCACCTTTTCTACCATGTCGGCTGCACCTAATACGCTCACTTCCGAAGAAATCGCCGAGGGATTCGAACTTCTCTTCGACGGCAAATCTCTCGAACATTTCCGCAGTTTCAAGAAGGACGAAATCGACCCGAAATGGCAGGCGATCGATGGAAATCTGGTTCTAACCGAAGGTGGGGCGGGTGATATCATCACCAGAAAGCAGTTCGCTGATTTCGAGTTCCGATTCGAATTCAACATCTCCGTCGATGGCAATTCCGGAGTCATGTGGCGTGTTACCGAAGATTCGAAAAATACCTACGACTCTGGCCCGGAGTTTCAGATTCTCGATTCGCACTCGAAGGTGAGCTACCTCCACGAAATTTCGAAAAAGAACATCGCTGGAGCACTTTACGACTTCCTGCCTGCCAAACCGGAAGATTTCAAGGGGCCGGATCAATGGAATGAAGGCGTTATCCGTGTTCAGGGAACCCGGATTCAATTATGGCTGAATGGTGCCGTGACCGCCGACATCGATTCGACCTCTGATTTGTGGAAGGAATTGCTCGCGAAATCGAAGTTCGCGGATTGGGAAAAATTCAACAAGATGCCCAGTGGTTACATCGCCCTGCAGGACCACAACGACCGCGTGGCATTTCGCTCTCTCCGCATCAAGGAGCTGTGAAGTCCAATGGCCTCCTTGTTAGAAGCGCGGTTCACTTGAAGTAGGTGTCATCGTGCGAATAAGGAGGCGAGCAGCAGCAAAGAAAGTTCAGGGCTTCTTCTGCGTGAATTTGATGCCAGGCACCCGGTGGGATTAGAATCGCATCTCCCGGGCCAACCTGGGTTTTTTCTCCATCGATCTCCATCGTCGCGATACCACTAAGGATATAGTAGAACTCCTCGCTCTTCTTATGATAATGACGTTGCGTCGACGTTCCTTCCGGGAGGTCGGCCGCTGCCAGGCTTTGGTTCAAGACTGGAGCCGTCGTGTGGTCCAGTAGCGAGCGGATGGTAGATCCATCCTTGGTCGTGAAAGGGGTCGCATTTTGCAAGTTGCGTATTTCCATGGGAGGATATTCTGCCAAAGATTTTGGGGATTTACCAGCGATCAAACAGCGCTGCCACCGGTTTTCCTTTGCTGAACAACTTCCACGACAGTGCTCGAAATTCTATTTCAAGATGAATTCCTGGTAGCAGTCAATAAACCGGCTGGGATGATGGTCCATCCGGGAAGGGAACCCGAGCCGCGCGAAAATATCGCGATGAAAGTTTTGCGCGATCAGCTCGGTGCCCGGGTTCATCCGATTCATCGTCTGGATCGTCCCACCAGTGGAGTCTTGCTGTTTGCCCTGGATAAAAAGACGGCGGGGGTGGCGCAGCAGGCATTCGAAAACCGGCTTGTTAAAAAGACCTATTTGGCAGTAATCGCAGGATCTGCCCAAGAACAGTGGAGTTGTCAGGAGCCGATTCAACCATCGCCAGATGATCCACCGCAGGCTGCGGAAACCCATTTTCGCCGAATTCTGTTTCACCCTGCCGGGATGCATCCGGCTGATCCGGAATTAGGTCTCGCTTTGATCCAAGCCCGGCCAGTCACTGGCAGATTTCATCAAATCCGTAGACATTTATTGGCTGCAGGCACACCGATTGTCGGCGATTTTCGTTACGCGGGCGAGGCACTTAGCCATCGCTTGTGCGGCATGTTTGATCTCGGAACCCGCATGCTGCTGCAGGCGTCCACCTTGGAGTTGGTTCACCCGCATTCGGGCGAAGCCCTAAAAATCACCGCTCCAATCGATGTTGATTTTTTAAAATGCTTTCCTGAAATCGAGTCTGCATTGGATTAGGCGCAATCCGGGGATCACGCGATGAGGCGAATTTCATCCGCTTGGAGGATGGATTCTTCGCCCCGTTCGTTTTGCAGCAAGAGCTCACCGTTGTCGCCAATTCCAGTGATCACGCCCGTTTTTGGCAAATCTCCACATCGCAAACGGACCTTTTTTCCGGTGAGAGAGCATCGGGTGCGGACATCGGAAATCATTTCTGGGAAGTCATCTCCGATTTGCGACCTACGCACTGAAAAGCGGTGGATGATCGCTGCAAATACCTCAGCCATCGGTATTTCACGATCGCCTGCCAGTGCCAGTGAGGTCGCAATGTCGGCAACTTCCGGCGGGAAGCTGCGAGCGTTGACGTTGAGCCCAATGCCGACGATCGCGAAATCCGGGCCGCTTTCGACCAAAATGCCGGCGACTTTCTTGCCGGAAATTTGCACATCAT
This sequence comes from Luteolibacter pohnpeiensis, assembly GCF_016595435.1. Lineage (GTDB taxonomy): Bacteria > Verrucomicrobiota > Verrucomicrobiia > Verrucomicrobiales > Akkermansiaceae > Luteolibacter > Luteolibacter pohnpeiensis. Next base: position 84,849 of record NZ_JAENIJ010000012.1, read on the forward strand.
TTGGCCATTTGATTTGCGCGGCAATGCCTTGTGAATCAATCGCTTCAGCCACGGCCAGGCCAGCGGCCAGGGCCAATCGCGGCCATAAGTGGCGGGGTTCGCTTGGCCGCACCAAAATGGAAAAGGCCAAAGCTTCGCCGGTAGCTGAAAACCAGCTCGCCCCACGCCGACCCCGGCCATTTGTTTGTTCACGGGCCAGTAGAATCATGCCGTCCGTGGTTCCGTGCTCGGCTAGTTCACGTAAATCATCGTTGGTGGATCCGACGGAGTCACGGATCATCAAGCGGAACGGATCCGGTAGCCCAGCGGCTGCGGTGTGAAAGGGATCCAAGAGCGAGGCTGGGGTGAGTGTTAGATCGGCGTGAAATCCAGTCCGATGTCCAAGGCTGGCGCCGAATGGGTGATGGCACCCACGGAGATGAAATCAATGCCGGTATCAGCGATTTCCCGCAATCCATCGAGGGTGATGCCACCGCTGGCTTCCAATCGAGGAACGGTGTGATCGCCGCGCATTTCGACCGCAGTCCGAAGATTGGCTAGGCTCATGTTGTCGAGAAGGATGTGGTCGATCCCGTCGAGCTCCAAGAAGCTCTGGAGTTGATCCAAGGTATCGACCTCCACTTCCACTTCCACGCTCGGATGGGTGGCTTTGAGTTCATGAATGGCCGCTTGTATCGCCTCCGGACCGCCATCGACGACCAGGTGATTGTCCTTCACCATGACCCGATCGTACAGGCCCATGCGGTGATTGGTGCCGCCGCCATGAACGACTGCCTGTTTTTCCAGAACTCGATATCCGGGGGTGGTCTTGCGGGTGTCGAGAATTCGAGCCTGGGTGCCTTTGACGGCTTCCACGTAGCGGGAGGTAAAGGTCGCTACACCACTCAGGCGTTGCAGGAAATTCAGTGCGGTACGTTCCGCCGTTACGATCGATCGGGCGGAACCTTCCACGCAAATGATCATGGCTCCGGGTGCAACACGGCTGCCATCACGGATTTTTATTTCTACATCCAGTTCAGGATCAACGGTTTTGAAAACTTCTGCCGCCAGAGTTACCCCGGAAAGAGTGCCTTCGCGGCGGGCGATGACGAAGGCGCGTGCCTTGCGATCTTCCGGGATGAAATACAAGGCGGTCAGGTCGCCGGCACCGATGTCTTCTTCGAGTGCAAGCTGGATGAGGGTGGCAGACATTTTCCGGAAAACATGACCAGATCCGCACGAACGTCGATCCTTGATTCCGTTTAAAGGGCAAATCTCTTAATCTCCGGTCACCGCGACCACGATTTTCCGTGTGTGCGGGATGCGCCGGTGCTCGAAGAGAAAGATTCCCTGCCAGGTTCCCAGTGTCATGCGGCCAGAAATGATCGGAATCACTTCACTGGTGCGAGTCAGCGCCATGCGGATGTGGCTGGGCATGTCATCAGGCCCTTCCAAAGTGTGGATGAAATACGGCGTGTCCTCCGGCACCAGATGATCGAAGAAGGCTTCCAAATCCCTTCGCGCGCTGGGATCTGCATTTTCCATGATCACCAGGCTGGCGCTGGTGTGGCATACGAAAACCGTGACGGTGCCGGTTTGAATCCCGGACCTCGCGACGATGGCTGCAACTTCATCCGTGATTTCAAAGGTTCCCTTGCCACGAGTTCGGATTGTCAGTGATTCGGTGTAGGCGGGCATCGAGGTTGTTAGATTTTGTTAGAAATTCTGCAGAACCCATTTGCCATGAGCGGAATGCTCTTCCATGGCCTGGTGCGCCAGGCGCAGGTTTTGGGCGCAAATCGGTTGCAGAACCCGTGTGGTGATTTTCGGGAAACTCCCGTTGTCACAACGGGCAGCGATTTTCTGCAGAATCTCGCCTTGCCGGTGCATGTCGGCGGTTTGAAATTTCGACCGCGTGAACATGAATTCCCATGCGATCCGTGGGCTCTTGGCACGGATGGGGTTGCCGATATTGACTGGATTTTTCGGCTCCACGATCAAGCCGAGGGCGCCGAGGGGAGCAATGAGATCAGCCGTGATGTCCCAATAGCGCTCCGTGTCGTAAAGATTTGCGATCCAAGGAAACTCTGTAATTCCAAGGGCTTCGATTTGCGGCCGGAGCGGCTCCCGGTGGTTCACGATATGGTCCGCGCCGAGTTTCAGGCACCAGTCTGAAGTTTCTTGGCGTGAGGCAGTTGCAATGACCTTCAGGCCAGCTGCGCGAGCCAATGGGATCAATGCCGAGCCAACACCTCCCGCTCCGTTGATGACAAGCAGGGGACTGCCGCGATTCGCGCCATCGGGATCGACGCCCATGCGCTCGAGCAACAGCTCCCACGCGGTTACACCCACCAGTGGAAGTGCGGCAGCATCTGCGAAGGAAAAGCTTTTCGGTTTGTGAGCAACGAGGCGGTAATCCATTGCTTGAAATTCAGCATTGCAGCCAGCGCGAGTGACATCCCCGGCATACATCACTTCATCGCCTGGAGAAAATCCGACTACTTCACTGCCAACGGCTTCGACAATTCCAGAAGCATCCCAGCCGAGGATTCGCGGAGTTGGCAGCTCCTCACCTCCGAGGCTGGCGCGGATCTTGGTGTCCACGGGATTGACCGCGATCGCGGCTATTTTGACCAGCAGGTCTTTCGGGCCGGGTATGGGTTTTTCTGCCTCAAAATCGACCAAACAGCCGGGATCAGAAACAGGGAGGAAACGGGTTGCGCCGATCGCTTTCATCGCGGTGACCATCGGCCAGCCTGCTGCTCATGGCAACAAGGGTTTCAGATCCATCCAACGGATGCCCCAGGTGACGATGATAGGCAAGGTGACCAAACACGCGGTGGTGGTGACGACCATGGTCTGAACGGCCACGGACGGGCGGCCTCCGTAAAGTCGGGCCAGCAGGATGGGAGTCATTGCCGCAGGCATCGCTGCCTGGACGACCAGGATCTGTTTCAGCTCAGTGGCAATCGGAAGAAATTTTGCCGCAGTGAGATAGCAAATCGGGGCAAGAATCAGACGCACAAGAATCGAACCCAGTCCGATTTTCAGCTCCGGCTTCGTATGGATCGCGAGGTCCATGATCGATGCCCCAGTGATCAAAATTGCCAGCGGAAATGCCCCGGAACCAATCATCGACATCGCCGTGCGGACCGGACCAGTGACATGGTTATCGAGCCGCAGAACGACCAACACGATGCCGGTCACGGCGGCGATCATCGGGCCGTTTGCCAGCCGCTTCCAGGAAATGCCGCGTTCACCGCTCATGATCATGACGCCGGTGGACCAAACGCACAGCTCGACGCCGATGTTGTGAACAAACAAAAGTCCGGCAGCGGATGCGCCCCAGAGCACCTGAACCACTGGGATGGCGGTGTAACCGTAGTTTTGCAAGCCAGTTGCCAAGGTGAAGGTGCGGCGCCCGGTTCCTCGCTCCAAGCCCAATCCGCGTCCCACAAGCCAACCTAACAACAGTCCGCAATGAGCTAAACAAAACCCCAGAACAATGCCCCAAACCACCACCGGACCACTGCGCAAAATTTCAGCTCCGAGCATTTTATCGAGCACGAAACAGGGAAACATCACGGAGAAAATCACTCTCAGAATCCCGTGGTCATGCTCGCTATGAATGACGCCGGTTCGCCGCAAAACCGCTCCTGCGATGAGCAGCAGGAACACCGGAAGAACCGAAGAAATGACCGTGAAAGGCGAAATCACCAGGCAAGCTGGGCGTCACGGCGGCGGACGCGCAAGCGCATTATTGATATCCGTGCATTTGCCCGGCTGGAAAATGACATCGGTTAGAGCATCTCAGAGAATGATGAAATTTTATCTGAATAGATTTCACAGTGCCCGGGTCCTAATAAGCGAGACAGAAAATAAAGTTATGAAAACGAAACCATCGACCCGAAATAATACCATTCATGCGGTTTCATTTGTGCCTAAATTGGCAATTTTCTCCGCACTTGCTTTACTCATCGGAAGTCCTCTGGCGGACGCTAAACCGAAGCATGGTAAAGGTGGTCATTCTCACCATTCTGATTACCACCGTGAATCTTATCATCCTTCAAAGGGTTATGATCGCAGGGATTACAGACCGGAGCCACCACGTAGAGTTGTATACCGTAACTGGTCACGTCCAGGATTTCGCGGAGTCTATCCGCCCGATGGATATGTGAATTATCGTTATACCTATGCATTGCCACGTGGCTATCGAACCGTATATCGTGATGGATTTAGATACTTTTATGTCAATGGTGTCTATTATTGGCCCGCCACCTACAATAATCGCGGAATCTTTATTCAAGTTAGTTTCTAAAGAGATATCATTTCTAGGGAGGGTAGGGCAGTCCGGCGTTATGCGCCGGGCTGCTTTTATTTGTTTCAATCGGAACTCGGACGGCGTCGCAGAGATTTCTTTTGGGAAAGATTGCGTTTGTCCGCGATGGAACGCTGTTTGGACCGGCGCGACCTCGGTCTCTTTTGGCGGCGCATTTTTTCGATAGCCTGGGTTTTGGCGACAGCCCGCCCGTCGCGTATGGCCTCGAGTTGGTCACAAAGTTCACGGCGGGCGAGAAACCGGTTCATTTCCCGCGATCGATCCATCTGGCATTTGATGGCTACACCGGAGGGCAGATGTTTGAGGAAAACGCAATTGGAGGTTTTATTGATCTTTTGCCCTCCGGAACCAGATCCTCGAACAAATTTCTCCAGCAGATCTGATTCGCGAATGCCGAGGGCATCCATCCGCTGCAGCAGTGCGGTGTGCTTTTCGGATGAAATGGGGTTCTGCATGCGGAATATTTCTGAATTTCTTGAAATGTGGCGAGTCCCAAGCTGGTATTGTGGGCATGCGAATGTTTTTGTTGTTTTTTCTGTGTTTTTCAGTGGTTCGTGCTGAATCCGACTGGAAGTCGCTGACCCCTGATCAGTGGAAAGGGGACCCCAAACTTTGGCACGTAGAAGGTGATGTGATCGTTGGGGAGGCGAAAGAAGGTGAATTGAAGGCCAACACCTTTTTTATCTGGCAAGGTGGTCAGCCCGGTGATTTCGAACTGACTGCCGAGGCGCGGGTCATGGGTAATAACAGCGGCATCCAATACCGCAGCAAGCCGGTCGATGGCGTCGATTTTGGCTTAGCTGGCTACCAGATGGACATGCACCCGAATCAGCCATACGTTGGCATGCTCTATGAAGAGCGCGGTCGCGGAATTCTTTGCGAGCGTGGAAACAAGGTGGAACGCACCGCATCAGGCGAAAGCAAAAAGCTCGCCGATTTGCCACGTCCGGACATCACTTTGGATCAGTGGAACACCTACCGCATCGTCGCTCGCGGAAACGTCGTCCAGCATTACATCAACGGTGAGCTGGAAACAGAATTCCATGACGATGAGCCAGGGAAAAGCGAGCCAAAGGGCTTGCTCGGGCTGCAGCTCCACGCGGGACCTGGGATGAAAGTCGAGTTTCGCAACATCAAGATGCGTGAGTTCGGCGCAGAGAGTGATAAAACCGAAGCAACCGAGAAACCTGATGATTCAACCGGTGGGATCGATGCCAGCAACTCCGGCATCAAGGTGGCAGCTGGCTTCAAGTTGGAAAAGCTGATGGACGTGCCACAAGGGCAGGGGTCCTGGGTCTCAATCACCGTCGATGGTGAGGGGCGTTTCATCGTATCCGACCAATATGGAAAAATCTACCGCATTGGAAAAGATGCGAAGAGTGTGCCTTTGGATCTGGAAATCGGCGGTGCTCACGGACTCCTGTGGCATGATGGTTATCTCTACGTCACGGTGAATGAAAGCGAAGGCGGCCAAAGCGGTGTCTGGCGCGCCAAGGAAACCTCTGACGGTTATCAAAAAGCCGAGCTGCTGAAAGCAATCAATGGTCGCGGTGAGCACGGTCCACACTCGCTCGTTGCTTCACCCGATGGAAAATGGATTTACGTGGTTGCGGGAAATCACACGGATCTTCCGGAGATGGATTCTTACATCCCTTCACGCGCATGGGGGGAGGATCAACTGTTGCCACGCAACCCGGATGGTCGTGGACATGCCCGTGACCGGATGGCACCAGGAGGCTGGATCGCGCGCTTCCGTCCTGATGGGAAAAACTGGGAATTGTATGCCATCGGCTTCCGCAACACCTTTGATATCGCTTTCAATACCAACGGTGACCTGTTTGCCTATGATGCCGATATGGAATGGGACTTCGGGATGCCTTGGTACCGTCCAACCCGTATTTGTTATGTGGTTCCTGGTGCTGATTTCGGTTGGCGCAATGGAACCGGGAAATGGCCAGCCTACTATGAAGATAGTATGCCGCCAGTTCTGGAAATCGGCCCTGGCTCGCCAACTGGTTTTGTCTCTGGAAAAGGTCTGAAATTCCCAGCCCGCTATCAGAATGCGTTGTTCGCCATGGATTGGACCTTCGCAACGATTCGTGCCATTTACTTGCGACCTGATGGCGCTGGTTATGAGTCCAAGAGCGAGGAAATCGTGGCAGGTGCCGGTCTTCCATTGACCGACGCAGTGGCCGGGCCTGATGGAAAACTTTATTTCACCGTCGGTGGTAGACGGACCGGATCTTCCCTGTGGCGTTTGAGTTATGTGGGTAAAGCTTCAACCGCACCCGTGGCATACAGCGAAGGCAAGCCGGAGGAGAAAGAGAGCGCTCTGGACCTTTGGAAAGATCTCGGCTCAAACGATCGGATCCTTCGCCTGAAGGCACGCCTTGGTTTGGAACAAATTCCAGCGAGCCAATGGTCGAATCGCCTCGCCCGTGAAACCGATACCTGGCGTATCATTGACTCGGTGATTGCGCTGGCAAGGGTCGCCCCGGATAAGTCGAAGAAAGAGGTATGGGATGCGTTGTTCCGCGCGAAATGGTCGGAGTTCAATGAAGAACAAAAGCTCGGATACCTCCGCGCCGTCGGCTTGGTCTGCATTCGCATTGGCGCCCCTGACGCCGAACAGCGTGAAAAACTGCTCACCACGCTGAATCCGGAGTTCCCATCGGGTGAGGCGGATTTGGATGCGGAACTTTGCCGCATGCTTTGCTACCTGCAGGCACCCGGCATCATCGATCGTACCTTGCTCTTGATGGAAAACGCTCCACCACCGGTGAAGCCGGATTGGATGGAGATCGTTGCCCGCAACAAGGAATACGGCCGGGATATCATCAACATGATGGCAAGCTATCCACCAACCGCACCCATTCATTATGCCTATTGCTTGCGCGTGGTGAAAGGACCATGGACTGCTGAGGAAACCCAGCGTTTGGCCAACTGGTTCAGCACTTTGGATAATAAATCCGGCGGACTTAGCTTTAAGCCTTTCATGGATCAGTTCCGTCGCGATTTTCAGGAAAATATCCCGGACTTTGGCGACAAAGCTCCGCAGAAATCCGTGCAGCTTCACGAATTGCCACCGATTGAAGGACCTGGCCGGGCTTGGACTGCGGATGAGATCGTGGCCCTTGCAAAAGAAGGTCTAACAGGTCGCGATAAGCATCACGGCCGCAAGATGTTCGAAGGTTCCATGTGCTCCACCTGCCATCGCTTCGATGGACAAGGCGGTGGCAGTGGTCCTGACCTCAGCACGGTAGGTGGACGTTTCTCGGTCCACGACCTGGCCGATGCGATGATCGAACCAAGCAAAGTCGTTTCCGACCAGTATGCCTTCGACAAGATCATCAAAAAGGATGGCGGTGTCGTGATTGGAAAAATCCTCAACGAGAAGGATGAAATCCTGATCATTGCCGCCAACCCGTTTGACATGTCACAAACCATGGAGTTGAGCCGGGCCGAAGTGAAAGAGATCACCAAGTCCGACATGTCCCCGATGCCAGCCGGTTTGATCAACCGGATGAACCCCGAGGAAATGAAGGACTTCCTGGCTTACTTGCTTGCTAAGTAAGGGCGGCTACCACTTGAACTCGATGCCCGCAAACACACTCCTCCCATCTCCTGGGAGGAAATTGCGGGTGTCGCTGCCGTTTGCATCGGCAATGACCGCGGTAGTGGCGGCATATTTCTTATCGGTTAGATTTTTCGCCTCGATGAACCAGGACAGTCCGCTGTCCAGCCGACGGCCGATCTTGAAACCGAGCAATGCGTAAGGATCCGCACTGGAGGTGTTGGCGTGGTCGACGTAGCTCTTCACTGGGACCCACTCGAAAGTGGGGCCGGCGTACCAGCCGATTTGGTTTTGCCAAATCAATTCACCGCGAATCAGATGGGGGGGCAGTCCGGCAATGGTGTTGTCGCCGTAAGTCTCATCTCCATCGAATTTGAACCGGCCGTAGGTCCATGCACCGCGCAGGAAAAGCCGGTTTTCCGCCACTTGATCGAGCGGGGTGCCGAGCAGGTCTCCTTCGGCAAAAAATTCAACGCCTTGGTGAAGGGTTCTATCGGCATTGGTGGTTCCTAACGGATTCCCACTCGCATCATTCAAAGCGAGAAACTCATTTTTAATTTCGGAATGATAGATGTCCGCGTCCCAACGGAAGGCTCCATGGTGCCCACGGGTTCCCAGCTCGATGGTGTCCGCTGTCTGGGCTTTGTTAGGTGAGAGCGACCCGTTCGTTTCGGAGAACGATGGCGGCTCGAAGCTGCTACTAACATTCCCGTAGATCTGGTAGTTTTCCGCATCCCAGCGAACGCCGAATTTGGGAGAGAAATCGTTGTAGATCCGATCATAACTCGCGGCACTTCCCAATTGAGTCTCGTTTTCCCGTCGGGTGTGAGCGGCTGTTGCTCCCAATACCCCGGTGAATCCGTAGCCCAATGCGAGTTGGTCTTCTGCGAAAAATTCCAGATTGGTCGCGGTTTGTTCGGAATATGCAGTCAGGTTCCCACGATGGCCTGATAGATTTTGCAAAGTGGCGCTGTTGATTTCTCCGCGCGTCAAATAGAGGCCGGATTGAAATTGGTTTTCGCGTCCAAAAAAGTCGGACTTGTCCGTGAAAGTGGTGCCAAGCATCAAGTCATTGGATAACTGGTCGACAACTCCGAAACTCAGTGGGTGATCGAGGTCCTTGTAGGAATATGAGGCAATGAATTCGAAAGTATTCGGACCGTTTTGGAATACGGTTTTATTGCCAAGCCGATACAATTCGTAGTCGCGGTGGGTGTCCTGACTGATTGCGGATGGATCGGCCGAGCGAGGATTGTCCTTCAATTCAGCCTTGGTGAGATTGCCCGGCAGCTCGGAAACCGTTCGCACGGCATTGAAATAGATCCGGGACTCAGCGTCATCGGAAATTTTCCATCCGAAATTGCTGAACAACCGCTGGGCGTTTTGTTGGGCGTGGTCGCGGAATCCACTTTGATAGGCTTCTGAAAGACTGAAATAACCATCGAGATCGCCCTCGCTCATGCCGGCAGCAATGCGGGTACGAAGGTAATCGTAGGAACCTGCCTCGATGCGGAAGGAACCACCCGGATCACTGAGCCCGGTCGCTGAAACATAGTTGATCGCCCCGCCCAGTGTGGAGGACCCGAGTGAGAGGGCATTGCTCCCGCGCAGAACAGTCACGTAATCTGCGGCCAGTGGATCAATGGCTTGCATGTCAAATCCGCCGTCCGCCAGGTTGATCGGAATACCATCCTGCAGCACGCGGATGCCTCGACCGTGAAACGTGCGCTGCAGTCCTGAACCTCGAATTGAAATTCGCGCTTCATCGGACCCAAAGCGAGATTGCGCCACGACTCCTGGGGACAGCGCAAATGTATCGGCCAAGGTGCTGGCGCGGCCGGTGAGGAATCTTTCGGCCTCGATCACTTCCGTGCCGCCCGGAGTTTCTGCGAGTTCTTTTTTTGCTAAATCGGCACTGGCGACGGTGAGTGATTTTTCAGGTTTGGAAGCCGTGACCACCAGGTCTTGCAAGGATTCCGATGTTTGTGCCTGCAGGCTTGCGGCGAAACCAAGGCTTACGATGAGGGTATTGGATGGGAAAGTTTTCATAAATGAATCAAGTTGTTAGAAATGAAGCCGGAGTTCCTTCCGCCGGGGCGCGATTCCGCGCCCGACGGAAGGTCCGGTCCTTGTCCTTGCGCTCCCGGTTTGACCGGGGATTCGCGGACCAGAGGGGCAGATGAGCTCAAGTGACGGCATACGGGTACGTGAGTGCGCCGATGGATCACGGGTCGTGCGATGCGGGCACGACGGAGCTCAGGAACAGGGTGGTTAAATCAGCCGATCCGACATGGCGGCGGCACGGGTGGTGCATCGCTCAACAGACCATGTGGCAGGCTCACGCCAGGAAAAGCGCTGGGGGAAATGTCGCAGCTCGCCGGGACGGGCAGGGTGGTGTTTTTCGTGGGAAGAAGTTCCTGCAGGAGTTTTGCAGAAGTCGAGCCGGGTGGGGTGCTGCGCTCATCTTTATTGCGCTCGGATTTGCGGGTTTCCTGAATTTTACAGCAAATCGCGCAAGGTTTGTTGCCGCTGAAGGTGTCGACGGTTGCCTTCACGATCCCATCATTCTGCGAGTAGCTGATCAGCATGTTGATCCATGCGTACGTCTGGGCGATGGAATACGGGCCGCCCGCCAAATGGAGGCAGGCGAAGATCGCAAACAGGAGTTGGAGAGGCTTCTTCAGTGGAGGTGGTGACCGTCGTGGAAGCGCAAGGACGCAGCCGATGTAAGCTCTGCGAAATGGCTCTGCAAGGTAAATCACAACCGATTCGTCAGGCGGTGATCAGGCTTGCAATCTTTCCGGTAGTTCGGCGGGATCGCGCGGTGGACGCTCCTTTTTTTGAGATTCGGAATGCCCGGGTTTGGCGTGGAGAAACGCTCGCGCTTGATGATTTCAGCCTGAGCATTTGCGCGGGTGAAAGTCTGGCCATCCTTGGGCCGAACGGTGCCGGCAAGAGTACGTTTTTAAAGCTGTTGACCGGTGAAGTCCGTGCCGAATCCGGTCGCGGGTCTGAATGTCGGTTGTTTGGCGAGGAACTTTGGTCGTTGGAAGAATTGAGACATCGCATCGGAGTCGTGATGCCGGAAGAGGTTGCTAGATTTGATCCAGAAGAGCTGGCTGGAGATGCGGTGCTTTCTTCGTTGCGGGGTGCCTACGGGCGGACCAAATGGATGCGATTTTCTCCAGCAGATCGCGTGGCTGCGATGGATGCGATGGAGCGGATGGGAGTGGCGAATTTAGCGAAGCGGGAATTTGGAAGCCTGTCATCCGGTGAACGTCGTAGGTTTTTGATCGCGCGCGCGCTGGTGCACCAGCCGGAGGTTTTGGTATTGGACGAGCCATCGACTGCATTGGATTTCGCGGCTTCGCTTCAGTTATCCGGCTTGTTGCAACAATTATTGGAGGACGGGCGGGCTTTGGTATTGGTTACCCACCATCCTGGTGAAATACCACCCGCGATGAATCGCGTGGTTTTGTTAGATCACGGCAAAGTGGCAGCAGATGGTCCGAAGAAAAAAATTCTAACCAATGAGCGGATGAAAGAACTCTATCAGGTGGGCTTGAAGGTTCGTTGGTCCGGTGGTTGGTGTGAGGTGAGGCCCGGTTAGGAGGGCGGATTCATGTTTGCTTCGACCAGCTTTTCCCTGCGATCGCGAACGAGTCGTACCACCAAGGCGGTCCAGCCGGTTTGGTGGGACGCCCCGAGACCTTCACCCGTTTCCGCATGGAAGTATTCGTGGAACAGCAGGAGGTTTTGCCAGTCGGGCTGTTCCGCATAGCGCGGAGCGTCTCCGAAGCATGGGCGGTGGCCGTTTTCACCCGGCAGAAACAAGGAAATCAGGCGATCACAGAGATCAATCGCAACATCTAACAAGGTGACCGAATTTCCGGAACCGGTTGGATATTCAATCGTGAACGTGCTGCCGTAGAAGTAGTGATAGCGCTCCAGTGCTTCGATGATCATGAAATTCGTGGGGAACCAGATGGGGCCGCGCCAGTTTGAATTTCCGCCGAACATGTCTGAGGTTGATTCGCCAGGAGTGTACTCAACCTCGTGGCGTTGGCCGCCATGCTCGAAGATGAACGGTTGATCAAAATGAGCTTTGCTTAGGGAGCGGATGCCGAACTCGGATAGAAATTCATCCGAACTGAGCATGCGCTCAAGGCACATGCGCAGACGTTTTTCTGATGGAATGGCCAGCAGGCAGCGACCTGGATTTTTGCTACCAGGGACGCGGCGTGCGGTGATGTATTTGAGTATGTCCGGCCGGTTGGTGAGGAACCAATCCATGCGTTTGCGGAAGCCCGGGAGCGCATCGATGGTTTTTTGCTTCAGCACGGTGACCGCGCAGAGTGGCAGCAACCCGACCAGTGACCGAATGCGCAATGGGATCGGCTCTTCGCGGTTGATGATCAGCTGATCGTAGTAGAACCCGTCTTGCGGATCCCAGAGTCCCGTGCCACCGAGCGAATTGATCGCATCCGTGATGTTGACGAAGTGTTCGAAAAACTTGGAGGCAATGTCCTCGTACGCGGGTTTTTCCAAAGCCAGCTCAAGGGAGATGGAGAGCATGGTGAGGCAGAACGAGGCCATCCACGCCGTGCCGTCCGCCTGATGGAGATGGCCGCCATCGGGAAGGGCGTGAGATCGATCAAACACTCCGATGTTATCCAGACCAAGGAATCCGCCACCAAACACATGACGGCCTTCGACGTCCTTACGATTGACCCACCAGGTGAAATTGAGCAGCAGTTTTTGGAATGCACGTTCCAGGAAGAGCAGGTCACGCTGACCTTTCTTGTCGGCGATTTTATAAACCCGCCAAACCGCCCAGGCATGAACCGGCGGATTGACGTCGGAAAAATTCCATTCGTAGGCAGGCAGCTGGCCATTCGGATGCATGTACCATTCCCGTAGTAGAAGCAGCAGCTGGCGCTTCGCAAAGTCAGGATCGATCGCCGCGAAGGGGATCATGTGGAAAGCCGTGTCCCACGCGGCGAACCAGGGATACTCCCACTTGTCCGGCATGGAGAGGATATCTCTGGCAAAAAAGTGCTGCCAATCTGAGTTTCGCCCGCTCTTTCTACCCTCGGGCGGCGTCGGCATGTTCGGGTCGCCCTTCAGCCAGTCGTCGACCACGTAGTAGAAGAATTGTTTGGTCCACAGCAGTCCCGCGTAGCCTTGTCGGCAAATCATTCGCTCGGGAGCGGAAATGCTCAGCGGGATGATTTGTTCATAAAATTCATCACTCTCGCGGATGCGCGCCGCCATCGTTTCATCGAATTCCTCAAGCTTAGGGCATCCATTGTCTTGAAGAACCGAGTGGAGTCGGCAGCGCAGCGTGATGCTCTGCCCAGGTTGCAGCGTGAATTTGTAATATGCTGCTGCCTTGGTTCCTTCCGGTTTGGGGGAGATCGCGGATTTATCCTTTTTGATCAGATACTGGTGGAATGCATCTTTGACATAAGGGGAGCCGTTCGGCGTGCCGAAGACACTGCTGTAATTGGTTTCATTTTCGGTAAACAGCCAGCGTAGCTTGCAGGTGCTGCCTGGGCAGTCGATGTGGAACCGGTAGCTGCCCAAGGTTTCGTGGGAGATCACCAGAGAACTCGGATCTTCTTCATCCTGTTTGATCAAGGGCTTCACGCGAGGTGTCTCACGCGGGCATCCCCAGGCCCAGATATTGCGCAGCCAGAGGGTGGGGAGGATGTGGATGGGAGCTGCTTCCGGCCCCCAGTTTTTGATGGTGATGCGCCAGAGAATATCTTCTGGGGTGCGCTTGGCGACTTCTTGTAAAACGTCGAAGTATCGCCCGTCTTTGAAAATCCCGGTGTCCGCCAGTTCCAGTTCAGGGCCTTCGCGACCGAGTCGCTGGTTTTCCACACGAATGGCGGTGTAGGGAAAGGCCGCTTGTGGATATTTATAGAGCGCCTTGGTGTAGGAATGGGTGGGGGTGGAATCGAGGTAGTAGTAGCATTCTTTAACATCCTCGCCGTGATTGCCCTCGTTTCCGCCCAGTCCAAAAAGCCGTTCTTTGAGAATGGAATCCTTGCCGTTCCATAAGGCTGGAGCAAAGCAAAGTCGGCATTGGCGGTCGGACCAGCCCTGCAATCCGTCCTCTCCCCAACGGTAAGCACGGCGCCGCGCGTGGTCGTGCGGGAAATTCGACCAGCTGTGACCGTGATCCGAGTAATCCTCACGAACTGTGCCCCATTGGCGCTCGCTGAGATACGGGCCCCAGCGGTGCCAGTTCTTGGTGCGGGCTCCATTTTCCGCGAGTCGTTCGTGTTCACTAGTCATCGAGAGAGATCCTAAGCACATGTCATGCAGCTCTGCGAGAAAGAGTGACTGAAATCCGGCTACAATCTCAGATCGAGGTGCCTTTTGCGGCCAGAGCGGTGAAAACCGGCCCCGGGACGTAGCGGCGGACCATTTCTTCCCAACCTTCCGGACCTGTTAGACCTTTGATCATGCTGGATGAAACCTCGGCGATGTCCCGCGGTGGCATCAGGAAAATGGTGGTGATGTCTGGCGCCATGTCTCCATTGATGTGGCGCATCACCCGCTCATATTCATAGTCATGGGGCGAGCGGATTCCGCGAAGAATGTATTGAGCATTCTGATCCTTGGCGAAGTCGACCAGATAGCGGTTGTTGAAAAACTCAATGGTCAGGCGCTCATTATCGGGGGCGGAGCTCCGCAGCAAATCCAGCCGCTCATCCACGGTGAAGCTGTAACTCTTCGATGGATTGTCGCCAATGGCCACGATCAGGCGATCGAACAACTCGAGGCCTCGCTCGATCATCCAGAGATGGCCGTTTGTCGGGGGATCGAAAGATCCGGCGTAAACCGCAGTGCGCATGCTGCTTTCCATAGAATGAAATCGTCGGAACCCAACCTCAAATTGTCGAAAAATCCAAGGTTCCCTGGTTTAAAGCATGGATGGTTCCTCGGGCGTTGGTCAGGCCGTAGCCGCTTGCCAGGGTCGCAGTGAGGTAGGATTTTGAATTTGCGACTGCCTCCGGGAGGGTTTGTCCATTGGCGAGACATGCGGCAATGGCAGCCGATAAAGTGCATCCGGTGCCGTGGGACGCGGCAACTTCCAGGCGCGGTGAGGAATAGCGATGAAAGATGTTTTCGTGAATGAGCAAGTCGGTGCAGCTCGGGCCGGGCAGATGGCCGCCCTTCAACAGCACACTTGTGCTAAATTCCGCCGCGAGCGCCTGGGCAGAGGGGGCGAGCGCGGATTCACCCTGAATTTCCAATCCCAATAATGCCTCGGCTTCCGGGAGATTGGGCGTGATAACAGTCGCCATCGGTAGCAGAAGCTCGCGATAGGCAAGAATGGCATCGAGCTCCAGTAGCGAAGCCCCGGTAGAAGCAATCATGACGGGATCGACAACGAGCGGAACATTCGGGAAATTTTGCAGAATCTCGGCGACTTTTCGGACGATTTCGGCCGAATATAACATCCCTGTTTTGACGGCAGCTACCGGAAACGAATCCATCATCAGCGCTACTTGATCGGCGACAATTTCGATCGGCACCGGGTGCACTTCGCGCACGATTTCCGCGGTTTCCGACACCACGCAAGTGATCGCAGTCAGTCCATGCGTGTGGAAATGTTGAAAGGTTTTTAGGTCGGCTTGAATCCCGGCGCCAGCGGAGCAATCCGAGCCGGCGATGGTCAAAACCACTGGTGGAGTCGTAGTCACACTTCCATCCATAACCCGCGAAAAAAGAACAGCAACCCTTCAGTGGCCTTACACGCTCCGATCCGGTTGGGTGTCGTCAAAATCACTTTGCGCATCTTGCGTTCCTTGCCACGCCTGCTTGTTTCCGTGGGGCGCGATTTGGGTTCTTAAGGGACATTGGATTTCAGAATGCGAAATACGGATAAACTGACAAGCAATCCAATTAGCGCAGATAAAGTGACTGCCGAAAAAATATGCAAGTGCGCCACCCGCATGAAAAAAATCATCGCTCCATTCTGGACGATGATCTGCGTGCCGAGACAAATCGTGGAGTTCTTTAACGATTTTAGGGATGATCTTCCCTCAGAGTTTGAGACAGATCTCGATTGAGTGGAGTGACTCATTTTTTCAAATAGTTACCGATACATTTGGCGTCGCGTTCGGCATGTTTCTGACCGAACCAAAAAAGGTTTCGGGTTTTCATGATGGAAAACGAGTTCAACCGATGCTTGTTGTTCAAATAGACGACAGAACTTCAGAATTCAACCATGATCATGGCTCTTGTGGCAAATGCTGTAGCTCCACGGAATCTCTTATTCAGTCGAGTGTAGGATCTTCGTCGATTTGTTGGCTGTTGTTCTTTATCTTACGCAGAAACTCTTCGGCCGCACTCATGGTCTCAGAATGCTCAGATCGGTATTTGGCAAATTCTTCATCGCACCGTGTGACCAACTCAGGGGGGATTTGGGAAAGGTCATCGAGGCAGTCCCACTGGATCAAAATATTCTCGAAGCTGCTTGGGAAAAATTCAGTCTCGTACCTGTTGTCGGGACCACACCAGATCTTCCAAAGCCCCGTGAGAGTGTCATGAAGTGATCTGGTGCCCGATCTATACGCATTAAGGACAAACGCGATGGCATGATCCGCGTTGGACTCATGAAGATGTGCTACAGGTCGAAGCACGGAGTGATAGTCCTCCATGTGGGTGGAATCAAGTAGTGACAAAGCAATCAACCAATCCGGTGGAAACTCGATATTTGCAATCTTCGCATCAGCCCACTTAACGATGTCTTCATGGGTAAGGGCAAGATTTTCCGCTGCGATCAGAAGCAGACTCGACTCGGCAATGAGCGCTACCAGCTGTTCTTTCATTTTTGGAAAATCGTGTAGGGATCGACAACTGCTGTGTTGGTCTTTTTTCTATAAAGCCGCATGCAATGACCATGGCGAATGAGGACATCCCCGGCTACCACAGTTGCTTCGTGACCATCGGATTCTATTCGGTCAATGTGAAGTGTTTGCGGCCGAACTCCAAAAATAGCCGATCCCAGTCATCTTCAAATGCTGGCTCCTCTAGTTCTTCAATCTTTTGGCGGTAAGCAGCATCTCCAAGCTCCCAATCCTTCGTTCTACCGTCACGAACCGCTTGTTCGTAGAGCGGACGCAGATTTTCCAAAGCCTTGAGGCATCCAGTCGCTCCAAGCGCTTCGAGGTCAGCCCTGCGATCTTCAAGCCATGAAAAGTAACCTGCCACATTTCCAGAGTTGATGATGGTGCCTTGCCAAAAATAATACATGTCGGCGTATGCGCTCTCCTCAAACGTCATTCCAGGGTATGCTCCATTTACCCGCGCCCCATGAGGTATTCGATCGATCGTAAATTTAGCATAGGCTCCGATTTCTTCGGATTCTGTCATCTCGCTGATATTAGTAGGGTGATTCTTACCACAGCTCAGGAGGGCTAGGAAAGTGAGAACTATCATAACCCAATGACCTCTCATTTTCTGGAAGATATATGCAGTCACGACAATTGATTCTTCACGAATCCTCATGCTTCAGATCCGTGTAAAAAACGCAACCAGTTATCAGATGCGCGCTTCCGAAACGGTCTGTGTTTTCTGGCTACACTGCGATTCTATCTGCGGGGCGGTAGCTGCTTGATCGGCTTGAGGGTGATGGTCTGATTGTTTTGTTTCTTAAAATGTGTTTGGCGTCGCTGAATACGGCCATCTATATAACCCCGGGTTCCAGCTTGAATGGAACTTACCAGAATATAGCCGATCCAGCTCCAAAGCAATGTGGCAAGGATCGATAATCCTCTCCAATGTGCTTGCCCTTTGGGATACTTTTTAAACGACATCCAAATGGGGACGACGTATAGGAGTGGAAGTCCGATCAATATGAACGACTCAGTGCTGCCAAGTCCACCAATAAATAACAGTTGTTGGTTCATAAGATTAATTATATTTCTGCAAAATGTCGAAACTATCTCCCACGCCAGTCCGATGGCGGTGTTTTGATTTCTGAATGAAAGTTGAGTGGATCATGACTGATTGAACTCGCGGAGAGGCGGGTGTTAGAGAGTGATGATTTGTATGAATGCTTGAATTATTTCTTACGGTTTGGCCACAAAGTCAACCATCGGAAACGTTTTGCGTAGTAGTCGACCCGTCGCAGTTGATTCCGTCGGTATACCATATACCGAAATCTCTGCAGGTTCGCCTGTCTTGTCTAAAAGTTGAACTGTAAATGCACCTGACGGACCTCTAAAGTGGTAATCCTCTATCACAAGCGGGGTTTCTCGTTTGTTAACGTGGAGTAGATCTCGGAGCTTCTTCTCGATTCTGCTTCCAAGTATGGCATCCCCCTCAAATTGTTTAGTATCAATAAGAGTAATACCGGGTTCATTTCCAAGGGCAACAATCTTGTTGCGGGCTTCGACTGCTGAGATTTGAGAATTCCTAGCGCCCGTGAAAAACGCTAGTAAAATAATTACTACACCTGCTCCGATCCATGCCGCTATCTTCATCGTATTTCTGCCGAACGTTAAAGTGGTGTCACTTGCTACAGGGACCCAGTCTTCGATTCAGGTTGAGGTTTGCCGCCATCCTCCGAATCCGACTCGAAACGGGCAGCGGGTTGTGGTGCGATGACTTGTTCGACTTTCTTGATTCTTTCTTTGAGCTGCTTGATTCTGAGGCGATGATGTTCCGAGTCAGGAATCTGATTAAAATAGTGCCTGATTCTGTCCATCCGCTTGAACCGCCCGAGCACGTGTAGATCCAGAGCCGCGTTGGCAAGATCGTGGAAATCCTCCCAAGACTTTTCCTCCTTCTTGAGGAGCTGCTGATACTCAGAATTCACGCGATCATCGGTTTGCTGCTTCTTGCGGCACTCTACACAACGAATGCAATTCGCGTCATTGGCGAATCCAAGAGTCTCGAACCAATAGCGTTGCTCCTCTGCGAAAAAGATGAAAGGCCTCCTGCAATCCACGCAGGTCTTCAAGACATCGTAATACACGTAGATCGGAATCGCTGACCCATGTTGCTTTGAGACGTCGGCACGAATCCCGGTATCTGGAATAATCGTCACGTCATCGATCGTATATTTCCAGCTTGGATCGAGACCCAGGTTGTCACCCCGGAGGTCGCATCCTGTGATCCGAGGCCGACGCCCGTAGCGCGGATGATCCACAAGATTGTCGGGCATCTTCATTTTCTATCGAACGCTAATGGTCTGGCACCGCCTACCGACGGTGCGCCTCCGAGTGCGGGTTCATGATTGTAGCTACGGAAATCATTCGGACTCGGAGCGGGTAGCCGGTTGTCCAGCTCCGCCTTGTCCTGTCTATTCGCGGATCGCCTTATCCTGTGCTTTCATCACTTCTTCCTGAATGGTTGGCATCACGTCGGCCAAATACACTCCGAATTTCTTCATTGCGGATTTTCCGACCTCCGACCCATAGAAATCAGCCAGAGCCTTCAGCTCTTCCGCTGTGAAGTGCTTCACCATGGAATTCTTCATTGTTTTGGTGAGAGCTGGAACATCCAGATGTTTTGTCATCACAGCTTTGAACAATTCACGTTCTGACTCAGGCATGTTTTTTGCCATCTCCTCCGTCATGTCCAAAAACATTTCTTCAGGTGGTATGGCCTTCAAATAACGCTCCGCTTCCCTGATCCGGTTTTCAGGTGTGTCTTCAATTCCGAATGCTGTTGAAACGATACAGAGAGCTGCAAATGAAGCGGCAATCGTTGAGGATAGTCGTGTTGGTATAGTCATAATTTTTTGGTAGAAGGTCGTAGGCTTCGCACCCGCTATCGGGAGCGTTCCTCGGATTTAGGTTGAGGTTTGTCGCCACCCTCCAAATCCGGCTCGGAACGGCTAGCGGGTTGTCCAGCGCTGCCTTGTTCTGCTTCTTGATTTAGTCGCTGATAGAACTCGTAGGTCTCGCTTCCTACGAGCACAAGCTCAAACCCGCCGCGCTTCAAATAGAGATTGAGAATATCTCCACTCCTCAAGAACTCGAACTCCTCTTCAGCCCCGTCCGGCAATCGAAGCGACATCACCCCAGGCTTGACGACCGATACGGCCCCAGCAGGGTATTCAACTGCTTTGCCCCGATCTGTTGCGGAAATTGCGTCTTGCGAGATATTGACGACGATGGTGCCCGATTGCCACGTGCCGATGGCGGACTCCCAAGCCCCATCGAAAGGAATAACTCTATTCGATCCCTTGATTGCTATCGGAATAGACTGAGAGCTGTTCGGAGAGAGCGAGACGATCATCTCCGCGTCGAGAAGCTTCACAGCTTGGATGTCCACCAGGATCTCAAAGCGGAAATCTCGTTCCTTTGGTGTAATCCGGATCCGAAGGTAGGGCGGCAACATGGATGGCCCGTGGTACCAAGATGCCGAAAAGGTGAGATCGTAGGGAACTCCCTCCACCGTCTGTAGCTTTCCAAATATATCCTCCTCACGGGCGTCAGGAAACAAGCGTTCTACCACGGGCGGCAATTGCAGATCCTTGCCGCCAATTGTGAGAACCTTCTTCTCCAGATCGAATCTCGCAGGCTGGAATACCTTGGGTAATCCCTCAAGGGTGCCGTTCTTCAGCTTCAAGATGGTATCCTGATGAGCTAAAGCGAAGTTAATCCCGAGAGAACAACCTAGGACTAACAATATGACGCCCTTCTTCATTGAGTGCATTTCTGAGCCGAATGTTAGAGTGCTGGCACGGCGGTGTCGAGCATCCAGAGCAAAGTGAACTAACGAGCTTGTCCGCCGTTGCCACCCATGACTTGTTCTGCGTTGGGATTTATTGGAATGCCTGTCCGCCAAGAAGCTTCACGACCGCAGCACGGAATTGCTCGAAATCTCGCTTGGGTGGGTATGCGTTACTGCCGTGTGACAAAGCTGATGCATCACCATACTTGATTCGAAGATTCCACTGCGT
>NZ_JAENIJ010000130.1 GCF_016595435.1 Luteolibacter pohnpeiensis
TTTGCCGCAAACCGTGAAATTCTCGACCAATTTGCCGAGGAACATGGAGCGCACCTCATCGCGGATCGTGATTTGTTAGAGGTCAAGTCTTCGACTGAAATCGTGCAAGGCGAACTGCTCAATCGAATCAAGCTGGCCAAGGCTGAAGCTGATAAGAAAGCTTCCGATGAAGAGGCATTGCGTGAGCGGTTCAAGCGCGAGGAAGTCGAAAAGGCCGCGTCGGAGAAAACAGCTACTCCCGAGCCTGATCTAACCGATTCACCCTTCAATCGCCCCAAGGCCACTATCACCCAGAAGACCCTGACTCAATCCGAAGTTGAGGAATGGGACATGGTGAAAAAGCAGATTCTGGAAGCCTTTGCGGTGATCAAGCCAATGCGTGGCAAGCTCCGCCACGCCCGCAACAACGCGAAGCTCGACGGCCTCGCGGTAGCCATCAACCACGCGTGGAAACAATGGGCATGACAATCTGGGAAGACCTCATTCAAGGCAGTGAGAAGTGGCATGCAGCGCGTGCCGGCCGCGTAACGGCCAGCCAGTTCAAGCGAGTGCTCACCGCAGCCGGTGGCAAGGACTCAAGCAGCTGGAAAGACTACGCGCTGACACTCACCGCTGAGATCATTTCTCCGGAGATCGTTCCAGCGTTCGCGGGGAACCGTCACACCGATCGTGGCAACGAACTAGAGCCAAGGGCGCGGGAATACTTTTGCCAACTTACGGGGCTTGTGGTCGAGCAAGTCGGTTTCATCACGCGAGAGGACGGCATTGTCGGATGCTCGCCGGACGGGCTGATTGTGCACGAAGACAGCTACGTGGCCGGGCTTGAAATCAAGGCTCCGGCACCGAAGACGCACCTCGAGTATCTACTCAATGGCACCTTGCCGGACGAATACAAGCAACAGGTTCACGGCTCGATGGCGGTGACCGGATTGGATACCTGGCACTTCTTTTCCTACTGCGAGGAAGTGTCGGGGAAGCCGCTCCGCCCGCTGCACTTGGAGGTGAAGCGCGACCACTACACCGAGCGACTGAGCGACGCGCTCGACCGGTTCCTCATCTACTACGGGGA
>NZ_JAENIJ010000131.1 GCF_016595435.1 Luteolibacter pohnpeiensis
TCCTCAACGTCATCACTGGCGACTGATCTCTAACAACTCACCCCTTCATTTATCATCATGAAAGACCTCGTATTAGGAAGTCACCTCTGGTTTGCCCGTCTTGGCTCGACCATCGATGGCACTGTCGTCACCGAGAGCGCGGTGCCCATTTTCGCCACCACCAAGGCGGAATGGCTCAAGCTGCCGAGCTGTGAACAATGGGAACCGCGCCCGCCCAGCAACTTCGTATCGCGTCGTGCTCCTGGGACCGGCACCGGAACTTATGGCGTGCGCACCCGCATTCCACTGGGCGGCGACGATTTCACCCACGCCTTCAACGTGCAGGAATTCGGCAAGCTCGACTTCGAGCTGTTGCTCAACGCGGCCAGCGTCGATCCAACCACCGGCGCTTATGTCACCAATACCAAAGTCGAGCCAGTCGTCGGCTGGCTGCATCGCCAGGCGTTGCACGGTGAAACCATCATCGATGAAGCGGACGAGCTGGTGCAGTTGACCATCGAGGCATTCCAGTTTGGTGAAAACCTCAATCCGCACGCGCTGATTGCCACCGTGCTGAACAACACCCTAAACGCCGGAAAAATCACCAATCTCTAACCGGTGGCGGAAGAGTTATACGATTCGTTCCTGCAACTCACGTGGGACGCCTACGGAGCGCCAACGCGATTGGTTTCCGTGGGCGATCCCTTGTGGGGCGGGATTGAAATCAACGGCGGTCAGACCGTCGATGAAGTTCCATATACCAAAGCGGCGGGCATCCGTGCGCTACCGATGGGGAACGAGCGCAATCAACTCAAGTTCGAACGTTGCGTCATCCATGACTCTGTTGTTGCAGCATTCAGCCGACGACTCAAGGCGAGCACGCTGGTTCCCCGCAACGGGGCTGATCTGCATATCCAGTCGACCGATGGTTATGCGTTTCTATTAAAAAACGCAGCCATCCGAAGCTGGCCAACCGGTCAATTGGTGGACGGCCAGCCAACCCGGTTCACCCGCGAAGGTCTGGAAATCATCGGCGGCTCGCTGGTGATGGATCAGGTTCTCCAAACGGTGCCGCGCATCATCCTGTC
>NZ_JAENIJ010000132.1 GCF_016595435.1 Luteolibacter pohnpeiensis
TTCGCTCCGGAACGGGCGGAGGTCGATGCGTTTGGTCGCACAGATGCCGATGAAACGATTGAACGCTTCTTTCCGCTTCCGGGGCTTTCCGGCATGCTTGCGGAAGCCTTCGTGACTGGCGGTGACCAGATCGAGCACGCCTTTGAAGCTAATGTGCCAGACAGGTATGGCGTCGACTGTGGCGGCGCGCTGCATGAGGCTGCGAATGAGATTGAAGGCGATGATGCTCATCCAGAGGGTTTTGTGGGCCATATCAGGTGTCTTCACGGCGAAGCGTTCCATGCCGAGGGTGGTTTTAAAATCGCGTAGCTTGAGCTCGATATCCCAGCGTCTTGCATAGAGGTCGGCGAGCTCGATGCCGTAGTATCTAACAGGATCTGTTAGAGTGGTGACGACGATGAGTTCGCTCTTTTCACGGGCACGGTTTTCATAACGGAGTTTGATGAGGCGCAGTTCGAGCGTGGCGGGTAGTGCGTTCCATTCTTCGCGGGTGAGATCGCTGCCGCCCGGCTGCTGGAGTCGCTGCCAGGTAACCAGGCGTTCGTAGGAGGAAAGACGTTTGCCTTTTTTCCAATCGAGCGATTTGGCGCGGACTTGGTGAAGCCGCATGAGGATGTGGGCACCTTGTCCGAGGCAGCGGGCGATGAGTTCGTAGGAGCAGAAGGCGCGGTCGGCGAGGAGGAGATCGCCGGTTTTTAGATGGGTGGCAAGGGTGGCGGCGGCCTTGGTGTCGTGCCGGGTATGGGGGCAGGTTTCGATATGTTCCCAGCCGCCGTGGCCGAGGTTGAGCAGTCCTACGATGCCCATCGTAGGAAAGCCGCTGCCGTTTTTTTGGACGGAGGGTTGCGGATAAAGAAGCTGGTTTTCCTCAGTGTCCATGAAATGAACCGAGCTGCCGTCCATGGCCATGAGGGTGAGGCCATGCCATTGATTTTCCGAAGTGATGCGGCTGGAAAGATGGCTGCGGAGGCGTTGATGGATGGCATTGAGAAAGTGGATGTTCAGACGGCCGCGGGCTTTGCAATAACTGGAGGTATCGGAAGACGGGATGGGTAATCCGTTG
>NZ_JAENIJ010000133.1 GCF_016595435.1 Luteolibacter pohnpeiensis
TCAGCGGCACCTCGGGTCGCCCCACCACCCCCATCACCAAAGTCGGGTCCACCCACCTTCGGCGTGCGCTTTTCATGCCCGCCATGACCGCTCGGAACAACAATCCCTTGCTCAAAACCTTCGCCGATCGGCTCCAGGAAAATGGTAAAAAGCCCAAGCAAATCATCATCGGCATCATGCGAAAACTGCTTCACCAAATTTACGGCATCCTCAAATCCGGCGAACCCTACAACCCCTAGAAAAGAAGCTTCCAAACCACCTGAAAAACACCCGGCCTCAGCCACTCAAAAGAATCCCAAAAAACTCAATTTACGGTTGATCTTTCAACGCAGCATCTTGTTCGCCTTTGGGTTTTGCACCGGGATACTTCGTATAGAACCGATCCAGCTCTGACTGAGGTATAGGAGTGACTTTCTCGAATATGGCCTTCAATTCGGCATTCGTGTCGAGCCAGCCGGAGCCTTGCGGATAGCTGAATGAAAAATTACCGCAAACCCAACAAAACGTTCCTTCGTGGAGCAGTTCCTCACCAGCATAGATTCTGACTCCGTGAATCGGGAAATGGCAAAACGCTCCGCCCGAATGCTCTGGTTCGGCGATCGCTGCACTCAATACATCGAGAAGCTTCCTTCGATCAACTTCGCCAATCTCTTTAGTGCTGAGAATCTTTGTTCGCTTCTCGTAGGGAGCGATTGAAATCGTCTCGCTGTCATCTCCACCACCAAATGCATCTTCATTGGAGATTCCGTCGAAGTCCACCAGGTAGACAACGACACGATCTGCCTTCTTAATCAATTCGGCTTTGCCAGCTCGATACTTGGCCTCGACCTTCTCGAGGCTGTCGTAAAACTCCGAATCGATCTCGTTCTGTGCGATACATGGGAGGCACGCAAAGAATCCTATTAAGAGTGAGAGGAAGAGTCTCATTTTTGTGGCGAACGTTTGAAGTGTGGCACGGCGGGGTTAAAGGCGTCCAGAGCGAAGCGAACTAAGGAGCTTGTCCGTCGTTGCCACCACTGACTTGTTCTGCCGATTTGGGAATCCGCGCATTCAATTGGAT
>NZ_JAENIJ010000134.1 GCF_016595435.1 Luteolibacter pohnpeiensis
TCGGCATTGTCGTAGAGCGTTTTGCCGATCTCGCTGAGATCCTGCACGCCCTGCGCCTCTTCCCGATACCAGTAAGTTCCCGCCCGGATCACCGGGCCGAACGATGGCTCAAGGTCATACATCCAGTCGGCGAAATCCGGCGTCCGCAGGTAATTGAGGAACCCGGAAACCTGGCTGGTTCCTTTGCTCCGCGTCGTCGGGGTTTTCCCGGCGGCGTAGGTCGCGCCGCCGTAGGTGTTGGGCCACTCTCGCAGCTGGGCTGCCGCCGTGGCGAATTGCTGAACCCGGGCATTGAAGTCGAGGTGCACTTGCATTCCATACAGTTCCTCGGTTCTCACCCGGATGAATTCGGATTTGTCTGGCGGGAGAAACGTGTCGAGTTCAGGACCGGAAATCACGACGCGGGCACGTCGCCCCGGCGCGACGGTTGGACCGTCGTTGCCTCCTGTTAGATTGGTCGCAACCAGTGGGAGCATTTTCCCCGATCCATCGTTCCCGGGGGCAAGGTCGGCGTAAACGATGCCCGCGGCTCCTGAGTTGTGGCCGCCAAGTGTGTGTTCGCGGTCGAGTTTGAAGAGTCCAGTGTCATCGGCTCGGACCAATCGCGCCGTGCTCGGTTCGGCGGCGAGTAGGGCGGCGACTTCCGCGCCGGTTCCCGGCTTAACCGTCACGACCTTGCCCACTGCCTGGGTGGCTTCGTTTCGGAAACGCACTTCGATGCCATCGCCATCCGCTCCGGGATTGATCGCATGCAGCACGCCGTCGTCGCCATTGCGGAAAAACGCGGGCTTGGGCGGAGTGCTATTGATTGCATCGACGATCTCGGCAGCGGTGTTGCCGCCGGTTTTCCGGTAAACCATGATCGCATTGCCGACGCGGTCCACGCTGAGGTCGTCGAAGGTGTCTTCGTGAATGGCGAAGGTGATGTCATTGCCGACGCTGCCGGGCCTGCGGGCGGTTAGAACGATGTCCTTGTTGGTTCCTCCCATGGC
>NZ_JAENIJ010000135.1 GCF_016595435.1 Luteolibacter pohnpeiensis
CTCACGAGAACTTGGAGTGGCACGAATCGGGGCTGAGTGGTGAGCAGCTTTCGCGTCGGAGTTTTGATTGATCTGGATTTGTGGGTAGGTAGAGCGATCGGATCACAGATATCATTTTCCACCGAAAAGTAGAGCGGAACGGCCCGAATATCGAATTGCAGAAGCTGAGGCTCTGGAATAAATTTTGATATAGGGATTCAGGCTTTTCTCCGAAGGTCGGCCAATCCAGAACAAGGCGGCACATCCGACGGCGATCAGCCTGATAGTTGACTTTGATGCTTCCATCCCGCCGCAGATGGCCTTATACGTTGGGCATAAAAATCTCATGAAACACGCCGCAATGCGACATGACGCGCAGTGGAGCAAGTGGCGAATCCTTGGGTTGGTTATCGTAGTGTGCGCGCTCGTGAACGTCTTTTGGACGAATTGGGTGGTAGTCACCGATTACGAGTGGATGGGAGATCGACAGGTCCGCAAGTTCATCCCGCCTGCATCCCCAATCTTCGCTCCCCCAAGTCCCGAGGATTTTGGGGAGAAGACATGGAGAGAATTTCGGTTCTTCTACATCGGAGGTGGTGGTGGACCGATTGGAGATCCCTGGCTTCGACCGAATTGGGAGCTTATGGCCCTAAAGTCCGTTGCGATGGTAGGGTTAGGCTTTCCTCTTGCCCTAATCGCGTTCGGGCGGCTTGGATCTCAACGTAAAATCATCAATCCCAACAAGTCGCAGCACCCAACCACCTGACCCGCTCCGAGTCGGATTTTCGTCGTGATTAGAACCCTCAACCCACAGTCAACGCGCGGCTGCCGTCAGGCGGTTGGTGTGCTATGACGTTCTGGGTTAGAATGAATATGATTATTCGGCAGTTTTACCTTGGCGGTGGCTGCCGGAATGACTTCTAGGTTGGCGATGGGGGAGGCGGAG
>NZ_JAENIJ010000136.1 GCF_016595435.1 Luteolibacter pohnpeiensis
GCAATGAAATTGAACCGATACCTTCGAGCGGCGAAGCGGCATTTCCTGACTGCGCTATGTGCCGGAGCCTTTGCGGTGGCCTGCGTCATTTGGGCGTTTGCGGCTGCTCTCTATCAGCATCCGGGCTGGTGCATCGCGTCAGTGATGGCGGCGGTGCTCGGTTTTTTTGTCAGCGCGGTGGAGGGGAACGAGGCGCATCGATGCCTTGAGGATTCCGAAAAGTTTGAGCGCGGATCCGGCCATTTTTGACAGCCCACCATTCACAACAAGCGGACCCGGCCCGGGGAGCAGGGCAAAGAAATACACAATCATGGACACAGAAAAGAACACCAAATGGAAGCCGACTGCCCGGCAGCGGGAACTCATCAGTCACCTCGCCGATGCTGAAAGCTATCTGCCGACTATCACCGAATGCCTTCCTGATAAGCATCGCAAAAAACTCCGCCCCCATCACATGGCGAATTTCATGGGATTGGTCGCGGACCTTTTCTTCACTCATTATGAAGGGATCGCCAAAGCCTTCGATCGCAATGGAAGTCTAGAGGTCACTTTCAAAGCAAAGTTCGCTCAGGAGAAGGACACGGTCGAAGTTTCTTACAAACCCGTTGATACGTTCAAAGACTCGGCAAGCGCGGAGCTTCCCGATCCCGATCAGGAAGTCTTCGATTTCACCAAAGGTAGCTCGGCCTCCCAGAGAAACGCCGGGCCAGTGGTAGACGCTGAGATTGTCCACGCGTTGCCTGCACCGATGGAGCTTTTACCCGCTCCGCCGAAAACCCCGGAAGAAGAGCAGGCATTCGAGGATGGATTCAAGGCGGCGACGCAGGGCGAGAGCTATAGCACCAACCCTCATCCATTCACGAAAGACCCGACCGAAAACGCGCTGTGGAAAGCGTGGGCGGAAGGCTGGGAACAGGGCCA
>NZ_JAENIJ010000137.1 GCF_016595435.1 Luteolibacter pohnpeiensis
TCGCCCTCCGTCGTGGCGACGGGCGGACCCTAGACCAAACCCGCCCCCATCGTCAATCCGTTTCTTCATGTTTTTTGAAAAATTTTCAGAGAAACGCCGCAAATCACTGGTATAGAAAGATTTGCAGTTCTGAAAATCTAACAATCTACTACTCCTCCAGCAGGTAGCGCCGGACCAGCAGCTCGATCGCTCCATCACAAACAGCGAAACCACTCCCGCTATTGCACGCGGCTACCGCTGCGAAGTCTCGATTCGGCGCGATCCACATGACGGCGTAGAACATGGTATTCGTTCCAGTGTGGGTAAACGCGGTCCCGCCTGCCCAAGCCCTAGGCTCCAATGCCCAGCCCATCGCATACGCTGGCCCGGAAGCTGTTGGCGTGTGGAGAACTTCCAATTGGGTGGAGTCTACCGGTGCGACGGGAGTATTCCCGAGATGAAGCACGGCGAATTTCAGAAAATCCAAGATGGTCGCATTTACCCGGCCCGCTGGCGTGATCGCCGGAGGGTTATCTCCGGCAGGCAGTGGGTTGATCGATACCAAAACGCCATCTCGAACGACATGTCCGTAAGGCTGATCGACAAGTCCTGGACTAGCTGGCGCTCCAAAATGGACTGAGTCCATTCCCAGAGGTGCGAATAGCTTTTCCCTGATCAAATCTTGATAATTCCTCCCCATACGCCGCTCCAACATGGCTCCAGCAACTGAAAATCCAGCATTTGAGTAAGCATACCCCTTCCCTGGCTTGTAAGACGGGGGCTTGCTCAGCATTTCGCTTATCAAATCGAGCCGTTGCTCCGGGCCAGATTTGGATGATTGTTCCAATTTAGACCGATTGCCAGAACTCATTTCCGATTGAGATTGGGAAGTGAGCATACGGAGCTCACGGTTCGCGGTTGATCGAGAAGCGTTTGGAGTGA
>NZ_JAENIJ010000138.1 GCF_016595435.1 Luteolibacter pohnpeiensis
GCTTCGGTGCCACTCCACCAGAGGAACGGTTGCTCGAGCTTTCGCAGCAGCGATGCCAGCGCATGGCTCTTGCCGATCCCGGATTTCCCGATCAGACCGATGCCGCCGTGACTGTCTTCCGGACTCCACTCGAAGATCTTCTGGAAGAGCAGCGTCACCTCTGCCCGTTTCGCGCCGTGATAGCCCTGCGGCAATCGGTTGAAGAAGTATTTCCGCCAGGCTCGATCGCGTTCTTGCCTTGCCCAGGAGTCCGCCTGTTGCGCATCGCATCGATCGCAAAGCGGGACGATCCCGCGCATCAAGGGAGACTCATCAAACTCGACACGGGCCTTGCATTTCGGGCACGCACCGACAGCACGTCTTGTGGTTAAATTCAGGTTCATTGGCTTCATTTTTCCCAGTCGAGCAGCTCCGTGCTCTGGGCTTTCGGTTTGGGGTTTGCCGTGCCGGCCATGCGGCTGGCGTAGGTCTTCAGATCGGCTTGCCAGTTGCTGCCGACGTGGATGTTTCCGCCGCCACCGGTGCCCTTGATCCAGTCGGTTGCCTCTCGAGCGTGCCACCATTCGTCGGCAAGCTCCGCCGTGACGCCGATGGTCGCCGCTGCTGATTTTGCCTGGGCAAGCGTGGGTCTTCGATTGGATCTCGGAAGCGTTGCGTTTGGCTCTTGCGCCTGCGCTATCTCTCTCTCCCTATCCTTCTGGTTTCTGGTCTCTGGTATATCCCCGGGAATCGGGCGGGAATTCTCCGGGAATCCGCCGGGAGGTTTCCGGGAACTTGGTGGGAGTATTTCGGGAATGTCGCCGGAATCATTCGGGAACAGCGCGGGAAACAAGCGGGAGACCAACTCGCGGTATGCCCATATCTGCCGTTCCTTGGCTTTCTTCGAATTCCGGGAGCGTTCCCGTTCCACTTC
>NZ_JAENIJ010000139.1 GCF_016595435.1 Luteolibacter pohnpeiensis
CGCTACCCGCCCCGAGTCGGATTCGGAGGGTGGTGACAAACCTCAACCAGAATCGGAGGGGCGCTCCCGGTAGCGGGTGCCAGGCCTTTGACGTTGGCCAAAAAAATGAGGACGCTATTCTGCATCATATATTTCGGAATACTCGCTATTCAATTGAACGCAGAGGAGGACCCATTGAAGAATCAGAGTCCAACTACACCAAAAGACGCTGCTTCGGAGGTGCAGCCAGCAGTGCCGAAGCTTACCGAGGCACAGCGCGCCGACATCAAACTCATGTGGGAGACAGTTCAGATGCAAGGTGGTTCCAAACGGAAGGCATCGAGCGACCGTGCTCAAGAAGCTGCTCATCGTGTTTTCTCATCTATCTCGCTCACGGGGTTGACCCGCGTACAGGTGATTAGCTTGCTCGGCGACCCAGAGAAGGCCAGCGATAGCTTATACAACTTCCCATTCTATCCAGCGCCCAAAGGAGAACTGGTGTATCGATTCGACACGGGAAGCTATGGTTGGCAGTTCAACATCAGTTTCGATCAGCGCGGTCGTGTAATTAAAGTCAAATCTTTGGGTATTGAATAAAGACGGCCAACAAGTCGGCGCATCCGACGGCGAGAGCGCGCCAAATTGAATTCGGACTTCCGGGACGCCGCCGGATGGCCTATGACATTCTGGATAAGAATGAATATGATTGATTCGGTAGTTTAACCTTGGTGTTGGCTGCCGGAATGACTTCCGGGTTGGTGATGGGAGAGTCGGAGTGAATTTGGTAGTTCGAACTACGTTGGTAGTAGATCGGATTGCTGCGAAGGAGTCGAGTCTCACGAGAACTTGGAGTGGCACGAATCGGGGCTGAGTGGTGAGCAGCTTTCGCGTCGGAGTTTTGATTGATCTGGATTTGTGGGTAGGTAGA
>NZ_JAENIJ010000013.1 GCF_016595435.1 Luteolibacter pohnpeiensis
GACAATGCCGACTACTACGTGTTCGGCACCTACGGCACGACCACGTACTACATGACCTGCTATCTGGATCTGGAAACCGAGGTCATGGGCACCACACTCGTTCAGAAATCCACGCGTCCGCTCTACAAGCCCGGAGCCTTTGCCTTCCAGCGTCCGCCACTGGATCTCGCCGCAAACCTGAAGGCGGCGATGGACTGGATACCGCACGACGGCACGGTGAAACTGGTCGAGCCAGTGACAAACCCCGGCCCATACCTGGGCAAAGTGGTTAATATCGCCGGTGGCCGAGCCACCTGGGCCGACATGCTGGCCGTGCCAAACGGCCTGACTTGCGTTCTCGAAACCGGCCGGACGACCATCCAGCTAGGAGCGCCACCCGCCTACGGAACCAACAACCTGAACCGCCGCCTGACTGGATCTGCGAAGGACAATCTGGTGATCTAAGATCGTTTTGGGTTACTTGAATTTGTCGAAGGGAGCTTAGGAGTAGGGATGCTATTGTCTAAATTT
Organism: Luteolibacter pohnpeiensis; assembly: GCF_016595435.1. GTDB lineage: Bacteria > Verrucomicrobiota > Verrucomicrobiia > Verrucomicrobiales > Akkermansiaceae > Luteolibacter > Luteolibacter pohnpeiensis. Next base: position 511 of record NZ_JAENIJ010000013.1, read on the forward strand.
GGATGGTAGATAATGTCACCGCTCTCAAAAGTGAGGTCCAGATATTTTCCCGAATCCAATTTGAGTGCGCCTATCATTCTTTCGATATTCTTTGCAAAATCGTCGACCTCATCTTCTTCAATCAATGTGACCGATCTAGTAGAACGCAATATATCCTTAGCCTTTCCGTAAGCTCGGGCATACTCGCTCTTTGGTGCGGCCAAAAGTAGGTGTATGCGTGGCTTTTCTTCAGCATCTGATAAAAATCGTGTCAGACTCTCCCACTGATAAGCCTTCGTTCTAATAGCGTCGCTTTTTCTCAGATCGAATGAGAGCGGCTGGTAAACATTCCACACTCCGTTTTTCCAAGCTTGAGGGAACAAATGTGACGCGAGAGACGTCGACACCTCATGTTCTACAATGTGAGGCTTCACAATTCTTGCTTCGAACGCTCTTTTGTAGATTTCTCGATAAATGGTGGCATCATCTCTACTATCATCCTCTTGGGCGATATAATGCCGGAGAACAGCCTCATGGAAAAGTTTCTCGAGCTCAGCATTGGGGTCGGTCGTGAGGCCTCCTCCTGAAGAACTCCATTGAAGTGCAGCGTCGTCGTGCGGAACAATGGAAAGAGCGAGATCTTTAGCGCTCTCCGGAGATTCTGGGAAAGGAAGATCATCGGATTCAGAGCGGGCGATCTCCTTTGCGAGTTTTTTAAACCGGTGCTCAACTTTCTTCGTAACGAACCGATAATCGTCGGGGGAAAAGCCAGTGAAAAAATGGCTCATTCGACGGTATTTACGTGAAACGCGGAATTCCAAATACCGCTTATCAGGACACCATACGAGTACGCCTACGTTGACGAACTCACCCGAGAGAGGTTCGTGAACGTAACGCAAAAAGCAAAAGCTGTAGGGCACCAAAATCATTTACATGTCGTGGCGGTGAGGATGCGAAAGAAGTCGAGGGTATCACCAGCCAGCTTCCTAAAATACGTCTCCAATCGCGGCAAGTCTAGATCATCATCGTTCAAATATGTCTCAGTTTCTTTCGCGAGAACTGGCACACGCTCTTTCAGGAGCCACTCCTCAAACGTATCCCAGAGATCTTGCCCAATGAACTGATCGACAGTAACTTGACGAAGTGTTTGGTGGAAGCAATGACGGCTTAAAACCTGACGGTGAAGCGTTTCCCTCCAGGGTTTTTCGGCTTTTTCGTAGCTGCGGAGGAACGCGAAGGCCTTGTCAAAATCGAGGATTGCTACTTGTTTGCCTCTCCACAAAGCATTCGGATTGCCGATTTCTCGGTCGGAGTTTTGGACCATCGCATCGAAAGCGTAAGCCTGCTCGAGGTCGGATTTCTCGATTGTCGGGGGAATTGTACCGTGAATCCATTGTTTCCAATCATCGCCCAAATGGACCGTTCCGATATTCCAACCTAAACTATTTCGAATAAGCTCGGGAAACTCAGGGTGATCTGCAGCGGAAAAGTCGAAATTTGGGAGAATCTTGACCCAAACTGGCTCCGGAGCGTTCAAGCCTAGCTCGCGAGCCAGTTGGAGCGCGAAAATTTCTCTCAACATTGCTTCTGGCCTGTCTCCAAATCCTGCCTTGGATTTGACGACCAAAAGCTCCCGGCCACCATCATCTTCAGAAGCGCCGAATGCCAAAAATGGTTTATTGAGGCCTCTGTTCATGGGGCGTCGGAATTGAACAGCTGTAAAGCTTCGTAAAGGCATGATTGAATAAGGGTTTAATTGCCCCTCCTTCGAATTGACAAGCGTCAATGCTCTCGAAACTTACCAAAGATGGTGAGGATCAGCAGTTTTCAAGGTTGGTGATGACATGAATCTCGACCCGAAACCAATGACGGGTGGCGGCGATCCGGGCAGGCCATAATCAAATTTTCAACGGTGAATTGGTCTTGCATGTACATGCGTTTCATCGGATCACTGTCGGATCACGGGGCGATTTTTCCCGAATTTACTTGATATTAGCTCAGGTTCGAGTCCTGTTCCCGGCACTTTGGTTTCTTTGAATCCTTCAGATCGATGAACGAACTTAAAATCAAACTCGCTGCGCTCGGACTCGACGAGGAACAGGTTGAGCAGGTGATTGCGACTGTAGGGGAGTTTGCGAAATCGAAGTTGCCGCCGAATCTTCATCCGATGTTGAACGATGTGCTGAGTGGGAAAAGCCCGGATTTAGGACCATTGGCAGGAATGCTTGGCGGCCTGAAGGGCATGTTTGGGGGGCTTTGAGCGACGTTTTCCAGACGAGCTCTCAAGCAGATGTGAGCATGGCGGGTTTGAGCCGCTGATCTTCTCACCGCGAATGTGACGCTACCAATTGAGCTCACGCGCCTTCAGATTCGCACAACAATAGGCCGAGCGCGCGGATAGAAAAAAATTCGCGTTTCTTAACAATGTTTTGCCAAAGGGGTAGGATTCATCATGCTCGGTGCATGAAATTGGCGGCTTCGATCTTCGCATTGTGTTCGATCACCCTCGGCTTTGTCAGCTGCGGAGCAGGGAGCGTGGGCTACAACCCGACGGGATTGGGGCCGTTCGATCGCAATGGAAATTACGTGGAGGCCTGGGCCGATAGCCCGGATAAATGGAAAAAGGCCGGGTCCGCGCCCAAGATCGAAGAGCAACCGGTGCTGCTAGCGAGCCGCGATGAGGCACCTGTCGTGCCGATCAACTCCCGCCCGGCACCCAGTACTGTTGCCGTTTCCACACAGCCGAAACCGATAAGGACGGTTTCCACCCCGAAGCCTGCGGCGTCTAAACCGAAGCCAAAGCCCGCGCGAGCCAAGCCAAAGAAGCCGGCTCCATTGCGCTATACGGTGAAGAAAGGTGATACGCTTTACGGGATCGCGAGTAAAAATAACTCAAACGTCAGCGCGATCCAGCGGGCAAACGGCATCAAAGGCTCCCTGATTCAACCAGGTAAGGTTCTGGTCATTCCGCGCTGAGCGGTTGGGCCCAGAAACGTTTCCGCCTTCTGCCGTTGATGCTCTCAACGGTAGGAAGAACGTGTTTGCGGTGAAATGAAGTCGACATCCCGGAGCAAAACTTCGAATTTGCCGCATGCGCACGTTCCTTGCTGCTGTGTTTCTTGCTACGTCGTCCGTCTGGGCGAGCCCGATTTCAGAGTGGATGGCCAAAGCTCCGGCGGAGCGTGGACCTGTCCCGGATGTGGCATTGACAAAGGAAGAAGCGGGCGAGCTCCGTGACCAACTTGGAACTGAAGTTCTGGCAGACCTGGCCTCACAACGCGCGGATGAGGTGAAGAACATGTCGATCACCATCGGCGACAAAACCATGAAATGGTTGGAAAAGGAATTCGGCCACGCTGCTGCCGGAAAGCGGAGTCTCTGGATTTCCCTCCACGGTGGAGGAACGGGGCCTGCGGCGATGAATGACCAGCAATGGCAAAATCAAATCCGCCTCTATAAATTGAAGGAAGGGATTTATATCGCTCCGCGTGCTCCCGACAATGCCTGGAATATGTGGCATCTGGGTTACATGGATCCGCTATTCGACCGTCTGATCACGGACATGATTGCGACTCGCGGAGTGGATCCGAATCGAGTCTTTATCATGGGCTATTCGGCGGGTGGCGACGGAGTTTGGCAACTCGCCCCTCGTTTGGCGGATCGTTTTGCCGCCGCCGCGATGATGGCGGGGCATCCGGGCGATGCTTCCTTACTTCCGTTGCGTAATTTGCCATTCGCGATTTTCGTGGGCGGAAATGATGCCGCATACAACCGGAACAAGTTGGATGAGGAAAAAGGCAAAGAGCTGGATGAGCTGGAAAAAGCCGACGAAGGCGGCTACGAGCACATGGTCCGCGTTTATAAAGGGCTGCCGCATTGGATGAACGGAAAAGACGCGGAAGCGGTGCCGTGGATGGCCAAACACACCCGGAACCCATGGCCTAAAAAAGTCATTTGGGTGCAGGATGACGTGACTCATGACCGATTCTACTGGTTGGAAATTCCAGCAGATAAGGCAAAGGTTGGTGAGAAAATCATCGCCACTGTGAGTGGCAACACCATTGCTTTGGAAGGGGATGTGCCTGCCGGTTGCAAACTGAATTTATCAGATGCCTTGGTCGATCTGGATGCTGAAGTGACCGTGACCGTAAATGGAAAATCGAAGTTTTCAGGTATGGCAAAACGCACACCTGAAACGATCATCCATTCATTGAAGAATTTGCCTGATCCTAGCAGGTGTGCCTTCGCTGTGGTTCAATTGAATTAAACCGTCAGTTGAGTTTGTTAGAGATTAAAATCGGATCGTCGGAATGATGACGACATCGATCACCTCGTGGGTTGGTTCGTAAACGCGGACCAACCGATCATTGTACTGATAAAGGCGGATGCCGGTTTCCAATTGCAGGCCGGGGAACCAGTCACTTGGGACTAGGGTAAACAGTGGCCACCAGTCGTCTTGAATTCTGTAGCCCGGAGCGACCTTGTCCTGCCAGCCTGGCGGCAGTGATTTGCCCCGATGGAGATTTTTCGCCAAGCCAGGAGGCAATCCATGATCGTTGTCTCGATATTTGGAGAAATACTGAACGATCGTCGTGCGGTCCGAATCTCGGAATTTAGTGAACTTATGATCATCACGATGGTCATCCTGTTTTTTGGAAGGAGTAACAATTTTCCGATCATGACTATCATTCCCTTTAGAGGATTTGCTTGATCCATTGTCGTGCTTGACCGCATGTGACGAAGGTGCGGATTTGCCCTTACCTTTATTGCCTTTGCCTGAATCAGGTTTTGCCTGTGAAGCCAAGCTCAAGCTTAGCAACATCGCGGATACTGTCAGTGTCTTTGTCAATCTTGCTTTCATGATTCGAATTCGTCGTTCAGCTTTATTGAATTTGCAATGGAAGATCGTGTTTTTATGAAAGACTTGGCTACCCAGGTTTATATCAAATTCAGATGTATAATAACAACTCGGATATTATTGATGTTGGTTTCTTGATTCTGATGATTAGTAAGTTGCGAATTCCTGATTCGAAAAGATTTCATGTCACTTTAATTGCAAAGTGCTCATTTGTATTGCAATATGAGCGATTCGGTGAGTTCGATTAGAAAATAAAAATCATATATTTTTCTGAAGGGGCTGATGCTTTTGCTTGTTTGGAATGGTGATTTCCCGAATGTTTTTTGTCAGAAGGCTCTCGCTCGAGTTGTAGAAACTTTGATAAAATCATGAAACCAAGCCAATTTGCCAATATCGCAATCCGCATCCTTGCCCTATTTCTGATTTACAGAGCACTGGAATTTGCGGCGGTGACTTTTATGAGTCTTGAGATGACCGTAAATATGTACACTGCTACGTCGTTGTCATCCAGACATCCGGATTGGATGCCAGTGATGAGAGCGGTCCATGTTTCGATTTGGGCCTCAATGATTATCCCCTCAATACTGGCGCTCAGTTTGTGGTTCCTCGCTCCGATTTTCTCGAAATGGATGGTCAGTGATGATGAAGGTGATCCTTCTCAAGCCAGTTGCTTCCCTTCTCTTGGGATGCTGATTCAAGCTGCTGGAATCATCCTCATAGCGGTAGCTGCTGCCAGTCTGCCACAGATGATTTATGTTCATTTGCAAGATCATCAACCTAGCCCGGATGATGCGTTGATGCAGGCTCAACTCAATCTGGATGTGATCAAATGGATTGCCAAAGTTTTTGTTGGCGGACTGATGCTGGTGCTGGTGAAGAAACGCATGCTGCCGGCGTCTTATTATCAGCTTCCTAAGCTCGCTGAACCTGCTGGAAAAGATGATCATGCGTGATTGGCCGCGGCTATTCCTCTTCTGTTAGATCAGGGCGAACGCGGAAAAATTGCCGGGTATTGGCGAGGCCTCCTTTGACTTCGAAGATGGCTTCATCACCGATGATTTCCATTTCTGCGTCCACACTGCGCCAAAGAGCGTTGTCCAGAGTGGGGCTGGTTTCGACGATTAACGGGATGGAGGCGAACTTGGCCGGGAGATGGAAGATGAAGGCTTCGTCAGCGATGGAATACTCGCTGGATGAAACTTTCAGGACATCGTCCGCGCGATTCGGATCGGTGCCTAGGAATGCCTCGTCTCGATTGGTAAATCCGTCTCCATCCGGATCTTCGGCGGAATCATCATTACCAATGTGAAGCTGGTGCTGCTGCTCGAAGTCATCGGGAACGCCATCGTTGTCCGTATCCTCGCGGACCGGAATGGTGGTGACCGCAGCATTTTCTACGGGAGAGGAAGTAACGGTTAGATTGCCACTGCCGCCTTCTAACAGGAATGAGATCGCATGGACGCGGGTAGGATCGAGCGGACCCCATTTCATCAAAGCAAGTGCCGGATCCACCCTGCCGTTATGAGACAGGCGGCGTGCAGTTGCTCCTTGGGGAATGCTAACGGTCACAAAGACCGACTTGCTTCCTGTGGGGCTTAGTTCAATGCGATACGGGATGCCTGATGCCGCGACAGAACTGCAGGAGGCCAAAGCTGCGATCAGAATGAGTTTCAGGGTCATGGCGTTAGAATAGGGGATACCCGGGCAGGATGATATTGGAAGGACAGGTGAAGGTGCGGGTGGATTGCGTGGTGCCGTCTGTGTTCAAAAAGTGAACTTCAAATTGAGTGGCCAGGAATGAGTGCAGGATGAGATCCGGCACGGTGTCGTTATTGAGATCGGCAAAGGCCCGGATCTGTATGCCCTCGATATCTGGAAGGGAACGTCGTGAGATCACGGCTCCATTCGAGTCGAGAGTGATGAGAACCGCGGTGGATTCATCCGCATCCATGGCACCGATGAATGAGTTTGTGGTTCCGGGTATCGTTGCGGCGGCGCGCAGCACATCCTGAGTTGGGTTTGAGTAAAAGATGGTCGGAGTGGCGGCGAAGCCCGTGACGCTTCCCTTATGCAGCAGCAGCGGGCCGTTTGTTAGAAATGACGAGTCATCACCGCCTGCGATGTCGTTGCTACCATCTCCATCGTAGTCGCCCATGCCGAGTGCACGGAATGAACCCGCGTCATGGATGAGGGTGGTGCCGGTTAGTTTTCCATCCGAGGCATCCCGCTCCCAGAAATCAATGTAGCGAACGTCATCGAATTCACGTTGCAACAGCAGGCCGTCGCCAAAATCGCCGGAGAGTTTGCCATAAGCGACAACGTTGTAGCGCGTATCCGCCAGATAGGCGAGTGAGGCAGCGCTGACAAATGGAGACCGACTGAGATAAGCACCTGTATTGCTTTGGTAAGTGCCCAGCTCGATGCCGTTGGGGTAGAGTCCGTTTGCTCCGGTAAAATCGATTTCCTGGAACGGATATTGAACCTGCTGGTTCGCGATGAAAATGCCCCCGGCCTGAGTGCCCGGACTGGTTGCCAGGATCGGATCCGGGCTTGGGAACTCGGGGTGATCCGGGTTGCTAACAGGGGAGTTTTTGAAATCGGGATCAATCTCAGGCGGTGTCTCCGGTTCAGGATCGGGATCATCATCCGGTTTCCGATGCGGCGGAACTGGTGGGGTCGGGTGATCACGCTTGAGTCGCTTAACCTCCAGACAATAAGGGATTGAGTCCGAGGTCGAATAGAGGAAGTTCGGGATGGAGCCGACGATGTCCGGATTGCTGGCCAGAAAAGTAACGCTGGAGGCGATGTTCTGGTGCGCTGTACCCAGGTATTCATCGTTGCCGAAAAGTTCGATATTTCCGCAGCAACCTTCACGAATGTATTCACTGATCACATTGAGCTTTCCTTCCCAGTTTCCACAGAGTCTCGGAACAGAATCATCCTTCGAATACATGTAAGTCGACATACCCCGGACCTGAACTTTTCTGAATTGAGTGGTCCCACTGTAATCCACGCTGTAAATATCACCGCCCAGATTTACACTTCCTGTTAGACGCAAGACAATGGTTGGCAGCTCCTCCGTAACCGGGAATGTGGCGACGAGATAATAGGAGCCGTCCTCCACGTATTCATCGACCTTGTTTCCACCAAAAACCGTCCAGAATGCATTCACGTTACTGCCGGTCTCAAAGAAATCCGATGGAGCGAAATAAGACAAAGTTACGGTGACTTCGGTCCCTTCGGGATTGAGTTTCATTTCTTCCGCTGCGACGGCTTCGCCAAATTTTTCATCGGCTGTTAGTTCGAGGTAGTCGGTGACGTAGGTGCCGCCTGCGCTTTCTTCATAGCCGAAGTCGGTTAGACCGGAGCGATTGAAGTTCAGAATTGGCCAGAAATACCCGTCTTGCGAAACTTCATTGAAATAGGTCCCATTCTCTTCGTCAGCTACCCCATGGTCCATGATGGTGGCGCGCGTGGCTCCAATACCATAAATGTAGTTGATCCCTGCTGACTGACCGCTGGTTAGTCCGGTCAGCCATTGTTGAGGGTTGGATTCGGCAAAGGCATCAAGATCACCAAAGCTGAGGACGCTGATTTGGCTGGTGTAGGTTTCACCAAGAACCGGATTTAGATGAAATGCTTCCGAATACTGGCTAAACAGGCTGACCGAATCAAAGCAGGGGCCGGATGAATAGTAACCAAAGGACTTGAAGGTATCATTGCCTGTGGCCATGACTTCGATTTCTGCGCTCGGGGTATCGCCCAGAACCAAGGTTGCGGTTGTGGCTGACGTTTTCGTGATCGTCGCATTGCCGCTGGTGACCTCCCATTCGACGTCCAGTTCCTTGGTGGGGTCAGCTGGAATCGCGGTGAGTGTCTGACTGGATTCCAATGGGAAACAGGTGTGATTCGGTTGAATGAAAAACGCTTTCGCCTGATAGTGGATTTGCGCCTGGCTGAAGCGGAAGCCACCGACGATGGGGCGCAGGCAACCTTGCGCCGGGCTGTTGGCTTCAACCGTCAGCGGATAGAGATCGAGATCGTCCGGCGGATTGATCGTCAAAGTATGACGTTTGGTATTGGAGGTGGTGATGTGGCCGTCGATATCCTCGAGGTTCAGGGTTTCCGTTCCGTCTTCTTCCCGAAGTGCGGTCAGCCAATTGCCATTCTTATCGGCGAAATACCAATTCAGTTCACCGATTTCATGGGAATCTTCGAGGTCGACTGAGATCGTCAAACTGTGATCTACGTCGTCCACCGTATAAGCCGGTTGCACGAACACGACGCGGATTGGTTTCACTTCGTAGGAAAACAAACCGTTGTAGGGTTCCAGGCACAGACGCCTTTCATCGACCACCAGTTTCACCCGCAACGGTCCCTTGCCGATATTCGCTCCTCGGAAAAATTGGCTCTCGGGGCCATCGACCTGGATGGCGCTGCCCGGGATGGTTTCTAACAGGTAGTTTTCTTTGAATTCGAGCTCGATGCCCTTGGCACTGGCGTCTTCCGGCCAACGGCATGGTGTGAATTGCAGGTCTTCCTTCAACCCGGCATGTGCGGTGTCGAGCACGGCTTTTTGACCGCTATTCACGAGATCCGTAGCGATTTTTCCAAGGAATGGAAAATCCTGAATCTTTTGGGGAAGGGAGTCCGATGCCGACGGGATTTTATCGATCAGAAATTTCGCCGTATCAAAACCACGGCCCTCTGCGTGGGCGAAGACCTTCAGTCGTATCGTCTCACAACCGTTTCCGGGTTGAGGTGAATCTTCGTAGAGATAAGTCGGATTGCCGATCTCATCCACTGCTTCGTAGTTAAATTTGGTAATGCGATAAGGCAGCTGCTGTTTGTTCCATTCCTCCTTGAAGTTATAAAGTTCATACGATGCCTTGATGGCAAATATCGGCAGTCCCGAGGTGACCTTGGAGCCCTTGTCTGCATTCGAAACAAACTTCTTCGAGGTTTTTTCGGCAATCTCGGAAAGCTTTTCGCCAACCTTGTCAATCGCGCCATCCAGCCCCGTTGCCTCCTTGATTTGGTCGATGATGTCTTTTTTGTTATCGAGACGGCAGCGTTCGATCGATTCGATTTGAAGATCGACCCGGTTGTGAATCGGTGCGCAGCCGTGGTAGCCATCTGCCATGGGAATGGCGCGGCTCATGGTGGAGCTTGTTGCATGATTTCGCCGGTCCGCCATGCGTGCGGTTTCTGCCCGATCCTCCTGGCTCATCAACAAGAGAAACAATTCCTCATTGATTTCGCGAACGGCTTGACCGGATGCACTGCCGGAGTTTTTCAAACCATCGAGGATCGCTTTATTGTAGTCTGCAGAAGCTTTGGCGGCAGCGAAGAGATTGGCTTCCGCACTGATGGCGTTTCCCGATTTCAGGCTTTGCATTGCCGAATCGAGATCCACGCCTTGGGAAAGCGCTATGTCGTCCAGAATTGTGTCGAGCTGGGTGTAGAAAATATCGAAGCTGAAATTGGAGCGATCAATCGGTTGCAATTCGAGATCACCGCACTCGTGCATCACCCCATCCAGCGTCGCCCGGATTTCAATGCGCCGGGTGCTGTCCCGCAACCAAAGGTCGGGCAGATAGGGCACCATCATGGTCATCTTCCCGGTGCTTGGATCAAAGCCGACATCCAGGGCAAACCAATCCGGCCCATCGAACGGTCGGAACTCGGCCGTCGCTGAAGTGGTGGGGGAATTCGGGGCCAGGATTTCGATAACGGACAGAGATCTGGCGTATCGATTGGAAAGGTTCGCTTGCGGCGCGGTGGCGTTGGGCAGAAAGCAGAACGGCGCTGTTAGATTGGCGTGGGTGGTGTAAAATTCTCCGTGTCGCCAGAGATGGTCAGCGGTTTGCCAAGCTGGATCTAACTTCTTCTCCGCATCGGGCATGCTCGAAAGAGTGGTGTTCCAGTAGGTCTCGATCTCACTGAGCACGATGCGATGATCCCCGTTGGAATCTGCCGGATGCGTATCTTCGGCTGCAAACATTCCTTGTAGGGAAGTTAGATGCAGCAGAAGGCAAGAGGTGATAAACCTAAGGGTATTCATTAGTTTGACCGTTTAAAAAGTGTGCAATGGTGTCAAGAATTTGACGGGGCGAATTTCATAAACGGGCTATTCGCGATCGCTTCGCTACGAGTTTCACAGGTTGTGGCAGATTGGTTTCCTGCTTGGACTGAAAGCGGATTCCGTGTTGGGTTTCCTGCATCATGATGAACGGCTCACTGCTCGTGCTCGGATTGTCCGGGCCGGAACTGACGGTTGCGGAAGCGGAGCTTTTCCGTCGTCTGCAGCCCGCAGGCTTCATCCTGTTTTCACGCAATATCACTTCCCCGCAGCAAACCCGGAAATTGACCGATGACCTGCGTGGACTTTGTTCCGAGGAGCCGATCATTGCCATCGATCAAGAAGGGGGAAAAGTCACCCGCACCAAAGACATCGCTCCGGTTCCTCCGTCTGCAGCTGCTTTGGCCGCGAAGGCAAACCCTGCAGACATCGCGAATGTCGGCGCACTCACGGGGGACTTTCTTCGGCTGCTTGGCTTCAATCTGGATTTTGCTCCGGTGTTGGACCTTGATCACTTTCCAGGTCTGCAAAACTCACTGCGCGGGCGCTGCTGGGGGCGTGATCCGCAGCGCGTGATCGATTACGCAGGGCAATGGAACCGATGGCTGCGGAAACGCTACATCGCCAGTTGCGGCAAGCATTTTCCTGCCTGTGGCCGTGCGGTCTCCGATCCGCATTTCGACCTGCCATCGTCGCCCGCGACCTTGGATGAATTGCTTCGGGAAGACGTCATTCCTTACACCGCGCTGATGCCGGAGCTCGATTCGATCATGCTGGCGCACGTCGATTTTCCAAACATCGATCCTGATTTTCCGGCGTCGCTTTCGCCAAGGATCATCCGCCGATTTTTGCGCGATCAGCTGGGATTCGAAAAGCATGTGGTGCTAACGGACGACCTCGACATGGGCGCCATCACCGGGCGTTACGGGCGTGGTCAGGACGTCAAGATGGCGATCGAAGCCGGCAATGATCTGGCGATGATTTGCCATAAAATCGAAACCGCCGAAGTCGCGGCCAAAGCGATTGCTGAGTTGCCGTATTGGATGATCGATGAGGCGCACCAACGCCTCGCCCGGCTGCGCAAAAAATTGTGCGAACCGCTGACCTGGTCGGACGCGTCCTGGCAAAAGACCTGCGATGCCATTGCCGAATTCGCCGCCAAAATCCCAGAAGAAGGCACCGGACAAGCCCAAAGCCCGGTGGCTGATTATTAATGCAATCGGTTACGGATTGGCGTTTTCCAATGTGAAAAACTCGGCAACCCCCGGATTTCCAAGGTTTGAGTTCAATTTCCCTTGCCAACTGCAGATCCAGCGGCTTGATTCCGCGCTCAACCTAAAACTAGGACGGTCCGGCGGAAGCTGGATCTATCCCCTACGATTATGAGCGAAAACGAAATCAACCTCAAAGAATATCAGCTCCACGAAGGAGACACCGGCAGCGCCCCTTACCAAGTGGCCCTCCTCACCCAACGCATCCTTCATTTGACGGATCACTTGAACCTTCACACGAAGGACTTCTCCTCACGCCGCGGCCTTCTCAAGCTGGTCGCCCAGCGCCGCAAGCTCCTTGATTACATCAAAGGAAACTCCGAGGAGAAATACCAGGAGGTCATCAAAGGCCTGGGTCTCCGCCGCTAACCCAATCTTAGCCGAGCAGCCACGGATTTCTCCGTGGCTGTTCTGCAAACGGCCCGCGTAGTCGAACCAGTTGTCGATCTACGCCAGCCGCCGGACCATCGCCATCGTCCCGATATTTCGGGAATTCGGCAGGTCTGGGAAATGAATGCCCGTCCCGCATACGGCGAGGCGGGCTGTACGCACTGATAAAAGAATAGAAGAAATGAATATCCATACTCTTACGGCCGAAGTCGGGACGAATCCGATGACGTTCGAAACTGGCAAGATTGCCAAACTCGCCGACGGCGCGGTCACGGTCCGCTGCGGTGATACGATCATCCTCGTCACCGCTGTTTCCGCCACCAAGGTGAAGGCCGGTCAGACCTGGTTCCCCCTTTCCGTGGAATACAAAGAAAAAGCCACCGCTGCCGGCGTATTCCCAGGCGGCTACTTCAAGCGCGAAGGTCGCCCTACCGAGAAAGAAATTCTCACCTGCCGCATGACGGACCGCCCACTGCGCCCGTTGTTCCCAAAAGGCTACTTCTACGAAACCCAAATCGTCGCCATCCTCCTCAGCGCGGACGGTGAAAACGATTCGGACATCCTCGCCATGAACGGCGCTTCCGCCGCTCTCTGCCTTTCCGACATCCCATTTGCTGGCCCAATCGGCGCCGTGCGCGTCGGCCGCATCGACGGTGAATTCGTGATCAACCCAACTCACGCCCAGCGCGAAGAAAGCGATCTCGATTTGATCTACGTCGGCAACAAGACCGATGTCATCATGATCGAAGGTCAGGCTGACGAACTTCCGGAAGAGGAATTCATCAAGGCACTTCATTTCGCCCAGGAAGCTGTGACCAAGTTGGTGGCCGTTCAGGAAGAAATGGCGAAACTCGCTGGCAAAGAGAAACGCTCGTTCGAGGCGGTTCTCGCCAAGGAAAACCTGCTCGAAATCGCTTACGAAATCGCAGGCGATCGCATCGAAGCCGCGATCTACGCGCCATCGAAAACCGAGCGTGCCAAGAAAGTCGGCGCCCTCCGCGACGAAGTTGAAGCTGCGATCAAGGAGCGCGCTCCTGAAGCAACCGAGTTCGACGTCGAGCAAGCCTTCGAATACCTGCAGAAGAAAGCATTCCGCATTTCCATCATGGAAAAAGGCGTGCGTGCCGACGGCCGCAGCATCGGTGACCTTCGCCCGCTGTTTGGCGAAGTCGGCACCCTGCCACGCGTCCACGGTTCCGCGATTTTCGCCCGTGGTGAAACCCAGGCGCTTGCGATCACGACCTTGGCTCCTGCCGATGAGAAGCAATACTTCGACAACTACGCCGGTGGCGAAAGCGAGAAGCGTTTCATCCTCCACTACAACTTCCCTCCATTCTCTGTCGGCGAATGCGGACGCATGGGTGGCATCAACCGCCGCGAAATCGGTCATGGATCGCTCGCAGAGCGCTCGATCGAGCCAGTGATTCCTGAAGAGTCCGACTTCCCATACGCGATCCGCGTTTCCTCGGAAGTGATGGAGTCGAACGGTTCCACCTCGATGGCCACCGTTTGCGCAGGCACCATGGCCTTGCTTGATGCAGGTGTTCCATTGATCCGCCCGGTCGGCGGTATCTCCGTGGGTCTCGTCACCGATTACAACGAAGACGGCACGCTGAAGGAGCACAAGATGCTGCTCGATATCATCGGTTCCGAAGACTTCTACGGTGACATGGACTTCAAGCTTTGCGGCACCGACGAAGGGGTCACTGGCTATCAGCTGGACCTCAAGCTGCCGGGCATCCCGCTCAGCATGCTGGAAGAAGCGATCCACATCGCCAAAGGCGGCCGCACCAAGGTCATCGCCAAGATGGCGGAATCGATCGTCGATCCGAAGGAGCTCAGCTCGCACGCACCACGCATCGTTTCCCTCAAGATCCCTGCGGATCGCATCGGCGAACTCATCGGACCTGGCGGCAAGAACATCAAGGGCATCCAGGCCGAGTCCGGCGCCGAGATCAACATCGAGGACGACGGCACCGTGCACATCTACGCTTCCAAGCAAGAAGGCCTCGAGCGTGCGAAGTCGATGATCGACCGCATGTTCCAGGAAATCGAAGTTGGCAAGACCTACACCGGTCGCGTGGTTTCGATCACTGCCTTCGGCGCGTTCATGGAAGTGCTTCCTGGCAAGGACGGTCTCATCCACGTTTCCGAGTTGGCCGAAGGCCGCACGGAGAAAGTCGAGGACGTCGTCAAGAAGGGCGAAATGGTGACCGCCAAGTGCCTGGGTGTTGACGAAAAAGGCCGCGTGAAAATGAGCCGCCGCGCTTACCTCCGCGATCAAAAAGCCGCCGAAGCTGAAGCCGCTGCTCCAGCCGAAGAAGCACCAGCTGCAGAAGCTCCTGCCGCTGAATAATTCGCAGGAGCGACTGAACGAAAGTTTGGTCCTCCTTGATTTCCCAAAGCCGACATCCATCGCGGGTGTCGGCTTTTTTGTTGGCGGAAAACCAGCTGCCTTGAGACAAAAAGAATCATGGCATCTCACCGGCAGCGATTCATCGACCTGGCGACTTCCAATAGCCCGGACTCATCTGAGTCGAAGATTCGCTCCGTCGAGTGGTTGGACCAGCAACTGCCGCAAGATGGAGTCGATTTCGCATCCGCAGTGCAGCGCTGGGAAATGCTCGATTCGCGGCCGAAAGCCCGCGCATGGCGGAAGTCGATTTACTGGCTGTTGCTGACGTTTGCTTTGCTAGCAGGTTTGCCGGTGGTTTGGATGATGCGCGAACCAGCAGCGTTGTATTCGTCGGTCGCTTCGTTGTATGGAAATATCGGTGGATTTTCTATTTTTTCGATAACCGACACTCCGATCTCGGTTTCGGATGAATTGAGTGATGAGGAAAAGCTACTGCTCGGGGACCAGTCAATTCCCCTGCTTGAGCAGAAAATGCAATTATGGAAAAGCGATCCGGGCAACCCGGCTTTTTATTCGGAGTATGCGGTCACTTACTTCACTGAGCAGGGCAAATTGCCACCGGATTACGATCAAATTGTGGCTCGAATTGATCCGGACAATGCTTGGTTCGATTATTTCGCAGCAGGTGCGGAGACTCCGGTTCGAGCCGTCGAGAAATCGTCGGAGCAATTTGGAAGTATGCAAAAACGCGGAGACCTGCCTGCGGTTGTTCCCCCCGATTGGGTGATAAATGATTCTGCAGCAATGGAGGCGGCCCTTAACAGGGTGCGGGTAGCTCGGGGGAAACCGCGCTTCCAAAGCTATCTGCAAGAGTTAACTCAGCAGCGAATTCCGCTTTTGAGCCAGGATACGCCGGTCAACTACGTGCGATCGTTGGCTTACATCATAGGTGAGCCTAGGGGAGATCTTGAATTGCGAAAACTAGGTAAGATTTTTGCAGCGAAAGCTTACACTTTGGGTGAGGCGAGTGATATCGAGGGACTGCGTGATCTCCGTCTCGATGCGATGGAGTTTTCCGAACACCTTGAAGAAAACGATGACCGCCGAATGTTTCCCCAGTTGGTAACCACAGTGACAGTTCCCACAGTGATGGAAGCCCTCCACAAAGCTGAGACAAAGCTCGGGATTGAGAAGGAGGATCCGCGAGTTGAATCCAAGGCTAAGGCTTACGAAACTCTAGAGCTGGAAAGGGAGCGGAGAAGCCTCCATGGGAGTGCGGCATCTCAGCAGGAACTGGTTGAAGAACGGGGTGGTGGATTGTTTGCGGTGTTGTATACTTCCGCGCCAGCCAATCGCTTGGCTAATCCTCCCCCAATTACGGAAGCGGACCTCAAACCGCTGCGGTTGATGGATCATGCGGCCTACTCCCAATTTCACACCGCCGATGCGTGGGCGATCATGGGGTTGTTATTGCTGTCCTTGGCACTTTATCGCTTTCGCGGTCATCGGGAGCTCAATGGAATCGCCCGGCGATTGGTCCAATTACTTCAATTAGGGGATTGGTGTTGGATTGTGTTCGGCGGCGTGGTCGCGCCGATATTTCTGACGATCGGCGTGATTTGGCTGACCCCGTTGGGTGGAACCGACTGGTCCGTGAATCATTCGAGGGGCTACGAAAATAATGCGCTGCCCACCTTCCAATATGCGGCGATGGTGCTTTGGCTGGTGATCCAGACATCGCTGATGATTCAATGGCGCATGCGACGGAGAGCTCCCTTTTTTCCCATATCCAAATGGAAACTCTGGGTCGCAATGGCAACAATCGGAGTCGTGGTCACAGCCTTGTTAGGAGCGAATCATTTTTGGACTGAAGAGGTTACGCCTGGGCTGTTGGTAATCGGTGCGTTCTGGGTGGTGACCAGCTGTGCACTGGCCTTGTTCTCGGCACCATTGGAAATGCCGCAGCGACTGGCTTTCGCCAAAATCATGCAATGGCCGGTAGTTATCGCGATGTTGATCTTTGCCGCAGCCTCAATCGGTTTTTATGAATATTATCTCCACTGGTTTGAGAAGGATGATTTTCAAAAGTTCAGGGCTGAGTTACCAAGCTCCATCCCTTACGAATATCGAGTCGGAGTCCAGATGAAGAAAGAGCGCGATGCGATGTTGGAGAGATTTTAGTTCCGAGATAATTGCATGCAAAAATCGCAAGAAATTCAGGATGGGGAGAGGCGGCGGCTGATCAATGCCGTTCTTGGTGAAATGCATCATGACGCCGAGCAGCGTTTGGCAGGGGAGGCGTGTCTTGAACTTGTGCTATCCCAAGATCCCCGAAGTGATTACTCTTCACCGGAAAAGTGGCTGCGTATGGTTGATCAGAAGCGGGCCAATCCATCATGGATGTGGATTGGTTGGGCATTAGTTCTACTGCTATCACTTGCCAGTGGATTTTTGGTGTATGGCAAGCGCTATCAGATTTTGGATCCATTTTGGATTTATTCCTATTCTGATAGTTCAAGTTTTTCCAAAATTGAAGATTCCGAGCTCTCCGTAAAAGAAAAACTAATACTCAACGGATTTTCAGTATCGGGTGCGAAAAAGCTCTGGGATCTGGAGCCGGAAAATGCAGCGTATTTCGCAAACTACTCACTTCGACTGTTCAAGGAAACCGGCGAATTGCCACCTGATTTTTTAAATACGGGAAGAAAAATAGATCCGGGTAATGCCTGGTATAACCTCGTGGAGGCAGCTTACCTATCCAAAGATGCTGTTTCCCAGGAGCCTGCGGGTTGTGTTGCGAATGTCTATAAGCCATATTTGGGGTATTTGCCGTCTTATAAGAGTAGTTATTTTTCGTATGATATTGGCCCCTGGGGGATTGATGATTTGTTATCATATAAGAATGGTTTGAGTCTTCTGGATGAGATTGAGAAATTGCCCCGGATTGAGAATTATCAAAACCAATACGCGGCTGAATTAAATCATGTATATCGATCTGAGAAAGGAATGCCAAAAGAGGTGCTAGGCTACATGATCCGAGTTAATGATCAGGATCATGCTCGTATGCTGGAAGGGGGGATTGATTTGCTTCGCGCTAAAGTTTGGGATATTGGTAAAAGTGGAAATCCATTAGAATTCGCCAAGTTCTGCAATCAGGACCTGTTGCTTTTGAGAAGGATGGTTGAGTGTTCGGATTCTGGTCTGATTGGGCAAATGGTGGAACGACGTTGGATCGAGATGTTGGTGTCGGAAACTGAGATGGTCGCAGAAAAATTGGAATTGGTTGATGCTTATCCATGGCTATCAGTGATGCAAATGAGATTGAAGGAGGATCACAATGTGATTGCTGATTGCTTGCCTGTTAGTCATGATTCGACTGGTACGGCGGCAGCGGAATATGCATCAAGGAAAGTTGCCAGTAATGTCTTTACTTTCTCCATGTGTGTTCCTAGGTTGGCTCCAGTTGATATATCTGAATTAAAAATTGCTCGATTGTCAGAAATCGCTTCCTTTGTGGTGATGTGTGTGATATGCTCTTGGGTTATTTTTGTGGTAAGCATTGGGGTAATCTCGATTTATCGATTTTCTGTAACCTGGTCCACTCACCGGTTGGGTGCGCGGGTTGTCAAACTTCTTACCATGGGAGACTGGTTATGGATTTTCGGGGTGGGTGTTTTAGCACCTGTCAGCGCTTTGAGTCTGATGCTGTTCCTGTGTTCAGAATTTTTGCACCAGCATCTTTTCGTTAGTGCTTATATCGACGTGCTAGGAATCAATTTTAGCATGTATTTAGTGGATTTTATCGTGTTTGTTCTGTTAGCGCTGTTTTTGCCCGTCCAAATATCAATTTGGCGTTTGTCGAGACGGGTCAAAGTATTTGGTTTTAAGACAGCGATGCCACTAGGATGGGCCTCCATGATAGCAGCTTTTTCGGCGTTGATTGCATTGGTGAGTCAGGCTCCGAATTGGCTATTCGTGAGTTTAGCGTTGATTGCCTTTTGTCTATTGATCTTAGGATTGATACGCCCCCTGCTTGGTTCAAAAGCGGATACCTTTCGCTGCCAAGTACTGGCCCGCGTTACGCTAACATCTTACGGTTTCATGTTGTTTAACTTGGCGATCTTCGCAATGGTGGCTTGTTTGCTTCAGCAGTACTGGTTTGAAAAAGATATTTTCAGTCAGATTTCTTCTGAGGAGCCAGCGATGTCACGCTACGAATTCCGGGTGGCGGAACAATTGAAACGGGATAATCTCAATGTGTTAGATTTGAGAAACTCTCAGTAAGTGAATCCTCCAAGAACGATTTTGACATATTTTTGCCCAAACGCCTTTTGGCGATTTGTAACAATCGAACCAGCGATGCTGCGTGAGCCTAACGAGCTCCGTCTTTTCGAGCGAATCTATCACGTGCCCGGGGAGGAGAACTTTACGAAAGGCTTTGTCCAAGGCTGTCTAACGGATCAAGCTGCCTGGGGAATCCAGGCAGCTGGGCTAATTCAGCATGCGGGCGTCTGCGATTAGAACGCAGCGCGGAAGGCGACTTCGTAGGTCATGGTTCGGACGTTACTTTCCCGGGTATCGAGATCGTCGTATGAAATCCCGCCCATGATTTTCAGTTTGTCGGGGCAAAAGTGGTAGTTCAGGCCGAAGTAGATGGAATTGAGCTGGTGGCCGCGACCGTTGTCATCATCGACGAGCAGGTCGTCATGGGCAGCGCGGAGGTAGCGGCTGGTGGTTTGCAATCCCTGAAGTTCGGAGGAGCTGCCATACTCATATCGGACGACTGCTTGGAGTTTATCCTCAATGATCCAATACCATGGCATCACGACGAAACCGGTGAAGTTTCCCTGGCGGCGTTCGATCAGATCCGGGGCGCTGCCATTGTCGCCGTAGACCGCTTCTGTGATGAACCCCCATTCCTTTTTATCATAGTGTGCAGATAGCGCGCCGGCCCAGCTGTAGCCGAGTGAATCATCCGCTCCGCTGCGATCGTTCTGGCTATAATCCAGCCGAAATGTCAGGTCATCATCTGGTTTCCATTCGAGGCTGGCGTAATAGAATTCACCATCGTTCCAGCCACCGAGGAAATCGGCGTCGTCTTCGCCGCTAAAAACACCGAGTGTCAGTTCCCAATCGGCTTTATCGAGTTCAAGCGTGACCCCGGTAGGTCGGCCTTCTTCTCCGCCGAGGCGGTCCGAAAGGGTTGACCTTTCAATCGTGTAGATTTCCTTGGAAGATTGATGGGCTTCCTCGCTCATCTTGAGTTTCATCCGACCGTATTTCAGTTTGATCCCGTCGAGGAATCCGTCGCCGAATGCTTTGCCAATATCGAATTCGAGAGAGGCTTCATCAAATCGATCGTAACCCCAACTGACGTCCTGATGTCCACCGTCCCGAAAGCGGTTATCATCGACCAGGTTGAGGTTGATTTCCGCAGTGAGGTATTTCAGAAACTCGGTTTTGGATTCGAGCCGGAATCTACGGTATTCATCGTAGGCATCATGGTAGTCCCTGCCATTGACATCGTTTCCATCGACATAGGCCGCTTGATATTGAAATCGGCCTCCGATCTCGAAGGAACTGATCCATGGATTTTTTTTGTTTTCGAAGAGAAGACCCGGATCGTGATCGAGCCACTTGCAGAGGTTGAAATCCTTATCTGGCTTGATGCCGGGCACCGGTCCAATTATCTCTGCCAACGCTTCTTTTGAATCCTTGGCAGGGTTTGTGTGCTTATGGGAAGAAGCTGGCTTTGGATTGTTTTTAGCCTTTTTCTTTTTTTTCTCAGATTTTTCAGACTTCGGCTCTGCATGTGTTTTTTCTGATGCAGCCGCGAGAGGTGGCACGATGAGTGCGGCGGCGAGCAATGCGATTGCTGCCGATGATGGGGCGATGGCTTTCATGCCTTGGGTTTTGATGAAGACTGAAAAATTCAGCCGTCGAGCTCATTGCCTGTAGGCGTGAGAACGACCCGGTTATTTCCGCAAACGAGGTGGAGGTCTTCCAAAAGTTTGGGAGTGCTGGCACCGATTTTCAGCTGCATGCCGTAGCGCAGCTCGGTCATCATGCCGGCTTGCGCGGATGAGACACTCATGAGCTGGACGCCATCCGTGAACTTCTCGAACACCGGCTTGAGCAGCTGCTCGAAGTCCATGTCGCTGGTCATGCGAAGGGTGAGCAGGTGTGAGGCACGCCGCGGTGCGAAAGCATTGATTTTCGAAAGGATGAAAATCGCTCCGCCTACCAGAACGGTGATCAGACAGGCCATTTCATAGAGCCTCGCACCGACGACCATGCCGATGGCCATGGCGAAGAATACGAATGCGAGATCCCGTGACTGACCGAGTGTGCGCCGGAAACGAATCACGGAAAATGCCGCAAACATCCCGAAGGCGATGGCACCGTTGTTCGAGACGACCATGATCAAGATCGTGGTGACGATGCCGATCATGATCAGCGTTTGCACATAGTCCTGCGAATAGCGGGTCCCCCGATATGTTTTGCGATAGATGGTGGCGATGATCAGGTTGAGCGTCAGGCTGATCAGCATCGCCATGGTGACTTCCAGCGGACTGTGGGCTAGTGTTGAAGTTTGGTCGCCGAAATTAAGGAGTTGTTCAAATGAGGCCATAAAGAAATGCAGACAGGTAGGGGGAACGGAGATGCGAAATGATCACGTGGGAGCGTGAAACAAAAGAAGCCGGATCGGGTAGGGGGGGCGTTAGATCAGTGAAAGGATCTTGGAGAAGTATTGCCGGATGGGGCTGACGGAGCTGCCGCGCGGCTGGCTGCGGGCATGGGCCGGAGCGTGATCGACGGTGGCGGTACTGGCCACCAGCTCGCTTTCTTCCAATAGCTGAGCGGTTCCTAATTCATGGGCAGTCACCTTAGACTCTGCGAGATTATCGGCTGTTTTCGTGAATTCATACAGCTCAAGAGCAGCTGCATACTTGCTGAATCCTCGGGGAACCAGGTTGAACTCGCCGATTAGGTTCCGAAACCAATAGGGGACCGGGCCAATGGTTTTGACTTCCATTAGAGATTCGCCCGGCTCGACCAGAGGGTGCTCGAAATCGCGATCATCCGGTTTCAGCGGCAATAGGCGAAAACGGCAGCTTGGCTCGATGTCGAAGGTAATGCGGATATTGCCCTCTGGACCGCTATCGAAGGCATACCGATGGTAGCGGATCTGAACCACGGGGCGGCTTTCACGATTATTGACCAGATCGTTGATTTCGGCCAATACCCGTTGCTCATTCGGGCAGGTTGAAGTTTCGAGAGCAGGCAGCTCTCCTTTCGAAAGGAGTTTGAGCTCATCAAGTTCGACTGGGACGCGGCGCTTCACGGTCATCCCGTCCAATTTGTGTTTCACCTCGATAAATGCGCTGGGAGGAATGGTGCCATCACTGCGCCCATAGACGCGGGTGCGGACACGACGGCGATTCGGAACTCCAAGCTGCTTTTGCCAATAGCTGGTCCGTTCATCCGTATCAAAGTATTCAGAAAGAACCGGATAGCCATCCTCCGCACCACGATCCGCCTGCATCACCTCGGCGACACGATCGCGAATGATTTGCCCCAAATGAGGAGGGAGAACAAATTTGAATTCTCTACGGTTCTGGTTTGCGTCCATGGATGGTTTTTTATAGAGTCAACTTTCGGAAAGTGACATTCCTGTGACAAAATCAATCCGTCGATGAAAAAATCGGTGCAAAATGCGACAGATGATCTACACCCTTTATTTTGTTAGGGTCTGAGGAAGAAGGAAAATCGTCCTAAATTGCATCAAGCGATTGAATTTTTCGAAATGGAGTGAGCAAAGGCGGAAAAACGCGGAGTGGAGGCGTATTTTTCGTGAGCTTTGTCTATTATCGCGATGACTGCCGCGAATGGACGAAGATTAGGAATTCTTAATAATTATCAGGGATTCCAGAGGCTGCGGAGTCTTCACGCGAACGCGTAATACCGGGTTTCGCGGAAAGTGATATCAATGAGGTGTCAGCGGAACTCCCCCCTTCGCCGACGTGACCTCCCCCCGGAAGTCGAACCCCCCACCCCCCCACTTCGACCATGCAATCTTTCAAAACCATCCTTCTTGGGCTTTTCAGCCTGGTGCTGCTTCAAGCGAGTGCCACCGCTGACACGGGAGCCAGAGTTTACTGCTGGGCACCCGGCATGAGCTCCACACAATTGCTGGACTCTTACGGCATGGGCACCGGCCATTGGTTGGGAAACTACGATGATTACATCATCTACGGCATTGCAGGTTCTTTGACATTGGGTGATCAAATGTCGAATGCTGCACCGGATGCCTCGGATCCAGAAAAGCGCTTCCGTTCTGGAAAAGCGGAATGGGGCAACATGGGTGGTTTGATTACTTCTTATTCCGCTGTCCGTCTCCGTGTCGATACCGAGAGCCGCGGGTTTTATCCTGAATTGCTTGAGTTGCACGGCGACCGCGCAGGAGTCACCACGGGGCCAGTTCGCCTTTATGGAGATACCTGGCACATGCAACGCGCCCAATACAACCAAATCAGCGTCAGCATCGGATTCCACCTCGCTGCGGAATACCAAAACAACGAGCCCTACGTGAACCGCAATCCTAATGGATTCTTCTACGTAGTGGCAGAGCGTCAGATTACCAGCACCGCTCCTACCGGCGCTCTCACCATTGCCAATCCACGGATTTACAAGGGAACCACCGCAGTGGTCGGCTATGAAATCAACCGCGGTTCGGTCGGTGAAACCCCTCCATTCACGGGTTACAGCACCAGTGACGAAGCGGTCACCGTCATGGCTGAATAATTTTTCAACTACCGGAATCTCATGAAAACCAGCACCTCGTTTCTTTCGGTCATTTTCATTGTCCTGTTCGCAGCTGCTTCGGCTTCCGCGCAGCCGACAGGAAAGCCGGGGCTCGGGGTGCAAGCGTTGTCCGATAGTCGGCAGAAAGCCGCGGTGAAACCGGTTTCGCGCCAAGCGGTGCTCCAGCGTTTGGCGAAGAATAATCCGAATGCCAAGCTTCCGGTCGAATCTCCCAAACCGGATTGGGATGCGACCAAGTTTCTTGATTTCATCAACTACGAAGGTGAGGTGACCTTGGTTCCAAAAGGCTCGATTCTCTTCGTGCCGGACCAACTTCAATCGAATGTCAGCTCTGCAGCAGCGGGCAAAACCATCCCTTGGGTTGAGTTTATCGGTAAATACCGCGCCGTCGTCGAGACCATGGAAGTGACGCCTGAGCAGGCATCCGGAGTCCAGCCAGTCGATACCAACGCCTTTTCCACCGCGATCAAAACCGGACGCGTGATCGTCGCTGTCATCCACGGTAATCCGGTGTCCGTTCAACAACCGGCAGCGGCTTCCGCTCAAAAGTAATTTTCCAATTTCCCCCAACCCCATGAAAACCATCCTTGCCGGCGCGCTATTTGCAGCGGTCTCCATGCACCCACTTTTCGCAGATGAGGATTTCATCCTGCAGGAAGCGGTTATCGACGGAAATACCGTCACCTACAAAATTCCGGTGAGTGGCGATGAGGGAGAAGTCGTTTCCCAACCCGTGGATGCTGATTCGTCCATCTTCCGCTTGATCACCGTTTACACGGATGGCGATGGGCAAGTGCAGACGCTTCAACTTGACACGAAAACCGTTGGAACCTTTGTGCCAAGTGCTTCGATTACGCTTTCTTCGAAAGATCCTTACGGCACGCCTCGGACACGGTTCGATCAACCGTATGGGGTGAAAGTTACGGTTTCGAATCTTTCCACCAACGCTGCCGATCCGATTGAGGCGCGCGAAGTGAAAGTATACCGCAGCTACAAACTCTACGATCCTACGACATTTGCGGCTTATCCGGATGATGCAGGCAAGACGTATTCAGAATCATTCACATTCACCGCAGATGGAAGTTACAATCTGAGTGATGGCACCGAAGGCGGCGGGATGTCGCCACGGCTGGATGCATTGGAAAATCCTGATTCCTACATGATGGGTGAGGAAACCTATACGGTGGTCGCCTCGGGAACCGACAAAGTGCTCGCCAGCGCCACCATGATCATCTGGCCACTCGCCACAGCGGAAATCATCGGAGTCGATCAAACACAGACCTACACCCAGGTTCCTACCGAGACTTCGGTGAAGTATCACAACCTTTACCCGGGCTCCCAAGCTTATGTTCAGGTCCGCATCGGTGACGAAGACAAAATTATCAACGCTTCTGCCCTGTCCTACAGTTCAGCTGTTAAAGAACCCCAGACTCAACAACTCCCGCTGACCGAGCTGGATCAGCTGGTCACGGAGGACGGTGTCTACATTTTGAAAGCCTTTACCATCACGCCGTTTAATGAGGGGGCGCCGGAGCAATTATCGATTGTCGACCTGACGGTTAAGAATGCCGATGGCACTGAAGATCCTGCGAATCCGACAGAGGACCCGGAAGAGGAAGTGCCTGTGACCATCAAGCGCACGATCAAGGTCAATGGCGGTCTTAGCACGATGGAATAACGATTTTTTCATGGATTGAGTAAGCGGGCGACCGTGAGCATTTTGCTCCGGTCGCCTTTTTACATCTGGCCATCCGAGTGGAATGAAAAAAGCGACCGGCGGTTCACGCCGATCGCTTTTGAGGAATCAGATGATCGAGATCGCGAATTAAGGGATCATCCGCTCAAGCAAAGCGCTCATGCGAGCGGCAACTGCTTGCGGGTTTTCGATCAGTCCCGCTGCGAGCAATGCCTGGTCGGCGAGTTGAGTGCCGATCGCTTCCGCGAGTTCTGGGTCGGAGTCTTTCAAGGCTGAGAGCTTCTTCACCAGGCCGTGGCCCGCGTTGATCTCAAGCGATGGCTTTTCTTCCGGCATCTCCTGGCCCATGGATTTCATCATCGCCCGCATTTGGGGGTTCAGTGAATCTTGTGAGGTCAGTGCGACGGCCGGGCTTTCGACCAAGCGTTTGCCGATGCTGACGCCGGATACGCGGTCGGTGAGTTTACCGGCAAGCCATTCGCTGAGGGCGGATGATTCCGCTTCACTTAGTTTCTCCGAATCATCAGCGAGGTCTTCCAATTCGATGTCGGCGCGATCTGCGGCGACCAGCTTCTTGCCGGAAAATTCGGTGAGAGCCTGAAGCACATACTCATCCACCGCATCGGTGAAGAAGGCGACCTCCAGGCCGCGTGCTTTGAACGCTTCCAGATAAGGGCCGCTTTCGATCACTTCCCGCGAAGTACCAGTGAGGTAGTAGATGGTTTCCTGGCCGTCCTTGGCGCGGGAAAGGTAGTCTTTGAAGCTGGTGAGTTTGCCCGCGTCGGTCATCGAACTTTCGAAGCGGATCAGTGCGGCGAGCGCTTCCTTGTGCTCGTAGCTGGTGGCGATGCCTTCCTTCAGGAACCGACTGAACTTTTCATGGAACTCGCGGAATTTCTCCGGCTCGTCGTTGGCTTGCTTGTCGAGGAATTTGAGGAAACGCTTGGTGATCAGCTGGTTCAGTTTGCGGATCAAGGCGCTGTCCTGCATGCTTTCGCGGGAAATGTTCAGCGGCAAATCCGCGGAATCGATCACGCCGCGCAGGAAGCGGAGCCAGTCAGGCAGCAGCTCTTTTGGCTTTGGATCGATCAGGACTTTTTTGCAGTAAAGCGCAACGCCCGGCTCCATCTGCCCCATGCCGAAGCGCTCGTTGTTTTCGCCAGGAACGAACAACAGCGAGTTGATGGTCAGAGGCGCATCGGCGCTGAAATGCATGGTGTAGAACGGCTCGTCCCATGCGTGCGCGATGAATTTGTAAAACGCGCTGTATTCCTCGGTGGTGACTTCGCTCTTCGACTTGAGCCAGATGGCCTCGACGGTGTTGACGCGTTCGCCATCCAGCAGGATCGGGAACGAGACGAAATTGGAATACTTCTTCAGCAGCGCCTCAACGCGCACCTTGTCGGCGAATTCATCATCCTTGAGGTGCAATACCATTTTCGATCCGCGGGCGACATCCTCCGCAGGCTCGATGGTGTAGCCACCTTGGCCATCGCTTTCCCATTTCAGGCCCGGTGCGCCAGGTTCCCAGGAGCGAGTGAAGACCTCGACCTTATCCGCAGCCATGAATGCGCTGTAAAATCCGACGCCGAATTGTCCGATCACTTCCGGGCCGGCGTCGCCTTTTTCCTTCATCGCTTTCAGAAATGCCTTGGTGCCGGAGTGGGCGATCGTGCCAAGGTTCTGCACCAGCTCGGCTTCGGTCATGCCGATGCCGCTGTCCGCGATGGTCAGGGTTTTGGCCTCCTTGTCGGTGGTGATGGTGATGTCGAGTGTCTTGCCTTTTTCAAAAACCTCGGCCTCAGTCAGTTCCTTCAGGCGCATTTTTTCGAGCGCGTCTGATGCGTTCGATACCAACTCACGGACGAAGATTTCCTTATCGGTGTAAAGTGAGTGGATGACGATATCGAGCAGCTGACGAACCTCCGCCTGGAAGGTGTGCTGTTGGGGAGCAGTAGGTGTCGTTTCCATGGTCTGATTTTGTGAAAAATGGATCGGCCCGCAAAAAAGCCCAACTCCACAAAAATGGCAAGGGCTTGATGCCCAATTCGAACCTGCCAAAGCTGACAGGCTTTCGAGAGAGGTGAAATTAAAGGGATTTTTCCCAGAACAAGGCTTTGCCGATTGCCGGGTCAAGTTCGTATCCCTGAAACCCACAGGATCGATACGCTGCCTTGGCGACCTCATTTCCTTCAAGAACCTCCAGCGTCAATTTGCAGCAATTTCTCTGCCGTGCGATTTCCTCAAGCTTGGCGATCATTTGCTTGGAAAGCCCTAGGCCACGAAATCGAGAGCTGACGATCACATCGTGCAGATTCAGCAGGGGTCTGCACTGAAAGGTGGAAAAGCCTTCAAAGGCAATGATCATGCCAGCAGGAATTTCCTCAACAAAAGCCAGCACGATCACGGCCGCCGACCGCTTTGCAAGTTCGGCAGGCAGGTTGGCTTTGGTAAAGTCCGATAGGCCACAACCTCCACCCATCGGATCAGACGCATACTCATCCAGCAACCGCACGATCGCCGCCGCGTGATCAGTGTGGGCAGGATCGGCTTGGAGGATGTGGATCAAAGAAATCTTGTTAGGCAAATGGGTTTACTGGATGGGAATGTGATTTCGAACGGCGAAGTCTTCAGCTTTCGAAGGATCATTCGGATTTTTTTCGAGGAGATTGTTGTAAATTCGGCATTTTGCTTCGTTCTGTCGTTGATCTTCAGGAATTGATTCAAGCCAATCGACTGCATCTTCAGGTTCGTAGTCCGAGATGGTGTAGGCGTATTTGGAGACTTTCAGATATTTTTCCTTACTTGCTGGCAGAGTGTTCAGCCAGTTTCCGACGGCTTTGTAGTCTGAATTGGTCCAGTTGAAGATGATGTTTTTCGCAATGGATGCACTGGATTTTTCAGGAAGATTCGTATTGAACCAGTCGATCCATTTCGCGGCATCTTCAGTTTGCATGCTCCCACCGAAATTTCGGCATAATTGGTAGGTCTCACTTTGAGTCAGTTGGGCTTCCTTGATCCAGGCGACTCCTGCATCAAATCCCATTTTTTGGCACTGCCCACCAAAGTAGTTTAGCGCAGATTCGTAGACGTCAGCCGTGTCACTGGATGAATCAGATGAATTGATAAACTCACGAACATCTTGAAGAGCAGCAAGGCTATCTCCGGCTTTAACGCTGGCTTTCAAGATGTCAAAGATGCAGTCATCGGGATATTTGATATCGAGTTCAGTCATCAACTGCATTGCCCGGGATCGATCAGTTTCAGCAACTTGCTTGATGATACTTGTTTTCGCATTTTCGATCGCAAAATAGGGCTTTGATCTCAAAGACGAATCAGAAATCAAGTCAGGATAGCGACTCATGAAATCCTTGGTAAAGCTGATCGCTCCTTCTAAATCTGATCTTGCCCAAGAAATGATGGAATAGCAGACGGCTCCTTGCACCACCCCTTTTTCAACGAGATCCGGAAATTGCATATATCGCAGTAGACCGTCCTTTCCGTCTAGCTTCATGGCGAGATTGAAGGCTAGTTCGCAGTGGGACATTCGCTCTTTGTCGTCCAATTCCTGGCAGTCCAGAACGTTTAGAATATATTGATGAAATTGGGAGTCGTTCAGCGATTGAATGATGTCGGTGATACGGTTTTGGCGATCTTGCAGATTGGCGACAGCTGGGCCGCCGTTGCGAGCGGCTGATTTTTCTTTGATGAATTGGATCGTTTCTTGATCAAATTTACCTAGAGGTGTTGATGATCTCGTTGTTACTTTTCGATCTCTATCCACTTTGCTCGCAAGGACTGAGCTTGAGCCGATGCCTAACGCTTCGGCTTTTGAATGGAGAAAGGAAAGTTTTTCATCTGCTTGACCTTGGCGTCGGATATTGAGAGCGACAACTGCTATCAATGAAACAACAAGCGTCAGATAGGCTAGGGTTGCTCGTTTCATTATCGTCAATTTGAATGGTTGAGTTTGATGTGGTTGACCCATTTCTCTCGTAAATGCGGATCATCGATCTCTTGGGCAATGGAGGCGACATCAGCCTGACAACGACAGCCTCCGGCTTCCAAGAAACCTACGAGTAGGTGATCATTGCCGGGTTGATAATAATGTTTGAGTAAATCGATGACTTCATCCGGCTGCATGAATTCTGATCCAGTGGCCTTGGCGACAGCTTGTCCCGTAAGTTGGTCCAGATCGGAAATATCCTGTTCCTGAGCCCAATCTCGTAGGGTGTCGATGTCCTCGATTGAGATTTTCTTTTTGAATTGCGCTTGTGAGATCAACTGCTTGGAAGTTTGGAGTAGGGAAGCATCACGCTCGGCCGGGGTTGGATTCATTTCAGCTAGAACCTCGGTTGCTCGTGCCAAGCCATCGCTTTTAGCGGCTTGAATCACCTGAGAAGCGATCAGCTGGTTTGAGTCTTTTTCTTGCAGGCATTGGCGTGCGAAATTTGCATAGGTGCCTGGTGATATATCATGCTGGTGTGAGATCTTCGACATGACCTGACGCGCTTCTTCTGGAGTAAGGTCGAGAATTCTTTTTATCGCAAGATGAGGATCAAATTTTAGAAGGGCAGGCACTATGGCAGATTCGAATATCACTCTGTGATCATCGACTCGGTTAAGTTTTTTCCGGTAATCGGGTTGTTGTGAACTCCAGCCGTCTAGCCAGGAGCTTGCTTCGGAGGGTGATGTTTCAGCCCATTTTTTCAGATATTCAATTAACGGGGCCTGATACATGGCACCATACCGATGATATATCCCCATGTAGGTCATGGCGGATTTCGTATCCTGATCTGCAAGTGACCAGAACAGGCTACTCCATACTCTACTCTTATCACCATCTGATAGGTCAGATGCTTCGACCTCGTCGAGAACGGCCATCAATTGAGCTGGAGTCATCGAGGAGATTTCTTCGCGAAGCTGTGCTTTATCCAGTCTCGTCAGCTCCCCGAAGAACGAGGCATTGAGTTTTTTCAAATCGAATGAAACATTGGCTAAACTCTTGAATTTAGGTTCAGAGATTGTCGGATTTACTGCTAAATCGGCTGATTTTTCATGCGCCTTGATTTTTGCGGCGATCGCATCGGCTTGATGATGAACACTTCTGATGGAATACTCCTGATAGATAAGTAATGAGATACCCAAAAGCGCTGTGATGATGAACGGGAACTTTTTCAACGCAAAATGCTCGATAATCTTCATCAATTTTGTCAATTGGATTATCCTTGCCTGCTTGTAACGGCAAAAAAAACACCCGCCTGCGCGGAAATTCCGGCAAGGCGGGTGAGATGAGGGCTTGGTTTGGCCAGCGGCGATTAGAGGGCCCAGTCGCCTTGGTCGAGTTCGCACACGCAGGCGGCGAGCAGGTCGATGCAGGCTTGGATGTCGGCCTTGCTGGCGGTTTCGATCGATTGGTGAATGTGGCGGGTCGGAATGGAAACCGCACCGGCGATGGAACCACCTGGGGTCATGCGCTGCAGGCTGGCGGTGTCGGTTCCGCCTGCGGCGAGAATTTCCGGTTGCCATTTGATGCTGTTGCGCTCGGCGACCTGTTTCATGTAGGCGACCATGCGGTAGTCACAAATCACGGAAGAATCCATCAGCTTGATGCCAGCGCCAGCGTGCAGCGCGGTGCATTGTTCTTGTGGGGTTGATCCCGGAATGTCGTAGGCGATGGTGGTGTCGAGTCCGAAACCGAAGTCAGGCTGGACGTCGAGAGCTGCCACGTTGGCACCGCGCAAGCCGACTTCTTCCTGAACGGTGAAAGCGGCGTAAAAATCGTAGGCAGGCTTTTTGCCGGAATCCTTGATGGCACGCAGCGCCTCGATCAGCACGAAAACTGAAACCCGGTTATCGAGCGACTTGGCGTTCACGCACTCGCCCATTTCCTTCAGATCCGAGTATCGGGTGATGGAATCACCGACGCTGACGAATTTTTGCAGTTCGTCCTTCGACATGCCGGTGTCGATGAAATAGTCCTTGGTTGGCACGTTTTTGGTGCGCTCATCCGGGGACATGATGTGGATCGGCTTGGAGCCGAGCACACCAAGGATGTCCTTTTTGCCGTGGATGAAAACCCGTTGTGCGGTCAGGGTTTTCGGATCGAATCCACCGATCGTGTTGAAACGGACAAAGCCCCTGTCATCGATGTGAGTGACGATGAAACCGATTTCGTCCATGTGCGCGGCGGCCATGGATTTCTTTTCCGAAGATTCGCCCTTCAACAGGGCGATGACGTTGCCCATGTTATCGGTGCGGACTTCGTCGACCAGGCCTTCGATTTCCTTGAGAACGAGATTGCGGATTTGTTTTTCGAAGCCAGGTGCGCCTGGAGCTTCGCAAATGCGGGCGAGTAGAGATACATCAATCGACATGCCCGAAGGGTTCCGAATGAACCCGGCGCTGGCGAGAGCGAAGATGGGAGTGCGTGCAAATTTTCCTTATTCGCATCGCCGCCGTTAGCCCAAGACTGTGCCAGCCAGCGGGCTTTTGCCATTTTCCAATCGGCTGATGTTTTCCACCGTGACTCGGGCAATCTCATGCAGCGCTTCCTGAGTCAGAAATGCCTGATGCGAGGTGATCAAGACATTCGGGAACGTCAGCAATCGCGATAGATCATCGTCCTGCAAAACACAGCCCGACAGATCCTCGAAGAAAATTCCTTCCTCCTCTTCGTAGACATCCAACGCCACGCCGCCGATCGAGCCACTTTTGAGTTTGCTGATCAGGGCATGGGTGTCGATCAGTTTGCCGCGGCTGGTGTTGACGATGAAAACGCCGGGTTTCATCTGCGAAAGCGTTTTCTCGTCCAATAGGTGGAACGTCTCGGGAAATAGCGGGACATGTAGAGAAATGATGTCGCTTTGTCCTAACAGAGCGCCGAACTCAACATAACGGACCTGATGTTTCGCGGCCCATTCGTGATTCGGAAATGCATCGAACGCGAGCACCTCGCAGCCGAAACCGCGGAAAATCTGCGCGGTGATTTGGCCGATCTTACCGGTGCCGACGATGCCGACGGTTTTCCCGTGCAGATCAAATCCCACCAGGCCATTCAGCGAGAAATTCTGCTCGCGCACCCGGTTGAAGGCGCGATGGATTTTGCGATTCAGGGTAAGTAACAACGCCAAGGTGTGCTCCGCCACCGCGTAGGGCGAGTAGGCGGGCACGCGGGTCACGGCGAGTCCGAGTTCTTTTGCCGCATCGAGGTCGACATTGTTGAAACCGGCGCAACGCAGGGCGATGTGTTTGGTTCCTTGCGCGGCCAAGGCCTCCAAAATCGGGCGATCGGCCTTGTCGTTGACGAAAATGCAGACGCATTCCGCTCCCTCGGCGATCGAGGTGGTCTGCGGTCCGAGCCGGAATTCCAGAAAGCGCAACTGCACACCACTTCCGGCAGCGGCGGCGGTGAGGAATTCACGGTCGTAGGGTTTCGTGTCGAATACGGCGCAGATCATGGCGGAACCATGGCTCAATCGCTGTTTGAGAGCAATATGGGATCAACCGATGCGGGTCATTTCAGAAGAGATGCGAGGTTGATGAAATCGCGGATGGCCGTGGCGGCGTGGGCTGCTACAACTCCGCCCATGAACCCCGCTCTCGAAACCCTGATGCTCGTCTTTTCCGGCGAAGAGGCATTGCCTGTTCCGGATCGGGCGCTGTTTTTGGGCGCGGAACCGCATCCGGATCTGGCAAACTGGCCACAGGTCATCGGCTACCAACCGTTCAAACCAAAGGCAACCGAGTGGGACAATGCCGGACTTTCCCGAATCGAATCTCCAGCCGGGAAATGGCCACTGGTGATGCTTCTTCCGGGGAAATCGAAAGATGAAACGCTGGCGTGGTTTGCGATCGCTAGAAATCACCTGGAGCCCGGTGGGATGATCGTTGCGGCGATGCCAAACACGGCCGGGGCGGGACGATTCGAAAAGGAACTTTCCAAAGCGGCGGGGAATATCCACTCCGTGCAGAAAAACAAATGCCGCGCGTTTTACGCGACCATCGATGATCGCTGCAATCCGGCGATTTTTGAAAATTGGAATTCGCTGATCGGGCGGCAAACCATAGCTAACACCCATTTCACCGTCGAGGCCGGAGTTTTCAGTTCAGGCCATGTCGATGCTGGCTCGGAATTTCTCGCGCAACATCTTCCGGCTCATTTGCGCGGCAAGGTTGCCGATCTCGGAGCGGGTTGGGGATACCTGACCCATGAGTTGTTAGAGCGATGCCCGAAGGTCGAGAGCGTCGATTTGTTCGAAGCGGATTCGCGCGCGCTCGATTGCGCTCGGACGAATCTCCGCAAGTTTTCCCAGCCGATTGGCTATCATTGGCACGATGTCTCCACCGGGATTTCTGGGGAATACGACGTGATTTTGAGCAATCCGCCATTCCATACCGGGCAGGCGACGGATGTCGATCTGGGTCGCGCCTTTCTAACCGTTGCCACATCCGCACTCAAACGCAGCGGAAAACTTCTTCTGGTGGCCAACCGGCAGTTGCCCTACGAAGCCGTGCTTCAAAGCAGCGGGCTCGCCTGGCGCAAGGTCGCCGAGAATGAGACCTTCAAGCTGCTGTTCGCCGACAAACGCTGACTTCTTATCCCATGAAACTCGTCAAACTCCTCGCCAATCTCGGCTACGGTTCCCGCAAGGAAGTCCAGCGCTTCATCAAAGCTGGAGCTGTCACCGATGATACGGGCGAAGTGCTGCGCGAAGCATCGAACACACCGCACGAACGCATTTTGTTCCGTGGCGAACCACTCGATCCGCCATCGCCGTTGGTGATCATCATGAACAAGCCGGACGACTACACCTGTAGTACCGAAGATCCCGGCGATACGATTTATGACCTGCTGCCGGCCCGGTTTTCCTGCCGCAATCCGGGGCTCAATCCGATTGGGCGACTCGATAAGGACACCACCGGCTTGTTGTTGATGACAGACGATGGCAAATTACTGCATCGGATCATTCACCCGAAGTCGAATTGCTTGAAGCGCTACCACGCGGTGCTGGATCGGCCGCTCAACGGCAGCGAAGGCGAGATTTTCGCTTCTGGAGAAATGTTGCTTCGCAGCGAGGATCGCCCGCTTTTGCCTGCACAACTGGAAGTGCTGAATGAAAAGGAAGCCATCGTGACTTTGCACGAAGGCCGTTATCATCAAGTGCGTCGCATGTTCGCGGCTGTGGACAATCACGTGCTCACTCTGAAGCGGATATCGATTGGTGGACTGGCCTTGCCGGATGATCTGGAGGAAGGCGAATGGCGACCCCTCACCGATGCGGAATTGGCGTTGGTTTTCGATCACCCATGATCATGCGATTGCGTGACTCCTCTTGTTCCTTCAAACTCACTCCAGATGTCAGCGAGCGGAAATGTTAGAGATTGGGACGTGATCGTGATCGGTGGCGGCCCGGCGGGATCTTCCGCTGCGACGACTTTGGCTCAGTCGGGCCGGAAAGTGCTGGTGTTGGAAAAGGAGAAGTTCCCGCGTTTCCACATCGGCGAGTCACTCTTGCCCTACAATCGGCGCATTTTTGAAGAACTCGGTGTCTGGGATAAGATCAGCCAAGCGGGTTTCATGACCAAACGCGGAGCCCAGTTCTGGATGGGCAACGCAACCCGTCACAATCGCCTCGATTTCTCTGCCGGTTCATTCACCGAATTCAGCGAGTCCTTGCAGGTCGAACGCGCGAAGTTCGACCAAATCCTGCTCGACCACGCGCGCGAAGCGGGGGCTGAGGTGCGTGAGCAATCGACCGTGATCGCCCACGAAGTCGGCAGTGATCAGGCCAAAGTCAGGTATCGCGATGCTGCTGGAAATGCGGCCGAAGTTTGCGCGAAGTTTCTCATCGATGCAAGTGGCCTCGGCAATTTCAGCGCCAATCGCGAATCGGTTCGCGAGTATTATTCCGGTCATAAAAAGCTTGCGATCTTCGGCCACTTTTCCGGCGTCCAGATGCCGGAAGGGAAAGAGAAAGGCGACATCCTGATCGTCCGATGCAAGAACTCCTGGTTCTGGTTGATTCCGCTATCGGACGATCGAACCAGTGTCGGCTTGGTGGTCGATGCGGCAGATTTCAAGGCATCTGGTAAATCACCGCGTGAGGTCTTTGACGAAACCGTTGCTGCGACCCGAGCCGTGAAACGCAGATTCGGTGCGGCGGAAATGGAAGGTGAATTGCGTGTCGCAACCGACTTTTCCTATCGCAATACCCGTCTGGTTTCACCGCGGGTGATTCGAGTTGGCGATGCTTCAGGGTTTATCGATCCCGTTTTTTCGAGCGGAGTTCTGCTCGCCATGGAAAGCGGTCGGCAAGGAGCGCAAGTCATCGATCGGGCGCTCCACGGAAATCGGGCGATGACCTCGGCAATGAAACGTTATGAAAAGGACAACCGTCGGCGGATTGCGATTTATTGGCAGTTCATCGAGAAATTCTACGAGCTTCATTTCACTCAGCTGTTTTTCCAACCCTACAATCGCTATCGGATGGTTTGTGCCATCAATGCCGTGTTGGCAGGACGGACCGAGTTATCATTCTCCGTCTGGTGGCGGCTGCGCGTTTTCTTTTTCCTCGCGTGGTTGAACAAGCATGTTCCAGTCGCAAAACGAATCGAAGTGAATTGATATGAGTGATCTCAGTGATGCGGCCGATGCGCTCGGCTTGGAGAAAATCGAAAGGCATATCTTCATTTGTGCCGATCCTGCGGAAGCGAAATGCTGCGCGCTGGAAGCCGGGCAGGAATCGTGGGAATTTCTCAAAAAGCGGCTCAAGGAACTTGGCCTGGCTGCGGGAAAAAACTCGAAAGTTTTCCGCACCAAAGCCGGATGCCTTCGGGTCTGCCTGCGCGGTCCCGTCGCCGTCGTCTATCCGGAAGGCGTCTGGTATCACTCCTGCACCCCGGTGGTTCTCGAACGCATCATCCAAGAGCACCTCATCGGCGGAAAAATCGTCGAGGAATTTGCATTCGCTCAGAACGATCTGCATCCCGAATCACCAACCGCGGAATCCGAGTGATCTGCGGTTGGAAACTCGGAAATCTAACAGGTTAGATCCTAGGAAAGCGCTTCGATCAATTTCTCGCGATCGACTTTCACCACCCAGTTTTCGATGTTGGTGACGCGGCCGGATTTGTCATCGTAGGCACGGTCCACGCGGCATTGGACGACGGTCTCGGCGTGTTGAATCATCGTCGGCAACCGGTCTTCCGGGAATGCCATGATGAGTTGCAGGCCGAAGTTTCGCGCCAGGGCAAGACACGCATCGATCCGGTCACCGGAAAGCTTTGAGAACGCTTCGTCCATGATGACGATGCCGAGATTCTTCCGGGTTTCACGGGGGCCGACATCGTAAACGCGTTGGAACGCGGCAAGCATCGCGACGAAAAACGGTGCCTGGTTCTCACCACCGCTTTGCTTCTTCGCGTTTTTGTTGAGCGAAATCGCAGCACCTTCGCCTTTGCCGGTCGGCGTCGCCTGGATGTCCCAGTGATGATAATATCGGTAGTCGAGCGCACGCTGGTGCTTGGGCTCGTCGGCGTTTTCGATCGCTGCCATGAGCGCTGCCTTGGCTTGCTCGATTTCCTCCTTGGCACCGGAAGCGAACAGCTCCAGCCCCGGATTGAGTCCTTTGTCGACCAGGGTCCAGATCGCACTGTGGCTGCGGTCCATGCGCATGGAAAGCTGGTAGCGCCAGCCGCCGATGTCGTGGTCCATCGCCCGGTTGAGTTCGCGTTTGGTGCGCTCGGCCTCGTCGAGTTTTTCCTTCAAAACATCGAGCACCTGATGCTGCAAGCGGTCTTCCCATTGCTTGCGCGCATCTTCCGCTTCCTGAACGTAGCGTTCCAACTCATGCGTTTGCAGCTCAGTACGACGTGCATCGTAGCGCGAGTTGTCGTCATCATTCGGATCAAATGCCTCGGCGGTTTCCGGATGGGTCTCGGCGAGTGCCTGGCGCTCACGATTGCGATCATTGCGAGCCTTGTCCGATTCGTATTCGCGGATGCGCGAAATTTCGGCGGCGGCTTCGAGTCGTTGCTGCCAGTTTGGAAATTGTTCGGTTGCGGAGTGGATCAGCTCTTCGATTTCGGCATCGAGCACGCCTTCCAGCGATTCGCGGCTTTGCTGGCGCTTGATGAACGAGGTGCGTTCTTCTTCCTCCAAACTGGTGATCAGTTCGGTCAGTAAGCGCTCCTGCTGCGCGAACTTTTCCATGCTGTTGGCAAGTCGGCCGATGCGTTCGATGACACCCTGGAAGGTTTTCTCCAACACCCGCAGCTTCTCCACGGTTTCCTCGCGCTCTGGCGTGGCAAGCAGTCGGATCGTTTCATCCAGCTGGCCGAGTTCTTTGCGCAAGCGCGGCAGGTCGCGCAATTTCGAACTGCCTGCCGGTGGATCGGCTTTGTCGAGTGCCCATTGCTCGCCGCGATGGATGAAGGTGCGCCAGTCGTCGCGGATGCGATTTTGCCGAACGAGTTCTTCTTTGACCTCGGCCAGCTCATCCTGACGCATTTCCCGCAAGCGGCGCAGACCTTCCTCGCCGATGGTGAATTCTTTCGCTGGATTGATGAGGCGACGGAGCGGCGGATCTTTCAGCCAGCCGTCTTTCGAGAACGCCCGTGGATGAGAATCCAGCTGATTCGCCGACTCAACGGCGGCGAGATCACCATAAAGGTGGTTCAGGTAATTCGCGGCCAGTTCGCTTTTGGTCTCGAAGAATCCGGCGACCGTTCCGGCTTTTGGTTTCTTCGGCGCGCGAGCGATTTCATCCGGATTGACGACGGGCTCATCGATGTGGCCGAGACGCCGCGCCTGATCCCATGCGGCCTTGAAATCTTCCGGTAAAACGGCATCGCGATGATTGCCGAGCAACGACTCTAACAAGGGCCACCATGGTTCGGCTTCGGCTTTGACTTCGATCACACGACCCAGTGCTTCGGCACGTTGTCCGCGGGATTTCAGAGCATCTAACAACGGCGATGGTGCGGCGGAACCTTTGTGATCGAGATCGTCCAGTTCGCGCTCCAATTTCGCTTCGCGCGCTTCGAGTTCCCGGATGCTTTCGGTGGTCGGGCGCAGCTCTTCGCCGGCGGCATTGATGAGTTGCTGGTAAATGCGCGGCATGCGTTGCGCGGCATCGAGCGCGGCCAATTCATCCGCTCCTTGCATCTGCTTGATCCAGCTCGCGGCAGATGCTGGTTCTTCCAAACCGAGCTCGCTGGCGAGGCGCAGCCATTGCTTCCACGATTGGGTGCGCTCGTGCAAAAATTGCCGGGCAGCCTTCTCTGTTTCACGCAGTGCGTCAAGTTCGCGCGCGACCTCATCGCGGCGAGCACGGTCTTCGGCCAGGCGGGCGATTTGTTGGTCGTTGCCGGCAACGAGGCGGACTTTTGCGAGTTGCGAATCCAGCTCATTCCGCTCGCGCAAAGCCTCTTCGTGATCGGCATTGTGCTCGGTGTTTTGAATCCGGAGCTGATCGATCTCGGTGCGTTTGGCGTCGAGGAATTCCAGCTTCTGTTCGTGGGAAAGCGCTTCGTGAAGGTGACCGTGCAGGCGCGCATCGCGATGCGTGCGGCGATAGGTCGCGTGCAGCTCGCCGATGCGCGTGAGGCGGGCGAACTGGTCATGCATTTTTTCCAAACGCTCCTGGGCACGGCGGTGCGCATCGACGCTGGCGCGAACCGCTTTCACATCCGGCATGCCGGGTTCTAACAAGTAGTCGCGGATGAATTTTTCGAACGACTCCACCGGCTGGAATGCCATCGAGTTCGGCAGCGTTTTGTTCATCTGGACGCGATCGAATCCGAGGTGGCCGCGGGCGCCCATTTCCTCGAGATACGATGCTTGGCGGTCAAAAACTTCGCCGCCGAGATCGCGTTTCACATGCACGCGAAACTCATCCTCTGGCATGAAAGCCACGGCATCTGGATCGAGATCCTGGCCGAGAAAGTCGTCCCGCTCCAGGCGTTGTGGCACGGTGAACCAAAGCGTGCGAGCACGGGCGGTCGGGCCTTCGAACTCGATCCGCGCACCCCAGGTTTCGCGGCGCGGCTCGGTCTCGCCATCGGCCAGCGGCCAGACAAATTCCAATCCGGCAAGCGTCACGCCGGACGGACGCAGGTAGCGTTCCTGGCCATCGGCGCCCTGCGTGTTGGTGTCGCAAAGGCAGTAGCCGCGCAAGGATCGACCGCTTCCGGCACCCGCGGCGGCTTTGTTGAAGCGGCTTTGCGCTTCACCCAGCATGACAAACTGGATCAGGTCTAACAGAACGCTCTTGCCCGAGCCATTGGCACCGGTGATGAGCGAAAGTCCGGAAAGATCGATGAAACGCCGGTAGCCATACCAGTTGATGGCGAGGATGCGGCTGAGGTGAACGCGTGATGACATATCAGTCGTCGGTAGAAGGAGTTTCAGTGACCGGAGCGGCGGCGTCTGGTTCGTAAAGCGCGGCTCGCGAGAGGCAGGATTCAAGCGAGTCAAAAGGAATCACGCGCGGCAGGCTGGGGAGAATTTCGATCAGCAATTCGCCGAGCTGCGATGCTCCCTCGGGCTTGTGCGTGCGGATCAGGCGATGGCGCTTCAACCGGCTTAGCAGCCCATCGAGGTGGGTTTTTTCCGGTGGATCGATTTGGTTGAAGGTGTCGCGGAATTTTGCCCAAAGTTCGTCTGCGCTTACCACGACCGCGTCGCTCGAACCGGTGGTGCGCTGGTCGTCCCAGATTTGCCACAGCACCAGCACCAGCAGCGTTTCGTCTTTGGTGAATTGCGAAAGCAGGTGGCAGGACTCCGGTCGTGGACGTGCCTGGAGCAGGGAAAAATCGTCGTCGACAATCAATTCAAGCCCGAGCGGGGCAAGGTAGTCCTTGAGGTGATCCTGGTAGTGATCGCGTGCGGTTAGAAAGAGGTCGCGACCGGATCCGGAGCTGCCGAGCAGGGTGCCACGGCCTAACAATTCCGCCAGAATTTCACGCAACGGATCGCGATCTTCTTCAGGAACATCGGACCAGAATCGGGGCCAGTGAGGATCGGACATAATGGGTGAAAAGGTTAGATGCGGCGGATGTTGAAGCGCTCCACCAGCCAACCGGCTTGGGTGTCGGTGGGAATGGTTTCCGGCTCCAATCCATCGGTGCGGCCCGGGCCATCGACGGCCCAGCGAATGCGCCGACCGTTGGCGATGACTGCATTGTCGTAAGCGGCGATGGCCAGCAGATCGAGCATGTCATCGACCTCGTTTGCGACGAAATCCGTGGTGCTGATCGAGCTCGTTACATCCGGTAACAGACGGGTGACCAAACGCGCGGCGCGTTGAGGTGTAAGGGCGAGCCGTTGACGTTCACGCAGCGCGGCGAGCGCTTCGTCGGTCGTCTCACCCACCGGTGATTCTCCGCCGAAGGTCAAATCGGCAGGCACTTTGGCGCGGCGCGTGCGGGCCAGCGACTCAATGCCGAAAAAGCATTTCACTTCGGGAATCCGCAGTTGGAAATCCGGTTCCGCGTCGCGCAAGGTTGCGAGCCGCTGGTGTTTGTAAGCCTCGTTGATCGCGTCGCAATAGCCCTTCACGATTTCCGGGCGGCGGCCGCGCAGCTCGGTTTGGTAGCGATAGCGTTGTTGCGAAAGTTGGTTGAACGATGCCATCCGCGCATCGATCGCGTCTGCAACCAGACGGATCGCGGCGATGCGGTGTTCCAAATCGCGCAGTGCTTTTTCAGCGCGATGCCAGGATTCCTCTTCGTCCCAATGGTAATGAGCAGCCAGACCTTCCGCCAGGCGCTCCTTCATCAACGGATCGGTGCGGCAATCGGCGACACGCGAACGCAAAGCCTGCAGTCTCGGCAGCAAGCCGTTTCGGCGAAGCGCATCGTAGCAAACCATGTGCTGACCGGCACCGAATTCGGCGTAAAGCAGTCGCAAGGTTTCGGCGGGCGTGTCGCTTGAGCGTTGGCGGCGATCGAAAACGGAAATCAGTTTTTCCACGCCGTGGAGCTGCACGATCGCGGTTTCCAAGCGGGCGTTCACGTCGGTGATGAGCGCGCGGATGATGTCCGGTTCGTGAATCCGGGCGTCGAGAACGCCGGGGCGCTCAAGCGTTTCACAAACGCCGCGAACGGTATCGGCAAAGGTTTTCAGCTCGGCGATCTCGTCCTCCGCAAGTTCGCGCAGCAGCCGCAACAGCGGACGCAGGCCAGGTGAAATGAGTGTCCATCGCTCGTGCAGGCCGAGCTGTTGGTCTTCCAGCCAGTTGGCCTCGCACAAGCGGTTGAAAATCTGCCCGGCTTTTTGGCGGCTGTCGCGCAACGCCGCGCCTTCGTCCATTTCCAGCACAATGTCCGGGTGCGACGAGAGCACTTCGCGGATCAGCGCGATCGATTCGGCGTGGGGAATGCGGCCGGCTTCGCCTGCAATTTCTTCCAGCCGTTCCGCGCAATCGACGTAAATCGCCGTCGACGGCCGGGTGAGCGGACGGAAAAAATCCCGCGACACGGCGGAGAGGAGTTTTTCACTGAGGACGGGCAGGAGCATCGGGCGGGCCGGGAGGATGCATGGGACCCCCCGGGTCCTCCAAGAGCGAAGTTGGGGATTTTATCGGTCTGGCGGTATTTTGCCAAATCCTGACCACGAGCTGGGTTTGGGCGGGAAAAGCGGATTGACGGGGCGCAAGTAGGAAGGGAGCTTGGGGCGCTCCTCCAGTCATCATGGGATTGAAACATTTTTCAGCGATTTTCCGGCCTTTTTGCATCCACTCCCGAGTTTCCTTGCTCACGCTGGCACTTGTTGGCATCGGCCACGCAGATCCCGGCGATTTGGATGAGGATTTCAATCCAGCGACAAATGGCCTGGTGCGTGCGGTCTCAATCCTTCCCGATCAAAGCATTGTCATCGGTG
The DNA here is from genome assembly GCF_016595435.1 of Luteolibacter pohnpeiensis. GTDB lineage: Bacteria > Verrucomicrobiota > Verrucomicrobiia > Verrucomicrobiales > Akkermansiaceae > Luteolibacter > Luteolibacter pohnpeiensis. The sequence goes on from NZ_JAENIJ010000013.1 coordinate 42,854, forward strand.
GCGACTTCACGGTGGTCGGAAATACCACGGTCCGCAGCCGGATGGCGAAATATTCCGCGGCTGGGGTATTGAGCTCCAGCTACACCCCGGTTGCCAATGGTGGTGTCTGGGCGCTCACCCCGCTCAGCGATGGCACCTTGTATGTTGGTGGACAATTCACCACGCTTGCTGGGGCGACAAGGATCCGCATTGGCCGACTTGCCAGCAGCGGCAGCATCGACACCAGCTTTGACGCAGGGAACAACGTGGCAACAGCCTCGGCGATCGGAGCGATTGAGCCACAGTTGTTTAGTGGAAATATCGTGGTGGGTGGGCCTGCCGGGGTTGAAAAATTGCAGCAAAACGGCGGCTCGGTTTCCACCGGTGTCTTTACTCCGGTCTTGTGCTCGGAAGCGAATCTCGGTGTCACCAACATCTCTGTCTTATCGGATGGAAGATACCTCCTTGGCGGATTATTTACCGCGAGCGGTAGCTCCACGGATGGGGTTGATAGCAACTTTTCGGATCGGATCCTGGAAAACGGCAAAGCGGATTCCGTTTACGCCACCAACATTTACGGCGGTGTCACCGCGCAAACGCTCCAAGCTGACGGGCGGATTCTGATCGGTGGCGATTTTGTCCAGGTGGATGGAAAGACGAAACCCTATTTGGCGCGTTTGACTTACACTGGGAGCCTCGATTCCACATTCAATCCCGTGGTGGATGGGCCGGTGCGAGCCATTGCCGTTCAAGCAGACGGGAAAATCCTGATTGGTGGGGATTTTAATAAAGTGAACAATGTGGTTTGGCCGAAATTGGCGAGATTGTATGCGAATGGTGATCTCGATACGACCTTCGATGCCAATTTTGCTGTCAGCACGAACTCGGTTTACGGCATCAGCCTCCAAGCCGATGGGCAAGTCATCGTGACCGGCATGTTTACGGTCATCAACGGGGTCCAGCGGCAATTCATTGCCCGACTTGAGAACGGTGATGCCACCGGCTGGTTTCGCGCCACCAGCCCGACCAGCATCCGCTGGATGCGTGGAGGAACCGCGCCGGAAGCCGAAACGGTAACCTTTGAATATAGCAAGTCGGGTGGCTGGACTTCTTTGGGCTATGCGACTCGTATCACTGGCGGATGGGAAATCAGCGGGGTGACCCTGCCCGCGGAATGTCAATTGCGAGCTTTCGCCCGGACCAAGAGCGGAAATTATGATGGTTCCACCAGCCTCCACATGGTCACCCAGGCCTATCCAAGTCCGGTGGCGATGATCACGGATGCCAGCGGAACGGAGATCGCCGACGGGCAATCGAAAGATCTCGGATTCGTTGGATCGGACGCCGTCGGTTCGTTTGATCTGATTTTGAAAAACCCGGGAACGGGCCCGCTCGGAGGCATTTCAGCGTATTTTGTAGGAGAAAACGCGAGCCGGTTTTCTCTGATCTCCGGTTTGGATTCCACGACCCTTGAAGCCGGCGCCAGCACTCCTTTTGAGATTGGAGTTTCAGCCGCCAATGGCGAAGAGGTGACAGCGGATCTGGTGCTGGTCAGCAATGATCCAACGACCCCGACCTACACCATCACGCTAACCGTGGAGGGAACCGATCCGAAAACCGGGTGGCTCTGGAAGTATTTCCAAGTCACAGAGGCAGAGGGTAGTGCGGCGGATGAAGCGGATCCGGATAGTGACGGGCAATCCAATGCGTTCGAGTATGCCGCTGGATTGGATCCGACCGACCCTGGCTCGCGTTTTCAGGTGACCGCAGAAGTTTCCGAAGGCATGCCGCTAATTCGATTCAGCCCATATCTGTCGGGACGGATCTATTCGGTGGAGACCAACACAACCCTGGAATCAACGGGCTGGAGCGCGGCAACTGGTCTGGTAACGACTACTGATGGCGCGGGAGTCTTCACCGGAGATGAACCGGTGAGTGGTAAAAGATTTTATCGCGTGGTGATCACACGCCCCTGAGGCTTGCCATAAAAATGCCGCCGGGTGATGCCCGGCGGCGAAAGCGGATAGGATTTGAAAAACGGGCGCTTCAGAGTGATGCCAGCGCTTTTTTCACAGCTTCAAAATCTGGCAGATCGCCAGGTGACTCGAGAACTTCGGCGTATTGGACGGTGCCTTCTTTATCGATCACAAACGCTGAACGTTTGGAAACGCCACCCATGATCAGATTTTTGGCAGGCAGGAATTGCTCGTAAGCGATGCCGTATGCCTCGGCAACTTCGTGCTCGTAATCGCTGAGCAGGGGAATCGTGATGTTTTCTTTTTGAGCCCAGATCTCCTGTGCGAACGGGCTGTCGCCAGAGATGCCGAATACCTTGGCGTCGAGTTTTTCGTAATCGCTGATGCCGTTTGAAAGGTCGCACATCTCAGTGGTGCAGACGCTGGTGAAGGCCATCGGGAAGAAAACGAGGACGATGTTGGCCTTTCCGAAATGATCGGACAGTTTGACAACTTCCGGCCCGGAGGCTGTTTTTGAAACGAGTGTGAAATCCGGTGCTTTTTGTCCGACAGTGATAGGCATGGTGGTTTCGGGGTTGTTATGGGTTCGATGCTGAGTATAGATGCCCGTCCCGACCGGTCAACCGGCGTCACGAAATGGCTTACGAATTCTCTAAATTTGGGCGGCAGCTCGGCTGCGGCAGTGGTATCGAAGAACTGATGGATGATTTGGGGCACGCCCTAGCGAGTGGGGGAGCCAACGTGAAAATGCTAGGTGGCGGGCAGCCTGCGCGAATTCCCGAGATGAATGCGGTGTGGCGCCGTCGGCTTGAAGAACTGATGGAAGAATCCGGCGGTCTTGAGCGTACGCTGACCTCATACGATCCGCCACGCGGGAATCCGCGATTTCTGGAAGCGATCGCCGGCATTTTCCGGGATCAATTCGGCTGGAATATCACGGCCGATAATGTGGCGGTAACGGCTGGTGGCCAAACGGCTTTCTATTTCTTGTTCAATCTGTTGGCAGGTCAAATGCCGGATGGATCGAGCAAAAAAATCCTGCTGCCGCTGGTCCCGGAATACATCGGGTATGCAAACCAAGGCATGTCCGGAGATTTGTTCCGTGCCTGCACGCCGACGATCGAGAAAACCGGTCCCCACGAGTTCAAATATCGGGTGGATTTCGACAACTTGAAGGTCGATTCCGATGTCGCGGCGATCTGCGCATCCCGCCCGACCAATCCGACCGGCAATGTGATGACGGATCAGGAAGTGGCACGACTTTCTGAGCTGGCGAAGGCCAACAATATCCCGCTGATCATCGACAATGCCTACGGTGCTCCCTTCCCAAGTATCATCTTCACCGATGCAACTCCATTTTGGGATGAGCATGTGATCCTGACTTTCAGTCTATCCAAAATCGGTCTTCCGGGTTCCCGCACAGGCATCGTGATTGGGCCACCCGAGGTGATCCGCGCGTTGGGTTCAATGAGTGCGATTGCCGGGCTTTCCAATCCGAGTACCGGACAGCAAATCGTGCTGCCACTCATCGAATCCGGTGAAATCCTCAAGCTTTCGCAAGAAGTGGTCCGGCCGTTTTACGAAGAGAAGTGCAAGCTTGCACGCCGTGCGGCGGAAGAGGCATTCGGCGACGAGGTTGAATGGTTCATGCATCGCAGCGAGGGAGCATTATTCCTCTGGTTGTGGTTCCCGGATCTTCCGATCACTTCGCGCGAGCTGTATGAACGCCTGAAAAAACGCGAGGTTCTGGTGATTCCAGGCGCACCGTTTTTCTTTGGCCACAGCGATGACAGTTGGCGCCACCGCGACGAATGCATCCGCGTTTCCTATGCGATGGATGAGGAAATCGTCCGCGACGGACTCCGCATCATCGCGGAAGAAGTCAAAAAGGCCTGGAAGGCAGTCGAAGTTTCCGTCTGATCATCAATCGGGTGGGGAGGCTGAATCGATCAGCCTTCCATCCATAAATTGAGAATCTCGACCGCTGCTGCTTGGTCGATGATCGCCTTTTGATGGCGTGCCTTGCGGCCGGCCTGGCGCAATTTTTCGGCAGCAGTCGAAGTGGTCAGGGTTTCGTCGACAAACACCAGTGGCAAAGTCGGAAGCCGGAGCTGGAGTTCCCGAGCAAACTCCCGGACCTTGGTGGCGGAGTCACCTTCACTGCCGTCCATGCGCAGGGGCAGGCCCACGACCAGGGTTTTGATCCGGCGCAGCTCGGCGATCCGCTGGATGCGCTCCAGTGGATCGGTCTTGGCCCGGTCGATGGTCTCGACCGGATGGGCTAAAATCCCGAAGTCATCGGTCGCGGCAACGCCGATCCGCGCCTCGCCATGATCGATGCCGAGGGCGGGATGGGGGCCGGAAGATGAATCGTGGTCGATCAAAGGAGTTCTTCCGGCAGTATGTCGGACAGTTTTTTGATCGCATCTGCTTGGTGACGATTTGCGATCAGCAAAGCGTCATCGGTTTGGACGATAATCAGGTCGTCGACACCGAGTAGGGCAACACGGGTGCCTTTGCGGGCGTTGAAGACGATGTTGTTTTCCGAATCCAGCTCGGAAACCGGTTCGTTCACGCGGTTCTCGCTGCCGGATTTTTCGAGGTATTTGGCAACGGAAATCCAGGAACCGACGTCGTCCCAATCGAAGGTCGCTTCGATGTTGAGTACGCGATCAGCGCACTCCATCAGCGCGTAGTCGATGGAAATGGGTGTCAATTTCGGAAATTGAGCTGACACAGTCGCATTCAAGTCGCTCGCGCGGCGGAGTTCGGAAATGAACCCGGACAATTCAGGCGCATGCTTGGTGAGCTGCTTGATCACGGTCGGCAACGACCAGACGAACATGCCGGCATTCCAGGAGAAACCACCCGCGGCGAGGAATTGCTCGGCCAGTTCCGGATTGGGTTTTTCGCGGAAACGCTTCACCTCAAACGGTGGGTGTTCGAGATCCAGGCCCGGAATTGAGGCGCGGTCACCGCGTTCGATGTAACCGTAGGATGGGCATGCCCAAGTTGGGCGAAGCCCGATGGTGACGAGACCGTCGGATGATTCAGCGACGGACAACGCGTCACTCATGACGGATTGATAAGCGGCGACGTCCTGGATCAGTTGGTCTGCAGGCAGAACCATCATGACCGCATCCGGATTGCGGGCAGCGACGAGGCCGATGCCGAGTGCTACCGCCGGTGCCGTGTCGCGCTTGGCGGGTTCAGCAAAAATATTTTCAGCGGGAAGCATCGGTGCGACTTCACGCACAGCGGCTTCTTGCAGGGAATTGGTAAGAATGAGAATGTTTTCGAGCGGAACCAGACCTTTCAGGCGGTCGATGGTTTGGTTCAACAAGGTGCCGTCGCCAAAAAGATTGAGCAATTGTTTCGGTTTGGAATTGCGGCTAAGAGGCCAGAAGCGGGTGCCGGAGCCGCCGGCGAGAATGAGTGCGTAGGTATTTTCCGGAAGAGGCATTTCGACTCGAACGATACTGAAAAGGCTCAGTTCGAAAAGAGAGAATGCGGCTGCTCATTTTCTTTTTCCGGAGTTGTCGCCGGATTCCGGAGCGTTTAAGGTTTTGTCATGGCAGATGATTACTCGGATACCACTCCGGAATGGATTGAGACCAGTGCCCTGGCGGCTCCCGCGTTGATTGGTGCGGCTGCCGGGTTGTTGTTAGGTGATTTGATGAACCGCGGTGCGCGCCGCGGAATCGGCATCGGTTTGGGAGCGGTGGGTGTGGCGGCAGTGATGCCATTTCTGGTGGGCGGCGTGGCCGGATTGGTCACCGGGCCTCGCAGCAAATTCGGCGTCCGCCGGAAAATCCAACGCATCCGCGATGCCGGCATCGGCACTCCGCGGTCAGACGATGTCGACCAAGAACTTCGCGAGCAAGGCTTGGTCTGATTCTTGATTCGTTCTACGTGAACCGCCTGAGCCGAAAGGCTCAGGCGCGATATTCATGATCCGAGCGGGAACACGATCCGTGAGCTGACCGCGTAGTGATCCGAGGCAAACGGAGGTTCTTCAAACTGGATTCCTGACTTCAATACCTTGGCGTTCCGCGTTACCAAAATATGATCGAGTTTGAAGTCGCCGCGCCGAACCGATTCCCATTGGTGGAAGGTTCTTCGATTTGGATCATTCGGATGAAGGGCGTTGAAGGTGTCTAGCAAGCCATTCGGCCATTTTTGCTTTTTCCCATCGATTGTCGCCCGTTCGCCACGAAGAAAGGCAACAGCGGGGTTGTTTTCGATGGCATTGAAATCGCCAACCAGAATGACGGGGTCTTGCGGGAACTTGCGCTGATCGATCCGGCTGGCAATCAGCATCGCTGCGTGTTCGCGAGAATTTTGGTTCCGATGATCCCAGTGGGAGTCGAAAAAGTAAAAACCGCGTCCGGTTGCGCGATCCGTGAGGTGAACCCATGTGGCGGTGCGGGGAAGCGTGTTTCCCCAGGTCATGGAGCCTGGGATTTCGGGAGTGGACGAAAGCCAGAACGTTCCGCAGTCGGATTGATCCAATTCGAATCGCGATCTTAGAAAGAAAATGCCGGAGTATTCGCCGCCTCTTTTTCCATCTTCCCGCCCAACCCCAAAGAACTCATAGTCCGGGAGAGAGGCCCAGAGGTCCGCAGCAGGTCCATGGAGTGCTTCCTGAACGCCAAAAACGTCCGGGGCGATATCATGGATGATGTGAACGACCTTGGCGATGCGGTGCGGCCAGTTATTACGGGGATCATCCTCCTGGTGGGCGTATCGAATATTGAAGCTGGCGACCTGGAGCTCCAGCAATCCGTCTTCACGCACCGCAACGGTCTTGGGTGGCCCGAGATCCTGGGTTTTCCGGCAGGAAAGGGTCAGGGCCAGGAAGGCTGCCAATAGCAATTTAGATCCGGTTCCGTTCTTCAGGAGCATCGCGGCGCAGTCTTGGGCTGAAGGTTGATGCGGAAAAGTTCCAATTTGGCATTCCTCCATTTTGAGGTTACCCGTGTTAGATGAACGAAAATATTCAAGATATCAAAAGTGAGGTGGATCACGATATGACTCCTGAATGGCTGGAGTTGGGAACCAGTGCCAAAACGATGGCTACTGCACTGGAAATCAGGACAATCGGGACCGAATATGAGGCTGATGTCCGTGCCTTGTCCGGTAAAGTTGCGCAGTTGTGTGAACACGTTGAAAGCATCCACGGCGGTGTCATTTCATTGCTTAACCAATTGGATCACGCCGATATTTCAACGGATGCTACGGAGGAAATTCAGGCTGAAAATGTTCAAATCGAGCGTGAAATGCACGAATTCAAAGGCGACACGAAAGAGAACTTCCGGGATGTGGTTAAGGCGCTATTCATGTGGCGCGATGATCCTGTCGAGCGGGTGCAGCAGAAGAAAGCAGTTGGTGCGAAGTAACTCATTTCCAGTTTCCAACCTGCAAAGTCAGGAAGCAAAAAAGCCGCTCCCGGCGAAGGAAGCGGCTTTTTGTATGAAAACGTATCGTTCGACAGCGAGGGCAATTAAGCCTCCACAGGAGCCAGCACGTTAACGCGGCGGCCTTCACGATCGAAGGTAACTTTGCCGTCAACGAGGGCGAAAAGGGTGTGATCACGGCCCATACCGACGCCAAGGCCAGGATGAACTTTCGTGCCGCGTTGGCGGATGAGGATGTTGCCGGCGATTACGGCTTGGCCGCCGAATTTTTTGACGCCGAGGCGTTTGCTGCGTGAATCGCGACCGTTTTTAACGGAACCTTGTCCTTTTTTGTGGGCCATGGTGGTAGAAAAGTTGAGTTAGATTCAGCCTGCGATCGAAGTGATCTCAAGCTTGGTGAGGTGACGGCGGAAGCCTTTGGTTTTGTGGAATCCCTTGCGGCGCTTGAATTTGAAAGCGATGCCTTTAGGGCCGCGGTGTTGGCTGAGGACCTTGGCGGTAACCGAAGCGCCTGCAACGCTAGGAGTGCCAACTTTGACGCTGTCTCCTTCGCCAACGAGGATGACCTCGTCGAAGGTGATTTCGGAATCGACGGCGGCGTCGAGCTTCTCGACATCGAATTTGTCGCCTTCTTGGACGCGGTATTGTTTACCGCCGGTTTTGATCACTGCGTAGGCCATGGCCGTTAGGGAAAAAATGAGAATTTATCCGCCGGTTCGGGCGGGCAGGGACAACAACACGGGTCCCCGGGATGGGCAAGGATTTTTTTTAGAATCTGTGAAAGGATTGCGCGTTTCTCTGGAGATTGGCTGAAAAATTTTCGTTTAGGGTCACCCTTTGATCAAAAAATGCGCCCGGCTTTGGAGCACGAGCGCATGGTTTGGTGAAAATACTGAAGCGGAAATCCGACCGGAAAACGGATCGTTTACCAGTTGGTGTTGGTTCCGCGGGTATCGATGTGGGTGAAAGTTGGGTAGCTGCCGATGCCGCCTTTGAACAAGCCACGATCGCGAAGGTTTCGAGCGGCTGCGGTCACTACGGACGCGCGGACTGGGAATTGCACATCCACCGCGACGTTCGCTTGGTGCCAAGAGCCTTTCTTCGCACCGGGGCAGCGGGCGTTGTAGGCTGGGCAGCGATAGGCCGATACGACGTTTTTGACAGGCATGTCGAGTTCCACCGCCACGCGATCAATCACGCGGAGGGTGTAGCCCATGCGAGTCCACCATTGCTTGGGTGGGAGCGTATTCCAGACACCGTTGCGGGATTTTGCGTGTGCCTCGACCACTTGGTGGGCACTGAGGCGCTTAAGATTGAGAGAAGCGAGGTAGCGGTCGTAGTCGGTGATGAGCGATCCGTGGCGCTCGACCCATTCGTCCGGGAGGCTGTCGATGCAGATGTCAGTTTTGACGCCTGCTGCTTTGACCGCTTCGTTGGCCTTGCCCTTCACCACGATAATTTTCGGCGTGTCGCTTTTTTTATGAAAGAGAAACGCGCTGGCCGGGGTAGAGGATGCTAGTAGAGCAAGTCCGGCAAATCCCATTGAACCCATAATCCCTCGGCGGTTGACCAGTTGAAAGTTGTCTTCGATTGGGAGCGAGGGGACTGGCTGGTTCGACATGGGGGTGAAAAATTGGGGTTTCAGTGCTTGGAGCGCGTTCCGTGCCAAGCATTTTGCATCGTGGCTCGGGCAACTTGCGAAAATTCCCGGCTACCCAAGCAGAGAGAGAGGCCCGGACAAGGTAAAATGACCTGAAAGTGCGCGGAATTCCGAAAGATCGCCGAATTTCTGGCGTATCGTGCGATTTGCAAATCAATCTGTCACACCTTGCTGTCGGGAAACGAGGGCGAGGATGAAGCCAGCCAAAGCAACGGTGATGATGCCCCAATCTCCGATCGTTGCGTAAAGCGTGGTGGCTGGGTTCAGCGGCACCATGACTTTGGTCAGCAAGCCGCCACTGGTGAAATGGCTGCCGGTTGCATCGGTGAGAACTTGGCGTTTGCCGGTGAGCGGTTGGAGCAGGCTGCCGGTGGAATCCAGCGCTGCACTGACGCCGGTGTTGGCACAGCGCAGCATGGGGCGCCGCAATTCGATCGCCCGGAACAGGGCGTTGTTGAAATGTTGGTCTGCCGCTTGGCTTTCGCCGAACCAGCCATCGTTGGTGACGTTCACAATCACTTGAGGACCGGAGCGGACGAAGCGCCGGTTCAGTCGCGGCACGGTGTCCTCAAAGCAAATGCTGGGAATGATGCCGATTTCCTGGCCACCGCTGGTTTGTGCGGTCAGAGGTTCGAAGGAATCACCTGGCGTGAACGAGCCTCCCCATTCGGCTCCGGCTTGCTCGGCGTAGATTTTTTTCAGCCACGGCATGGAATCGATGAACGGGATGGTTTCACCAAAAATCACCAGATGGTGTTTGTGAAAGGTTTGCAGGTCGTTCTCCGGCGAGCGGATGGCGAGCGCGTTGTAGACGTGTCCGCCGTTTTTTCGATACAATTGGCCCTCAGTGGATTCTGCCTCGATTTCGTTGGAGCCGTAGATGATGGTGAATGGCGGGTAGCCGCGCCGCACGTTGAGGATGGTGCTGGTGTTCTGTTCCCACTCACCCCATTCGCCGTCACTGGTGCGGAAAATTTCGCCACCGAGTGCGCTTTCAGGCCAGAGAACCCAGTCGGGGGCATCCCCGGGTTTGAGCGATTCCATCGCCTTCGCGGTTTCGTCCTCGTAGGACAGGTTGACCTTCAATCCGTCCCACAGCCTTTGGCTTGCTTCCTGAGGAATATTGAGCTGGACCAGAAGCGCTTTCAGGGGAACCGCGACGCGTTTTTTTTCGGATTGGATCCGCCAGAATCCGTAGCCGATGACCACTGCCAGGATCACAGCGGTGATTCCCAATGTCCGGGCTGCTGTGGTTTTATTGGCGGATGATTGAGCGGAATACAGCCAGGCGGATTGGAAAAATACCGCGAGCATCGAAAGCCCGGTGACGCCGAGCAAATCGGCCGATTGGGCAATCAAGCGGGTGTCGTGAAACGCGATGCCAAGTCCGTTCCAGCCGAAGCCGGTGAAAAGCCAGCTGCGCAGCCATTCCAGGCCGCCCCATACCGCCCCGAGGTAAAGCGCGAGCAGGATCGGCTTCGCTCGCGAGCGACGTGGATTTCCCAAAGTGGCGGCAAATGCGCCGAACATACCCCAGAAAATCGCCAAATAGAGCGGCAGAAGCACCGCTCCGAGCGTGGAAACTTCAGTCAGCCAAAAAAGTTCGATCCCGAAGGCGATAACTCCTCCGAGATAACCAAGCGCAAATCCTTTCGCCGCGCGGCGTTTGGCGGTTTTTGCATCGACCGACCAAATCGCATACAACAACGGTATCACCGCAATCCAAACCAGAAACGTGGCGTTGAATGGTGCGAACATGAGCCCGACCAATCCACCACTCAGCATGGCGGCTGGCCATTTGAGCCAAGCCGGAGGCTGTTTGGATTTTACGAAAATTCCCATGCGCGGAGCTTCAACCGTGGGATCGCCCCGGTCCACTGCGAAAAGCGCTGGCAGCCGTATTATGGAGCCCAGGAATGTTGGTCCCAGAATTTACGAAGATCTTGCTGGGTGCCATTGAAGGCATTGTGTTCCAGCGGCCTGTCCATGGTGCCAAAGTATTCGGGGGATTTCCACGGGCCATGATAGTAGTGTTTGGAAATGGAGCGCCCGGACCATTCCACGCCGCCGTATTGCCACATCGCCCAATCATTCCAGACCCCGTAGGCATTCATCAGGTCCTTGGGGGTGCGGAATCCAGAGGTGTGGGAATACAGCGCGAGCCAATATGGGCATTGGCGGATGCGACGTTTTTGTGCGGAGCTTGCATTGCTGAGCGTGCTGCGAAGCTGGGCGCTGTTTTCCAGATAGATGACCGGTAGCACTCCGGTTCGCTGTTGGATGCGATTGATGAAGGCGATGAAATCACCGGGATCGGATTTGGTATCGAAATCACCGACTAACAAAATCTTTCTGCCCTGCAGTCCGCGGCTGGAGGTGATTTCCTTCAGGCGGGAAAGATAGCGATCCGCTTGCCAGACGGGATCGACGTCCGCCAGGACGAAGTAATAGGTGCCGAGCAACATGCCCTGGCGGTTGGCAGCGCTCAGGAAATCCGCGCATTTGTCATCGATCAGGCGGCCTTTCCCGGTCCGGGCGATGAGGCCCAGGGCACCGTTTTGCTTCAGCCCTGAAACGTCATTTTGCGAAAAGGAGTCGCCTCCGCGTTGTCGTTCTTTGGGATCGTAGGAAGAGACATTCACGATTTTCGGAGCCTGGGCCAACTCAACCCGGCCATACCCACCACAGCTGTTCAGCAACCATGGCATGGCCAAAGTTGCGACGAATCCTGCCAACGAAAGAAAACGCATGACCTATCTAACGACCTGATTCGGCAGGAAGCAAGAAGTGATGAGTTTCGGCAAGTCTTACGAGTTGCACCGGATTCTAACAAATGCAGTGTGGGCGGAGGAAATCAGGCCAAGCGGAGCAAGACCGATGCCCAGATAAACTGCCCACACCAGAACTGGCGTGGCAAATAATCCATCGAGCTCGATTTGCTCATTTCGCGGCGCAACCCATAGCGACAGCGCAATCCCAGCTAAGACTGAAGCCATCGCAAAGCTTCGCCAAAACCAGCCAGGTGTTTTCTTCCAGGCCGCGTTGAGAGAGATCGCGAAAAGGCAGAAGAACAGCATGGGCACGGTGAAGGAGGGAGCGAACACCGTGAGCGCAAAGGTGAAAATCAGGCATTGGCTGGCACCCAATGTTCCGAGTGAGCGAATGCTGAAAAGCGGTCGAGGTTCCATGGATTTTTTTGTTAGTGGCTGGAGATGGCGTTCTTGACACACGCTTCCGCATGATCGCGGCAATAATCCGGCGTGATCCAACCCATCCATTTTGAGATTTGTTCGCGCGACTCAAGGGCGGCGGCATAAATCCCGTCAATATCACTCAACTGATAGGGCCGGATGGAAAAGGTGCTCATTGGATGCGAACTAAGCGGATGTCATGAAATGGGTAAATCCCGAATGGGCGTGGTTCGAAAAAATCTGAAATTCTTGTAACCAATCGCGCTCGTTATGCATTTGTGATCACGATGAAGACCTCAACTGCTTATCTTTTATTAACTGTCGGATTTACATGTCTTGCTGCCTGCGCGGCACCATCGCGCGGGAACGGCAAACGGCTCGAAGCCAAATTCGCAGAGCTCGACACCAATCACGATGGCAAGCTCGACTACGCCGAATTTTCGAAATCTCGTGTCGCGGCAAACTCGGATGATCCGAAGTCGCTTTTCAACAAGGCTGATACCAATCACGACGCCTTCCTGTCCCAGGAGGAGATCCTGATTGCGATCAAGAGCCGCAAGGGCTGAAGTTCACCATTTTCATGCAGCCCAGATTCGTTTTTAGCATCATTGATGCAACGATCTGGGCAGCAAAATCAGTAGCTGCTAGAAACTTCTCATGGTTCTCGGGGAAGGAATAGGTAGATCAAACTTCCGAGAAGATTTAGGCATACAATTAGAACGATGCCGATGATCCGGTTGGTGTCACTGAGCCTCGGGTTGCGGATGCATGCAATGAGAGACCACAGCCAGAGCAGGAAGCCGCCGAATCCGATTAGCCCGAACATTCCTAATACAAATAGTTCGGGTGCTCCAATGCCAGTGGCGCCTAGTAGGTAAGGGGATAGATTCATAGGGAATTGGTGATTGCAGAGCTATCAGATGGTAGTGATTTCAGGCAATTCCAATTGCGGGCTGAGTTTGGACTGCGCCGACGGCTGCTTTTCAATTTGACGCTGTGGATTGCGCACCGAACTCTTCATGGTGCTAGTTCGGACATTTGAGAGATTTTTGGCCTTGTTCATTCGCTGGCGGAAGGAGCCGTTGATGCCTGTGGCCTTGTTGCTGGCGTCATTAGGTCTCTGGGCATTCCTCGGCATCAGTGATGAATTGGGAGAACGGGAAACTCACCAATGGGATGAGAAGATTTTGCTGTCGATGCGCGAGCCCAGCGATTTGGCAGAGCCGATCGGGCCGGACTGGTTGGAGGAAAGCGGTCGGGATCTAACAGCCTTGGGCGGGTTTACCATTCTAACAGGCCTGACGCTGGCATCCATAGGCATCGCTGTGCTGTTGCGGAGGCCGCGCATCGCGGTGGTGATTGCAGTCGCGATTACAAGCGGAATGGCCTTGGTGCAATGGTTGAAGAGCGGCTACGACCGACCACGGCCAGATCTGATTTCGCACGGCACGGTGGTTTCCAATGCCAGCTTCCCGAGTGGGCACTCGACAATGTCGGCCGTGGTTTGGCTGACGTTGGGGTTGTTGCTGGCGCGGACCCAACCAAGTCGGGCGATGCGTATCTACCTCATTTCGCTTTCCGTTCTGATCACCTTATTGGTGGGCATGAGTCGGGTTTACCTCGGAGTTCACTGGCCCACCGATGTGTTGGCCGGCTGGGCACTTGGCGCGGCGTGGGCGCTGGGTTCGTGGGTGATAGCGGTCTGGTGGGATCGGAGATCGGCGGCGCTAGGCGATGTCGTCGGGAATTGATCGACGCCGTCGAGGATTTCGTTCAAGGACATCGCATCATGATGAAGCGGACGATTGGGACTTTGGCGTTTTTATGGGTTACGACTCTGTCGGGCATTTCAGCTCCCTCGGATTGGAAGCTGGTTTGGTCGGACGAATTCGCGGGGAAGGAAATTGATTTCACCAAATGGTCGGTCGAAGAAAATGGCCATGGCGGCGGCAACAACGAGTTGCAGTTCTATGTGGACAGGCCGGAAAATGTGAGAGTCGAAAATGGCAATCTGGTGATCGAGGCTCGGCGTGGAAAATTCGGATCAGGCGGCGTCGAAAAAGAATTCACCTCCGGGCGAGTTCGGACCAAACGCCATGCTTCGTGGAAATACGGTCGCTTTGAAATCCGCGCCAAGCTGCCTGGCGGGCAGGGGATTTGGCCGGCGATCTGGATGTTGCCGGACAAAGAGCCCTACGGTGGATGGGCGGCGAGTGGTGAAATCGACATCATGGAACTCGTCGGCCACGAATGGGACACGGTCCATGGCACACTTCATCACGGAGCGAGCTGGCCAAACAACGTTCATACCGGTCAACCGTTCAAATTGAAGAAGGGCAACTTCGGCGACGATTTCCATGTGTTCGCCCTGGAGTGGGAAGAAGGTGAGATCCGCTGGTATGTGGATGGCAAACTCTACCAAACTCAGAATCAATGGAGCTCGACTGGCGGGAAATTCCCAGCTCCGTTCGACCAGCCATTTCACCTCATTTTGAACGTGGCGGTCGGCGGGAATTGGCCGGGGCCACCGAACGATGCCACCGTATTTCCCCAGCAAATGCTGGTCGATTGGGTGCGGGTTTATCAAAAAAAATGAAATAACACCGCCCGGGGCTTTCTCTCACCATCGATTCAATTCCTTTGGAATGGTGTTAGCAGTGATCCGTGGAAGGTCTGATGAAATTCCCGCTGAATCCACTCAACGGGCAGCAGCCTAAACCGGAAAAGTCTGGCGATATTGGGCAACTGATCATGCGCAAACTTTTTCACCGCTAACACCATTCCGGAGGAATTGAACTCGATCCCGGCATGATGAGTTCTTATCTTATCAAAACCTCAAGAGTCGGTTTTTATCACTAATCCGACCGGGTAGTGATCGGATAGCTCGCGCGGAGCATCAATGATGAATGCATCTGTTTTGGGAATGCCTTGGGTAAAAATATAATCAAAGGTCGTTGGTTCGAATTTGCTGTCGGGTTCGCTGCGCCAGGTGAGGCGCTTTTCCCGTGGCGTGTTGGCCCAAGTGTTGGTGTAACCGCCCTTCGTCATGAGATCGACCACATGGCAGAGTGGAAATTGGCCGTCGTGATTCGTGTTGAAATCTCCGGCGGCGATCCAGCCGAAGATTTTTTCTTTGGCAAATGCAGCTTTGATCACCTCGCGGTGAGCCAGCAATTGCTTCGTTTGCTCCGCCCGCATATCGGCGACGAGTTGGGCTCCGCCAGGTTTGTCGCTGCCGCCGTTGCTCTTGAGATGATTGCCGTAGACCATGATCAGGCCAGCTGGGGATTCGAGAGCGGCAAACGAAAATCCACGGGAAATGTTCGGAACATTCGCTTTCCAGGGCTCCCACCACGCTCCGTGGCAGGGGAGTTTGGAGGCGATTCCGATTTGTTGAGGGCGGAGTTCGCCTGTCGCTGGATCCGTGAAACTGCTGACAACATGGGTGGTTAGACCGGGAACTGCGGAGATTAATTCATTGAAAGCTGCCCAATCGTGAATTTCCTCGGCGACGAAGATGTCCGGGTTGAGCTTTTTCAATTCAGCTTGGCAGGCCTTCATGTGCTTGTCCGCCTCTTCAGCGGATGCGGTTGGGCGTAAACCGGGGAACCACTCAATGTTCCAGACGACGAATCGAAGATCAGCTGCAGCGGCTTGGTGAGACCAAAATGCCAGGATGAAAAGTGCTACGGAAAGCAAACGGCGGAAGGATTTCATGATAAGTTGGCCAAAATACCGAGCAGAGCTACAAACGAAACATGGAGCGCGGCGCATGCCATGCGTTTGTTTATTCCTCCGTGAAAGTCACGGTGGTTGGGAGGTTTTCAGCAAAATATTCCGACCAATGTTCGAGGAAGAATTTCTTTTCCTGGGTCAAGACCGTCGGTGACCGCCCGAGGATGGGGCGAAGCGATGTGGTCATTTGCAGCGTGACCAGGAGAAATACCGCACACCAGATGGTTAACGGAGCGCGCTGAGTTCCGCCATTGCTGAAGATGACTTGCTTGAGGAACTTGAAGGCAAAAAAGACAGCGATGATCCATGCTCCGATGCCGAGCGCGCCCATGAAGCCGAAGGAATTGGTGGATTCTGCGAAAATCCAGATGGCCGGGGAAAAGCCTAGCAACAGCAAGCCTGCAAGGGCGAGTGCGCCAGTCAGGCAAGCCGCAAGTTGCTGCGCTTGGATGCGCGAGCCGGCGAGTGTCGCGAAAATGTAGAGGCTGGGAAAGCAGATCGCGCCGGAAATGAGAAGGCCCGCAGCGATTTTCAAAGGGGCGGCCCAAAGCTGTTCGTGTTTGGCGAAGCAACCGAGAACGATGCCAAACAACAGAAGCGAAATCAGGCTGATCAGGGCAAATTTCGGAGTTGCTCCGTTTTTGGGATTGGCCAGGTGCTGGGCCAGTGCATGCGGGCGGCGCAGCAGGGCTTCGATCAAGGTGCGGATGTCGGCGTTTTCCGGCACGGGGGGCTCCAGCGGTGGGGGCTGGACGGGGATAGCGGGCTGCGGCAGGACCGGCTTGTGGATTTCCGGTGGTTTCGGATTAGTTGGCTCGTCGGGGTTCATAACGTTTGCGGTTGGAAGTCAAATGCTTGGAAACGGAAAAAAGCAGGGACGCGAAAATGGTTAGAATGACCAGAGTGGGGATCGGTTGGCCGTGGGTGATCCGGTCAAATGAGTGCCAGACGGACTGGTAGAAATTGCCGCGCATTGGATCGGATCGGAGGAAGGCGACCTCTAAATGCGGCGAACCGAAAAAAGGACGAAGTATCCACGAAAACTGAGCCCCGAGAAATCCATTTCCGGCGAGCCAGGCAACCAAGGTCGCGTTGGCGGCGAACCGACTGGCAGCTCTGGCCGCGAGCACTTGATGCAGCCGGATATTCGCCATGATTCCGGCGAAGGCGATCAGGCAGGTGTGCGTCAGCAGATACGCCGCATGGGCGGTGACCGCTCCCGGAGCATCAGGAGCGGGAGCATTGAGCGCCAACAAAAACGTGACTGGTGCAAGTGAGCCGAGGATGAGCGCGGCGACCGCAAACGCATTGAGCAGTGCCAGCAACGATTGCCGGAAGGCGAACCCGGCGCCCAATAGAATGCCGAAAAGTCCGTTGAGCAGACCGTTGCAGGCGAGCGTCAGAAAAATCAGCAGCGGCATTTTTACTGCCACGAACGCGCCCATCAGCGGCGACCGCCAGAAGCCTACGGAAAATCCGTAAAAGCTCATGCCGCCGATGGTGATGAGTGCCGCGACTGCAATTTCCTTTGCCGATGCGTCGTCCAAGGACTTGGCATCTGGCTGGAGGTAGTGGCGGGCAATCACGTCTGCATTAGGAATTCAAACGATGAATCCCTGATGCAGGTTGTGTGAGAATTTTGTGAAACCGTGGCTCAGTCGGTGGCCACGATGTTCAGGATCTTGTTCGGAATGTGGATGATCTTTCGGATCGTCTTGCCATCGGTGTATTCCTTCACCCGTGGGCATTCGAAGGCAACGGCCTTGACCGCTTCTTCGTCCGCGTCCTTGGGCATCGTGATCCGATCGCGCAACTTGCCGTTCACCTGAATGACCAATTCCACCTCATTGCGCACCAGCGCGGCGGGGTCGAATTCCGGCCAGCTGCTTTCGGAAAGCAGCGCGGTCGATTTTCCGATCCGGTCGCGGATTTCTTCCGTCAAATGCGGTGCGAACGGATTCAGCACGGCGAGGAATTGAGTGAACTCTTTCAACGGCACCACTTCCACTTGGGTGAAGGCATTGGTGCAGACCATCATTTGGGAGATCGCGGTGTTGAAGCTGAGTTTCTCGATGTCTTCGCCGACTTTCTTGATCGTTTCATGAACCACGCGCAGCAGTTCCTTGTCAGTGCATTCCACGTCCTGGACTTTGTCGGTGAGCTTCCATTCACCTTCGCCATCCTGCTCGAACGCGACGCGCCAAACCCGGGCAAGGAAGCGGGAAACGCCTTCCACGCCCTTCATCTGCCATGGCTTCACCTGTTCCAGCGGACCCATGAACATTTCATAAAGCCGCAGCGAATCCGCGCCATACTCGGAAACCACATCGTCCGGGTTCACCACGTTGCCGCGCGATTTGGACATCTTCTGATTGTCCTCACCGAGAATCAGCCCCTGGTTGACCAAGCGCTGGAATGGTTCGGGAGTGCGGACGTGGCCGAGATCGAACAAGACCTTGTGCCAGAAGCGGGCGTAGAGCAGGTGAAGTACGGCGTGTTCCGTACCACCGACGTAGAGATCGACCATTCCAGGTTTGTCATCGCTCCAGTATTCCTCCGCTTCCTTGGAGATAAAGCGCTCGGAATTACCAGGATCGCAGTAGCGCAGGTAATACCAGCAGGAGCCGGCCCATTGCGGCATGGTGTTGGTTTCGCGCAGCGATCCATCGGGCAGTTCCACCCAGTCGCGCGCTTTGCTCAACATCGGATCAGGCGTTCCGGTCGGAGTGTAGTCCTCCAATTCCGGAGCCAACAACGGCAACTCGGCATCCGGCAAAGGATGATGCTCGCCGTCCTTCCAAGTGATCGGAAACGGCTCGCCCCAGTAGCGTTGGCGGGAGAACAACCAGTCGCGCAGCTTGTATTGAACGCGGCGCTTGCCTTTGCCTTCTGCCTCCAACCAGTCGATCATTTTGGCTTTCGCTTCGGCTGTTGGAAGGCCATCCAGGAAACCTGAGTTGATGGCGAAGCCATG
Organism: Luteolibacter pohnpeiensis; assembly: GCF_016595435.1. GTDB lineage: Bacteria > Verrucomicrobiota > Verrucomicrobiia > Verrucomicrobiales > Akkermansiaceae > Luteolibacter > Luteolibacter pohnpeiensis. The sequence continues at coordinate 61,786 of NZ_JAENIJ010000013.1, forward strand.
TTCGCAATAAGGGAGCGCGGGCGTCCCGCCCGACTTGGAAGACTGTGGCACAGGCGTCCCGCCTGTGGTCTGCCTCACATAAACACTCGACTTGCTTGCATCGATTCGTGCCTTCGATGGGTTCTCTTCGATATAAGCAATCAGTGTCTCGAGCTGAGCCTGCGAGCGCACGATCCGATCATACGACTCATCCTGCCAAACAGATCCCGTTTTCCCAAGTGCGTGGTTGATTTCCTTGGCGCTGAAACTTTTCCAGGAATGCGTGATTTTCGACAGATCTTCTCCCGGGAAAATCCGAATGATCACATGCACATGATTTGGCATCACGGCGGATGCGATCAGCTCATAGCGCTCGCCATCAAAATGCAGCAATGCGCCATCCACAATTCTGCGGATGCTGGGTTCACTCAAAATGCATTCGCCCTCGCCGGCATCGAGCCATCGTTCGATTTTTCCGCCGAAGCGTGAGTGGAATTCCTCCTCAAGTTCCGGCGAATGCGGTTCTGGATGTGCGGCGATCCAGGTGGCCTTCTGCTCTTGGAGTTCGTTCAATTTTCCCATCGGCAGGCTATCCGCCAAACGCCAGGTGATGAAATGGTAACGACCTTCTTGTTGCCAATGGGGGAGGTTGCGGCGTGTTTTTACAACTTCGCCACCATTGGAGATGGTAGGAAATTCGGCGTCTGTCACCACAGGCGGGACGCCTGTGCCACATTCTTTTTCCTTTCCAACCACTGCCTTGATCGGCAGCTCAAATCGCTCGGCGAATTCAAAATCCCGTTCATCGTGTGCGGGCACGGCCATGATGGCGCCGGTACCGTAGCCCATCATGACGTAATCTGCGATCCACACCGGGATGCTTTCGCCATTTACGGGATTGATTGCGTAAGCTCCGGTAAAGACGCCGGATTTGTCTTTGTTCAGGTCGCCGCGGTCCAAATCGGACTTGGAGGCACAGGCTTTTTGATAGGCTTCAACTGCCTCTTTTTGCTCAGCAGTGGTGATTTCCGGCACGAATGGATGCTCGGGCGCGAGCACCATGTAGGTCGCTCCGAACAAGGTATCGGGACGGGTGGTGAAAACGGTAACGGTGCGATCGCCGATGGTGAAATCGACCTCCGCGCCTTCGCTGCGGCCGATCCAGTTTTTCTGCAGCATCTTGATGCCGTCCGGCCAATCGAGCGTTTCCAGCTCATCGATCAAGCGTTGCGAATACTTGGTGATGCGGAACATCCATTGGCGCAACGGGCGACGCTCGACAGTGTGGCCTTTCGATTTCCACTCCTCGACTTCCTCGTTGGCCAAGACCGTGCCGAGATCGGGTGACCACCAAACAGGGGTGTCGGCGACGTAGGCCAGACGCACCGCGTCGATTTCAGCGCGGCTCCAGCCTTTCGCTTCCAGCTCGGAAACCGGCTTCGCCTGTTGCGCGTTTTCGTCGTAGTAGGACGAATACAGCTGCAGGAAAATCCACTGGGTCCAGCGCACGTATTCCGGATCGGTGGTGGCGATTTCGCGATCCCAATCGTAGCCGAAACCGAGCGCCTTCAACTGGCGGCGGAAATTTTCGATGTTGGCCGCCGTTGTGATCGCCGGATGCTGGCCGGTTTTGATCGCGTATTGCTCCGCAGGCAGACCGAACGAATCGTAGCCCATCGGGTGCAACACGTTGAATCCTTTCATCCGCTTGTAGCGGCCGATGATGTCGGTGGCGGTGTAGCCTTCCGGGTGTCCGACGTGGAGTCCGGCCCCGCTGGGGTAGGGGAACATATCCAGGACGTAATACTTCGGCTTGGAGGGATCGAACCCTTCGTCGCCCGGTCCCGGGGTGCGGAAGGTTTTTTCAGCATCCCAGTGGGCCTGCCATTTTGGCTCGAATTCGTCGAAGGGGAATGGTTTGCGGCGGTCGGACATGGTCGGAAAAGGAGGCGGGACTGTGGTGAGTGAAGGGGCGATTGAAAAGAAAAACCCCGCCGCGACGTGAAGCCGGGCGGGGTTGGGAAATACAGGCGCGGTTTTCAGTTCGGCTGGTGCAGCGTCAGGATCTTGTCGAGATGGGCTAGAAACTGGTCGGTTTTCGGATAGTCCGAAGCATAAAACCGACCGAATTCCTTGCCTTCGGAGTCGAGTAGAAGCACCGATGGAAATCCGTCGATTTTGTATTTTTCAACAACTGGCTGGTTGGCCTCGGTGAGTTCCGGATCGCTGTGCGGAAGGTCGATTTTGACCAAAACGAAGTTCTTCGAAGCTTCATTCAGAAACTCGTCTTTCGAAAAGACCTCCTTGTGCATCATGATGCAGGGCGGGCACCAGTCGGAGCCGGTGAACTCGACCAACACGGATTTATTCTCGGCTTTGGCCAGTTTGACCGCAGTGTCGATATTGGTTCCCCACTCGGCGTTGGAAGTCGCGACGCTTTGGTTTTCGGAGCAGGAAGTGGTGGTGACCGCAGCCATCCCGACGGTAAGGGCGGCGAGCCATGTGATCGCTTTCATGATGCCTTAAGCGAGCACACTCTTGGATTTATTCAAAAAAAATTCGTCTGGCTCGGCCGGACGCGGTAGCCAGTGCGCGTGAGTGCTCCACGAACCTTGATCATCGCCACCCGCAACGCGCATAAAACTGCGGAAATCCGTTCCATCGTCGGCGCGGATTTTGAAGTTCTGGATGTGACGCATTTTCCCGATTTGCCGGAAATCGAGGAAACCGGGACGACCTTTTTGGAAAACGCGACCCTGAAGGCAGAGGGGATCAGCAAGCACGCGACCGGCTGGGTGCTTTCGGACGATTCGGGACTGGAAGTCGATGCCTTGGGCGGCGCGCCTGGCGTTTGGTCATCCAGTTTTGGCGGAGAAGAGGGAAATCACGCGATGAACAACGCCAAACTGCTGGCGGAGATGGACGGAAAGGAGGATCGCAGCGCCAGATTTCGCTGCACCATGGTGTTGGCTAAAGATGGCAAGCTGCAGGCGAGTTTCACCGGAGCAGTTGAAGGGCGGATCATCGCAAAGCTGCGCGGCGATGGCGGATTTGGCTACGACCCGCTTTTCATCCCGGAGGGCTACGAGGAAACTTTTTCCGAACTTGGCGATTCGGTGAAAAACGCGCTGAGCCACCGGTCGATCGCGCTGACAAAAGCTTTGGAGTGGTTGAACTCTAAATTCTAAAAACTATTTGCTGAAATTAACAAAATTTTGTAAGTTCGGCGCCATGAAATCCGTGTCGCTTCCACTTTTTGCCACTCTCCTCATCGGGTTGGGGGCTGTTTCCTGTTCCAGTCAGGTCAAGGTCAAGCAGCCGGTGTCCTACCAGTTCGACAACGGCAAAACCGCCTTGTTGAAAGGCGGGATCGCTTACGCGCCGAGGAAAGCACCCGCAGCGGTGAAGCGTGCGATTGCTGCCGGGAATCGTTTGCAAAACAAGCCCTACAAATGGGGCGGCGGGCACGCAAAGTTCGAAGACAATGGCTACGATTGCTCCGGCACGGTTTCCTATGTGCTGCGCGAGTCTGGACTGCTGCGCGGTTCGCTGGTCTCCGGCAATTTCTTCGACTACGGCAAAAAAGGATACGGTGACTGGATCAATATCTACGTCCGCAAAGGCCACGTTTTCATGACCGTGGCAGGCCTGCGATTGGACACTGGCGGGCCTGGAGGTGAATCCGGACCACGCTGGAAACCGCAGACACGAGGCGGAAGCGGTCACGTCGTCCGTCACCCGTCCGGGCTCTGATTTTTTCAAAAACGGTCGATCATCGCCGTCAGCGAAGGGAAAATCGCATCGGCTTGTGAGAAATCCAGGCAAGCGGTCACCCGGTTCGGCACTGCCCAGACCGGCATGCCTGCGGCTTTGCCGGCCTTCAATCCATTGAGCGAATCTTCGATGACGAGGCAACTGGCCGGATCGAGCCCCAATCGTTTGGCTGCTTCCTGGTAGAGATCCGGCTCGGGTTTGATTTTTGCCGCGTCGCCACGGCACACCACGGTTTCGAACCGGTCGGTGAGACCGATTTTTTCCAGCCAGCCATCGACCCATTCATGGCCAGAACTGGAAACGACAGCTCGCCGGATGCCGCGTTGAGTCAGCTTGTTGAGCAAGTCGACCACTCCCGGCATCGGACCGGAACCTGCCAGATCCGCGCGGATTTCGACTTGTCGCTGAGCGTCCAGATCATGCCAGTCGAACGATTTTCCGGTGAGTTCCTCCAGATGGGTTTTCGGTGACCAGGTGTCGAAATCGGAGCCGATGCATCGGGTGTAGGTCTCGAGCGGAAGATTCTGACCGTGATTGCGAAAGGTCCGGTGCCAGGCGTCATAGATCGCCCATTCGGTATCCACCAACACGCCGTCGAAATCAAAAAGCACCGCAGAAATCTCCATGCCAGATCCGTGGCGCGGCTGGCCCGGATCGGCAAGTGTCGATTCCTGAACTTGCGTCTTTGAAAAATGGCGTTACGGATCGGTTCGATGTCACATCGCCTAAAAGCGTTGTTCTTGCTGTTTGTCTTCGGGATGATTTTACCCGCGGCAGGCTCGGCGCATCGTTTTTGCACCGTGACTGGCAAGATGGTGACCTCTGGCGATTGTCCCTGTGCCAAATGTCCGAAGTGCGCGAAGGATTCACAAAAACAGGACCGATCCGAATGCATGATCACGGTGAAGCCGGTCGCGGATTCGCTGGTGCAGCATCCGCTCCAGCTGCCGCCGCTGGCGGTTGCTGTGATTCCTGAGGTGGAGCTGCCGCAGCCCTACCGGCAGCAGACAGGACATCTGGTATTGAAATGGCTGCCCGATCCGGCCCCTCCTGATCCGCTGCCGATTTATCTACGGCACCAATGGTTGTTGATTTGAAAGGTTGAGGCAATCCGGCTTGTCTGGATTCCGTCCTCAAACCCGTGCTCGTGTTCACGCCCCGTGATGAGCATCTTTTCTTTCAGCGATCCCATTGATGTCCGATCTTTTTTCCAATCATCTATCTGACTTTTCCCCATCCGGCTTCACGCCGAGAGCCGGCGTGTTTCGTCGCATGACTTGGCTTTTGCCAGCGGGGATATTGCTGGGGTTTGTGCTGATCTTTCTGCTTTTGTTCCGCGACCAATTGCTGCCTTCCCCGGAGGTGAAAATCGCTCCGGCCTTGCTGCTGGAGGAAGCGCTGCAGAATACGAAATCGACTCCAGTTTCCGGCAAAATGCTATTTCAGGCATCCGGCTGGATTGAGCCGGATCCACTGCCGGTGAAGGCGACGGCATTGCAGGACGGCGTGATCGACGAGGTCCATGTGTTGGAAGGGCAGTCGGTCAAAAAGGGCGATTTGCTGGCAACGCTGGTGGCGATCGACACCCAATTGGAATGCGACACGGCCAAAGCGGAATTGCAGATGGCGGAGTCGAATTACCAGGCGCACTGCACCGGAACCTTGGTGCGGATTCAGGAGTTGGAGGCCGAGAAGGCCGGGCTGGTGGCGGATCAAGCGGATCTGGACGAGGCGCTCGATCAACTCAAACGGATCGAAACCACCTCAAGCGCCAACTACGGCGAAGGCCAGCGGGTGGCGGCGCGCCTCAACAAGACCCGCAAAGAGGCAGCGATCGGCGAACGCAAGGCGCGCATCGATGCCATCAGTGAGGATTTCAATCGGATCGCCTACGAAGCCACCGCGATGGAGGCGAAGGTGAATGCGGCAAAGGCGGCGCTCGCAAAAGCCGAGCTCGCCCACCAGCGGACGCGCATCCTTTCCCCGATCGATGGCCGGGTTCTTCGGCTGATGGCAGCGCCCGGGCAGAAAAAAATGCTGGGTATGGATGAGGTCGACAGCGCGACCATCGCCATCCTTTACCAACCGGAGCATCTGCAGGTCCGGGTGGATGTTCCGCTCGCCGATGCATCGGGCTTGAGTGTTGGCCAGATGGCGAACATCCGCTGCAACCTGCTGCCGGATCAAATTTTCCACGGCGAGGTCACACGCATCACGGGCGAGGCGGACTTGCAGCGCAACACACTTCAGGCAAAGGTCCGAATTGAGGCTCCAGACGACAAACTCCGGCCGGAAATGCTATGCCGTGTCGAATTCCTTGAAGCTGGATCACGTGAAACGAAAGCATCGTCCAACCTATCGATCTACATTCCCCGAGAGGCGCTCCAGCCGGACAACTCGGCCTGGATTTATGATCCTGCCAGTCAACGGGTGGAACGCCGCAGTGTAATCCCGGCGGATGAAACACGGGAGGGTTACCAACGTATTCGTGAGGGCATTCGCGCCGGCGAGCGCGTGGTTCTCAATCCGGAAAACCTGCGCAGTGGACAACGCGTTCATCCGACATCCGATCCCTCATGAGTCTTATTTCCTGCCGCGCGCTGAGCAAATCGTATCGCAAGGGGCCGAATCTGGTCACCCCGCTTTCCGCGCTTGATCTTGAGGTGCCGCAGGGTGAGTTCCTCGCCCTGATGGGCCCTTCGGGTTCAGGGAAAACCACGCTGTTGAACCTGATTGCCGGGATCGATTCACCGACCTCCGGCGAGTTGCTGATCAACGGACAGGATATTTCAAAGCTGTCCCGGCGAGAGTTGACCCGCTGGCGCGCGAGCAGCGTCGGCTACATTTTCCAGCTCTATCATTTGGTTCCGGTGCTGAGTGCTTTTGAGAATGTTGAGCTTCCGTTACTCCTCACGAAACTTTCCAGGCGGGACAGGCGCGCGAAAGTGAGCGCCGCATTGGAATTGGTCGACCTCGCGGATCGCGCGGATCACACACCTGCCGAACTTTCCGGCGGACAGGAACAGCGGGTTGCGATCGCCCGTTCTTTGGTGACCAATCCGGCTTTGCTCGTCGCGGATGAACCAACGGGAGATCTCGACCGTGAGTCCGCCAATCGGATTCTTGATCTGTTACGCAGTCTCACCCGCGATCATGGGAAAACCATCGTCATGGTCACACACGATCCGACTGCCGCCGCTGCTGCCGATCGAGTCCTGCATTTGGAAAAGGGTGTCTTGTTAGAAACTGCACCCGGTCCGCATCCCTAACCGATGATCCGACTTCTTTCACTCGCCTGGAAACAATTGATACGGTATCGTCTGCGGACGATTCTAACCGTTCTCGGCGTTGCCTCTGGCATGTTTTTGTTCATGGCGGTTGAGACCTTGCAGGATTCACTCGCCGAGGCGACCGAGCAAACTGCGGCAGATACGACACTCGTCGTATATCGGGAAAATCGGTTTTGTCCGAATACCAGCCGTCTGCCGGAATATTATGCCGATGAAATCCGCCAGATCCCGGGAGTTCGCGAAGTGATCCCCATTCAGATCGTGGTCAATAACTGCGGAGCGAGTCTCGATGTGATCACCTTTCGCGGGGTGCCCGATGGTTTGTTGCGGAAATTCGCTCCGGAAATCGAAGTGGTTTCCGGCGATATCAGCGAATGGGAACGGCGCGATGATGGAGCGTTGTTAGGCGAACAATTTGCACGCCGGCGCGGCCTTCATCCGGGAGATCGGTTTGATGCGGTTGGCGTCACGGTTCATGTCGCCGGTATTATCCAATCTCCCTTCGCTCAGGACAACAACGTCGCTTATGTGAAGCTGCCCTTCCTGCAACAGGCATCGCGAGCCGGTCTCGGGGTGGTCACGCAATTCAATGTCCGGGTGAATTCATCTGCGGATTTGAAGCCGGTAGCGGAAGCGATTGATCTGCGATTCAAGTCTGATCAGCAACCTACCAATACCCGGCCGGAAAAGGCATTTTTCGCAGAAACGGCGAGCCAGCTGATTGAACTGATCGGATTCACCCGCTGGCTGGCGCTGGGGGCGGTGCTGGCGGTGATCGCGCTGGTTGCGAATTCAATTTTGTTGGTCGTGCGCGGTAGAGTTAAAGAAAACGCCGTGCTCCGAACACTAGGCTATCCCGCGCGCGCGATCCTGTTTTTGGTCATGAGTGAAGGTGGGATGCTCGGCTTGTTAGGCGGTGTCCTCGGAACCGGCCTCGCCTGGACATTTCTTCGCTGGCAAAGTTTCACGCTCGGCAGTGAAGGGCACACCCTGGCCGTGATCCCGGAATTTCAGACAGCCGTGAACGCGATTGCGGCGGCTCTTTTGCTCGGAGTTGTGGCGTCCATCCTGCCGGCGCTGCAAGCCATCCAACAACCCATTGTAAAAAGTCTGCGCGGCTAAAACCGAAGTCGAAGATATCACCAATCGCCCGTTCGCTCATGTTACCCTTCACCTATGCCTTGCGGAACTTATTCCGCGACAAATCCCGCCTCGCGCAGACGGTGGGTGGCAGTGCGCTGGTGGTGTTGTTAGTCATGGCTGCTGCAGCATTGAATGTTGGGATGAAAGAAGTGCTTTCGGCATCCGGATCTCCCTTGAATGCGATTCTGATCGGGACTGGAAGTGAGGAAAGCATGCAACGCAGTGAGGTCTCCGAACAAACGGCCGGCATCGCCGCTTCCGCAGTAGCGGGAGTGGCTCATCCGCTTGGAACTCCGGCGGTGTCGACGGAAATTCACTACATGACCTTCCTGCAAACACCCGATGGCAAACGCGGGCAGGGGCTCTTCCGGGGTGTGTCACCACAGGCCATGGTGGTTCATCCTGAGGTTCGTTTGTTAGAAGGAACTTTTCCGCAAGCGGGCGAATTGATGGCCGGTGAACTCGCCTGGCGCAAGCTGGGGTTTGCGGATGCTTCGTCTCTGGCAGTCGGGAAGTCGGTGTTGTTAGATGGAGCCGAAATGAAGGTCTCCGGCGTTTTTGCCGCACCGGGAACCGTGATGGAATCGGAAATCTGGGCGACCTTGTCCGATCTCCGAACGCTCTCCCAACGTGACACGGTATCGTGTGTGGTTTTGCGAATGGAAACTCCGGATGATTTTTCAGAGGCGGATCTGTTCTCGAAGCAGCGGCTCGATTTGGAACTGACGGCGATGCGTGAGAGTGACTACTACGCTCACCTCTCGCAATTTTTTAAACCATTGCGGGTGATGACATGGATCACCGCAGGTCTTGTCGCCGCCGGCGCCTTGTTCGGTGGATTGAACACCCTTTATGCGGCATTTGCTTCGCGGATTCGGGAACTCGCGACCTTGCAGGCAATCGGCTTCACCAGATTTGCGATTCTAACAAGTCTGGTTCAGGAAAGCCTGCTTGCATGCCTGACCGGCACTCTCATTGCCTCGGTGGTTGCGTTGTTGTTTCTCGATGGAAAAACGATCCCGTTTTCGATCGGTGCGTTCACGATGTCCATTACCCCAGCCGTAACCTTTTCCGGACTTTTTACTGGCCTCGCTCTCGGTCTGCTCGGTGCGTTGCCTCCAGCCATTCGTTGTCTCAAACCCCAACTTCCCACCGCATTACGATCATCATGAAGACTCTACCGCTGATTTCACTTACTTCGTTATTCCTATTCACTTCCTGCGGGAAAAAACCATCTGTCGCGGTCACCCATGAACCGGCAATCTCGTTAGATGCTTATTTCACCGATTCCGCACCGCCGGATGCCCAGCCGATCCATTTGATTCGCGAAACTGCCAAGCCGGGCGATGCCGTGACCATTTCCGGCCGGGTGATGGGCCGCAAGTTTCCGTTTGTCGATGGCCGTGCGGCATTCGTTTTAGGCGATCCTGAAGTCATTACGGCCTGCAATGACATGCCGGATGATGAGTGTGAGACTCCGTGGGATGCTTGTTGCGAAACGAAAGAAGCCATCAGTAAGGCAACCGCAACCATCCAGATTTTGGGTGAGGACGGGCGGGTTTTGAAAACGTCCGTTAAAGGCAATCACGGCCTGAAAGAGCTCAGCAGTGTCACGCTAACCGGAACCTTGGATCAATCATCGACGCCGGAAGCTCTGGTGATCAACGCCTCATCGCTGCATGTTGCCAACTGATCGGCGTTCTATCAAAATGGGTGCCGTAGCACTCAACTACGGCACCCATCGTAAACATAAAACCGGAACGCTTCAGAATTTGAGCGACAGCTTCATCCAGAACACCCGGCCTGGTTCATTGACGCGGGTGGTGGTCGTGTAACCCACGACATCGGTGCCTGCGGTATTCACATGCTCGGCGTAGGTTTTGTCGAACAGGTTATCCACACCGGCAGCCAACGTTGTATTTTTTGTGACACGCCAATCCGCGTTCAACGAAAATACGCCGAAGCCGCCGGTAGCTCCCAGGTCTTGTCCTACGATTGTTCCTTGATCTTCCGCGTAGCGATTTTGAGCAGAAACGAGGCGCATGAGTCCGCCCACAGACCAGTTATCCCTCGCATAAGTGAGTCCGATTTTGCCTTCTAACGGAGGTTGCTGGGCCAGGGCCCGGTCATCGGTGCGATTTTTTCCCCAGACGTAGCTGATGCTGGTATCAGCCTTCCAGTATTTGAGAAATTCATAACTAACACCGGCTTCGCCACCCCAGGACCAAGCGTCGACGTTTCTGGTCACGGTGCCCGTGCTCATCGAATCGATCGGGTAATTGCTTTGGTAAAGGATGTAATCATCGACACGATTGATGAACCCGGAAGTCCACGCTGTGAGCGGTCCATCCTGATAATTCAGTCCCGCATCAAGCTGAACGGTTTTTTCGGGATCAGTATCAAAAGAGCTGATGCTGTTCGTGCTGGGGTTCGGGAAAAGTTCCCAATAGTCCGGCGCGCGTTCCGTATATCCGACTCCGATGTAAGCTTTCGCAGGGATGGCGGTTAGATCCTGTTCGTAGCGAATGAACCCGGATGGCATCACTTCCATCCGATCTTCACCAGCTGTTGGATTATCGACATAACTTCCCATCATCATGCTGCCAGACCAGATCGTTTCACGTTTGTCTTCGGCATTCCACCGGTCCGCGCGAGCTCCGGCGATGAGGCGGCTGTTCGGCGTGAGATCTTGTGAAAGTTCGGTGAAAATGCCGATGTCATTGATTTCTCCATCGGTCACCCAGCTCCCGCTGTCATAATTACGATGGCGCGAATCCCGGAAGTCCACACCCGCGGTGACGAGCGTGCCATCAGCGGGTTTAAGTTCGGTTAGAAATTTCCCGGACCACACCTGATGGTCGACTTCCGCTTCTCCCATCGACATCATGCCTGGCGTTCTCAAACGAAAATCATCCATGACGTGGTCCGCGTAATTGTATGCGAAGCGTGCTTCGATTTTTGATACCAAGTCCGACACATTCTTTTTCTGAAAGAAGAGTCCCAGGTTTTGATAATCGAGCTGAGTCGCGTCCATCGACTTTCCCGCATAGGCGGCTTCCCCTTCGCTGAGGCCTCCAGACAACTCCAGCACGGTGTCGCTATCCGGTGTCCAGCCAATCGCCGCGTGGGTGTTCCAACGATCGTAGTTGGAGTGAACCTTGTTGCCATCGCCGTCTTCATAATCATCGGACTGGGTATGGTTGTAGCCGAGTTTGAGATACACATCCGGTGTGCCGGTGGTGATCTCGATATCCTGATCGTTCCGCTGATAACTTCCATAGGTGGCGGATGCATCCACGGAAGTGCCGGTCGACTCCAACTGATAGGAACTGGTCTCGAATAGCACCACACCGGCCGAATTTCCGGGGCCATAAATCACGGTTTGCGGTCCTTTCAGAATTCTGACCTGATCAAATGCATTTGGAAAAATGTAAGCGGTCGGCGGGTCCATCCGATACGGGCAGCCGCCAAATAGCGTCTCGCCATTCAATAGGATGCCGATGCGGGAGCCTGACTGGCCGCGCAAGATTGGTTCGCCACCCGAGCCACCTTTTCGTGAAACGGAAAATCCGGGAACCAGTTTGAGCATGTCGGCGCCATCCTGAGCAGGGATCGGTTGCGCCGCATTGGAGGTATCGATAATCGTTTCGAGTGGAGATTCCGTCGATGCCGACGCTGTAACGATGATCGGCTCTAACGATTGCAACGTGCCATCAGTTGGAACGGCAGTGACTGCACCAGATGCGGTGGAAAATCCGGCAAGTGTAAGAGAAATGAAGAGGTGAGAATTACGGACAATGGACTTTGGTTTCATGGAAATGGGTAAAATCGAAATAGCTGGAACGACCTGTTATCAGGCGATCCGGGTAGAAAATGATTCATGTGAGTGATTGGATTTCTTCCGCCAAGATGATGGCAATCCTGCGGTGAAATGGACGCTTCTCCCAAACGATGGAGAAAGCGGAATGATACACGTTTCCGGAATCCACGGGTGGAGACGGAGTGCGACAAGCTAGCAAAGAATGATCATTAACATTCGTTAGAAGGCCTCACCACGAATGCAGTGGTGGCATCTTGCGAAGATTGAATTCTGACGCTTGGAGGGAACTTATGCCTGCAACTGCGGCGGGGGCAATGGAGGAGCAAGAGCTCCTAATCCATTCAGAAAATGAGGCGCAATGAATGTCGCCTGGCTGGCGATGATCGCAGTGGGAGCTTTCAGGAAATCTTGGCGCGGAAGATCAAAGTCCAATATCAGCTTGCTGAGTTTCTCGCTGTTAGGAACCGCTGGTTGGTCTTCCTTTTGATCCTGTTTGGCTGCTGCAATTTGCCGACAAAGCTGGCATGGGCGGCTGCCATCAAAGGTTTCGATCGTTCCCTGTAAAAATCCGGAATCTTTCGAATAAGCCGAGAGCATGCTTCCCCAAGCGTAAAGCTGCATCAATGCATACGGGCCGCCAAGCAACTGGAGGCAGGCGAACAGGCAAAACAGGAGTTGGAGAGGCTTCTTCAGATGGATGACAGCTTGGAAGCGCAAGGACGCGTGAAGAGTGGTCCGTGCCAGAGCCATTGCAAGGCCAAATTCGGCGCAACAGGAAGTGATCCCAATCGTAAATCGCTTGGTGCCCCCGCCAAGAATCGAACTTGGATCTAGAGTTTAGGAAACCCTCGTTCTATCCATTGAACTACGGGGGCTGGATTGCTGGGGAAATGGTTAGCGGGGGGCGATCTGGCAGGCAAGCATCGATCTCATCCTGTCTGATTCGCCCACGATTCATCCATCTTTGCTTTGCCAGCGATCGATCGCCAGGCGGATGCCGGCCGCTTTGTGGAGAGTTTCTTCGTATTCCTTTTGTGGGTCGGAATCGGCAACGATGCCTGCGCCCACTTGATAGATGAGCTTCTCGCCTTTTCGGATGATGGTGCGGATGGCGATGTTGAATGCACTTTCACCGTTGTAGCCAAACCATCCGATGGCTCCGCAGTAGATGCCGCGTGGTTTGCCTTCGATTTCGCGAATGATTTCCATGGCACGCTTTTTGGGCGCTCCGGTGATGCTACCGCCGGGAAAGCAGGCGGCGAGGGCAGCGATAGCATCGATTTCCGGCCGCAGCCTGCCGGTGACGGTGGATACCAAATGGTGGACTTGCGCGAGGGTTTCGAGTCGCAACATTTCGGTGACGGCGACGCTGCCAAACTCAGACACTTGGCCGAGGTCGTTGCGGAGGAGATCGGTGATCATCACCAGTTCGGCGATTTCTTTGGCCGAGGTTTGTAACTCGTAGGCGGATCGCAGGTCTTCATCGACATTGGCGAATCGGGGGCGGGTCCCCTTGATCGGTTTGGTCTCGATGCCGCGACCCGACATGCGGAGGAACGTTTCGGGCGATGAACTGAGAACCTCGGTATCGTCGAGCGAAAGCCAGGCAGCCATCGGGGCAGGGGACATTTCCCGCAAAGTTTCATAAAGCCCGAACAGGGAACCGCCATGCACCGGGACTTCGAAGGCTTGGGAAAGGTTGACCTGATAGATATCACCAGAGGCAATCCAGTCCTTCACTTTTTTGACTCCATCGATAAATGCCTGCTGGGTTCCCAGTGTTCGGGTTTCGCCGAGGGTGGCTTTTGCGGCGGAGGGCTCGGCGAGATGTTGTGAAAGTCGTCCCGCTTCCCACCAACTGTCATCCTCATGGCAGTGGACCAGCATTTCGCGGTAGTCGCCGAAGACAAACTGCCCTTCATAGTCGACCCATCCACATAAACCGCCGAGCGGAAATCCGTGATCGCGTGCGACTTGCGGGCCTTCCGCGAGCGCTTGGCGCAGTGCTTGTCGATCCGGTTCGGTATCGATTTTGCCGCGCAAGACGCGGATCGGCCGCGCGGCAATCACAGAAATCGCGCCTTTTCCACCTGGGGCGGATTGGCTGACTGAATCGAAAAACACCAGTCCATCGAGATGCCGCAAGCGGGCGGCCACCTCAAGCGGTGTCATTCCTTCGAGCCGAGGCTGTCGTGCCAAGGTTGGCGCGGAGCGATCATTCATCTTACGCGAAACAAAACCGTCACACGGCGATTCACGCAAGCGGGAAGCTCACGGATCGGTCTCGATTTCCGTGTAGATGGGTTCCGAAGAAACCCGGAAAATTTCACGTTGCTGATCGGTCGGCGTGCTGAACGCAAAAGTCCCGGGCGCGGTTTGACCCGTTTGACCGCTGACGGTGCTCCAGCTGAAAGGTTCGGCGGATGAGAGTTTTTCCAGATCGTAGGAAACTGCAGGCAACTTGGTGAACGAGAGGGTGAAGGCCCCGTCCGTGACCCCGGTCGTGAGATCGGCGGGTTCGAGGCGTGGCTCCAGTTTTACATCATCCAGCGCGGCGTAGGCTCCGGCTGTGGTTCCTTCCCGTGGGTAAAAGCCGAATTCCAAGCGTCGGACATCGTGCAAAAATGTCGAATTGTCGGCGACTTGAACGAATTCATCGTCGTCGTTGAAGTAATACCAGGGCCGATCGAAGCTGTAGGTGAGCTTCCACCAGCCGTCGTCGTCGAATTGGTCGTAGAAAAACGCCTCGCTGTAGTAAGTCGTGAGGCCAGCCGGGCCATCCGCGTAGACCGTGCAGTCGGTGTATTCAAACTTGTCCAGATCCTCGATGTAGATTTCGCAAGATATGGCGCCGACATTTGCCTCGGTGTAATCACCGATCAGGGCTTCGTCCCCCGGGAGGTAGTCGGCGTAAAAAATGAGAGGCTCGTCGTCGATGTGCTGGAACTCGATGAATTTTCCGCCCGATTCGGAATCGTTGTAGTCGGGAATATAGTCAAATCCGTCGTTGAAATCGTAAACCTGCCAAGCGTCGGCATTGGCTTGGGTGGGGAAAGTTTCCCAGGCGCCGGGGATCGCGGCCTGGGTGCTGGAGATCGCCCAAATGAGGGGAGCGGCAAGGGCAGAGAGCTTCTTCCACGGGGAAGCTGGGAGCATTCTGAAGCGGGTCATGGTTCAGAGTCGGACGGGATTTCCGGCCTTTCCATTCACAATTTCCGCAGGATTAGCCACAAAAACGAGTTTCTAGGGTTGCCAAAACTCGCAAGCGGTCTAGGAATGCGCCCCGCTGTTTCAATAGCGTCGCGCAAACTCGTACACACTCACCGGCAATGAAGGACCTCACCAAATACCGCAACATCGGCATTTTCGCCCACGTTGATGCGGGCAAAACCACCACCACGGAGCGTATTCTCAAGCTCACCGGAAAAATTCACAAGATCGGTGAGGTTCACGATGGCGCATCCACCATGGATTTCATGGAACAAGAAGCAGAACGCGGCATCACCATTCAGTCCGCTGCGACCACTTGCTTCTGGAAAGATCACCAGTTCAACGTCATCGACACCCCAGGCCACGTTGACTTCACGATTGAAGTTTATCGTTCCCTCAAGGTTCTCGACGGTGGTGTGGGTGTTTTCTGCGGTTCCGGCGGTGTTGAGCCTCAATCCGAAACCAACTGGCGCTACGCCAACGATTCCGGCGTTTCCCGGATCATTTACGTCAACAAGCTCGACCGGATCGGCGCAGATTTCTATCGCGTCGTCAATCAGGTCAAAAACGTCCTCGGTGCACATCCACTGGTGATGGTTCTGCCGATTGGAACTGAGAGCGATTTCGTCGGCGTGGTCGACCTCTTGACCCGCAAGGCTCACATCTGGGACGAGTCCGGCCAGCCGGAAAACTTCAAAATCGAAGACGTTCCTGCCGACATGGTCGACAAGGTCGAAGAATACCGCGCAGCACTCATCGAGTCCGCAGTTGAGCAGGACGACGAAGTCATGGAAGCTTACCTCGAAGGTAAGGAGCCAGACCTGGAAACGATTCGCCGTTGTATCCGCAAAGGCACCATCAACCTTTCCTTCTTCCCAACCTACTGCGGTTCTTCCTTCAAAAACAAAGGTCTGCAGCTGATCCTCGACGCAGTCGTGGACTACCTTCCAAACCCACTGGACGTGAAGCCACTTCCAGAAGTGGACGAAGAAGGAAACGAAACCGGCAAATTCGCCATCATCGACCCAAGCGCTCCGCTGCGTGCGTTGGCGTTCAAGATCATGGACGACAAGTTCGGTGCTCTCACTTTCACCCGGATCTACTCCGGCACCATCAAGAAGGGCGATACCGTTCTCAACTCCTTCACCGGTAAGACTGAGCGTGTTGGCCGGATGGTTGAAATGCACGCGGACGACCGCAACGAGATTGATACCGCGCAAGCGGGTGACATCGTGGCCATCGTCGGCCTGAAGAACGTTCAGACTGGTCACACCCTTTGTGACGAGAAGAACCCAGCGACTCTCGAGCCGATGGTGTTCCCGGATCCGGTGATTTCCATCGCCGTTGCTCCTAAGGACAAGGCGAACGCTGAGAAGCTTGCCAACGCCATCGGCAAGATGGTGGCGGAAGATCCATCGTTCCGCGTTGAAACCGACACCGAGACCAACGAGACGATTCTCAAGGGCATGGGCGAGCTCCACCTCGACATCAAAATCGACATCCTCAAGCGGACCCACAAGGTCGAGGTTGAAGTTGGTGCTCCGCAGGTTGCTTACCGCGAAACCATCACCAAGCCAGTTTCCGACAGCTACACCCACAAGAAGCAGTCCGGTGGTTCCGGTCAGTTCGCGAAGATCGACTACACCATCGAGCCAGGCGAGCCAGGCTCCGGCTTCGTTTTCGAATCCACCGTGGTCGGTGGTAACGTGCCGAAGGAATACATCCCTGCTGTCGACAAAGGCTTCAAAACCTCAGTCGATCGTGGACCACTTGCCGGCTACCCTTGCTTGGACTTCAAGGTCACTCTTACCGACGGTGGTTTCCACGCTGTTGACTCCTCCGCCATCGCGTTCGAGATCGCAGCAAAAGCCGCTTATCGTCAGTCGATGCCAAAAGCAGGCCCGCAAATCCTTGAGCCGATGATGAAGCTCGACGTGTTCGCGCCTGAAGAAAAAATCGGTGACGTCATCGGCGACTTGAACCGCCGCCGCGGAATGATCCAAGGCCAGGAGCCAACTCCAGGTGGCGTCCGCGTCAAAGCAGAAGCTCCGCTCAGCGCCATGTTCGGTTACATCGGTGACCTTCGTACCATGACTTCCGGTCGTGGTCAGTTCTCGATGGAATTCAGCCACTACTCCCCATGTCCGAAGAACGTTTCTGACGACGTGATCGCAAAAGCGAAAGCTCGCGAAGAAGCGATGCGGAAGTAATCCGATCCATTTTCGATTTCAATCGAATCCAACCCCGCTGCCTCCCTCAGGCAGTGGGGTTTTTATTTGGCTGGTTTCGGGTAAACAAAAACAGGGTCCGGAAACCCGAACCCTGTTTTTGAAGCGGACTCGCTAGTTCTCCGCATCCGGCGGCGTTCGAGCGCAATGATCGTTTACCCGAACGAACGTCAGAGGCGTTCACGCGCGACGGCGGCGGGTGAACGCGGCGAGGCCAAATACTCCCAGCACGAGAGCGGATGGCTCAGGAATGACAGCGAGATTGAAATTGTCATAACCCACCCAGGCATCGGACGCGTTCAGTGAGTCGAACTCGATTCCAATCTGTGCCCCGGCATCCGCAGCTGTGGCGGTATACTCAAGCGTGAACGAATTGAACACGTTTGCCGAGGTGCCAAAGCTGTCGGTATTCGTGGCAAGAACGGTGCGTGTTGCGCCACCATCGGTGGTCAGGAACAGGGTGACTTGCTGTAAGGTGTTGAGACCTTCACCGCTGGTCGATCCGGCCAGCCAGCTGAGGGTAAATTGATCGCCGGTGCCAATGGTGTAGGACGTGACCTGATAGGCGCCGCCGTCCGTGGATCGGAGGAAAGTGGTCCAGTCTCCATCTTTGCCCGTGATTCCGGAATTTTCGACTCCGGTATCGGTGTAAGGGCCAGCATCGTTGTTGATCCATCCTGGGATATCGGTGGCACCATCATAGCCAGACTGGATTTTTCCGGTTGCTGGTGCCTCGAAGCTACCATTGATCAAGGTGATGGTTGCTGCCGAGGATGCGGAAGCGAGCAAGCCGAGCGCGGCGGTGGAAATGAGAAGTGATTTTCGATTCATGGGAGCAAATGAAATGGAATTGCGATCCGTTTGCTCGTTGATGAATCGTCCGGTGACAAGTTTGGAACACTCTTGGACCGAATACTACCAGGCTGGGTAGGTGTTTGAGAATCAATGGTTGAATCAATAGAATCTAGATTTGGCAGTGATTCTAACTAAATGATTTCAATAAGTAATTCATGCAAACGATTGGGCGACTGAGTCTGTTCGGTGAATTTATGAAATCCGTTCGTGCTAGATCTTCTTAATCGTTTCTTAATATGGCTATTCGGCAATTATAAGTATGGGGGAAATTTTTCTCTAAATTAATGAGGTTTGCTCGTTATTAATGCGTAATGGCAACTATCATAATTGCAATGAATGAGGATGAATACCGATGTGGATGAGGGTTTGAGTTGATTTGTTATCGATAGTTTTTTGAAAGGTAGGCTCGATCTTTGCTACCTGTTAGGGTTATGGCAAAAAATAACAAACTTAGTTGGTTTGCGGGTTGCGTCCTTGCGACTGCACTTCCTGCGAGTGCTGCGACCATTTACGAGGAGGATTTTACCTCCAGTGATGGTGGGTATACTGTTGAAAACACTCAAGGTGCTCCATCTGCGTCTTTCTCACCATGGGGTTATGACTCTGGCTCAGGTACATGGCAGGCGGATGGTGCTGAGGGTGGAGACTCCAGTGGTGCAACCTCGATCCTGATCTCCTCTCTGATCAGTGTCACATCCTCTGGCGAAACGATTTTGAGCTTCACGCATCGTTACAGCTTTGAAGAAGGCTGGGATGGTGGCGTTCTGGAGGTAAGCATCAACGGAGCAACACCAACTTATGTTACTCTCGCTTCCTTTCTTACCAATGGTTACAATTTGAATGATCCAGAAGGATTGTTCACGATCTCTGAATACATGGATGCGGACGTCTTTAACGGGGATTCTGATGGATATAGCTCCGGTGAATACATCACTTCTACCGTTGATCTGGGTGATTTGACTTCAGGGGATACCGTTGAGATCCGCTGGGTGGCATTGTGGGATAACTTTGCTACTGGCACGGTTCCAAACTGGGAAATCACCAGTGTGTCCCTGACTCAAGTGCCAGAGCCATCAGTCGGCTTGTTGGGTATGGCAGCAGGAGCTAGTGCTCTAGTAGGTCGCCGCCGTCGCAAGCTGGCTTGAGCTTTCTCTAGATGAACTATTTCAACAGGGTCCGGTTTGTCGGGCCCTGTTTTATTTTCAACCATTCCGGGTTGGAGGCGTGGTGTTGAGTTCCCCTACGTTTGGAAGCTGGCGATGATCTTTCCCTTTGACCAGGCGTGCCGCTTGACCCTTGATGAGCGACGAAATGGGTTCATTCCTTCGCTTTGAAAACATAACCCGAAAATTCGGCTCATTCACGGCTGTCAACGAAGTCAGCCTGGAAATTGGCCAAGGGGAAACCTTTTCCCTACTGGGGCCGTCCGGTTGTGGGAAAACAACCCTTTTGCGAATGGCCGCGGGATTCGATCGCCCGGATTCAGGCAGAATCTTCCTCGACGGGAAGGACATCACTCTGCTCCCGCCGGAACTGCGGCCGGTCAATACGGTCTTCCAGAACTACGCGCTGTTCCCCCATTTGTCGATCCGTGACAACATCGCCTTCGGGCCAAAAATGGCAAAGCATGACCGGGCATCGATTCAACGGGATGTGGATGCAATGCTGGAGCTGGTCGACCTGAAATCCCATGCGAATCAAAAGCCATCCCAACTATCCGGCGGGCAAAAACAGCGCGTCGCCATCGCTCGGGCCTTGGTCAATAAACCCAAAGTCCTCCTTTTGGACGAACCACTCGCCGCACTGGATCTCAAACTCCGCCAGCGCCTCCTGGTCGAGCTTGATGCCATCCATGATGAAGTCGGGATCACTTTCATCTATGTGACCCATGATCAGGGCGAGGCCATGTCGATATCCGATCGGATCGCCGTGATGAATAAAGGCGTGATTGAACAAATCGGTCCGCCGGCAGAGATCTACGAAACTCCTCGTAGTTCATTTGTCGCAGCGTTCATTGGAGATACCAATTTCCTGGATGGCAGGATTACGGAAGTGATCGATCGTCAATTTTCACGCTGTGAAGTTTGTGGTTTTGGAACGATCACGATTGAAAACGACAAGCCCGTAGCGGTTGGGGATTTGATTCATCTATCGCTCCGCCCGGAAAAGTTGAATGTGCTGCGGGAAATGCCGAATCCTGCGATTTCACAAAATATCGTCCGGGGTGAGGTGGAAGATGTGATCTACTATGGATCTCATACCCGCTACTGGATTCGATGCGGTGAGTGGAAACTTTGCGCGGAGATGCAACATCGGAATTTTCAATTGAATGAATCCAGGCCTAAGTGGGGAGATGAAGTATGGCTGAGTTGGCAGGCAAGCGATGGGTATCTACTGGACCAATATCGGGCTGAGGATGAGGAATTGCTGACCTTACCGGATGAAGACGCATGAAACCGCAGCGAAAATCGGAATTTCTGGCATCCGCTCCCAGTTTTCTATGGCTGGCCATGTTTGTTTTGGTGCCGGTGTTGATCATCTTCGGCATCGCATTCCGCCCGGCGCTTGCTGGCGGAGGCATCGGATCCGGCTGGAGTTTGGAAGCGATACGAGCATTGGCGGATCCCAGTTATCCCATTTTGCTGGTTCGAACTCTGTGGGTTAGTTTTATCACGACGTTTGCCTGCATTCTTGTCGCCCTGCCTGTCGCCTATGCGATGGCACGTCTGACGCCGATTTGGCGATCCCGGGCACTCTTGTTAGTCATTGTTCCGTTCTGGACCAATTTTGTGATCAGGGTATTCGCTTGGCAGCAGATCCTGCATGCGGAGGGATATTTGGCACAGATGCTTCGAGCGATCGGCTTGCTTGGTGAAAATGACAGGTTGTTAGGAACTCAAGCGGCGGTTGTCATGGTCAGTATTTATACTTATCTGCCGTTTGCTATTCTGCCATTGTTCGCTGCGGCTGAGAAATTTGATTTTGGCCTGTTAGACGCTGCCAGGGATCTCGGTTCGAAGCCATTGGGCGCATTCGTTCAGGTTTTTATTCCGGGTGTTCGGCAGGGAATCATCACTGCGGTTTTGGTGGTCTTTATTCCCATGCTTGGTTCGTATGTGATTCCGGATATGGTGGGAGGGGCTGATTCCCAAATGATCGGGAATAAAATTGCTCAGCGGAATTTCAATGACCGCAATTTGCCTGAGGCGGCTGCATTGTCTGGAGCACTTGCATTGCTGGTCCTGGCCCCCATGTTTTTGAAAAGAAAGGGGGCCGAAGCGTGAAACCGAGTCGATGGCCGTTGGCGTGTCTGATTTCGGTGTTGGTATTCTTTTATCTGCCGATTGGCTTCCTGGTCATGAATTCATTCAATGCCTCGCGGTTCGCCTCGAAGTGGAATGGATTCAGCCTGCGTTGGTATGAGAGATTGTTTGAGCGCCACGACTTGCTGGCTGCGTTGATGAACTCACTCAAAATCGCGACCTATGCGAGCGCCATTTCCATGATTTTAGGAACGGCTGCAGCCTTTGCGATGAACCGATATCGTTCACGATTCCAGCAAGCGCATCGCCTGTTGGTGACCGTGCCATTGGTATTGCCGGATATTTTAATGGGGATGAGCTTGTTGCTGTTGTTCGTTTCGTTGGGAGTAAAACTCAATCTAATCACCATCACGGTAGCTCATGTGACTTTTTGCCTAAGTTATGTGGCTCTTGTCGTTCAGGCCCGATTGCAGGATTTTGATTTCCACGTGGTCGAAGCCGCGCGTGATCTCGGGGCGACGAAATTTCAGGCTTTTTGCAAAATCACGCTACCGTTGTTAGCCCCGGGGATACTGGCCGGTGGCTTGCTGGCGTTCACACTATCCATCGATGACTATGTCATCACTTACTTTGTCAAAGGTCCTGGATCGGATACCTTGCCGACGTTGGTCTATTCGATGATCAAAAAAAGCAAGGATTTGCCGGTGATCAATGCGCTGTCCTCGCTGGTGCTGGTTGCCACTTTTGCAACGGTTGCGGTTTCCCAGCGATTGACTCGATCCGGAACGGTTCGGGATTGAACTCTTCGGGATTATTGTATTGATGATAGCCGTATGAACCGCCGCCAATTCATCACTGCTGCATCCGCTACGCTTGCCGCCTCAGCTCTGCCATCATGCAAGTCATCAGCCAATCAGAAAACTCTGACGGTTTTCACCTGGGCGGACTATCTGAGTGATGAAGCCAAGGCCGGCTTCGAGAAGAAGCATGGATGCACCCTGGTCATCGATACCTTTGATTCGAATGAAGCGATGCTCGCCAAGCTTGAGTCAGGCGCAGGTGGTTATGATATTTTGGTTCCCTCCTCCTATGCGGTTACCGCTCTTAAACGAAAAAATCTTCTGCAACCTCTCGATCATGCCAAACTGAAGAACTTGGGAAATGTCGATACGGATTATTTGGCCAAGGCAGCTGACCCAGCCATGGAATTTTCAGTGCCTTACATGATGGCTCCGACTTGCCTCAGCTATCTCTCATCGAAAGTCAGTGATCCCGTGGAATCATGGTCGATGCTGGATCGCACGGATCTAGCTGGTCGGGTGACCTTGTTAGACGATATGAGGGAAGTGCTCGGCGCTGGCCTGAAATTCCTGGGCCACTCGTTGAACTCCACCGATCCTGCCGAGCTTGCTGCTGCGCGGGATGTGGCGATCCGGTGGAAGAAGAACATCGCGAAGTTCGAGAACGAGCAATACAAGACCGGCATCGCTTCCGGGGAGTTCTTCCTGGTGCAGGGATATGCAGGCGATCTGATCCAGGCCCGCGAGGAAAATGAAGACATGCGGATTTTCATTCCGAAAGAGGGCTCTACCTTTTCTTGCGATGACCTGTGCATTCCGAAAGACGCCAAGCAGGTTGATCTGGCCCATGCGTTCATCGATTATCTAACAGGTGCGGATGTCGCTGCTGAAAATATGGAATGGATCGGTTACCGCGCGCCAAACTCGGCGGCATATCCGAAGCTATCTGAAGAATTTCGTGGCATCCCCGTGTTATTCCCGCCGATTGAGATTTTCAATGCGTGCGAAGCCATCGCCGATTTGGGCGATCAACTCCCGCTATGGACCAGCGAGTGGGATAAGGTGAAATCCGCTTGATGTGGGTTCACGCCAGTTGGATCGACAAATCAAGAGAGCAAGATATGCGTGGTAAATGGCCGTCGGTGAGTAGTCGATCACGCGGTCAAATTGCAGAGTGGTGACGCCATCAAGGCACCACTCTCATGAAATCAATCCACATCGCGTTCGTAGCAACCAGCTTGCTGAGTAGTATCGTTTATGCCGGTGAGCCCATCATCGATATGGCCCCATCCATGGCTCCAGAGCCAGTGGTAGATGGCTTTGCCCAAGCACGCCGCCCGATCAGCAATCCGACCTTGTTTGATCTCGCACTGCCTACCACCAACGTGCATCCAATTTACATTCACCATGCATTGCCGAATCATATCGAAACAACGGCTGGCCGACTTCCACTGGGTGGTGATGTCGATGTCTACGCACTTCAATTCGAGATCGCTCTGAATGATCGTCTCTCGGTTGTGGCCTCGAAAGATGGCTACGTGGACATGAATCCAGACAATACCCTGAGTGATGAAAATGGTTTCGGAAACCTCGGTGCCGGATTGAAATATGCCTTCCTTCTCGATCCCGTTTCACGCACTGCGGTGAGCGGCACCTTTGGATTGGAACTCCCAACCGGAAACACCGATGTGTTCCAAGGTGAAGGCAAAGGCGCGGCAAATCTGAGCGTGTCGGCGCTGAAATTGATCGACGACTGGCAGTTTGCCGGTGGTGCCGGATTGCAGATTCCATTTTCCGATTCGCAATCCACCTCGTCCTGGATGAGCACTCATGTCAGCTATGAAGTCAGCCCCTGGTTCATTCCATTGGTCGAATTGAATTGGTTCCACGTGCTTGATGCCGGTGACGGCAGCACCACGGCCGTTTCATCCATCGTGGAATTTGAAGGTGGAGATTATTTCAACCTCGGTGCATCGAACGCAGATCAAAATCGCGATCTGGTCACTGCGGCATTTGGTTTCCGTTCACGGCTCTGCGATTCTGTGGACGCCGGTATTGCATACGAAATTCCTCTCACATCAGAAGATACCAGTTTGATGGAGTCACGCCTGACCGTCGACTTCGTCTGGAAGTTCTGAAATTTCATGGCAAGTGGTGGGTCACCTAAACGAGGTCCCAAGCAGGAATTGAGTGGGCCGGGGGGATTACCTCCCGGCCTTTTCTCGCTCACGGTAGATAGCCGAAGAATTTGCGATGCTTGATCATGCTGGCGACCTCGATGGGAACACTTTCTTCCCAGGTCATATCTCCTGAGGAGATTTTTTTCAGAACATCGCGCGAGAAGATATCCAGATAAGGTTCATTGAAGTTGTCCAATCCGACAAAACTGCCGCGATCCTGCAGGTAGCCGTATAGCTTCTTCAGCTCTGGCGCCACCTGGAGATTTTCGACGGTCGAAAGCTCGCCGGTTTCCTGACTTTTGAGCGGGTAGACATAGAGCTTGAGGTTGTTTTTGAACAATCGTCCGAACGATTCCAAAATGCCACCTGGGAGCTGGGTGTAATACTTTTCGTTGAACAATTCGACCAAGCTCGGGACTCCCATCACGATGCCAATCCGCTCTTTGGTGCGCCAGGAAATGTAAGCTGCGAGCCGGTAATATTCGAAATAGTCAGAGATCAGCACGGTCATGCCGCAGGCTGCCAGCAGATCCGCGCGCGCCAGGAAATCCCGGCGGTCGACATCCTGTCCTCCGGCAAGCAGGTTGCGCATGGTGAGTTCGAAGATAGGTAAGACCTCTTTGCCAGCTACCGCCGGATCGGATTTGAATTTCTCCAGAGCGCATTCCAGCATGTTGAGGTTCACGAATGTCGGCGGGCGGAAGCTGCCACGTTCCACCAGAATTGCTTTCTTGTAGAGCGCCTCGGATGGTTGTAGTACTTCGTGATTCGGGCCGAACATGGCGGCGCCGCTGAGACCGAGCTGAACGAGCTTGAGACTGATCAAGCGATTGTCCACCGCTCTGAATTCGATGCCCTGAAACTCGATCACATCGATTTCGATTCGGCCGGTGGTCAGTTGGTCCAACAAGCTCTCGACCAATTTTTCCGGCTCGTGATGGAGAAAGAACGCGCCATACAGCAGGTTCACCCCGACCACGCCGAGCGCTTCCTGTTGCAGCGATGCTTCGGTATCGAGCATCCGGACGTGGATCAAAATCTGACTCGGTTCATCGCGTGGCCGAGACTGGAATTTGACGCCCATCCAGCCATGGCATTCGTTGCCGCCCTTATAACTGCGGGCCACCACGGTGTCTGCGAAAGCGAAAAAGGCGGTGTTATCGCCACGCTTGTCGCTGAGCCGCTCCAGATTGAGCCGGAACTCGCGATCAAGCATCGCCTGGGCGCGGTCACGAGAAACATACCTACCGCCGGAGCCGTAGATGGCGTCGCTTACCGTCATGTCGTAGGCAGAAATGCTTTTCGCCACGGTCCCAGCTGCGGCTCCTACCCGGAAAAACCAGCGCACGACTTCCTGCCCGGCTCCGATTTCGGCAAATGTGCCATACCATCGGGAGTCCAGATTGATCGAAAGTGCCTTATAGTGAGTGTCCAGCGCTTCGTCTCTTCTGGGTGGCATCATGATCGCTCTGCCAGCAAAAAGCAGGCCATGCAGCAAGATGGATGCAGATACCGAACTGGCAAAGGGGGCCGATTGCTTCGTCAGTTCGATTTTCTAAATTTGAACTGCGTGTTTTCGAAGGTTTTCCAGATCAATGAATTCCAGAGCCGATTCGTGAGTAGCCTCCAGAATCACCTCGGGCGCGGCACCAGCTTCAAATGATTCCTGCCAGCGCGATGCGCAAACACACCATTGATCGCCAGGCTTCAGGCCGGGAAACGAAAATTCAGGCCGAGGGGTGGAGAGGTCATTGCCGCGACTTTTCGAATACTCAAGAAACTCGGCGTTCAATCTCGCGCAGACCACATGGACGCCGATGTCACCAGCCCCGGTGCGGCAGCAACCATCCCGGAACCATCCGGTCATGGGTTGTGAAGAACAAGCCACCAATTCGGTACCGAGAACATTGCGGGCTAACTTTTGCATCGCTAGAGGCCAGTTGAGAATTTGTTGCCTGATCCGCTTGCGAATTCGATCAGGTCTTGAAAGGATTCAGGCACATTGAGCGAAATTTTAAAAGACGACTTGCCGGATAAATTCGGCGCAATGACGACAAAAGAACTGCGGCAAAGTCTGCGCCGTGGAAGTTTCATCTACCCGTTTTTAGGCATTCAGCTGTTGGCAGTGTTCGCGACCGCGATTGAGTTTCAAAATGGCACTGGCAGCATGCCATCCAACCGACTCCTCGTTCCCTTAAACCCATTTTTGCTCATGCACTCCGGGCCGTTCTGGGCCATCGCAGGTGTCATTTGCGCCGTTATCATTCCTTTGGGTGGTTTCATGCTCATGGGGCAGGAACTGGAGGAGGGAAATCATGAGTTGTTATTGCTCACCCATCTCAGTCGCTGGCGGGTTGTGATTGGTAAAATGCTGACCTTGTGGGGATTGTGTGTGCTGACTTTGGTGTCCCTGTTGCCCTATGTCATCGTTCGCTACATGGTGGGCGGGGTAGAGTGGTGGTATGAATTCTGTTGTTTCTTCACGGTCATGGGTCTTGCCGCAATCGTCTGTTCCGGGGCGATTGCCGCTTCTGCCTACACCCACATGGGATTCAAAATCAGTATTTTGCTGATCTTCTTGATCTCGGCCGCGATCGGTGGATTCACGACAATTGCTTTTAGCGGATCAAAAGGAATTTTCTCGTTCTTCGGTACAACTTTTCAGGTGCTGAATTCACTAGGGGAAATCATTGGTTTCACCGCTTGCGGATTGGCGATCGCCCGCTCGAAAATACGGCTATCGCTGGACCCCTACGAAGTGCGCCCGAGCCGGATGCTGGTGACGCTATTGCTGATTTCCCCTTTTTTCCTGGCCTTCATGACGGCGATTACGCTCGGCAAGTTAGGCTTCCTCGGCACTTTGGGCTTGGCCCTGATTTCGATCCGATTGGATGTCACGCCAAAAGCCCCCAAGTGGGTTGCTGCGCCGGCCCCGAACATTCCAGTTCCGCCACCACTACCACCATCACTGCCACCTGGCGTTGAATCCTGATCGGCTGTGAAGAAGAGGCTCAGGAATTCACATTGCAGTCCCGCTTCGCAACGCCACGGGATGGCAGGAATGGCTGGATCAACTCCATTTCAAAATCGAACATCTCGGAAAAGTCTTCGCGCTTGTCGGACTCCTGCTTGCCGAATACCTGCTCCTCAATGAGTTGGAAAACCATCTCGCCCACGTGCTCGCAACGCCTCACGCCCCATTCGTCCATCAAGGTCCAGGCCATCGGGCCGAATTGTTCCAAGGCGTGATCGCGAAAGCCAACCAAGAGCTCCGGCCCTGTGACGTGTCTTTCATCGCCGCCATTCCCTTCACAGATCCGCTTGAGGGTGAAATCGAGCGCTTCCTTGAGGAAAAAATAGGCCTGTGGATCGAATCGCTTGTCCCGCCTCAAGATGGAAGCGACCGATTGTTCGAACTGCATGGCTTGCATGCGGCGAATGATTCCTGTTGTGGAACGGCGAGTCAAGGAGCCAGAGTCCGCGCCGTTACAGGCTGATCGGCAGGCGCTTTTGAAATTGCCGCCCGAAAGATCAATCGTTGCCGAGGCGGTCGACAAATTCATCCAACAGCGCTTCGAGCCGCTCGTGGTTGGCGATTTTGGTGGAAACATCAAAGCCCAGCCAAATTGCAGTCGAGCCGCTGGGGCCGAGCCGCAAAGTCCACGCTTCGCGCTCGGAACCGGTGGCACCCGTGAAGCATCTCGTTCCAGCATGGGAGTGCAACACACTGCGGGCATCGCGGGCAGCGTTCGCGCTCAGGGCAGGGGTGAGCTGCGGCTCCGCAGTGTAGAGCACATCGCCGTCCTCGTTGAGAATTTGCTGGATGAAATAAGGTTTCGGGCGTTTCCCATCGTTGCCGAGTGTGGCGAGCCCGACTGACATTTCCATTGGACTTGCCGCGACCGAGCCACGGAAAAGATCCTCGGTTTTCAGGAAGGGTCCAGCCAGTCCACAGCGCTTCGCCAGTCGCTCCACCTCTGCCGGGCCGATCTGCCGTCCCGTTTGCACCGGTCTGCCCGCCAATACCAACTTGCCTCGCTCTGCCGCAGCCGCAGCCACAAACGGCTCAAAGGCCGATCCCAAATCGCGCCGCACATTGGTCGCCCGATTGTAGCGCGAATGGCGAAAATCCCGCCCGCCGATCAGTGCCAGAACGGCGCCGGTTTTCGTTTCCGTCGTCACTGCGGCAAACTGCAAATAAGTCGGATCTTCACCGGCGACATGCTCCGCCCGCGTTGGATGGTTCCACGATTTCTCGTTTTCCAGTGACTCGACGGATCGATTCAGCTCCTCCTCCAAGCGGGATTGCCAATCGCTGTCCAGAGTCGTGATCAC
The DNA here is from genome assembly GCF_016595435.1 of Luteolibacter pohnpeiensis. Lineage (GTDB taxonomy): Bacteria > Verrucomicrobiota > Verrucomicrobiia > Verrucomicrobiales > Akkermansiaceae > Luteolibacter > Luteolibacter pohnpeiensis. The sequence continues at coordinate 90,663 of NZ_JAENIJ010000013.1, forward strand.
CGTCAGTTTCCCTGGCGGAATGTCTTCCAATTCGCGAATCCGATCGAATTCCGATTCGATCGCCCGAAACGCATAAGATGGCCGGGATTCCTGGTCATCCGAGTTCATCAGGTGAAGCGGGATTTTCTGAATCTCCTCCTTGCGCGCTTCATTGATGAACCCCATGGCGATCATCCGGTCCAGCGTTTGGTCGCGTTGTTCCAGAGCGCCTTTCAAATTCCGCAGCGGAGAAAAAATATGCGGCCCGCGAATGATGCCCACGATCATCGCGCACTCGTTGTCATTCAGCTCGCGTGTCGGCCTGCCGAAATACGTTTGCGATGCCTGCTCAATGCCATCCGCGCCGGACCCGAAGTAAATCCGGTTCAGATAAGCGGTCAAAATCTGATCCTTTGTGTAGCGGGACTCCACCCGCAGGGTCAGCGCGATTTCCAGGAACTTCCGATGCAGCGATTTCGCCCGAATGTCATACGTGTTCCGCGCCAGCTGCATCGTCAGGGTCGAGGCTCCTTGGGTAAACTCCCAATCCTTGATATTGCGGACCGTCGCCCGCGCCAAGCCGCGCACGTCTACCCCCGAATGCTCGAAAAACCGTGCGTCCTCGCGTGCCTGCAGCGCTTTCACCAGGAAATCCGGCAAATCCTCACGGGTCGCCAATTTCCGGCTCGATGCCGCACTGACTGGCAATTCCACCCCTTTTCGATCCAGAAAAACCGTGCCGGCCGGGAGTTTCTCGATCTCATCCAGATCGAACCGCATCGCCAGTGAAAAATAGAAAAACGCCAATCCCGCAGCGGCGATCGTCCCCAGGATTCCAAGGATAAACGCGATTTTCACCGGTCCATGCAGGAATTCCGGGAGCCAACGCTGCCACCAAGGAGGTCGGGAAAGCGGACGCCAGGTGGACATGAAATGCGGTTTAGAATGGAAGGTTCAGTGAAGCAGCTGCCACAGCAACATGAATTGTCTCCCAGCCTCCCGCAAGCCTCGGAAGGTGAGACAACCGTGAAAAAATGATGAAGAACCGTGGGACTTCGATTTCTTCTGGGGTCCTGCAGCTCAAGATTTGGACGATGCGGCTTCTGCGGTCTGCCAGTCTCAGAGTAAATCGCTGCCCTTGATCTGGATACCTCTCCAGAACGTGTTGGAAAGGACCCCACACCGCGGCGCATGTCGTCCGCTTGTTTCGCCAGGCCAGGATCGCGACTGCTCAATCAGGTGGCCATCGGTGTAGCCGGATATCGCTCAGAGTTCCAAAAGCGCGGTCAGGTGTTTGTCCGCATGACAAAGTCCGGCTCCATGCCTGAGGGCACATGCCACGATCAGCACATCCGCCAACGGGCAATTCAGCCCCTTCCTGACTGCTTTCCGTCGCAGGTCGTAGCTGCGCTCCCAGCACTCACCGTCACATTCCAGCCACCGGCAGCTCGCCTTCACTCCATGCAGAAATTCATCTTCCCGCTTGCTGCGGGAGCCGCTCCACAGCTCGATCCAGATGGGTTCTGTGATCGCCGCAGTGCCATCCCGGAGCGCGCTTGCCACGGCGGGTTGCGCCGTCTCGCCCCTTCGGATGAATTCCACCCAAGCCGACGTGTCGATCAGTGAAATCATGATCAACCCTCCCAAAGTTTCCTTTGATTCTCGGCATCCTCGACATCCGCCCGTTCAATCTCATCATTCGTCGGAAAATCGGGGATGGTGCCAGCTTGGGCGATCAGTGCTTCCACCCTGCTCCGGCGATTGAAATCCTCAATGGCTTTGATCACAGCCTCCCGCTTCGTCTTCGCATTGGTAAAGCGCATCGCATCCCTCAGCTCCTTCTCCGGAATATCGATGGTCGTTTTCATGGATTCCAAATTACCCCAAAAATGGATTCCTTCAATCGTCATTTTTGGAGGGTTTTAAGCATGCTGGGGCTCTCACGAGAAGGTGAAACGGTGGGTTTTGCAAACCCCTGGCATCCATCCACTGGCGGAATCCCCCATAGACCACACACTCGGCTTCTCGGCGGCGGCTGCTCATACCCGTCTTAAGCATTTACCGAACTCAGCCCAGCTCGTGCTCCATCAGCTAGATCTCCGGTGTAGCCTATCATCAGTCACTAATCTCTGTTTGTTCCTTCCAAAGGCTAGGTTGAAGTCATGGAGGCCCATCATCAGGTCGGCAGGCACCATTGTTGAGGATGATCTCCAATCTTCGGGCCATCTGGATCAGAACTTCTACAGAGTGCTCACGAGATATGGCTTTCCCTTCGGAGCTCCAACTATGAAAAAGGCGCCCACTCGATCTTTCGGTCCAATTATCCATACCGAGTTCCGTGGTCAGCAGTTTAACCGCGAGTTCCAATTGCTCTTGCGTCGGGTCGCACAGGTATAGGTTCAATCCATATATTGTCTTGCTGGCGGCAATCTCCGACCTCCAGACGATTTCGGAATAAATCCACTTATCGGACTGGCACCGGATTCCCCATCCAGCATCCTTCGTGATCATACCGTGATGGGGGAACTCCTTTGCGAGGGCTTCACGAAGCGAGCTTACCAGAAACTGTCTGTATGCGTCGCCCAGCTCTCTGGACTTTTGAATCTGGAACTCATTCTGCTCGGCGAACTTGATTTGCTCTTCTGTCATTGTTGGGGAAAAAAGCTCGTTCTGGAGATGGCTCACAAACTCCTTGGCAAAGAACCACCACTTTGACCTTTCGGACGCTGGAACTACGGCATCGAGAGCAACTCTCAAACTACCGCAGAAGTCCCGGTAGGAAACACCTGTCCACTCCGCATGTGCGGTGGATCCATCCGGAGAAAGAATGGCGAGGAAGGGAACCCGCCCCCGGTTCAGTGCCTTGCCAAACTCCCGGTAGGCATCGAACGGGTTAAAATCCTGATGGTGGCGGATCTTGTTCTCGATCAGCAGCATCCCGTCACTTCCCTTTAAGATCAAGTCGATGCGCCCGCCAGTTCCTGTGTCTTTCTCCCGCATCACATCCACACCTGCTCCCAAAGCGTCCGCAAGCCCCACTCCCATGCATACAGAAAAGGCATCCAGAAAGAGTCTTCCCAAACCGTGCGCCCCATCGGGCTTTAGGAAAAACGCCAACAAATCGGATGTCGGGTTCTCATAGTAACCACGCCCACCCAATGAAAAGATCGTCTCTTCAACCTGAGATGGCGCATGCTCCGACACCCGTTCGAAGAACGGACCAAGCTCCCTCCAATATTCGGAATCAATCATCTGTGGCATTCGGGGGGCGCAAGCAGCTTGGGAAGCAGCAGGGCGCGGGTTTGGCGAAGGGATTGATTGCGGTCACTCAAGTTTCTAATCAGGCGTCTGAGGAAAGCGGGTTCGGTCCAGTGCATGTGGGTGGCAAAAATCGGAACGTGGCCCCGCATCGTCAGTGATGAGTCGGTGCCCGTTTAGGAACTCAAGCGATGCGTTGAGGCATAGTCGAGGCGGGAAGTTGTTCCAGCGGAACGAGTCCTGAAAACTGAACCCTGAAAACCAGCAAACTTTCCCATCACCTCACCGGTAGGGCTCTTGGGGGTGGTGGGTCTTCGTAGTCGGGTTCGTCGATGGGGAGAGCTCGTGGCGGCTGTGGGTCCTGGACGGGGAGGGCGCGGGGGGGATTGTCGCGACGGGTCGGTTGCTGCGGAGAATTGGCAGGTTGAGCGTCGCGAAGGTCTTCGGGGCTGACGGGTAGGGCTCGCACCGGGTGGATCGGGCAGAAGTCGTTGGTGTCAGGCGCGATGTCGGACGGGACTTGGGCGTCGTAGGCGGTGCCTGCTTCTTCGCAGCCTGCGGTCGCGCGCTTGCCGGACAGATTGCAGAGGCGGCAGGTGACGAGATTGACTTTGCGATTCAATTCGCCGGCTTTGTAGCCGAGGCGATCGGCCGTTTTCATGATGTCGACCCAGACCGGCAGTGCCAGTGTCGCGCCGTAGCCGCCTTGGATGGTTTTTTTCGGTTGATCGAAGCCGACCCAGACGGCGCAGGTGAGGTTCGAGGTGTAGCCGGCGAACCAGGCGTCCTTGAAATCGTTGGTGGTGCCGGTTTTGCCGCCGCAGGGTTTGTCAAACCCGAGGCGCTTGATCGCTGAAGCGGTGCCGCTGACGGTGACTTGGTTGAGGACTTGGGAAACGGACCAGGCGGAGCCGGCGTTGGTGGCGGTGTAGGAGGTGACGCGGGGTTTGTGCAGGACGTTGCCATCGCGGTCGCGGATTTCCGTGATCAGGAAGGGCATCTGGCGTTCGCCTTCATTGGGGAAAATGCTGTAGGCGGAGGTCACTTCCCATGGCGATGCGTCCCAGGTGCCCAGGAGGGATGCCGGGTTGTTGGTGATTTCTGAAGTGAAGCCAACGTTGCGGGCGACTTCTTTGATATGGTCCATTCCGGCGTAATTGCCGACGCGGACAGACATGGTGTTGCGGGAACGGATGAGGCCGTAGGAGGCGGGGAACATGCCACCGAATTTCCCGTCGGAGTTGTGGGGGCGCCAGTTGCCGCCGCCTTTGATTTCTCCGGGTTGGATTGGGCCATCGCTGATCTGAGTTTGCGGGGTGAGGCCCTTGTCGAAGGCGGCGAGGTAAACGAAGGGTTTGAAGACGGAGCCGATCGGCCGCCGCGCTTGCATGGCCCGGTTGTAGCGGGATTCATCGGCATCGCGCCCGCCGATGATGGCGAGTACGGCTCCCGTGTGGTTTTCCATGATGAGGGCCGCGCCCTGCATGTAGTCGGGGTCGCCCCGTTTGTCCTCCGGCAGTTCTGCCCATTGGCTGCGGGTCTGGTGGGCGTAGCCGGGCTGGCGCTCCACCTCGCGAAGTTTCTTGTTGAGCGCCTCTTCACCGGATTGTTGCAAGCGGAGGTCGATGGTGGTGTGGATGGTCAGGCCGCCGAGCTCGATGTTGCTTTTTTCCAAGATCACCTCGAGCTCACGGCGGATGGCATCCATGGCATAGGACTCGTGGTATTTGCGGCGCCACTCAGGACGCACCTCGATGGCTTTGCTCTTGGCCTCGTCCGCTTCCTTGCGGGTCAGAACGCCGGCATCGACCATGCGTTCGAGCGTGGTATTGCGTTCGCGGGTGGCAGCTTCGTTTGAGGAAAACGGGTTGAACACGTCAGGTCCGCGAACGATCCCGGCGAGCATGGCGGATTCCGAAAGAGTGAGCTCCGATGGGTGTTTTTCGAAATAAATCCGGGATGCTTCACCGACGCCTTTGATCTGGCGGCCCCAGTTGATCTGGTTGATGTAGGCTTCGAGAATCTCGTCTTTGCTCATCGCTGCCTCGATGCGGACGGCGATGGCGATTTCGAGGAATTTGCGATCGATCTGGCGAATGGTTTGGCCTTGGTCACGGCGCTTGAGCTGGAAAATATCCGAGGCGAGCTGCTGGGTGATGGTGGAGGCACCTTCTTTTTTGCCTTCGAGGTTCTTCATGACCGCGCGTCCGATCCCCATGATATCGAAAGCCCCGTGTTTGTAGAATCGCTCGTCTTCACGGGCGATGATTGCCTTGCGGAAATTTTCCGCGACTTGCCGCAGTGGGACGATCGAGCGTTTTTCGCCATGGATGCGGCCGATTTCCTCGCCATTACGATCTAGGATGATCGTGCGCTCGGGCATGGCGTGCAACTTGTTCAAATCATAGCGGGATGCCCGGAAGCCATAAACCACGGAGAGGAAAAGCAGAACGTAAAGGCTGGCGGCGAGCGGATGACCGATCAGGCGGGCCAGGATGCGCAGGGCAAAGCTGAGATTTCTGGTGAGGAAATTCACCAGATAAAACGGCCAGAACAGGAAAAGGTTGAAGGCGTCGGGGGAGCGCTTGGTCGCAGCTGCCTTTTGATTGCGGCGCCGATTTGGGTCTGCAGGTTTGCGTTGTGCCATGTGCGTCGCTAGACTAGCTCATTGATGGGCGACGTTCCACTCTGATTACTCCTCAGACGAAGGGGAAGTGCAGCGCCGCTATTGAAGTTGTTAATATGAGAGCGTTGCCAATTCTTTCAGTCGCCTTGATCTTCACGCTGCAACTTCCGCTCATGGGGCGCGAGCCGCTGCGAAGTGTTGCAGATTTGGAAAAGCTGGAATCCAAGGTGGAAGCGGTCGCCGTCAAAGTCCAGCCGTCGACGGTGGCATTGGTTTCGGAAAAAGTCGGGTCGTCAGGCTCCGGGGTGATCGTTTCGAAAGATGGATTGATCCTGACTGCTGCGCACGTGGTGCAGGGAGCGGAGGAACTGACCGTGAATTTTCCGAACGGTAGCAAAGCCACCGGTAAGGTTCTGGGAGCGAATTACTCCAAGGATATCGGCATGGTGAAAATCGAGGAAAAAGGCCCCTGGCCGTTCGTCGATCTGGGCAAATCCAACTCGCTGGAAGCCGGAGATTGGGTGATCGCGATGGGACATTCGGCCGGATTTGATAAATTCCGCACACCACCGGTGCGATTCGGGCGTGTGGTCTCGAAAGGTCCTGGAAATTTCCTCACCACCGATTGCCGCTTGATCGGTGGTGACTCGGGTGGCCCGCTTTTTGATCTCGATGGCAAGGTGATTGGCATCAATTCCTCCATTGGTGAGGATCTGAAAAACAACAACCACGCCGGGATCGATGGATTCCAGGAAGACTGGGATCGGCTGATTGCCGGAGAATCCTGGGGACGGCTGGAAATGAACCCATTCGTCAATCCGGAGCGGCCGGCCTTGGGCATCGACTACGGGCGCAGGCGCGGAGTTGTCGGGGCCTTGGTGGAATCGGTCGTGCCAGGCAGTCCTGCCGCGCAAGCCGGTTTGCACAGTTGGGATTTGATCACCAGCATTGATGGCGACGAGGTTCGCAGCCCGCAGGATGTGGAGCAGAACATCGTCAAACGACGGGCCGGCGATGAGGTCACGATCGGCGTTTTGCGGGACGATCAAAAAATGGAGTTCAAGGCAACCCTGGCCAAGCTGGAGAGCCTCCAGCAGACCAACGAGGATGAACGCTGAGTTTAGCAACGAAGAATCAATCATTTAGAAAGAAGTCATGAAGACAGTTTTGGGTATCTTGCTGCTATTGGGATCTCCCGGTGTGCTTCTCGCACAGCGCAATCCGGACGGAGACCTCGGAGTTCCTCTACTGAGTGCGGATGAAAAAGCGGTGGTGCAGGAACAGGACGCGGAATTCATCTCCGCAGTCCGCCCGGTGTTGGAAAAAGCCTCGCAATCAACCGTTCGGATTTGGGGCGTTCAGGGGAGACGGGATGTTCGTCTCGCCTACGGAACGGTCATCGGGGATGGTCACCAGATTTTAACGAAATGGAGCCAAGTGGCCAAGGTGACGGAGGATTTCCGCGTCGAAACCTGGGATCACCAGGTGCGCCCCGTGGAAGTCAGCGGAGTCTATGAAGACGAGGATTTGGCGGTGCTGACCATCACCGGAGACCCGTTGGTGCCGGTGAAGTGGTCTTCGGAACCATTACCGCTCGGCAAATTTTTGATCGCAACCCAGCCCGATGGCCAAATGGCAGCCTACGGAGTTGTTGGGGTGTTGGAGCGAAATCTGCGCGATGGTGAGCCCGGCTATCTCGGCGTTTACGGCGATCCGGAATTCAATGGACCGGGTGTGCGGGTGAAGGAAGTCCTGCGCGGGACCGCGGCGGATGATGCTGGATTGAAAGAGGGGGATTTGATCCTGCGCGTGAACGACAAGGTGCTGACCGGCATGTCGGAACTCGTCGATGCGCTCGCAGGTGCCAGCCCGGGCACGGGAGTCGACCTGTTGATCAAGCGCGATGGCCAGGAGCTGGCGGTCGATACCATTCTTGGCAGCAAGCCGGATGCCTCGCAATTCGCCGGTAGCCGTCTCGCGCAAATGGAGCGAATGGGCCTTGAGGAAGGTTGGAGCCAGGTGCGCTCCGGATTTTCCAAAGTTGTCGAATCCGACATGGTCCTGCTGCCGGATCAGGTTGGCGGGCCGCTGGTTGACCTCCACGGCAATGTCGTCGGAGTCAGTTTGGCGCAGGCATCCCGGACCCGGAACTACTTTGTATCTGCCAGCCGGGTTCAGGAATTGCTGGGTCAACCCTCGACGGATCCCGCGGTTGCATTGGCCAAGCTGAAAGAGCGGGAAGAAGCGCTGGAATCCGCTCCACGTCTACGCCCGCAAGTCATCCCGCTTTCGCCGCAAGAAGGACGGGATATGATGGAAAAAATGAACCGGAATCTCACCGATATGGGGCGCTTGGCCGATCGCATCATGCGTGAGCTGGGTGCGCTGGATAACGAGTAAAGGAAATCTCCCTGATGCTGAACGAAGGAAGGCAGGATCTGAATCTGCCTTCCTTTTTTCGTTCTCGGAACCGCCTTTGGGTTCAGTCCTTTCGAGTCAGTTCGACGAAAACGTCTTCCAGAGTTGCCTCGTGGCGATACAGCGAGCGCAGTGGCCAGCCATATTGAGCGGCCAGGTTGTTGATGCGCTCCCGGGCGTCCGTGCCGGAATCGACCCAGACGGTGAAACGGGTCCAGCCCTCGTCCAATGCCTCGGAACTGACTTTTTTCACCCGGTCGAGCCGTGAAATCGCACCGCTGGCGACTTCGGCATCGGCCTGGAGTTCGACATGCACCCGCCCGGCGGATCGCATCTGGTTGATCAAATTGGTCGGCGTGTCGGCCGCTTTGATCTTGCCGCCATCGATGATGATCACGCGATTGCAGGTCATTTCGACTTCGGACAGGATGTGCGTGGAAACGAGCACCGTGTGAGACTCCGCCAGCCGTTTGATCAGTTCTCGGATTTGTCGGATCTGATTGGGGTCCAATCCGTTGGTGGGTTCGTCCAAGATCAGAAGGTCCGGATTGTGGACCAGCGAATCGGCGAGGCCGACGCGCTGGCGGTAGCCTTTCGACAGCGTTTTGATCATTTTACGGCGCACCGCTTCCAGCCCGCAGGTTTCCAGCATTTCGCCCACGCGTTGGCGGGTTTGCTTGGAGTTGAGTCCCTTCAGCCGCGCGCGGAATTTCAGGTATTCGCGGACCCGCATGTCTTCGTAGAGCGGGACGTTTTCCGGCATGTAACCAATTCGTTTTCTGGCTTCTAGCGATTGCCGGAAGATGTCGAATCCGGCGACTTGGGCGCTGCCCGAGGTGGGTGGCAGGTATCCGGTGAGCATGCGCAGGGTGGTGGTCTTGCCGGCGCCGTTGGGGCCGAGGAAGCCGACGATCTCGCCGCGGTCGACGGAAAAGGAGATTCCGCGGACGGCCTCGTGGCGGGCGAAACGTTTGGAGAGTTGCTGAACTTCAATCATGGCGCACTTCGGGTGAAAATCCCGCATGTTCGGTTGACGGGGTGGTGTGTTCCCCTTAACTAAGCGTTGTGCGTGGCGGGCCAAGCGGGAAATTCGCGGACTGCACGTTGAATTTCATCCATCTCCCATGAACTCCTCGGTTTCGGCGCGTCTCAACGCGGATTTGCTCGACGATAAATACGCACAATGGTGCGAAGATCCTCATTCGGTTGAACCTACTTGGGCTGCCTTTTTTGAAGGTTTCGAACTTGGTGCAGCACAATCCCGTAAAAAAGAGGAGTCTTCTTCGACCGCCGCGGTACCTGCCGCCACACCGGTATCGGTCAGTTCGACCCCGGACATGGATCTGGCGTTTTACGGTCGGGTCGTGAGCCTGGTTTACAATTTCCGCACGCTTGGCCACACCCAGGCTGCCATCAATCCCCTGGAAGACGAGCCGGAGTGGAATCCACGCCTGAGCCTCGACCAATACGGTTTCACCGAAACAGACATGGATCGCGAAGCGTCGAATCCATGGTTCCGCAATGGCGAAACGATGAAGCTGCGCGACATGGTGGCCGCCCTGCAGTCGACCTACTCTGACAAGATCGGCTTCGAATTCATGCACATCCACAATACCGCCGTGCGCCATTGGGTGCGTGAGCGGATTGAAAAGCATGCGCTGAACAAGGGCTTCGCCGCTGAGCGGAAGGTCAAATCCCTGCGCTGGTTGCTCGAAGCCGAAGTGTTCGAAAACTTCATCGGCAAGAAATTCCTCGGCGAGAAGCGCTTCTCGATCGAAGGCGGCGAAGGTACCATGGTGGTCCTGAACGCGATTCTCGAAAGCTGCCCATCCAACGGCGTGCTGGAAATCGAGATGGGCATGGCACACCGCGGTCGCTTGAATGTCCTGGCGAATTTCGTCCGCAAGTCACTCACCACCATTCTTTACGAATTCACGCCAAACTACGTGCCGGATCTCGTGGCCGGTGATGGCGACGTGAAATACCACCTCGGTTACGAAAGTGTGCGCGAGCTGGAAGACGGCACCGTCCGCGTCAGCCTGGCTGCAAACCCAAGTCACTTGGAAGCTGTCAACGCAGTGGTCGAGGGCAAGGCCCGCGCCCGTCAGCGCATCCTCGGTGACGACGGTGCCAAAACCGACCGCACCCAGGTGCTGCCGATTCTCCTTCACGGTGACGCGGCTTTTGCGGGTCAAGGTTCGGTTGCCGAAGTGCTCAACCTTTCCCAGCTCCCGGGCTATCGCACCGGTGGCACGATTCACCTGATCATCAACAACCAGATCGGTTTCACCACGTCGCCAGCCGATGCGCGCTCGTCGTCCTACGCAACGGACGTTGCCCGGATGATCGATGCTCCAATTCTTCACGTGAACGGCGAAGAGCCGATGGAACTTTACTGGGCGGCGCAATTCGCTCTGGAATTCCGCCAGAAATTCGGCCGCGACATCGTGATCGATATGTATTGCTACCGCCGCCAAGGCCACAACGAGGCGGACCAGGCAGCATTCACCCAACCGATCATCGCCAAGAAAATCGCCGCACGTCAGCCATTCGGCCAGATGTACAAGAAGCGCTTGGTCGACGATGGCACGCTCACCCAACCGCAAGCGGATCAGGTCGAGCAAACCATATGGGACACGCTGGAAGCGGGTTATCAGAAGATGATCGAGCTCACCGAAGCTGGTGATCGCACCGTGTTCAGTGGATCGACCGCGATTGCGCAGCCGGAATATTCCCACGCTCCGGTTCCGACTGGAATCGATCGCGAGAAGTTCCAGCACATCGGTAAGGTTCTCACCAGCATTCCGGATGGATTCCATCTGAATCCGACTTTGGCTAAACGCTTCATTCCGCGCCGCATCGAGGCTTTGGCCAGCGGTGGACCGATCGACTGGGCCTTCGCCGAATCGCTCGCGATGGGTTCCCTCTTGATGGAAGGCAATCCGGTCCGACTTTCCGGTCAGGACTGCCGCCGCGGCACCTTCTCCCAGCGCCACGCGGTTTTCTACGATTATGAAACCCGTGAGCGTCACATCCCGCTGGAGCAAGTCTCCGCGGATCAAGCGAAGTTCTGCGTTTACAACTCGTTCCTTTCCGAGTTCGCCGTGCTTGGATTCGATTACGGATATTCCCTCGGTTACCCAAGCATGCTGACGCTTTGGGAAGCCCAGTTCGGCGATTTCTCAAACGGTGCCCAAGTCATCATCGACCAGTTCATTTCCTCGGCAGAGTCAAAATGGCAGACCCCATCTGATTTGGTGATGCTGCTTCCTCACGGATACGAGGGCATGGGGCCTGAGCACTCAAGCGCACGACTTGAGCGGTTCCTGCAGCTTTGCGCCGCGCAAAACCTGATCGTCGGTAATTTCACCACACCGGCTCAGTATTTCCACGCACTGCGCCGTCAGAAACGCCGTGACTTCCGCAAGCCTCTGATTCTGATGACGCCGAAGAGCTTGCTGACGCGGGCCGAGGCAGTTTCCCAAGAATCGGATTTCCTCGAAGGCACCTGCTTCCAGGAAGTGCTCCCGGATATCAAAATCTTTTCCAACCCGAGCGACGTTTCGCGCGTGGTATTCTGCTCCGGCAAGGTTTTCTACGATCTGGTCAACCATCGTCAGGAGAACAACATCGAAGACGCCGCCATTGTCCGGATGGAGCAACTTTATCCATTCCACGACGAAATGGTCGCAGCGATCATCAGCCAGTATCCGAACGCCTCGCAGTTCGTCTGGTGCCAGGAAGAGCCGCTCAACATGGGGGCCTGGTCTTACATTTTCCCACGACTCGAAAAAGTCGTCGGCCAGAAAGTTCGTTACGCCGGTCGCGGCCAGGCATCCAGCCCGGCTGCCGGGTCCAAAGCCCAGCACTACCGCGAGCAAAAAGCGCTCCTCGCCAAAGCCTTCGAAGTCTGATTTTCCCTATCTTTACCACTCCGCAGATCCATGTCTCTCGATGTAAAAGTCCCCGCAGCCGGTGAATCCATCACCTCCGCCAATGTCGCCCGCTGGCATAAAAGCAGCGGTGACGCCGTGAAAAAAGGCGACGTCCTTGTCACCCTTGAAACCGATAAAGTCTCGAACGAGCTGGAAGCCGATGTCGACGGCACTCTCGAAATTCTGGTGAACGAAGGCGAAGAGGTGAACATCGGGACCGTGATTGCACGGATCGAAGAAGGTGCAGCAGCTCCTGCGAGCGCCAGTGAACCTGCAGCGCCTACCCCAGCCGCAGCTCCCGCAGCTTCACCATCATCGGGTGAGCCAGTCGACATCAAGGTGCCGGCAGCTGGCGAATCGATCACTTCTGCGAACGTAGCTGCCTGGCGCAAGCAAGACGGCGATGTCGTGAAGAAAGGTGAAATCCTGGTCACGCTCGACACCGATAAAGTTTCGAACGAACTGGAAGCCGACGTCGATGGCGTCCTCCGCATTTTGGTGCACGAAGGTGAGGAAGTTTCGATCGGCACGGTGATCGGCAAGATTGAGCCAGGTGCTGTAGCAGCAGCTCCTGCTGCCGAGTCGAAACCAGCTCCTGCTCCAGCAGCAGCGGCTGCGTCACCCGCGCCTGCGCCGAAAGCGGCTGAGTCTGCTCCCGCAGCACCAGCCAAGCTCAAGCCGGATTTCACCGTGCTTTCTTCGCCAAAACCGGCTGAGGCGGCAGCGACTCCGCAAGCATCGGATGGCCGCACGACCCGCAAGAAAATGTCGATGCTGCGCCGCAAGATCGCGACTCACTTGGTGAATGCCCAGCAAACGGCGGCGATTCTCACGACCTTCAACGAAGTCGACATGAGCGCCGTCATGGACCTCCGCAAGCAGGTTCAGGATCAGTTCATCAAGAAGCACGGAGTGAAGCTCGGCTTCATGTCGTTCTTCGTGAAAGCCGTCGCACAGGCGCTCAAGGATGTGCCTGCGATCAACGGCCGGATCGAAGGCAACGAAATCATCGAGAACCATTTCTACGACATAGGAGTCGCGATCGGCACAGAAAAAGGCCTCGTGGTTCCAGTGCTTCGCGATGCTGACAAAAAGTCATTTGCCCAAATCGAGAAAGACATCATCGACTACGCGACCAAAGCTCGCGATGGCAAAATCACGATCGAGGATCTCACCGGTGGTGTGTTTACCATTTCGAATGGTGGCACTTACGGATCGTTGCTCAGCACACCGATCCTCAACCCTCCACAAAGCGGAATCCTCGGCATGCACACCATCCAGCAACGCCCGGTTGCGGTGAATGGCCAAGTCGTGATTCGCCCGATGATGTATCTGGCGATGAGCTACGACCACCGCCTGGTGGACGGCAAGGAGGCGGTGACGTTCCTGATCCGCATCAAGGATTGCCTCGAAAATCCGACCCGCTTGCTGCTGGAAATGTGATTTTCCGCTGAGGTGGGGTCGAACTGACCACTCAAAATTCAGGCCCAGGAAGACGCGATTACCGATAGATTGGTAAGACCGGCTTCCCGGGTCTTTTTTCTATTTCTCGTCTCTGATGAGATTGGGGTGAATCCACCCTCCTAACTTAGACTAGACTGATTGCCAGAACTCATTTCCGATTGAGATTCGGAAGTGAGCATACGGAGCTCACGGTTCGCGGTTGATCGAGAAGCGTTTGGAGTGAAG
>NZ_JAENIJ010000140.1 GCF_016595435.1 Luteolibacter pohnpeiensis
GCAATGAAATTGAACCGATACCTTCGAGCGGCGAAGCGGCATTTCCTGACTGCGCTATGTGCCGGAGCCTTTGCGGTGGCCTGCGTCATTTGGGCCTTTGCTGCCGCACTCTATCAGCATCCGGGCTGGTGCATCGCCTCAGTGATGGCGGCGGTGCTCGGGTTCTTTGTCAGCGCGGTGGAGGGGAACGAGGCGCATCGATGCCTTGAGGACTCGGAGAAGTTCGAGCGCTGATCCAGCCATTTTTGACAGCCGGTCATTCACTACAAGCGGACCCGGTCCGGGGAGCAGGGCATTTCTATCAAACCAATACAAACCATAGCATGCACACCATCACCTTTGAGCTGCCGAAGATTCCAGAAAATCTGAAATTACAGGCAATTGTTAAACAAAGCGCCCGCAATCTGATCAGCCTTTTTGCCGATCACGAAAATGAAATCCAGCAGGCGATCACCGAATGCGAGGAAGCCAAAACGACCTTCAGTCACTCGATTGTTCTCGACCTCGGGAAGCACAAGCAGACCGATAAGCTCGGGTTTTCGATCAAGCGCGGAGATGAAATTGCGATGTCGATTCCGGACCCGGATCAGGGCGACTTGTTCGATGATCTGAATCCCCGCGACTTCAGAAGAAATGACTCGACCGTAGTCGAAGCTGAGGAAGTTCCGCTTGGCCTGCCTGCACCGATGGAGCTTTTACCAGCTCCGCCGAAAACCCCGGAAGAAGAGCAGGCATTCGAGGATGGATTCAAGGCGGCGACGCAAGGCGAGAGCTATAGCACCAACCCTCATCCATTCACGAAAGACCCGACCGAAAACGCGCTGTGGAAAGCGTGGGCGGAAGGCTGGGAACAGGGCCA
>NZ_JAENIJ010000141.1 GCF_016595435.1 Luteolibacter pohnpeiensis
GATTTAAGCCTTTGTCTCCAGAGATGGAATCTAAGATTGATGCAAGCGATCCAACTAAGATATTTCCGAAAGCACCACCTAAACAAGCAGGAGAACAAGTCAGTGGTGGCAACGGCGGATAAGCTCGGTAGTTCGCTTCGCTCTGGACGCCTTTTTCCCGCCGTGCCACACTTCAAACGTTCTGCCAAGAAATGAAGAAATCCATCCTGCTGCTCCTTTCAGTATTTGTCGCTTTTACAATGATGGCAGGTTCTCTCTATGCGTTATTGCGCGCCCCCATACCTTCTGAGAGTAGTGTTGTAGGCATATATACCGCTGTGCGTGATGGATACTCTGATCAGTTAGAGATCATGCCGGATTACAAGTTCGTTCAGACATTGAAGACACCTAGTGGCGCTACGATCATCAACAGTGGGACCTGGACACTGAGAAATCGTGGTCTCGACATTGGTGTTTATTCATTCTTTATAGATAGCATTACTGGCGAGGTTCTTACTGAACCAGAAAGATTTTCATCATTTCCGTTCTCTGTTTATCCCAACATGCTGATCTTTGACTGGGACAGCGACTTTTACAGGTTAAACAAGCAGTAGGTCATAAAGTGCTAGCTCAATCAAAGAATCGAAAAGGCAGAACAAGCCGAGGCACAGCAACCCCTATCAGCCGGCCTGTTTTCATGACTATCCGTAACTTCAAAACCAATCCAGTGATCGACACTTGCCCTCGCTGATAGGGGTGCGTGCTCTTTAACGTTCTCTCAAGAAATGACCCCGGTCGAGCCCGCCATCCTTGTAGCAGCGATTGAGATCATCGGCGAAGAAGGTATCTCTGACGACGATATTGA
>NZ_JAENIJ010000142.1 GCF_016595435.1 Luteolibacter pohnpeiensis
GGGACAGCCCCAGGCGCGTAGGGTTCCATCGCACCATGAAACGCAGCCGGATAGCCTTTCGTCTTGTGGTCAAAAGGGAAAATAAAATCATACGAAGATCCAGCACTGTCATCAATGCCAACACAAACACTGCCTCCATCCATGTAGACGCCACCTCGTATGTTTTTCAGTGGTAATACGATTGAATTAAATGGCGACTCCTCGGTAGCCAAATCGAACTTACTCTGCGACTCCCAAACCATGGCAGCAATGCCTGCTACCAGAACAATGCACGCTAAAACACCAAGAAATCGTTTCTTCATCTGGTTATCGAATATTGAAAGCAAGACCCCTTGCCTCAGCTTCTGTCGGATATTTTCATACTGGATCTGCTCTGTAGCAGCTATTACTACACCGCCCCACTCTCCCCGCAATCTTCAAATACTTCGAGAACTATACTATCAACCCCGCAAGCACTCGTCCCTCGGCTAACTGACAGCCGACCAACTCAAGGCGAACATCCTCTCCCTTAATTAAAACAAATCGGGGCCAAAAAACCATTGCATTTCAGGGCACATCCGGTGACGGGGGCAAATCATGACAGTTTCTTAGCTCAATCAAATCGCGGAAAATTCAGTGGTTTTTGCTGGCATATGGATGCACCGATGCACACTCAAATCGCTCTCCCAAAGCTCTGTTGTTTCGCTTTATTGACCTCGACGGCCAGCCGCCCTGCTCTCCATCACCATGCCACACGCAGGTTGAGTTGTCCCAGCCGAAGTAGATTGTAAACGAGGTTGCCAGGCCGCTGACGCGTGCCGCTCTTACGATGCTATCGTAGCAATCCGGTCCGCGCCCATCTG
>NZ_JAENIJ010000143.1 GCF_016595435.1 Luteolibacter pohnpeiensis
GCTCCAAGCCCGCCCTCGCGATCAAGCATCAAGCGGTCTTCCTGATCTGAGTCCGTCGCCCAACCGCTCGGATAGCCGAAATAGCGCGCCATCAGCGGCTTGGTCGCCCGTGGTTTCAAAGAGCCATCCTTTTGCCGCTGCCAGCGAATCTCGGAAACGGAATGCCCGAAGTAGTAACCCATTGCCAGCGCCTTGATCGTGCCCTCGAAACCATTCTCCCTCCGGGTGACATCCGGCTTCATCGTCCACATCAGATTCTCGACTTCCTTTGCCAGCTTCTCAGCTCCCGCCTTCGGTTTTTCACCACGGCGAGCAAAGGCATGCACCTTCCACGGCGCGATCGACACCAGCCGGGCAATCTCGTTGATGTTCTTCTGCAGCTTCGGCCAGGTGTCGACCATTGCGATGAATAGCAACTGCTGATGCACCAGATCACCATTGAGAGCCGAGGCCAGAGTCATCCGCACATGCGCGGGCACCTGATCGCGCTCGAAGTATTCCAGCATCCGGTCCTGCGACCGCGGGACTTGATACGGCGAGGTCAGCACATCAAGCCGCTTCCTCGCCTGAACGACATCGATGCCGCCCGGCGACACGTCTGCAGCCTGAACCAACGAGTCACGACGAGGCGGAAGAGCGGAGCCAACGGGCCGGATTTCATTCATGCCGTCAGCTTGTGCTATTGCTGCACACCCTCAACGGTCGCCAGTGGTCCCGATAACGTCACGAGAAGACATTCAACCTAAGTCACTTCTCTGCAGATCATTACGAAATTATTCAATTTGACAATATCCCACAGAGTGAATCGACTCGCGTTTGCAAA
>NZ_JAENIJ010000144.1 GCF_016595435.1 Luteolibacter pohnpeiensis
GCTTGGACAACTCATACCCAAGGCCCGGAAGAATAATGCCCAACAAGCCGCGGCATCCGACGGCGACAAGCCGCCAATTTGATTTCGAGCTTCCATCCCGCCGCGGATGCGCTCAATCGTTCTGCAAAAAAATGTCCCGCGTCATGACTCTCCTGCTGAGCTTGGCTCTGCCGCTTTATGGGGCGGAGGAGAGCCCGCTCGATTATGTCGTCGACAGCCTTCGCATTGAAGCCAATCACGGGGTTGTCGAGGCTACGCATGGTGCACTTTCATGGCCAAGAATCATTGATAGAGCGCCAACCGCACTCACTCCATGGCATGGCACTAGCGCCAGAGTGACGGTGCAGATGCCTACCGATGAGGTTGCCACGTTTCTCACAGAGAACGGCTTCGAGAGAGAGCGAGCCGTGGAGTTGCTCGCGGAGCTACCAGCACTAAAGCGATTGTTTTCCGACTCCTCGCCCACCTACTCAGTTTGGCTTGTGCTCCCGAGACTGGGAAGCGTTGAGATCACAGCATTCCCGAGTGAGGATGATGCCGGATCCTCCAAGTTCGATCTGTGGGTGACTCAGTTCACTGCTTTCTTTGTTCGCCCAAAAATCGAAGAGTCAGAACAAGGCATCGCACCACAATCCGCTACCCGTTCCGAGTTGGATTCAGAGGGTGGCGAGAAACCTCAACCAGAATCGGAGCCTCGCCCCCGGCAGCGGATGTGTGGACTCTGGACGTTCTCCTCAAAATGAATCCCGAATTTAAGCAACTACTAATAACGATTGGGATCTGTGTTCCGGTCGGACTCCTAGTTGGTGTCCTCCTGAGG
>NZ_JAENIJ010000145.1 GCF_016595435.1 Luteolibacter pohnpeiensis
CTCCGCGTGATCGCCCAATGCGGCTGAAACCCATCGTCAATCCATCCTCAAAACCTCAACAAAAAGCCTCATCCCCAATCTTTGGTGTAGACCCACAAAGGCGAAGGAATGGTTTCCTTCGCCTTTTGCAACTTGCTTGTTTCAAGATGGTGCGCGCGAAAGGACTCGAACCTTCACGGGGTTGCCCCCACTAGAACCTGAAATTCACTTTTTTTGCCAAACCCTTAATATTGCACACATTGCTCGCGCATAAAGTGACCACTTTGGCCTCAAATTACGTCCAAAAATAGCCACGGGTGGTCATTTCGGTGGTCATTCTGATTTCCCGCTACCTTTCTTTTATCAGAAGTGAAATCGCTATGAATACCTAAATCACCAGATTGTCCTTCGCAGATCCAGTCAGGCGACGGTTCAGGTTGTTGGTTCCGTAGGCGGGTGGCGCTCCTAGCTGGATGGTCGTGCGGCCAGTTTCGAGAACGCAGGTCAGGCCGTTTGGCACGGCTAGCATGTCGGCCCAGGTGGCTCGGCCACCGGCGATGTTTACCACTTTGCCCAGGTAAGGGCCGGGGTTGGTCACTGGCTCGACCAGTTTCACGGTGCCATCATGCGGTATCCAGTCCATGGCGGCTTTCAGATTGGCGGCGAGGTCCAGTGGCGGACGCTGGAAGGCAAAGGCTCCGGGTTTGTAGAGCGGACGGGTGGATTTCTGAACGAGAGTGGTGCCCATGACCTCGGTTTCCAGATCCAGATAGCAGGTCATGTAGTACGTGGTCGTGCCGTAGGTGCCGAACACGTAGTAGTCGGCATTGTC
>NZ_JAENIJ010000146.1 GCF_016595435.1 Luteolibacter pohnpeiensis
CTCCCGATGAAGAGCTTTTCCAAGCCGCTCCGAATGGTGCCCAGGGAGATCCTGAGACAGCCGAACGTGGCCACGAAACAAAGGAGGACTTGGAAGAGTTTGATGAGAAGCCGGGCGAAAAGCCGAAGGTGAAGGCGGCGGATGCATCGCTCACCTGGCGCAGGTTCCCAGCAGGATCTGGCACGCTCGGCATTCCCCGATCCGAGATGCCACAAATCGCCAGCGGCAGTCGCGGTGCCTTGGTTGGATTTCTGCGCGCTCGCGGGATCGAAAGCACGTCGGAAGAAGTCGAAGCCGATTCGTTAAAGGCAACCCAAGCCGAGTATGCTCCTGAAAAAGTCGATGCCGCGTCGAACTACAGCGGGGGAAATCGTGCCATCCTCATTTCCCAGGACAATCACGTCGTCGATGGCCACCATCAGTGGCTTGCCGCGCTGAAGCAGGAAATGCCGATCAAGGTGATTCGCCTGCAAGCTCCAATCACGCGCATCCTGATGATGGTGCACCGAATGCCGAGCACGACCGTTGCGGCCAGCATCCGCGAAGATTACGCCGACAGCCAGCCTTCGACCATCGATCGCCTGGCCGAAAACGTGCTGAAGAATCTAACCGGAGTTTCGCGCGAATGGCTTTCGCCGGTACGCCCAGCCTTCGAACGGTTAGACGCGCTGGCGAGGTCCAATGAGGTGACCGATCAGGAATTTGTCGCGGCTCTGGAAAAGGCCCACCGTGAAATGCCGGAGCTGTCCGGTCAGTTCAACACGCCAGTTCTTCAGACCGCTCTTGAAAAAGCCATTTCCTCCGG
>NZ_JAENIJ010000147.1 GCF_016595435.1 Luteolibacter pohnpeiensis
AGCTTTTCCAAGCCGCTCCGAATGGTGCCCAGGGAGATCCTGAGACAGCCGAACGTGGCCACGAAACAAAGGAGGACTTGGAAAAGTTTGATGAGCAGCCGGGCGAAAAGCCGAAGGTGAAGGCGGCGGACGCATCGCTCACCTGGCGCAGGTTCCCAGCAGGATCTGGCACGCTCGGCATTCCCCGATCGGAGATGCCACAAATCGCCAGCGGCAATCGCGGTGCCCTGGTTGGATTTTTGCGAGCTCGCGGGATCGAAAGCACATCGGAAGAAGTCGAAGCCGATTCGCTAAAAGCAACTCAAGCCGAGTATGCTCCCGAAAAAGTCGACGCAGCGTCGAACTACAGCGGCGGAAATCGTGCTATCCTCATCTCCCAGGACAATCACGTCGTCGACGGCCATCACCAGTGGCTTGCCGCGCTGAAGCAGGAAAAGCCGATCAAGGTGATTCGCCTGCAGGCCCCGATCACACGCATCCTGATGATTGTGCACCGGATGCCGAGCACCCGCGTTGCGGCCAGCATTCGCGAGGATTACGCCGACAGCCAGCCTTCGACCGTTGATCGCCTGGCCGAAAACGTCCTGAAGAATCTAACCGGAGTTTCCCGCGAATGGCTTTCGCCGGTTCGCCCAGCCTTTGAACGATTGGACACACTGGCGAGGTCCAATGAGGTGACCGATCAGGAATTTGTCGCAGCTCTGGAAAAGGCCCACCGTGAAATGCCGGAGCTGTCCGGTCAGTTCAACACGCCAGTTCTTCAGACCGCTCTTGAAAAAGCCATTTCCTCCGG
>NZ_JAENIJ010000148.1 GCF_016595435.1 Luteolibacter pohnpeiensis
TTTGCAAACGCGAGTCGATTCACTCTGTGGGATATTGTCAAATTGAATAATTTCGTAATGATCTGCAGAGAAGTGACTTAGGTTGAATGTCTTCTGGTGACGTTATCGGGACCACTGGCGGCCGTTGAGGGTGTGCAGTAAAAGCACAAGGTGGCGGCATGAATGAAATCCGGCCTGTTGGCACTGCTCTTCCACCCTATCCTGATTCGCTTATTCAGGCGGCAGACGCATCTCCGGGCGGCATTGACGTTAGCCAGGCGAGGAAACGGCTCGATGTGCTGACTTCTCCTTATCAAGTGCCGCGGTCGCAGGACAGGATGTTGGAATACTTTGAACGCGATCAAGTGCCCGCGCATGTGCGGATGACGTTGGCCTCGGCTCTCAATGGCGACTTAGTGCATCAGCAGTTGCTATTCATCGCCATGGTCGACACCTGGCCGAAGCTGCAGAAGAACATCAACGAGATTGCCCGGCTGGTGTCGATCGCGCCGTGGAAGGTGCATGCCTTTGCCCGTCGTGGCGAAAAACCTACAGCGGGAGCCGAGAAGCTGGCAAAGGAAGTCGAGAACCTGATGTGGACGATGAAGCCGGATGTTACCCGGCGCGAAAACGGTTTCGAGGGGACTATCAAAGCTCTGGCGATGGGTTACTACTTCGGGCACTCGGTGTCGGAGATTCGCTGGCAGCGGCTCAAGGATGGCACTTTGAAACCCCGGGCAACCAAGCCACTGATGGCGCGCTATTTCGGCTATCCGAGCGGTTGGGCGACGGACTCAGATCAGGAAGA
>NZ_JAENIJ010000149.1 GCF_016595435.1 Luteolibacter pohnpeiensis
TTCCGGGATGGACCCGAAAGCCTTCGCGATTGCGGAACCGCCGTCCGCCAGCAGCTCGGTTCGTTACGGCGGGCAACCCTTACTCGATTTCTAACCATGAGCTATCCACTTCATACCATCGCCTTTGCCATCGCTGAGCGGATCGAAAAGAAGATCCCGGCGATGAAGGGTCGCGTTACGGTTTGGGACGACACGCTCACCAGCGCATTTTCGGCCAAGCTCGCGAACCTGCGCGGCAGTCATATTCTGGTGAAGCTGGAAGAGGAGAAAAACACCAGCAAGACCAAGGCCGCGCTCTACCACGGAGCCTATACCATCACTTATTTTTCCTCACGTTTGCTCACCGCGAACGAAGCCACCACTCGCGACAGCGTCATGCAGGCGCTGAAGGATCACATCCACGGCTGGTGGCCGGAGAATGTCCCGTCCAATGGCGTCGTGTGGATCAACACCAAGGCCATTTCGCATGAGTCCGCCAAGGCTGGCGACAAGCACCTCGCCGCCTCCGTGATGACTTTGGACGCGCCCCGAATCCCATCCTGACAAGTTCATGTCCGCCGAATCCTCAGCTCAACTCATCAAGCAGATGTCCGACAACGAAAAGACCAAATCCACCAAGCAAACCGAAACCAAGTTCGCCCGCGTTCTGATCAAGGAGCACGGCCTTACCCTCGGCAACTTCCGCTACCTCTCCGGAGCCGTCGCCGAAAACGTCCCGCTCGCTGATGCCGAGTTTCGCGAAAGCAAGGGCCAGCTCGAAATCCTCAACGTCATCACTGG
>NZ_JAENIJ010000014.1 GCF_016595435.1 Luteolibacter pohnpeiensis
TTTGGTGGGTTTGGTGGGTTTGGTGGGTTTGGTGGGTTTGGTGGGTTTGGTGGGTTTGGTGGGTTTGGTGGGTTTGGTGGGTTTGGTGGGTTTGGCGGGTTTGGCGGGTTTGGCGGGTTTGGCGGGTTTGGCGGGTTTGGCGGGTTTGGCGGGTTTGGCGGGTTTGGCGGGTTTGGGCGTTGTGACCCGAGGATGTGAAATTTGGCGGCCCGTTTACTTTTCCAATGATGCCCGTTTGCATGGAATCATGGACTACGGGATGCCCCATCGGGGCAGGATGAAATAGCCCAGGGCATGGCCCTGGGAT
Source organism: Luteolibacter pohnpeiensis (assembly GCF_016595435.1). Taxonomy (GTDB): domain Bacteria; phylum Verrucomicrobiota; class Verrucomicrobiia; order Verrucomicrobiales; family Akkermansiaceae; genus Luteolibacter; species Luteolibacter pohnpeiensis. The sequence continues at coordinate 308 of NZ_JAENIJ010000014.1, forward strand.
TGGTGTCACCAATGATATTGAGCCCTGTAAGGGCGAAACCTAACGCGGTCCTGTCGTTCGACTTACTCCGGATTTTCCGCGCGAATGGCTTCCAGCTCTTCCCAACGGGCATAAAGACCGGTGACGTGGGTTTTGGCGGCTTCGAGCTTTTCCACCATGACCGGGATTTCGTTGAAATTCGCAGCTTGGAACGCGGGGTCGTTGAGCTTGGTTTCGAGCTCGGAAACTTCCTCTTCAGTTGCGAGGATGGATTCCTCCATGGTCTCAAGTTCAGCCCGCTCTTTGAAGGTCAACTTGCGGGGCTTGTTTTTGGCAGGCCGGGCGGGCGCTGGATTCGCCTTCTTGCTCCACGCCAACGCCTGCGCTTTCGCCGCCGCTTCGCGCGATTGGCGTTTTTCCAAATAGTAGGAGTAATTTCCTTCCTGCAACACTACGCCGTCGTCTTCAAAGGCAATGATCTGGTCGCAAATCCGATCGAGGAAATACCGATCGTGGGAGACGACGATCACAGAACCATCATAGTCAGCGAGCGCTTCCTCCAGCATCCGCAGCGATGGCAAATCGAGGTCGTTGGTCGGCTCGTCGAGGACAATCACGTTGCCGCCGTTTTTCAAAACCTTCGCCAACATCAAGCGCGCGCGCTCGCCGCCGGACATGAGATCGACCCGTTCGTTGATGCGTTGATCGTTGAAAAGAAACCGCCGCAGGTAGGCGCGGGCACCCAGCGTTTGATCGCCGAACTGGACCTTTTCGTTGCCGTCGGAAATTTCGTCGAGCAGCGAGCCGGTTCCATCGAGTTGCATCCGCGTCTGGTCGATGTAGTTGACCTTGACCCGTTTTCCAACGACGGCCGTGCCTTCGCTCGGAGTAATCTGGCCAAGGCAAAGTTTGAGCAAGGTCGTCTTGCCGACGCCATTACGACCGATGATGCCGGTGCATTGGCCCGGGCGCAGACTGAGCGTCAGATGACGAAACAACCAGCGCGGCGACCGTTCATCGCCGACGTTGATGCCGGCGTCTTCCAGTTCCACCACGACGTTGCCGAGGTCCGGCGGCGGCGGGATGAGCAGGTCCATCTCGCGCTCTTCCGGCGGGGCTTCGATGCCCTCGACTTCGTAAAACTGGTCCAATCGATGCCGCGATTTGGTGCCGCGCGCTTTGACCCCGGAGCGCACCCATTCCAGCTCGGTGCGCAAAAACCGCTGGCGGCGGCGTTCGGTTTGTTCGGCGATCTGCGCCCGAATCGCTTTTGATTCCAGGTAGGCGGTGTAGTTTCCGGGGTGGGAAAACGCTTTGCCCTGATCGATCTCGATGATGCGGGTGGCGATGACGTCGAGGAAATACCGATCGTGAGTGACGAAGATCACCGCGCCGCCGAAGCCTTTGAGATAATCCTCGAGCCAGCGGATCGATTCCGCATCAAGGTGGTTGGTCGGCTCGTCGAGCAAAAGCAGATCCGGCTGGCAGGCGAGCGCGCGGCACAGGGCGACGCGGCGTTTTTCTCCACCCGAGAGCGGGCCGACCGGTGCATCGAGCGGCGGAGTGCCGAGGGCCGTCGCGGCGGCTTTGATGCGCGCATCGAGATTCCAGCCATCGGTGTGATCGATGAAATGCAGCACTTCCGCGAGCTCGATTTCCGTGCCTTCGCCCGCTTCGTAGCGCCGGATGGCTTCGACGATGTCAGCTGCTCCTGCGGCGATGTTTTCCTGCACGGTCAGCGAGGGATCGAGCTCGAATTCCTGGGGCAGGTAGCCGATGCGAATGCCGCGCCGCAGCGAAATATCACCCGAGTCCGCATTTTGTTCGCCGGTCAGGATTTTCAGCAGCGAGGTTTTGCCGCAGCCGTTCCGGCCGACCAATCCGACCTTTTCGCCGGCGGCGACAGCGAGCGTGACGCCGTCCAGCAAGGTTTGATAACTGTAGGCGAGGCGAATTTCGGTGGCGGAGATGAGCGACATGAACAGCGGCAGACTCAGAGTTGCGGGCGCAACAAGCAAGTGAAGAGGTGGTGCGCCGATCGGGCGAATTGCAGCAATTCACCGGAAAATCGATTTTGGATCGTCATCCCGGCGAAATGTGTTTGGACTGAGAGCATTCCGATATTGAACTATGGATTCCGATTCTGAACCGACCAACGATCAACCGAAGCCATCGCTGCCTAAGCCAAGCATGCCGCCGCCTTCTCTGCCGAAGGTGCCCGCGCCATCGCTGCCGCCAGTGTCGATCAATCACCCATCGCCCGGAGAAGCACCTCCACCGCCGCCACCGCCAAAGGGGGATCCATCCATGGCTCCGTCTCCTGCCAAGGCTGAACCTGAAGAGGAAATCGTGCCTCGGATTGGTGAGGCGACCTTGGGTAGCCGGGTTGTTGGCGGGGTCATCGATATGGTGATTGCCATTTTGATCTTCGCGGTCTTTGGCAGGTTCAGTGGTGCGCTTGGGTTCCTGCTTTCGGTAGGTTATGTCCTGGTGAAAGATTCGCTGCCGTTCCTTGATGGCCAGAGTATTGGCAAAAAGGCTGTTAAAACCAAAGCGGTCACCGAAGAAGGCGAGAGCCTTTCCGGCAACTGGAAGGCAGGGGCGATTCGCAATGCATCCCTCTGCGTTTGGTTTTTCTCATGGGTCGAGCTGATCGTGCTTTTGATCAACAAAAACGAAGCGATCGGCCTCCGCCGCTTGGGTGACCAATGGGCGAAGACCAAAGTCATCACCTGGCCGCCCGTTGAGCAGCCAGAAGTGGTAGTGTCCGAGCCGGAAGCTTAAGCGAGGCTCTCAATTCTGAAAACCACCGGCGTGCTGTTCACGCAATCGAGTTCCTCGACGGCGTGCAGCGCGCCTTGCAATTTGCCGAAAGTGCAGGTGTGGAGCAGAAACACCATGTCGACGAAATCGGCATCCGGGTTGGATGGATTCACCGGCGAGTGAGTTCCCGAAATCCCGATGCCGTGGTCGGCCAGGATTCGCGCGATTTCCGCGACCACACCAGGGCGGTCGGTGACATCGAATCGCACGTAATACGGCGTCGAAGTTTCTTCCACTGGCAACAGTTCGCCCGATTCCTGATAGGGCAGGAATCCGCGGTGGCCACTGGGCTGTCGCAGCGTGCGGGCAGCCTCGACCAAGTCTGCCACGACTGACGAAGCGGTTGGGTCCTGGCCTGCGCCGCGACCGTAAAACAAGGACTCTCCGGCCGCGTCGCCGTGGACGGCGATGGCGTTGAACACGCCGTGGACCGAGGCAAGGATGTGGGCTTGCGGGATGAAAGAAGGCTGAACGCGCAGCTCGACCGCGCCGCTTGGATGTTCCCGGATCACCGCCAGCAGCTTCACCACGTAACCGAGGTTTTTGGCGAAGGTGATGTCGGTCGGGCGCACTTGCTCGATCCCTGAAACATGGATTTTTTCCGGATCGACGGTGAAACCGTAGGCCAGCGCGGCCAACAAAATCGCTTTGTGCGCCGCGTCCCAGCCGTTCACGTCCAATGCGGGATCGGCCTCGGCGTAGCCAAGGTTTTGCGCTTCCTGCAAGGCTGCTGCAAAGCTCAGCCCGGCATCGGTCATACGGCCGAGGATGTAATTCGACGTGCCATTGATGATTCCGGAAAAGGATTTGATGCGATTGCCAATGAACGAGGCCTGCACCGCATGGATGATCGGAATGCCGCCGGCCACCGCAGCCTCGAAATGGATCGGTGTGTCGGTTTCCCGGGAAATGGCGAACAATTCCGGCCCGCGCTCGGCCAAGAGAGCTTTGTTGCCAGTGACGACCGGTTTTTTCGCCCGAAGGGCGGCGGCGACGATGTCGAAAGCGTCGGTGGTGCCGCCGATCAGCTCGACCACGATGTCGACTGCTGGGTCACTGACCAGCGCGTGCCAGTCGGTGGTGAACATTTCCGCCGGGGCATCGGTGGTGGTGCTGCGAGTTTTTGCAAGATCGCGAACGAGGATTTTAGCGATGTGCATGACCACATTTCCACCGGTGCGGCCGGTGATGAGGTCGCCATTGCGCTGCAGGGTATTCCAGACTCCGGAACCGACGGTCCCGAATCCAGCCAAGCCAATACCGATTGATGAGCAGGAGTTCACGCAGGCGACTGTGCCCTCCGATGCCCATTCGTCCAAGCGGGAACGGTCGGGAATTTCAAGATTCCTTGGAAAGCTGGCTTGCGGCTTCGAGCCAATCCCCATCGCTATCGCCGGGTAGGCCGAGTTCGACACGTCGACGGTAGTTTAGATAGGCCGCCTTCGCGATTTCATCGGGTGAAGGAGGAGTTGGCTTTTTTACCGGTGCGGCTTTTGCTGTCGCCTTCTTGGCCGCTTTTTTTGCGGTTTTTACGGCCTTGGTGGTGGAAGCGGCTTTTTTTGCCGTTTTCTTCGCGGCTTTCTTCGCAGTTTTTTTAGCAGCCATGATGTCGTATAAGGTGAGGTTTCAACTGGCATTCTAGGAAATCGCCGATGCGATCTAGCACATGATTCGCGGCATTGCCAGTCTGTTTGCAGCGCGTATAGTGCCGATGTGGCAAGAAACAACACATGGGAAAATGTGCTGCGCGAGACCCACGGTCGGTCACGCGAGCCGAGCCGCTTGGGTTGGTGGGCGGCGGTGGCGATGATTCTCTCGCTGCTGCTGCATGTGTTGGTCTTTTTTGCGCTCGATCGGATCCAGATCGCCCTGGGGATCCAGGATTCCACCGATTTGGAAACCGGGCCGGTGATCGTCCAGAATGTGGAGGAGACACCACGGGATTTCCCGAGTCTTCCGCCGACGAAAGAGGTGGAAATTCCGAAGCCGGACATGACTTCGATGCTCGAGGATGTCGATATTCTGCAAGCCTTGCCGAAGGATCAGGAGCTGGAAATGCGTCCTGATGTGGAGCAGGAGAAGTTCGCTATCGAGATGGCGGACCCGGTTGCCGCATCTGGATCTCCGGACGCGCCATCCATCGATATTTCCTCCGGAATGGATCTCGACTCGAATCTGCCCGAGCTGGGTAAAATGGAGGACACTTTGATTCCTGGAGCCATCGGTCAGGTGACGATTGATCCGGGATCGATACAGGCAGATGATTTACAGCTAAGTGGTTACACGGATGAACTGCTGAAAAAGGGGGCGAACGGCAAAGTGGAAAAGGGCACTCTGGATGGCCTGGCTTCGTTGGATGATCTCCTTGGATTGCCGGCCAATGAGTTGGTCGGGAAGAAAACCATGTTGCCGAGTGATTTGCTGTTCGAATTCAACAGTTCCGAATTGCGGGAAAGCGCTAAGGTTGGGCTGATGAAGCTGGGAATGTTGATCGATTTGAATCCGGATCTTTATTGCTGGATCGAGGGCTACACCGACTTGGTGGGTAGTGATTCCTACAATCTGGAGTTGTCGAAAAAGCGGGCGGATGCGGTGAAAAATTACCTCGTGAAATCACTGCGGATGAAAGGTGACCGGATCATTACCCGAGGATTTGGCAAGGCCAGTCCGCTGGTGACGGGAGGGGATGTGGATCAGCAGGCGCCGAATCGGCGGGTGGAAATCCGCATGCGAAAAAACGCCCCACCGCCGGAGGTGAAAATCGAACCGACGCCAACTCCAGAGACAGAAGTGAGCCAGGCACCTGAGCCGCAGCCTGAAACTCCGCCCAAGGCGATTTTGGTCAAGCCGAACAAGACCTACCCTGACCGACAGGTCATCAAAGAGCCGGTCCCACCACGAGCCGTTCCGGTTGAGGAAAATCAAGTCAATCCCGCTGCTCCGGAGTCTGAGCCAGTTCCGCCGAAAGCTCAACCTGTGGAAGACCCAGATACAGTGCCGCCGCGTGCGACACCAGTGGAGGAAGAGGAATCGCCGACCATCCCGCCGAAAGCTGTGCCGGTGGAAGAACCCTAGCCAGCAGGCTGGGGTGTTGGGAAATTACATCCGCTGGTTGAAGCGGGCCATTTCGCGCTGAGCCTCGCGCAGTTCGACCTTTTCCTTCAGGTCCTGGCGTTGATCCGAGTGGGTCTTGCCTTTGCCAACGCCGATCTCGACCTTCACCCGGCGGTTCTTCCAATACATGCGCAAAAGCGGCAGGGTGCAGCCTTTGATCGCGGTGGCGGATGCCAGTTTCAGGATTTCCCGTTTGTGCAGGAGCAAACGCCGTGGGCGTTTTGGAGCATGGTTGTACCAATCACCAGCGGTCAGCCAGGGTTGGATGTCACAACCGTACAAAAAAAGTTGGTTGTTTTCGACGCGGGCGAAGGCATCGGAAACATTGATTTTCCCGGCACGGATCGATTTGACCTCGGTGCCTTTGAGTTCCAGCCCGGCCTCGTATTTCTCCAAGATATGGAAATCGCGGCCGGCCTTGCGGTTGGTTGCGATTTCCGAGCTCATGGGGATCGGGATGGGTCAGGAAAGGGTCGCGAACTCAAGGAGCGCTCTTTTCGATCAGCTTGATTTTGCCTTCGATGATTTCAGTGAGGGCAATATCAGCCACGCCCATGCTTGGGCGGGTTGGGATCAAGGGCGAACGACCGCTGTTCAATTGTCTGACACGCTGGGAGACCAGATTGACCAGTACGAGTGGATCGGGGACAATATCAGAAGCCTTTTCGACAAGATCGCTTTTCATGGGAGAGCCGGGAAATCGCGAAGTGGGACGCGCCTGCTCGAACGGGATAACGTTATCAGGGAGCATGGGCGGGACTTTTTCGCTCAAAACAAAGTGCAAGTTTGGGGTGTTCGGTGGTGACCGGACCGGTGGTCAAAGCAGTTCATGGCTTGCTTGGCAAGCGTAAACTGGTGAGGAGTGTGAGATTGCTGCCGCAAAGAGGACGATTATTTCGGCATCAAGTCGATGCCAAACCGTCTGAGTACGAACACGGTGAGCCAGAAAAAGCCTGCGGTGAGCAGGCAGTTGGCCAGAAGGGTGGGCCAGAAAGTCCAACCGTGGCGCAACATCCATGGCATGATTAGAAACATCGGCAAGGTCGGCAGGACAAACCAGAAGGTGCCTCCGGCATGGTTGGCGATGCGCTCGGACGATTGACCTCCGTGGTGCATCCAGATCATGGCCAACACCGAGGTGAGGGGGAGGGCGATCAGCAAGGCGGATAGTCGATCGTTGAAGATCTGGATCTTGTTGACGAACAGGATAATGGCGGCGGTCAGGAACAGCTTGAAAATATCAAACGGAGTGACTGCGAGAACTTTTTCCCAAGGAATACGGCTCATGGATGGAAGATGGGTGACTTGTTTAGCAAAACTTGTCGTTCGGCGCAGAGTGGCGTTATTTTAGGAGTCATGCAAGCTACCATCCTGCCGTGTTTCGCCCTCATTCTCGCCTTGAGCGCCTGTGCTCCGGGAGGGCCGCCCACTTCTGCGCCTGTGGCTGCTAGCCAGCTTTCGGCGACCCAAAAAGCCGCGATCGGTCGCAAGATCTGGCAGAATGAAAGTGGCGGCACCGTCGCTGGTTTGACCGCATGGAATAGCGGCGAGGAATTCCCTTCGCTGGGGATAGGCCATTTCATCTGGTATCCCGCCGGGTTCAACGGTCGGTTTGAGCAGAGCTGGCCCTTGTTCATCGCATTTGCCAAAAGCCACGGAGCGAATCCTCCACCAATCGCGATGGAACGCAATGCGCCTTGGAAAACCCGCGCGGCGTTTCAGGCGGAATTTAACAGCGGTCGCATGACGGGGTTGCGTAACTGGCTGGCTGCCAATGTGGAGCTTCAGACGGATTTCATCATTTCCAGATCGCGCGCCGCATTGCCGAAGATCCTGTCGGCGGCACCGGCGAGCGAGCGGGCGAAGATTTCGGGCAATTACCACAAGGTCGCGACCACACCGCAGGGGACTTATGCGTTGATCGATTATGTGAATTTCAAGGGCGACGGAACGCAAACTTCCGAGCGCTACAACGGTCAGGGCTGGGGACTGATGCAGGTGCTCGGTGGCATGCATGAGGTATCGGCTGGGCCAGCTGCTGCGGCTGAATTCGCGGCCTCTGCCAAGCGGGTTCTGTCCCGCCGGGTTTCCAATTCGCCACCTGCACGCGCGGAAGCGAAGTGGCTGCCAGGCTGGCATAACCGGTGCGATACCTACGCACGGCCCTTGTGAGGGTTTCAGGAAATGAAAAATCCAACGATGGCGGCGCTGGTGAGATTCGACAACGTGCCGGCGAGCACGGCTTTCATCCCGAGCCGTGCGATGTCGGCGCGCCGGTTGGGAGCCATGCTGCCGAGCCCGCCCAGCAGGATGGCGATCGATGAAAGGTTGGCGAATCCGCAAAGCGCGACGGAGCAGATTGCCTGCGATTTTGGAGTCAAGGCTGACTTATACTGAATGAATTCGAAATAGGCGACGAATTCGTTCAGAGCGAGTTTCTGTCCGATCAAGGTGCCACCTTGTGAGGCTTCAGACCATGGAATGCCCGTCGCCCACGCTACCGGCGAAAACACAAATCCGAAGATCTCCTGCAAGCTCAGGCTGGGGTGGTGAATCCAGTTTCCGATGCCGCCGAGCAGCAGGTTAATCAACGCGATCAGTCCGACGAAGGCCAACAGCATCGCCCCGACGTTCAATGCCAGCTTCAGTCCGCTTGCTGCACCGAGGGCGGCTGCGTCGACCACATTTGCCGGTTTTTCGTCGCCTTCCGCGAAGTCGAGTCGGGATTCGCGGGGCTTGTCGACCTCCGGCTTCATCAGTTTGGCATAAAGCAGGCCGCCTGGTGCCGCCATGAAGGATGCGGAAATCAGGAATTTCATGTCCACGCCTATGGCTGCGTAACTGGCGAGCACCGATCCAGCAATGCTCGCAAGACCTCCAACCATCACCGCAAATAACTCGGATTGAGTCATTCGCGAAATGTAGGGCTTCACGATGAGCGGAGCTTCGGTCTGGCCGACGAAAATATTTGCAGCGGCAGACATGGATTCGGCGCGACTGGTTTTCAGCACCGCGCGCAGTCCTCCGCCCAAAATGAGGATCACCTTTTGCATGATGCCGAGGTGATACAACACGGCGATGAGTGATGAGAAAAAGATGATCATCGGCAGCACCCGAAAAGCGAAGATGAATCCGAGGCTCGTGCTCCCGTCCTGGCTTAACGGTCCGAACAGGAAATCAACGCCCGCTTTTCCGGCACCGATGGTATCGGAAACGCGATCGCTCACCAGTTCCAGGATGGATCGCCCCTGCGGAACTCCGAAAACGAAGGCGCCGATCCCGATTTGAAGTGCTAGAGCCACTCCGACAGTTCGCCAGTTGATCGCCTTCCGGTTGTCACACGCGAAATAAGCGATTGCCAGAAACAACAGGATACCAAGGAGTGCGACCATCGCCCGCAGCAAGCACGAGCAAGGCCAACTCCATTTGATTGAGATGCTGACCGCCAACTAAAAGGCGCGGATCCGTTTCCAGACCCGCGCCAAATATTTGCCTAGAATACCAACTTGCGGAACAACTCGGCTCCCCCCGGATCCTTATTGCCGCTGCGCTCGCACTAGGCTGCAGCCATTCTGTAGGTAAATTTCCGATGTGTGAATAGTAAATTAATCCAAAGTGAATATTTGGATCAATTCGACATCGCAGACAGTGGCGGAATGTTGATCGAATCGTCGGTCATCAAAGGTAAGTTGGCCGATTCTGCCCGACTGAGATCATAGATATTCGTTATGCCATCTCGCGTAAGTTGAGTATGTTGAATATCTCCCAATGCTGTGGGTCCGCCGACTCGGTCAATTAAATCAGAGAGTGTGGTCTTAGGTGAAACACTGATGGCTCCAGGCTCTTTGACTTCGCCCGTTATCTGCAAATGGAGATATTTCGACCGTATCCAGGTTGCCAATGAAAGATCACCCATGGTGCTTTTCAGTGACCTGGTTGGTTTGGATGGATCCTGATAGATTGCGTGAATCTCATCGTCCGTTCCGTTTCGAAGTTTGATATAAACCAATAGCGCTGCCAAACCCAGGCAAGCAGCACCGATGAGTTTGAGAAACGACTTCATGTTAGGTTGGGGAATGCGGTGAGTGGATGATTTTTCCGAGCGTTCAGCAAGTTCACGATGATTGGATAAAAAATCAAACGACGACATTTGTCGTCTTTGTGGATTGACATGCCGACGGATGTCGTCAAAAAGGCGGGTATGAGCGATCGAAATTTACCAGCCTTGTCGCCAGCGGAGCAGGCCTTGATGGACCGGATTTGGAAAAAGCAGCCTGTAGCCGCTTCGGATTTGTTGGGCCTGGTCAATGCGGATCGCGACGAACCGATCACGCGCAACACCTTGCAGACCCAGTTATCGCGATTGGAAGCCAAGGGCTGGATCGCGCGTGAGGGGGGAGGACGGTCGATTCAGTATCGGGCTTTGGTTTCTGAGAAACGGGGTCGCGGCCGGATTTTGAAAGAATTGAAGCAGCGCATGTTCGGAGGTTCCGCCCTATCGATGATGCGTTGCTTGGTGGAGGATGGTGGATTTTCCAAAAACGAGATCAGCGAATTGCGGAAACTGCTGGAGGAAAAGAAAGGTGGTGAAAAATGAAGTCACTCCTGAACGAGATTCCGGAGTTTTGGCTAAACTTCGCGCTGCACAGCGCTTTGCTTTCAGTGATAGCTGGGCTGGCATGCCTTCTGTTGCGTGATCCCGCGAAGCGGGCGTTTGTCGCGGCAGTCGGTATCGGTGCCATTGGTGTCTTGCCGTGGATCTCAGCGATGCGGTTGAATCCGCAAATTTCAACTCCGGTATCGGAGGCTGTGCTTTCGGAGTCTGTGAACTCGAAGGCGATACCTTCGAGTTCAGTGATTCCCGAATGGACGATTCGGATAGAGCGTGCCGCTCAAGAATTCTCACAGACGCCCGTGAGGATACCTGAGTCCCCCGCGCGCGGTCAGCAGCAAAAGGTCGATCCATGGGCTGTGGTTGCCGTGATTTGGTTTAGCGGAATGTTGCTGGGATTGTTAGGGATTTCGATCCGCCAGGCGCGGGTATTCCGTTGGTTTGGAATGACTCAAGCAGTGGACCATGAGGAATGGAGGCAAATCCGGCATCACGGTTTGAAGCCGAGGCAATTCCGTGTAACGACTGCGGCGGTTAGCCCCTGTGTGGTCGGTTTTTTCAGACCAAGGATCGTGCTTCCAAAGCATTTGCTCGAACTCCGTGATGATACCAAGCTGGATTGGGCAATCCGTCATGAGGCGGAGCATCTACGATGCGGCGATTCGCGGGTCGCAGTGCTTTTATCCTGTGCTAAGGCGATCGTGTGGTGGAATCCAATGGTCCATCTGCTTTGCAGAACTTGGGCAAGCGAACGGGAGTGTGCCTGCGATGCCAGCGCGACGGCGCGGGATGAGGACCGTCGAGGCTATGGCAACTTTCTACTAGAATTATCCGAGACCTTGTCCTGTTCGGTCAACGGCGCTGTTCTGATGGCGACACCCGGGGAGTTTCGGAGAATGAAGCGGCGGCTTATTTCATTGGTGAACAGACAACCGGTCGTCCAAATGACGGCAATCTTCAAAGCGGCAACAGTTGCAATCGCAATCTCGAGCGGGCTCGCAATGTCCTGTGCGGGAATTGCATGGGCGGATGCAAACGATATGCCAGAAGACGGAGTCGTAGAGGCTCCGACTATCGATTCGGTGATAAGCGAAGCCGCGCCACCGGCAGAGACGAAAATGGTCGAAGAAAGGTCCTTGATGCTGCCTCAGCTCTATTTCGCGATGAAACTGGTTGCCACTAAAGATCCAATTCCTGAAGCCGGACAGTCTTTGAATGAAAAAGAGCTAGCGCTTCTCATGACCCGATTAAAAGCGCTGCCAGAAAACGAGATTATCGTGGCTCCAACTGTCACCATGCGCAGTGGGGAAAAGGCGACGATCGAAATCAGTCGTGAGTTAATATGGGGTGTCGAAGGTGATGACTATAACGTTGATCTGCTTGGTTGGCATACTGAGGTTAGGGCCGTAAATCATGGAGATGAAGCGATATTAGAGATCGAATCCCGTCACACTTACTTGTCTGATCTATATGATTTTGGAAATCCGAAAAAACTGCCAGAAGATTACCATTATCATGGTGGTTTGGTTGTTAATATGGCCAAGTTGAGTGGTTATGAGATGGTGAATGGGGAGACGGCAGTTGTTCAATTTAATCAGAAGGAAGAGGGTAAATATGTAACCGCGCTCATGACCCTGAAGGCAGCTGATCATTCTGGAGCTGCGGATCGAACGATTCCTGGAAAGATCCGCGTTTCCGGGGAGTTTTTCGATTCCACGGATCTTCCGAGCAATTACGGTGGAGATCAATCGGCTGTAGGAAAAAATTTTTATCGTAGACCCGAAATTGTAGGTTTCTTCAGTGCAGATCAGTTCGAAACGATTAAGGCGAAATGTAAGGAAAAAAATCCGAGCTTTGCGCCGATTGAACTGAAGACTGTTGAAGTGGATTCTGGGGTAAAGGCACAGCCATGGAATAAATTTCCAAACTTTTCCGTGAAATTGTCCAAATGGACGAATGTGTTTTGTGCGCTGGAATTAAGTGATTCGGCGGACGATGAAGGAGACTTGGTTGAAACTGTTTATGGAAAAAATTATGTATTCCTTGTGCGTTTGTTTGATGGGGCTGGTGATAACTTCAAGGTTATTGCTGTGAGATTTGAAGGGGTTGAAGAATAGGTATGTCTAACTCTTGCAGTGTTATGAATTCGATCATTTATGAATTTCCGGCATTCTGGCTGAACTTTGCGCTGCACACGGCATTGCTATCAGCTCTAGTCTGGATGGCTTGCAGATTAATGCGTGATCCCGCGAAGCGGGCGTATGTCGCGGCAGTTGGCATCGGTGCCATTTGCGTATTGCCGTGGATTTCGGCAATGCGGCTGGGTTCTGGTCATTCTAAATTGCCTGCTGGATCGGAAGAATCCGCTCAAGCAACATCAATGGGGGAATTCGTGCCAACTGAATCGCCGCTACCGGATTGGACCATTCATCTCGAACGCAAGGCTCCGTCTGAGGTTCCAGCCGAACGGACAGAAATGATTTCACCGTCGATTCCAGAAGCGAATCAAATCGATCTTCTCTCGACTGCCGGTTTCGTCTGGATCGCTGGGAGCGTGATGGGACTGGTGTGGATTTCCATTCGTCAAGCGATGGTGGTTCGTTGGGCTTCGTCGACGCGCGAGGTCGTTGATGGGGAATGGGAAACATTGAAACGCGGCGATTTAAGACGCGATCAGTTTCGGATTTCTACAGAGGTGGTGAGCCCTTGCGTGGTGGGATTTTATAAGCCGAAAATAGTGATCCCGACCTGGCTGTTAGAATCGTCCGAGAATTTGCATCGCACGTGGGCGATCAAGCACGAGGCAGAGCATTTGCACGCCGGTGACTCCAGAGTGGCGGTGCTACTATCTTTGGCAAAGGCACTGCTTTGGTGGAATCCGGTAGTGCATCTGCTCAGCTTATCTTGGGCAGCGGATCGTGAGCGGGTTTGCGATGCACGTGCAGTCGGATCAGCGAGCGAACGGCATCGCTATGGCAACTTCCTACTAGATTTATTGGAGCAATCTCAAACTTGGATTGGTGGATCGATTTCGATGGCACGTAAAGGAAAACTCAGGGAAATGAAGATGAGACTTAAGTATTTGATGAAAAATCAACCGGTGGCGAACGCTTCCTTGTCGTTTAAGGCAATGGTGAGTTGCGCTTTGTTATTAACGACTACGTTGATCGCTTTCACGGGATGTGAATTGGCAACGGTCAAATCGTCACCTTCAATAGCGTTCGGGAAAGCAGATGGGGAGATTGTAGAAGTATTAGAAGAATCTACTCCCCCTGACCAACTAGAAAGCGATCAGCTTGAAGTATATGACCGAACGCTCGCGTCCGTTGATCTGATGGTCGTCGCCACACAAGATCCTTTACCAGAGAGCGGACGAATGTTGAGTAAAGACGAAAAAAATGACCTATTGCGACGCTTGTCTCTAGCAAGTGAGTCTCGCGTGATGAAATTCCCGCATATTACCTTACGCAGCGGACAAAGAGCGAATACTGAAATCTATCGAGAGGTGACTGTCGTTTCGAAGAAACACGAAGCTACGCAAATCAAGCTCGGTTGGCTAGCAACCTTTTTTAGGAGAGGCGGAGGCAAGGATGTGATGTTGGATTTTCGTCTGAAACATACCTATCTTCCAGACTTATACGATGAAAATAAAATTTATGATGAAAAATTTGAAATCGATGAAGTCCCGGCCGACTATCTGTTTAAAGGTGATTTGGTAATAAATCTGGCGGAGGTGAAGCAGCGGGTGATGTCGAGCGAGAGCACTATCGTAGTTCCGTTCGCAAGTGTTGAGAAAGGTAAGCATCTATCAGCCCTGGTTACAGTTAACGCAATCAATTTTGCGGGGCTTCCAATCCCTGACTTTCAATCACCGGACTCGGCGAGTCCTCATTATAATGGAGTATTGGGACTTCCCGGTGATTAGTCTCAATTTCGTGATCTAATTTCGGTTGATCCACCGCGTGAGCGCATCGTGCGGTACACGGGAGCCGTCATCGAGATGCCGGATCATGATTTTCAAGTTGAAGGCGAAACGTTTCGGTATTGGACGGACAATTCCGAGCCCTTTGGACGTGCTCTGCCTCAAGTTCTACTATGGAAGCTTTGGCGCGAATCCCAAAAAACCAACTCATCGGTCAAGTGGACCGATCTGGAGCCAATCGATGTCCCAAGCGGAAAATCCACCAAGCTCTGGCCGGTTTATCCGAAACTGACAGTTACACCCGGAAAGGAAGAAAACGAGGGGCAGGTCAAGACCGAGGTGACGATCGAAGGATGGCGCACCACCGAATTTGTGAATTTTCCGAAAGGGGCGATGAGCACGTTCAAACTCGGGGATTCTGATGGCAGACGGCGCTATTTTGTGTTCGATGGCCGGTTTATTGAGAAATGAATATCAGGGAAATGTGACCATTTTCTGAATCAGTTGTCCTGGAAACCTGATTTCATTCGTAGTAGGGATATCGGGCAATGAATGCCCCGAATAACCACTCCCTACGATGACTACTCCTGTTTCCCCAACTTGTGATTCCTCCTCCGTTGAGCCAGTTCCAGCTGAAATGAACACGGTCACTCCACACCTTGTTTGTGCTGGTGCTGCGGCAGCGATCGATTTTTATCAAAAGGCATTCGGCGCGGTGGAATTGACCCGATTGGAAACCCCGGACGGCAAAATCATGAACGCCGGGATTCGCATCGGGAACTCGATGCTGATGCTCGTGGATGAAATGCCAGACTGGAATTGTTTGGGACCGAAGGCACGTGGCGGGACTTCCGTGACGATTCATTTGCAGGTGCCGGATGCCGATGCGCTATTCGCTCAAGCAGTGGCCGCAGGTGCTCAGCCGAAGATGCCTGTGACTGAAATGTTCTGGGGTGACCGCTATGGCATGGTGGAAGATGCATGGGGCCATTCATGGTCGATGGGAACCCGGGTGAAAAATCTGACTCAGGAGGAAATCGCCACTGCAGCTGCAAACGCGCAGTGTGGGGAAGGATGCTGCGAATCATAAAACTCAAACGGAATCGGAGTCATGGCGATCTCTGCTAAAATCACACCGTGTCTTTGGTTTGATTCTGAAGCTGAACAGGCGGCTGAGTTTTACGTTTCGATCTTCAAAAACTCACGAATTGTCCGGAGGACTTACTATAGCGATGTAGGCAAAGAAATTCATGGTAGGGAGGCAGGGTCCGTCATGACGATCGAGTTCGAGCTGGAAGGGCAAACCTTCACGGCTTTGAACGGTGGTCCGCTGTTTACCTTAACCGAAGCGATTTCATTCATGGTCGACTGTGCGGATCAGGCTGAAGTGGACTATTTCTGGGATCAGCTGAGTGATGGCGGACCGGAGGAGTCCCAACAATGCGGTTGGTTGAAAGATCGCTTTGGGGTGACTTGGCAAATCGTGCCATCGATTTTACCCGAATTGGTTACTGGGCCGGATCGGGAAAAATCCGACCGTGCGATGAGTGCCATGTTGGAAATGAAAAAGTTAAACATTGCCGCACTTCAAGCAGCATATGAGGGCATCGATCCAATGGAGCCATAGTTTCTTTTGTATAAGTTCCGGTTTAAATTTGTGAAGTTGACGTAGTTTGGCTGTCGCCATTATTTCATACATCAATCATGAAAATCTTAGATGGAAAACGGGCCTTGGTAACTGGTGGGAGTCGCGGAATCGGGGCTGGTATTGCCAAAGCGTTGGCCGCGGAAGGAGCGAGTGTGGTGATCACCTATGAACGTTCCGAGGAAAAGGCCCAGCAGGTCGTGCGCGAGATCGAAGAAGCAGGCGGTAAAGCGATCGCGATTGCTGCAGACAGCGCTGACCCAGCCGCTGTGAAAAATTCAGTCGAGCAGACAGTGGCCGCCTTGGGAGGATTGGATATTTTAGTCAATAACGCCGGTATTGGTCGCAGCGGAATGATCGCGGATATCAAACTGGAAGACCTCGATGCGATGTTGAATGTGAATATTCGAGGCGTGGTTTTGACCAGCCAGGCGGCGATTCCCCACCTCGGTCAAGGCGGGCGGATTGTAAATATCGGCAGTTGCTTGGGAGAACGTGTCGGCTGGGGCGGTGTTACCGTCTATTCCATGACGAAGGCAGCGCTGAACATTTTTTCGCGCGGGCTATCCCGGGAACTTGGACCTATGGGAATCACGGTCAATACGGTTCAGCCAGGGCCGACAGATACGGATATGAATCCAGCAGACGGCCCGGCGGCGGACGGAATGCGGAAAGTGATGTCACTTGGTCATTACGGCACGGTGGAAGATATTGCTGCAGCCGTGGTTTTCTTGGCTGGGCCAAGCGGTCGTCAAATTACCGGTACGGCAATCACCGTAGACGGTGGACTCAATGCCTGATGAGCCAACTGGAATTCATCCGTCTGCATGAATGGCGACGGATGAATTCTGATTTGGCATATCAAATCAAGACTGGCTGTCCTTGGTTGCTTCTTTGAGCTTGGCCATGAATTTCTCCGGGTCTTTTTTGAAATCCGGGAGACAGTGCTTGCAGCAGAACTTAATCAACTGGCCTTTGTAGACGAGCTCGGGAGGTGTTCCCATCGTGCCTACTTCTTCACCGGACACGAGGCAGACTGTGAGCGGGTATGGCTTTGCATCGGCAGGAGCTACATCATTGAATCCTGCAGGCAAAGTTTCGGTTTCTGTCGCAACTTCAGCCGGGGCGGCTGGGGCTTCGGCACTTTCTGTTTTCGTGGTTTCCGTTTTTTTAGGTTGGCAGGCAGCGAGTGCAAGGGCCGCTGCAGCGAAGGTCAGGATTCGGGTTGGTTTCATATTCGTATTTGTTTGGAGTGATGGGTTGTTAGTCGGGTGAGTTGAGATGGAGCGACTGATGCAGCGTTCCTTTTTTGAATTCCCGGCTTCGCAGCCAGAGGAAAATCACAGGTGTGACAATGAGAATGTGAAGCAGGCTGGAAATCATTCCGCCGATGACTGGAGTCGCAAGTGGTTTCATCACTTCCGCTCCTTGACGATGGCTCCACATGATGGGCAGCAAACTGGCGACGATGGTGGCCACGGTCATGACCTTGGGTCGAAGGCGCAACCGGGCGCCATCTTTTACCGCCTGCACCAGATCAGCATGGGTGAAGGCAGAGCCCAATTCGCGGAGCCGATCCCGCACGGTTTCTTCGAGGTAGACGACCATCACGACGCCAGTCTGAACCGCCGTTCCGAAAAGCGCAATGTATCCGACCCAAACCGCGCCATTGAAGTGATAGCCTAGGATTTTTTGAAGAAGGACACCGCCACTCAAAGCAAATGGAACCGCAAGCATCACGTGGGCTGCCTCAAGTGCGCTGTGATAAACGAAATAGAGGAGGACAAAAATCACCATCAACACGAGCGGGAAAACCAATGTCATGGTTTTCGCAAAGCGACGTTGGTTTTCGAAATCGCCGGTGAGCTTGTAGGTCATGCCTTCCATGTCGAAATGGGCGAGCTTTTGTTCCACTTCTTCGACGAAGCTACCGAGGTCGCGATCGCGAACATTTGCCTGCACGAACGATCGCAGCATGCCGTTCTCCGACGCGATTTCATTGGCCCCGATGTCGCGGCTGATTTTGGCGACCATGGCAAGTGGGATGTAGGGCATGGGTTGGGAATTTCCTTCACCGGCCATTCCGGGTTTGGTGGCGATGAGAATCCGGCCGAGTTTTTCAATGTCATCGCGCTCGCTACGCTCAACCCGAATCTGGATCGGAAAGCGCTCACGGCCTTCGATGGTTGTGCTGACATTCTTGCCGCCGATGGACACTTCGACTGCATCGAGCACATCTTTGGCGCTCAAGCCGTAGCGCGCCATGGCTTTGCGATCGACCTGAATGTTGAGGTAGGGCTTGCCCTGCACGCGCGATGGCGAGACGCCGTCTGCGCCAGGAATGGCTTTCACCAGCTTTTCAATTTCCAGGGCCTTGCGTTGGATTTTATCGAGATCATCGCCGTAAATCTTGATGCCGACCTGAGCGCGAATGCCGGTGTAGAGCATCAAAATCCGATTTTCGATCGGTTGCAAAAATGCCGGGACGTAGCCGGGGACGAGCTTCATTTTCTCGGTTAGCTCGGCCTTGAGTTTCGCGGTCGTCATGCCCTTGCGCCACTCAGGATTGCGTTTCATTCCGAAAATCCCATTCGGGATGTATTCGGGTTTCAGCAAGATCGTGGTCTCTAACATTTCGGTCGGTGCCGGATCGGTCGCGGTTTCGAATCGGCCCAGTTTGCCGGCGACATTTGCCACTTCCGGTGTTTCCGCGATGATCCGATCCTGCCAGGACATGACACGCTGGATTTCTGTTAGGCCGGTCTTTGGCATCATCACCGGCATGAAGAGCAGGCTGCCTTCGTTGAGTGGTGGCATGAATTCCTTGCCAAAGCCAGTGACCATTGCGGCAACCCTTGGATGACCGGAATCGGCGATTTTTCGAATGACCGGTCGAGGCAAACCGAAGGCTTCTAACAAGGCCACGGAAAGAATGACGCAGGCGGCGGCAACCACGGTCTTCTTGTGATTGAGCGCCCAATTGAGCACCGGATCATAGAGGCGGAGCAGGAATCTCATGATGAAATTCCGATCCTCGGAATGGAAGGGACCGCGCACCAGAATCGAGCAAAGCACCGGCACCAATGTGACGGCCAGCAGGCTGGAACCGATCATGGCGAAGGTCTTGGTAAACGCCAGCGGATGGAACAGTTTGCCTTCCTGGCCGGTCAGCGCGAACACCGGGACGAATGCGAGGATGATGATGGCCATGGCGAAAAAGATCGGGCGGCCGACTTGTTTGCTCGCTACCAGTGCGGTTTCCCAGGTTTCGCGGGCAGTGAGTTTTTCGCCCTTTGCCGCCTCCGCTTTTTCACCATGCCGTAGCACGTTTTCCGTGACCACGATGGCGGCATCGACCAATACGCCGATGGCGATCGCGATGCCTGTTAGAGACATGATGTTGCTGCTGATATCGAATTGCTTCATCAGCAAAAACGAGATCAGGATCGAGATCGGTAGCGGCAGTGTCACGATCAGGATGCTGCGGAAATGCCACAGGAAAAGAACGTGGGCCAGCGTGACCAGAATGATTTCCTCGATCAATGCATGCTTCAGCGTGCCAATCGTGTGGTCGATCAGTTCGCTACGGTCGTAGAAAGGCTTGATGGTAACGCCGGGCGGCAGGCTCGATTGAATTTGGGTGACCTTTTGTTTCACCCGCTCAATCACGGCCTTCGCGTTTTCTCCGGTGCGCATGACGACGGTTCCGCCGACGGCTTCATGGCCATTGAGGTCAAGCGCGCCACGTCGGAAATCCCCGCCGATTTGCACCGTGGCGATGTCCTTTAAATAAATTGGAGTACCATCTACGGCTTTAATCGTAGTCAATTCCAGATCTTCCGTGCTGGTTACCAAGCCGATTCCGCGCAGGACGAACTCCGCGCCATTTTCCTCAACCACTTTTCCGCCGACATTGAGGTTGGCGTCCTGAACCGCACTCATCACCTCCTGAAGCGTCACATTCGAAGCGCGCATTTTAGTGGAGGAAAGCTCGATCTGGTATTGTTTCACGAATCCGCCGATGCTTGCGACTTCGGCGACGCCTTGCACGCTGGCGAGTTGATAGCGAACATACCAGTCCTGGATCGATCGGAGCCGCGCGAGATCGTATCCACCGTTCGGAGCCTTAGCTGGATCGACATCAAGGTAATATTGATAGACCCAGCCAAGACCGGTGGCGTCGGGTCCGAGTTGTGGAGTGACCCCTTCCGGCATCGAGCTTTGCAGATAGTTCAATCGCTCAAGCACGCGGCTCCGGGCGAAGTACTGATCTACGCCGTCTTCAAAGATGATCGTGCTCAAGGAAAAGCCGAACATTGAGCTGGCTCGCACTTCTTTTACACCGGCAAGTCCTTGAAGGCCGGTGGTCATGGGGTAGGTAATTTGATCCTCAACCTCCTGGGGACTGCGTCCCGGCCAATCCGCGTAAACGAGAACCTGATTTTCCGTTAGATCCGGAAAGGCATCGACCGGCGTTTGATAGACCGCGCGAATGCCAAGTGCGACGATCAACAGGGTGGCACAGGCGACGAGGAACCGGTTTTTCAGGCTCCATTCAATGATGCGTTCGATCATGGCAGTGGATCAGGGATTGAGTTGTTCGCCGCAATCGATCATCTCCGAACCAAAGAATGGATTTTGTATGGGGCGGACACCGATCTGAATCCAGCGGCCTTGATCGCCGGCATCCGGGACGGCTTTGTTCACCATCGGGCATTGCCATATCTGCATGCTTGGAAAATCTTTTATGCTTCGAAGTGGCTGCAGCACCTCGGTCGCAGCCATCGTGAAAGTGAGGAATCTAGATCGGGCTTCGCCGATGCTGTCCGATCCATGAAAATGGCGGGCGTTGTTCAGTGCTTCCAGTTTGTCAGAGGGAATTTTCAGTCCGGCCAGGGCACCCGTCAGTGCGGATGTTTGCTGCATCACCGGCGTGCTCACTTGGTTGAACTTAGCGAGATCATCAGCAGCGAGCGCGGCGGCCATCGCGTCCGCCGAAGTGAGAAACTGATGGATCACTTGTTTTTGCGATTCGGAAAGGGTGGGCTGGTCGGAAGTATCGACGGGTTCAGGTTTTGCACGAAATGTCTGGTTCATTTCGGCTTGTCCATCGATGAGAAGATTGCCGTTGGTGACGACCTTATCGCCTTCTGTTAGGCCAGATTTTACCTCGATCCATGCGTCTCCGCGACGTCCTGTCTGGATCGCGACCTGGCGATAAGCGCCTCCACCTTGATCCACGTAAACGACGGCTTGCGGCCCGGTCTTGATGATTGCCGATTTGGGAATCGCCAGCACCGGCTGGGTATCGATCTCCACTTCGGCATCCGCATAGACATTGCGCAGAAGTTCGCGTTGGCCGTTGACTTCGGGATTGGGAATTTCAACCCGGACCTGGGTGGATCGGGTCGAAGGGTCCAGATTCGGATCGATGAAAGTGACCTTGCCGGTGAAGGTTTTTCCCGGTCGGGACGGGGTGGTGAGCCGGACGGTTTGGCCGAGCTGAATCGATGATAGATCGGATTCGTAGGCAATGAATTGGAACCACATGGTTGAGAAATCCGCGATCTCGAACAGCTTCTGCCCCGTTGTCACATATTGTCCCTCGTAGACATCCTGCGCGACGACGGTGCCGCCGATTGGGGCGAGAATCTGACTGACCAGCGCTTCGGCCGACTTGTTAGGGAGCGCATCAATTTGCTCTGGAGTAAGTCCCATCTGGCGAAGCCGGAGCGCAGTGTTGGTTTTCAGATCGCCGCTGAGCTGCCGGTATTCCCGTTCGGCTTGAAGCAAGGATGGACTGTAGAAATCGGCCAAGGGTTGACCTTCTTTTACTTCGGCGCCGACGTAGTTGATGTGCAGTTTTTCAATCCTGCCATCAATGTAAGCGGAAATGATGCGATGGCGTGACATGTCATCATCGATCGTCCCAGCGACCTGAAGGGTTTCGTTCAACGGCCTGATTTTTGCCTCCGCTGTCTCAACGTTGATCACGCGAATCTGGCTTTTGCTGAGCGTGATCGTGTTGGCATTCGCTGCGTTGTCGAATGCCTCTTCGCCTGGATAGATCGGAGTCAATTCCATGCCGCAAATCGTGCAACGGCCCGGCTTGTCACTTTTGATCCAGGGATGCATCGGGCTCTGATAGTAGAGCGGCTTCGGTTTGGATGACGCGGATTGCGTAGCGGACGAACGGTTGCTCTGGATGAACCAGGTGACGCCAGCGGCTAGCCCGGCAGAGATGAGAATGATGAGGATGGTTTTCATCGGACGGAAAAGTTAAGGACGGGGAACGAGGAGGTTCAGTTGCTCGATCGCGGCGAGTTGCATCGCAACGAATCGACGTTGTTGCAGCTCGATCGAAAACAGGCTGCGGTTGGCATCGAGTAGATCGGTTAGTGGTGACTCCGAGCTGATCCAAGCGGCTTCGATGGAGCGTTTGGCGGCATCGGCTTTTTCGTAAACCTCGCCAGCGTAAGCGCGTGCCTGGGCGGCGGCATTCGCGGCGTCGGTGACAGATGAAAGAACTTGGTCGGCGACGTTCAATCGAGCCGTCTCGACATCCTGGACCGCTGCTTTTTGTCGGAGTTCTGCGGCGTGGATTTGCGCGTCATAGGAGGCGTGATTGATAATGGGCAGGCTCATTTTCAGACCGATGCCGACACTCCTGACATCGCCACCCGAGTAGATCGCGGATTCCACGCCGACGGCAAATTGCGGCAGCCTGTTGCGATCGGCGATGCGAACCTCTGCATCCGCGGCGTGCGCCATTTCCTCCATCGATCGGACCTCGGGGTTCAGCCTCTGGATGCGCGCGATCTCCGAACTGGCGATGGGTGTCGGTGCAGGATTCAGGGTGAGGGTGAGCGTTGGCCATTGCGATTCCAAAGGGCGCCCGAGTCGCAGGTTCAGGCTTTGGGAAATGCTATCCCGGCTGCGCTTTGCGGCGGCGAGCACTTGGTTTTCCTGCGCAAGTTCGCTTTCCAATCGCAGTGCATCCGCGCTGGTGGAACCCGGGTTGATCGCTTTTTCCTTCGCGTTTTCGACCATCGATTTCAGCCAGTCGATTTGCGATGTTTGAAGGCGGATCGATTCATCCGCCAGGGCGAGTTCGATTGCGTCGTTGGCAGCGGCGGCACCGACTTGCAGCGCCGACATCCGGGCATTTTCCCGCTTCGCGCGCTCAATCGCTTCGGCTTTCGAGATCTTGGCTGCATAAAGCCCGGGTTTGGGGAGCGGTTGTTCAAAGCTGAGCCGGATGTCACCTTGGTTGGCGCGCATTGGGCTTTCAGCACCCATCAGCGAGAGGCCAACCCTCGGATCGTCCCAAAGCCGGACGCCCCGGATGTCTACGAGGGCGGCGTCGCTTGTTAGAGCCGAGGATTTGGCAGCGGGATGGTGGGCCGCCGCTTCTTTGCGGATGGAATCGAGGAAAGAATCGTTAACGAGTTTAGGTTCCTGCGCGTGCAGGGATCCGGCCACGCAAAGGCCGGCAAAGATCGGTCGGATCAAGTTCATGAGTCATGTGAGTCAATGGATGGAATTTCCAAATTGCCCGTGTCCCGGTTACGGAAAAATTACCGTTATCGATGGATGGGCACAGTACGCCTGTCAGGGCGCAAACTCAGATGACATAACTGCAGAAGGCCACGGAAAGCGGCACTCCTTCATAACCGACGTTCAGATCAGCAGGCACGCTCGGCGGGGCGACCGGAAGCCCGGAAGCAATCAACATCCCCGGCTCATGGTCGAGCTCGACGGGCGCGGGAAATTCGAGTTTCAGCTGTGCGGTTGCCGGAGCAATCGGCGCGGGCTTTGGCTCGTCTTCGCTGTTCGAGGCACACGGGCATGAGGCTTGGTCAGCGCAGCATGACATTGTGTGCGACTTCATTGGCGCGCAATCGTCGGTCGTCAGGCAAGCAAGGCCAGCCTGCACCTGGGAGAGCTGCAGCAGCAGTCCCAGAAAAAGTGCGACGATGGATTTGATTGCCATGAACGGAGCTACAATAACCGAACTTTTGGAATTTCCAAGTCGAGTTTCAGAGTTGGCTAAATTGGTCACTCTATCGAATCGATTTGAACTTCGATTCCAAATCCGCAGTTCACTGCAAACTCAAGGAGGGTTGGCGTCAGGCTGATCGGCTGAAAAGAGGAAGTCGTGATCGCCAGATGAAGTGTGTAGTCCGACGAACCGTCTTTTAGTTTTTCTAATGTTGCTCGATGCGGATCGAGTTGATTCAGAAGATGTGAAATCTGCTTCGGCCAATCTTGCTCTTGTCTCAACGTGGTTAATTCCAATACCCAAAGGCCACCCACCGCAGCGATCTTTTCAAAACCTGGAATCGATTCCTGACCGTTTCGGCGGCATCGCAGCAGAGCGTTGGCAATGGAGATGTCCAAACTCACGCAATCACCTCAAACTTGCCATTGGAGTCGCCGATGCGTTCGGCTTTGACATTCATGCGGTCGAGCATGGAAAGGTAGAGGTTCGTCATCGGTGTGCCGTTTTGCGCAGTGATGACGCGACCCTGGCTCAGGGTGCCATTGCCGTGGCCAGCGAGCAGCAGGGGCAGGTCGTTGTGGTTGTGGCGATTGCCATCCCCGATGCCGCCACCGTAGACGATCATGGATCGCTCCAGCAAATTGCTTTCGTCTTCCTGAGTGGTGCGGAGTTTTTCCAGGAACCACGCGAATTGCTCGACGTAGAATTGATCAATGCGGCCGATTTTTTCGAGAATTTCGGCGTTGTTGCGGTGATGGGAAAGCTGGTGATGCGCGTCCGTGACGCCGATTTCCGGGAAGGTCCGGTTTGATCCGTCATGGGCCAGGAGGAACGAGGCGATGCGGGTGGTATCGGTTTGGAAAGCGAGTGCCATCATCTGATACATCAACCGAATGTGTTCCTGATAGGTTTCCGGAATGCCATTTGGCTTTTGATCTTCCGGCACCTCAACGCGGAATTTTTCTGCTTGGGCGATCCGCATTTCGACATCGCGAACCGAGGTTAAATACTCGTCCATCTTGCCGCGATCCGTGCCGTCGAGCCGCTTGTTGAGGCGTTTGGCATCGTCCAATACGAAATCGAGAATGCTTTTTTCGTAATGGCGGCGCTTGGCGTCTTCTTCCTGATTGCCGGAGCCGAAGAGTTTCTCGAACACCAGTCTTGGGTCGCGCTCGGCCGGAGCGGGGGTGCTTTCGCCGCGCCAGGAAAGGTTGAATTGATAGGCACACGAGTAGCCGGAATCGCACTGACCGGATCGACGCGGCGGATCGGTGGAAAGTTCGAGCGATGGCACCCGTGTCAGGTGCCCGATTTGGCGTGCGGCGATTTGGTCAACCGACATGCCTACCTCGATGTCAGCGCCTGCGGTTTTGCGCGCCTGGCAGCCGGTCAGGAAGGTGGCGTTGGCACGGGCGTGGTCGCCGGGGCCGTCGCCATTCGCGAAAGCTTTTTCCTGATCGAGTCCGCGCATTACCGAATAGTGGTCGCGCAAATTTGCCAGCGGTTTCAGCGTTTCGGACGTATTCTGCGCATCCTTTGGCTGCCAGAGGTCGAGATTGACGCCGTTGGGAATGTAGACGAATGCCATGCGCAGTGGCGCAGCAGCTTTGCTGGCTTTGGCGGCGGTTGCGGTCGCTGCTCCGAGCGATTGCAACGAGGGCAAGGCCAGGGTGGTGGCGATGCCTTTGAGGAAATTGCGGCGGCTGGATGTCATGGCAGGAAAAAATTCCGGGGTTAATCGCGCTGATATTGAAACGGCACGGAGTCGATGACGGCGAGGATCAAAGGAATGAAACGCGATTCTTCAGTCTCGGCTTTCAAAACAATTTGGTCAACGGCCGGGCGGTCATACCATTCAAGTCCGCGGCCAAGGGCGTAAGTGAGTAATTTCGTGGCGAGTGCACGGTGAAACAGAGGGCGTTGCTTGCCGGATATCAACTCTCGCAATTCCGTGGAATTGGCAAACGTGCTGCCGTCCGCGAGCTTTCCTGACGAATCAATCGGCTTCCCGCGATCTTCAGAACGCCAGGCTCCCACGGCGTTGAAGTTTTCCAAGCCGAAACCGATCGGGTCCATCAGCGCATGGCAGGACGAGCAAGAGGGATCACTGCGATGCAACTCCATCTGCTGGCGCAAACTCAGGTTTTTGCCGTGCGCACCAGCGGCCTCAAGTTGCGGAATGTTTGGCGGCGGTGGTGGCGGCGGCGTGTCCAAAATGTTTTCCAACACGTATTTTCCCCGCAATACAGGTGAAGTCCGACGAGGATAGGAGGTGAGTGTCAGAACCGACCCTTGGTTGAGGATGCCACGGCGCTCCGTTCCTTCCAGCGATACTTTGCGAAACTCGTTTCCTTGTATGCCATCAATGCCGTAATGCTCGGCAAGCTTTTGATTCAGGAAGGTGTAATCCGCATCTAACAACCGATCAACCGGTTCGTTCTGATGCAGCACATCACTGAAAAGCATCAGGGTTTCTGTGGCCATGGAGCGGGCGAGATTGCCATCATAATCCGGGAAAATCTTATTGTCGGGAAAGATCGACTGCAGGTCACGCAGTTGCAGCCATTGCCCGGCGAAGTTTTCCACAAACTGCCCGGACTTCGGACTTGCGATCATCCGCTCAACTTGAGCTTTCAGATTTTCACGCAGTTTCCCACTCGCAGCCAGATCGAATAGCTGCTGGTCCGGCATGCTGCTCCACAGGAAATAGGACAAGCGGGAAGCAAGCGCATACTCACTAATCAACCGGATATCTCCATGACTTTCACCGGTTTTCGGTTCTTCGTGAAACAGAAAAGCCGGAGAAACCAGCATGGCTTCGAGTGCATGGCGGATGGCATAATCGACATTCTCACCGTTTTGTTCGGCGGTTTTGAGGAATACCAGATAGTGCTCGATTTCACCGGGCTCGGGTGGCCGACGAAATGCTCGGCGTGCGAAGCGATCGAGCACCGCCAGCATGTAAGATCGGTCATCCTGGCCTTCTTCACGACTGCCATAAATCTGGCGGTGCCGGGCTGGTTTCGGCTGGCGCGGTCCATCCAGCGGCCCCTCGATGACGAGGCGCTTCAACCGGACATTCCGATCGCGCTGGTTCGGATCCGGGATGGTCTCGTCCCAAAAATCATTGGTAAACGCCGCGCCGACCTTGAACCGGTTGCCGCTCTCAATCGTGATCTCAGTCGAGTATTCCTTCGGCGCTTCGATGGGAGCAGTAATGTCCCAGGTGTGCATCACTTCGTCTTCCAATAAAAAATCGAGCTTCGGGGCGATGCCTGCACCGCTGGTGCCTCCCGCGATGACTTTGATCAGATAACGCCCAGGTTTCGGTAGATTGACCTCTTTGCTGGCTGTTCCATTTCCATAAAAATACCAGCCTTCTTTTGATGGCTCGCCGCCCTCTCCAGCCAGCTGATTTCCTTCGATCTTGATCTGTGGAAATGGCATCGGCTTCAGGTGAACCGCCTGATCCAGCGCTTCCTTGGCGGCATCCAGATATCGCTCCAGATGCAGTGGGGAAATTGTGAGCACATCACCGATGTGATCGAAGCCATATCCACTATCATCCGGAGGAAGGATTTCATCCACCTTGATATTGGCCCCAAGCAGATCTTGAATCGTGTTCCGGTATTCCGTGCGATTGAGCCTTCGGAGTGTGACATGGCCGGGATCCGGATGATCGGGATCGATCGGAAACACGGCATCGTCAATCCATTTGACCAACTTGCTTCGCTCAAGATCGCTCGGCTGATACTCGTCCGGCGGAGGCATCAATCGAAAATCGATGTGATCGCGAATCCGTTTCCAAACGCTGCGATTGGCGATCATCGAGTCGATCGATTGGTATTCGTCCAATGCCAAATCTCCCTTGCTCAAACCATCACCATGGCAATCATAGCAGTAGTTGATAAAAATCGGTTCGATCTCATCATGAAACTGTTGCGCCGGGTCAGCGCTGACACCCAGCGGAACCACACAGGCAATCCATGCCAGGTGGCGCGCTAGTTGGTGTGATCGGAAAAATACCATGGGCAAACACCGCTACGTCGATGGGGTGCGAAAACTCACAGATATTTTCCGCAATCGTGATCATTTAAAATCCGCGGAATTCCATGGTTGCTGGCGGGATTCATGGGCGCTCCGGATGGCCTCAACTTCCTTAACTTGGACTGCCCGTGCATCATTCGACCAAGAGTGACGCACATAACTCAGGACGTCGGCGATGTCCGCATCGGACAATCCCATCACTGGTGGCATCAATGAATTCACGTCAGGTTTTCCGTCGATCTTCACCACGCCAGTCAATCCGTGGAGCACAATCCGGATCGGAACCTCAGGGTTGCCAGTCAAACGCTTCGATCCATCAAGCGGTGGAAATGCCGAGTCAACGCCGGTTCCGTCAGCCTGATGACAGGCGATGCACGTCTGACCATAAATGGTTTCGCCGCGCTTCAGCTGCTCAGCGGAAACTGGGTGCGTTTTCGGTTTCTCAGCGATCACCTGGGACTCCCGATCGCGGCTGGCAAACGCAAGGCAGCGTTGGAGAATGACACCTTGGAACAAGTCCGCATGCTGATCGTGGAGGGTTTGCAATTGAGCGGAAAGTTCAGAACTCAACGGCATGCGGCCAGCCAGCAGCAACCATTCGCGCCGCACCAATGCATCCGATTCCTTGGCGGGATCAAAGTCCGGCATTTCATCGGAATCCCAGATCGTCAGCGCGATTCGGCGTCGTTCAGGACGCGTGTGATGAACCAGCGCCGTCGGAATTTTCGCGCCCAATCCATGCAGGGCCCACAAGGCGTGATCGCCTGCGAAGCCCTCATCCGATTCCGCGAGCTGAAGCAATTTTTCCTGCAAATCGGTGCGGCGCTGCTCGACGATTTGCTGTTGCGACTTTTGCCGCCAGAACAGATTCGGACTTGAAAGGCCGTCGATCAAATCGCTGGGAACGGCGGTGTTTTTGCTACCTTTCGGGTAAACCCGGTAAATGCGGCCGAGCGGTTTTTCACGCAGCGGCGTCACATACGCAGCTCCCTTGCCGCGATCGACCTTGGTTTGTTCGAATGGCGCGCCGGGTCGGTTGTGCTGGACGATGATGTTATACCAATCCGCGATCCACACTGCGCCATCCGGGCCGACTTCGGCCGCGACGGGAGCTGACCAGGCATCGGCGCTGGCGTAGAGATTGTTGCCTTCGAAATAGGTGAAAAACTCAGCGTTCTCATGCCGCATTTCACCGACGGAAACCAAGTGCCCGGTCGGCTCGCAAACGAATGCGGTGCGATTCCACCAACTTTCCGGAAACCGCCGGGCGGTGTAAATCGCATGTCCGGCAGCAGCGGTGTAGTGGCGTGACTTTGCCCGGATTTTGCCGTTTCCGAGCAACTCGATCGGCGGTTCCCAGCCATCGCTTTGTTGCACATCCTGAGTGATCGGGAAAAATCGGGTGCCGCGATCCGCCCGGTCAGCCGGGCCATTATCACCGACAATTTGCCAGCTTGGTTGGCGGTTGGCGGTCGATCCCATTACGTCGAATTGCTCGGTGAATCCGAGGCCCCAGGTGTTGTTGGAAGTTTTGCCAAGAAACTCCAGCTTACTGTCGTCTGGTAAAAATCGGAAGGCGCCGGTGTCGAATTTCATCGGCTTGCCACCGACCTCGCCTTCGAATCCGGCGTAGCCAATGGTTGCATAAATCCATCCGTCAAAACCGTAGCGCAGATTGGATTGTCCGGCGTGGGTGTCGTGTTTCTTGAAGCCCTCGAACAGCACCTTTCGCACATCGGCGTGATCATCCCCGTCAGTGTCCTGTAAAAACAGCATGCGCGGTCCATCGCTCACGATCACCCCGCCATTGGCCTCGACCACGGAGGTGGCGAGCGAAAGCCCGTCTGCAAACACGGTGAAACGGTCGGCTTTGCCATCGCCGTCTGTGTCTTCGTAGATTTTCAGTCGATCGTTTCCGGTGTCTTCCGGCTGCTGGTGATTTGGATAATCCAGAGTTTCGACCACCCACAGACGGCCGCGGTGGTCCCAGTGGATCGCGATTGGATTCACCACATCCGGTTCACTGGCGAAGAGCGAAACCTCAAATCCTGGAGGCACCTGGGCGAGCTTCAGCGATTCTTCCGGCGCCAGCGGTTGTTGAATTTTCGGAACGGGTTGGCTTGTTTGGTATCGCTCCGGAAGTAGGGGAACCTCGTATTTCAGTTCGGGAAGATCGGGAGGTGAAATTCCTTCCCCAGCTGCCCATCGCAGTCCGCGGGTGAGCAACTCTTGAAAACCATCCTGATGCCAGCATCGCTCATCGTGACCGTAGGCGGTATAAAAAACCCGACCTTTCCCCTGGGTTCTCACCCAGGTCCATGGCTCGTCTCCATTGCGCTGTAAAATGGTGAGGTCCTTTTCCAATCGATGATGGTGATAGGTCTCGTCCCAGGTTTCGAACGGTTTGTAACCTTGCATCGTCGGGTGGTCAGGATCCGTGATGCGAGCGGTGAAAACTCCTTCGCCGTGATTTTCGATCTGCCCACCAACGAGCGCGATGTAGCCGTCAGTTTTTTTGAAGCAGGCGGAGCCACAATGCACTGGAACAAAGCCGCCGCCGTCATCGACATAGTGGGTTAGTGCCGCGAGCTGCTCGGGACTGATCTCCTGGTGATTGGCGTAGATCAACACCGCATCGTATTGCGAAAGATTGGCCGGGTTCAGCGCCTCCATCCGCTTTTCATAAGTCAGATGAATGCCGCGTTGGCCGCTGACTTCCTTGAAATCCTGGTATCGGTCCAGCGGATGGTGGTAGGCATCGTCGCCGAAAAAGAGCACTTCCAGCGGGCGCTTCTCGCTCTCTTGAGCGTGGCTGATAGATGTTGAAACGATCCAGCAAAGCCCGATCGCCAACTGGTTGATTCTCAAATTTGATCGCAGAAAACCCATGTAAGGGCCGTTCTACGCCAATATCGGAGCAAACCTCACGGAAAAACCTTATCCGCGATCCAAGTCTGCTTATTCGAGATCCCGAAATTGGCTTAAGGACTTCCTATCCGCCGATTTTTGCCGAGCGTTGGACACACATGAAGAAACTCGCTTCGCTGATCGCGCTGGCCGTGGGATTGACTGGATTTACCGCATTTGCAGGCGATGACGTGTGGATGCTCGCTTATTTCCGCCAACGCTATGAAGGCCGGGTGGAGTATGATGCGAATGGGAAACCCTATCAGGTTCCGTTGCCGAATCCGATGAAGGTCGAGCAGTTGCACCTCGCCGTTTCGGAGGATGGTCGGCATTGGAAACCCCTTCATGACAATCAGCCCGTGTGGAGCCAGAGGTTGCGTGATCCATTCATTCATCGTGGCAACGACGGGCTTTTCCATCTGCTCGCGACCGGTGGTGGGTCGGCGAGAAACGGCAAAGACCGAAAGCAAGCCGGGCCGGTTTGCCTGCATGCGACCTCGAAGGATCTCAAGCATTGGGAATCAGTTGAAGCGTTGCCCTTGATGAAAGGAGTGAGCGATGACGATGGCCGACCTTCGCGAAATATTTGGGCGCCTGAGTGGTTTTTCGACGAAGAAAAGGGCGATTACCTTTTGGTCTGGTCGTCCTCGTTCGAGGATGCGGGGTGGAAGAAAAGCCAGCTGTGGTTTTGCCGGACCAAGGATTGGAAGGAATTCACCCCTGCCAAGGTGTTGTTTTCGCCCGGTTATTCCGTGATTGATGGCACGTTGATGAAGCACGATGGCCGCTATTATCTATTCCACAAAGAAGAGGAATTCAGCCCGGCGACTGGAGAGCGTCGGGCCATCCGCCTGGCGGTTTCCGACCAGCTCGAAGGGCCGTATGAGATTCAGGATGGAGAGATGAATGGTGGCCAATTGGTGCCAACGATTACCGAAGGGCCTTCGGTGATGCCGGACCCGACCAAGCCCGGCTGGTTGCTGCTTTACGACTACTGCATGACCGATCGCTACGGGCTTTCATCGTCCCCGGACCTGAAAAAGTGGACCATAGAGGAGGATGTCTCATTTCCGCCCGATGCCCGCCATAGCAGCGTTTTCAAATTGAGCCGCGAGGAATTTGAGAAGTTGGAGGAATGATAGCTCCGGCATACAAATGGACCGAATCGGGGCAATCTTTAAAGATTCGCGTTGATTCCGGCCCCGGCTGGCGGTGACATTCACCGCGCCATGCTCGACATCCGCGTCATTCGCGAAAATCCAACCGCCATTCAGGACCGCCTCAAATTGAGGGGCGGTGACCATTGGAAGCTCATTGATGAAGTGCTCGCTTGCGACGAGTCCCGCCGCAAGGCCGAGACCGACAAGCAGCAGCTGCAAAGTTCCCGCAAAACGATTTCCAAGCAAATCGGCATGCTCAAGGGCAAAGGTGAGGACACGTCCGCGATCGAGGCCGAGGTCCGTGGCATCAACGAACAAATCGCCGCACTCGATGTGGAGGCGGAGGCTGCTTCGGCGAAGCAAAACGAATTGCTGCTCAACATTCCAAACCTGACGCACGACGCCTGCCCGGTCGGCGAGGACGAGGAATCGAATCCCGTGGTCCGCGAATGGGGGACGAAACCGGAAGTGGTCGATCCGAAAGATCACGTCGAGCTGGCGATGCAGCACGGCTTGGTGAACTGGGACGATGGCACGCGCGTCGCGGGTTCCGGCTTTGTCGTTTATCGCGGCAAAGGTGCTCGCCTTGAGCGCGCCCTGATCAATTTCCTTTTGGATACGCAGGGAGCAAACGGCTACGAAGAAGTCAATGTGCCGCATCTCGTGAAACGCGAGTGCATGGAAGGCACCGGTCAACTGCCAAAATTCGAGGACGACATGTATGGAACCGACGCCGATGAAAACGGCATCAACAGCCTGTTCCTAGCGCCGACCGCCGAAGTTCCGGTGACCAACTTGTATCGCGATACGCTTCTCGCCGAAACCGATTTGCCGATCCAAATGGCAGCTCACACGCCGTGTTTCCGTCGCGAAGCCGGATCGGCTGGTCGCGATAACAAAGGCATCATCCGCATGCACCAGTTCGACAAGGTCGAGCTCGTGCAGATCGTCCATCCGGATCTTGGATTCGAAGTGCTGGAGCAATTGACCGGTCATGCCGAGTCGATTCTGCAGAAGCTCGGATTGCATTACCGCGTGATCGAACTGTGCACCGGCGACATCGGATTTTCTTCGGCGAAAACCTATGACATCGAAGTCTGGGCACCCGGTCACGGCAAATATCTGGAGGTTTCCAGTTGCTCGTGCTTCACCGATTACCAGGCGCGCCGGATGAAACTTCGGTTTAAAGACGGCGAAGGCAAAAACCGTTTCCCGCACACCCTGAACGGATCCGGCACCGCCTTGCCACGGCTCTACGTCGCGCTGTTGGAGCAATACCAACAACCCGACGGCTCGATCAAAATCCCCGAAGCCCTCGTGCCCTATTTCGGTGCCGAGAGCATCGGGTGATGTTGGTATGCGCAGATCGAACAGATCATGAAAACTTCCCGGCTTGAGGCGTTCAGCGATGGGGTGATTGCCATCATCATCACGATCATGGTGCTGGAGATGAAAATCCCGCACGGCACCACCCTGGCTGAGCTGAAGCCTCTCACGGGAACGTTTTTGAGCTATGTGCTCAGCTTCATCTACGTCGGAATTTATTGGAACAACCATCACCATCTGTTTCATGTCACCAAGCGGGTGACGGGTGGGATTCTATGGGCGAATCTCCACCTCTTGTTCTGGCTTTCCTTGTTTCCGTTCGTGACGGGATGGATGGGTGAAAATCATTTCACCGCCCTGCCGGTCGCTCTGTATGGCTTCGTGCTTCTCATGGCTTCCATCGCGTATTGGGTGCTTCAAAGCACGATTTCGCGAGATACGAAAGCCGGTGAATTACTTCGGTCGGCGCTTGGCAAGGACTTCAAGGGCAAACTTTCCCCGCTGCTCTACCTTTGCGCGATCGGCTTTGCTTTCCTGCAACCTTGGGTTTCCGCATTTTTGTATGTGGCCACTGCGTTGATGTGGCTGATCCCGGACCGTCGATATGAGCGGGCGCTGGAGGTTGAGGCATCGGATTAGTTGAAAATCCACGGATCATTTCCACCTCGAATTTGCGGTTTCTTAAATCGACGTCGTCAGGTTAGAGTCAGACATGACTGAGTCGGGCAAGACACCGAAGAACATCGTTCTGATCGGTTTCATGGGAAGTGGAAAGACGACGGTGGGGCGTGAGCTGCACCATCGGCTCGGCTATTCATTGGTCGATATGGATGCGGTGATTGAACAGCGCGAGGGACGCCCGATTGCAAAGATTTTCGAAGAAAAAGGCGAAGCTGCCTTCCGCTCCATGGAGAGCCAGTTGCTTCATGAAATGGCGGAAATCGATGACAGTCGCCGCATCATTTCAACCGGTGGTGGAGTGGTGACCCAGGAGAGAAATCGGGCGCTGCTACGGCAGTTGGGGTATGTGGTCTGGCTACATGCGCCGATCGAAACGATTCTGGAACGGACATCGAGAAATCGTGACAGGCCACTTTTGAACGGGCCGGATGCGGCTGAGCGAGCCCGGGTTTTGCTGGAACAGCGCAAGCCTTGGTATGCGCAGTCCGCGCATCTGAAGGTGGACACCGCGGGGTTGGATTCCGCGGAAGTGGCTACGGGGATTTTGGAAAGCGCGCGCTATTTTTTCACGCGGATCTAACGAATGATGGAGCAGCAGGTCAAAGCGCTGGCGGCCGAGCTCGGATTCGATGACTGCCGCATCGCGATCGCGAAGCAGGCGAGCCATGCCGGGCTTTTTCAGGATTGGATTGCCGAAGGAAAACACGGCGAGATGACCTGGATGGAAAAGACACCGGAACGCCGCTGCGATCCGCGCGAGGTCCTGCCTGGTTGCAAATCAATCATTTGCCTGGCTCTGAACTACTATCCGGGTCGTAGTCCTTTTCCGGACGGAGCGGAAGGTGGGTATCGCATCGCGCGCTACGCCTGGAATAATGATTATCACGATCTGATTTGGAAGAAACTCAAGGAGTTCGACCTGCGCCTGCAGGAACTCGGCGGGGTAAATCGATACTACGTTGATACCGGTCCTGTGCTGGAACGTGATTTTGCAAGCGACTCCGGCCTCGGTTGGAATGGCAAATCGACGGTGCAGATCCATCGGAAATTGGGTGCCTGGTTTTTCCTGGCCGAGCTTCTAACAA
Source organism: Luteolibacter pohnpeiensis (assembly GCF_016595435.1). Classification (GTDB taxonomy): domain Bacteria; phylum Verrucomicrobiota; class Verrucomicrobiia; order Verrucomicrobiales; family Akkermansiaceae; genus Luteolibacter; species Luteolibacter pohnpeiensis. The sequence goes on from NZ_JAENIJ010000014.1 coordinate 35,611, forward strand.
CTCTCGATCTCAAACCGGACGAGCCCTTCGGTGATCATTGCGGCAAATGCACCCGTTGCATCACCGCATGTCCTACCCAGGCGATCACCGCGCCACGACGTGTCGATGCCCGACGTTGTGTTTCCTATCTAACCATTGAACACAAGGGGCCAATTCCCGAGGAGTTCCGTGAGGCGATGGGCGATCGGATCTATGGCTGTGATGATTGCCTGGATGCGTGTCCGTGGAATAAATTTGCCGAGAAATCGCGTGATCTCTGGTTTCATGCGCGAGGAGAAGTGTTTGCGAAAAGCCTGCGTGATTTCCTGGATCTGGATGAGGAAGGCTTCCGAGCTCTATTTGCCAAGTCGCCGATCAAACGAATCAAGCGTCCGCGCTTTCTGCGCAATGTGTGCGTGGCACTCGGAAATACCGGGACGTCTGAAGACCTTGTTGCGCTGGAGCGAGCTGCGGCGGATGAGGATCCGCTGATTGCAGAGCATGCTGCCTGGGCGATTGAGAAGATACGCAAACGTCTGAATTAAGGTGTTCTACAACGGATGGTCAAAGTTGAGCCTCGATATTTTTAAATACAGGGTAACAACTCAAACTTGCCCGGATTGATGAATTCAGTCTAAAGTTTGCGGAGATTCATACAGTAAATATTTAAATGTCTGAGGTTTAGTCTCTTCGGAGGCTTACCGCTGGTGGTGTAAGAGTGCTTGGCGTTCTTGCTGTTTTGCAAAACCACTGGGGCAATCTTCTTGTCCCTTTCCAGTGAACGCCAGCCCTCAGGGAGTCCAAGTATTCCAGACAAAAGACATTATAGCCAATCCATAAAGACATGCGTATAATACAACTCCTCCTCGTTATTGGTCTTTTCATGCTCTCCGTGGGTTATGCTTCCGCTCAGGATGCACCAGCCAAGTTAAGCTTTCCCTCAACTGCGGCATTTGTGGGAACTTATATTGACTCCAATGTTGGTGAGGTTTCGGATAGCTCGTCGATATCCGTTATTTCTGCAAATAGCTTTACCGCTGCCAATACCACAGGGACCTACAGCTATACCAAAACTGGAGCGAGCAAGGCAACATTGAGTTATACGTCGGTGTGGTCTTCGGGGGATGATTCAGAAACGGAGCATAACACCGTTTTGCTCACGTTTACCTCAGCGGGTGGGGGAACTTATACATCATCTGGCTCATATACAGGGGTCCAGGACGATTTCAACTATAGTGGGAGCTTCACGGGATCAGGAACTTTTACCTACGACTTTGAAAATACTGCACCCACAATTTCTGCTATCTTAGATGAGGTGATCCAAATCGGTGAGACGACAGGTGAAATCGATTTCTCCATTGCTGATGAAGAATCTGAAGCTTCGGATCTCGTGGTTACGGTCGATTCGTCGAATCTGGAATTGGTTCCGTTAGATCATATCACCACTGGTGGGAGTGATGAAAATCGAATGGTATCCATTACACCAGTTGCCAATCGATCCGGCATATCAACGATCACCGTAACGGTAAGCGATGGTGAGCTAACGGATTCAACGACCTTCCAGTTGACCGTGAAAATCGGCGAGATTAGCTACATTTCAGGGGCCAATCACATGATTTCACGGGGCGGCTCGTCGAGCCAGGCTTCCTTGGGAGATCCGGTTTTTACCAATGACACGGTCATTACCGGAGCAACAGGATTGCTGCGAATCCAATTTGTTGACGGTTCTGTCGTCACGGTCAGTCCTTCATCGAGTATGGTGGTTGAAATGTTTGAACCCGTGACTGAGGGGTATTTCGATACCATGATCAATTTGCTCAAGGGATTGCTTAACTCGGCTGTGACTAGCCGCGATGGCTGGAGCTTCGGGATCAGAACAAAAAACGCCTCGATAGGTGTTAGAGGGACCAATTTTGATGTATCCTATGAGGACGATGGTTCGGTGGGATCTACGGTGGTTACCGTATCCAGTGGTGTCGTTGAGGTGACCGACCTGATGAAAGACGAGGTCAGTACCTTGACCGGTGACCAAACGATCACGATTGAAAGCAGCACTTTGCTTTCTTCCCCATCGATTGTCGGCAGCTGGACGTTTGATAACGGAGCTGGCGGGGCTTGTCTGACGTTTTTACCCAACGGAGAGTTCACTTATTTTGAAGATGGTGACAGCGTCGAAAACCCAGGTGGCCAGGATGGTGTCGAGAGAGGTACATACAGCTGGAATTCTGATGCTGGCACTTTGGAAGTGAATGTCACTCTTGATACCTGCGGAGATTGGGGATTTTCCAGTGGAGTAGGCACGGTTTCAGGAATCTCAACGGTGGTTTCAGAGACCAGTCTGAATTTAGAAAGCGCTGATGGGGAAAGTTACGGTTTTTCCCGTATTTCCACAGGTGATACGTCACTGACTGGAGCTTGGTTTCGGATGGATAACGAACTCATGACTGTTGTCTCGATCGAGTCAGATGGAACCTATTATTTGGTTCAGGACGATGATGTTGAATTGAATCCGGGAGGCCAGGATGGTGGTGAAAAAGGGACGATCAGTTGGAATGAGAGTACCGGCTTGATCACGTCGACCGTGTTGAATGATACCAATGGCGGTTGGGGACTTTCGGATCTCGGGGAGAATCCAACGCTGGTTCTGGGCGATGATGGAAATTCCTTTGTTTTCAGCGATGACGAGACCGAACCGGTGACTTTCTATCGGGTTCGCCCATTTGATGGAACTTTTGAAAGTTGGTTGACCGTGCAGTCGCTTTTCGGAGCGCAAGCCGCCCCCCATGCTGCGCCCTTCGCAGATGGGCTTCCTAACTTGGTTCGCTATGCGATGAACCTATCAAAAGAACCCTCATCGGCGGACTTGCCTAGTTTTAGAGTCGAGACGATTGATGATACCCCCTACCTCACACTTGAGTTCCGTGTTCGAAAGTTTCTTGGCGATGTTACTTTGGTGCCGATGCTGAGTGTCGATACCCTGGAAGATTGGCAAGAAGTGCCTTCGGAGTACGTCGAGGATCTGGCCGATGCTGATTCAGAGACGCTGCGAAAAATGGTCCGCGTTCCCGCATCAAGTTCGCGTGTGTTCCTTCAGCTTGTCGCCTCAGAATAAACATGGTGGCTTCGACTTGCGACACGGTGGTAGCGGGTTCAGATTCGATCTGCATGAAACTCTATCAGCTCAAGCAGGAACAGGATTTGCCGATGAGTATGGCTGAGGCTTGGGAGTTCTTTTCTTCACCGAAAAATCTGGAAGAGATCACTCCCGGAGATGTGCCATTCGAAATTATCAGTGGTGGTGATGGCAAGACGTTCGAGGGGCAGATCATTGCCTACAAAGTCGGCATTGCCCCGGGGATTCGAGTGGGCTGGGTCACGGAAATCACTTCAGTCGATGAGGGTCGCTCGTTCATCGATGAACAACGCTTCGGACCATACAAGTTTTGGCATCACCGGCATACTTTTGAAGCGATCGATGGTGGAGTCCGCATGTGTGATCACGTCCAATATGGGCTGCCTTTGGGTTGGATTGGGCAGGTAGTCCATGCGCTTTTTGTTGGCGCGAAGCTTCGATCCATCTTCGCGTTCCGACGTGAAATTTTGCAGCAGAAATTCGGGACTCTTGATGCCTGAAGCCCATCCGGCGCGAGGGTGAATCGCGCGATGGATGGGTGGCATTGGAGCCAGTCCGCTTATTTGGCGGGGATGCGTGTCCGGAAGCTGGAGAATCCGGGTGCGGATGCGCTGATCTCCCAAGCGCCCCCAGCACTGACGTTTTCTGGTTTTTCGGACAGAACGAGTTTGCCTTCGGTCACGCCTGACACAGCGCTGATGCCGTCGCCAAGGTGGAGGATGGCGTTGATGAGTTCCTGAATCTCTTCATCGTTGGCACCTAACTGCGGCGGCATGGGAACGTCGCCCCAGACCCCGGAACCGCCGGTTTTGAGTTTGTTGGTCAAATGGCTGATGGCCGCTGTGTCGCCGCGATACTTGAGTGCGACGTGGACATAACTCGGGCCTGTGGATGTTTTGTCGATTTGATGGCAGGCAAGGCAGGCCTTGGCCTCGATGAGCTTGGTGATCTCTGAACTGAATTGTGGACCGCCAGCGTCATGGCCGGTGGGCGGAATGTAGCGGGCCCGGACCTCGACTTGCTTTTGATGGTCGCCGAAGTTGCCAAATAGTTTGAACTGAAATGCTTCGCCAAATCCGAGCTGCTGCGGATGCCCGGCGATTTCCAGGCCGACTTGAGGCAGCGTTTCTTCGTGAATCAGGCTCTGGCGGGCGATCGTGTGATTTCCTGCAGTATCTGTCGCAACCGCACGGATCTCGCTGCCGCCGTGGTTTTCCGGCAGGGTGACGCTGGAGCCATTGCCAACTTTGATCTCGGTGGTGCCGGTGGTGAGCCACCAGTCGACGACGATTTTCTCATTTTCCGGGTCTTTGGCCTCGGTGACTTTGAAGGTGAGCGGGTCATCGCCTGCTGCGATGCTCAAGGTCGGTGCCTGATCGGCATCGGCCGGAAGAAGCCGGAACACGCGGCCGTTTTGGTTGAACCACCATTCGGTGCCGTATTCGAGCATCACCAGACTGCCATCCCGGTCCATTTGCAGATCGATTGGCAATTTGAAGCCGTCCGCGTAGGCGGTCAGGCTTTTGAGGGATTCGTCGTTTCCGAGCTCGGCTTTCCAGATTTTTCCACGAATCCAATCGTAGGTGAGCAAGGTGTGGTCATCCTGCTTGGGAAGCATGTTGTACTTCCGAGTGGAGTCGTAATAGAAAACCGGCCCAGCCATGGCATTTCGTCCGCCGGACCCGACCACTGGGAATTCCGGGCTATTGGCGTAAGGATACCAGATGAAGGCCGAATGAGCCGGTGGCAGGTTTTTCAAGCCGGTGTTGCTGCGGCTGGGATTCACCGGCGCTGCGGGGTCGGTCATGGGACCCGGCTCATTTTTTGAAAAGTCGAAATAGGAATAAGATTTGTTGTTCCCGACAAAGAATGGCCATCCGTAATTTCCGGCGGATTTCGCCTGGTTCACTTCATCGTAACCGCGTGGCCCGCGAGGGGTGTCGTTGCCGGCGTCCGGCCCGACTTCTCCCCAATAGAGCACATCGGTTTTGGGATCAATCGAGGTGCGGAAGGGGTTCCGACAGCCCATCACATAAATTTCCGGGCGGGTTTTGTCCGTTCCAGGTGGGAAAAGATTGCCCTTTGGGATTTCGTAGCCGTCTTCAGTCGGCTTGATGCGCAGGATTTTACCACGCAGGTCATTGGTGTTGCCAGCGCTGCGCATGGCATTGGCGAATTCGTGGCCTTCCCGATCATCGATCGGAGCGGAGCCGTCGCTCTCGAACGGGTTCGTGTTGTCGCCGACGCTGAGATAAAGCAATCCATCCGGACCAAAGGTGAGGCAGCCGCCGTGGTGACAAACCCGGTGGTCGCGGTAAAGCGGGATGTCGATCAGGATTTTCTCTGAGGAAAGGTCGAGCAGGCCATCCTTGAGGGTGAAACGGGAAAGCCGGTCGACGATCTGATCCGGTGGGCTGTAGTAGATGAAAACCCGCTGATTATGCACAAAATCCGGATCGAGCGCGATGCTCTGAAGACCGTCTTCCCGGGCGTAGTCGCTATCGGGATTGCTTTGGCGCAGCGCCTCGACAGGGATCTCGCCAATCTTGAAAAGTCCGCCAGTATCGGGATTCAAACGCAGCACCCGACCTTCCCGCTCGACGATGTAAATGTCTCCGGCGGGGGCAATCGCCAGTTTCATCGGGTCATGCAGGCCTTCGGCCAATGTCTGGCGCTGGAGCTGCTGGGCGAACGTGGAGCCGATGAGGAAAAACGGCAAGGCGAGGAGGGCTTTCATGATAAAACCTCTCCTACGTGGGCCGCATTGCAATCTATCAAATCTCGTAAGGCTCGCCGGGCTGCGGCACAATGATTTCGGTATCCGGCAAACGTGCTGCAATTTCTTGGCGGAACCACTCGATCGCCGGTTCGTCGCCATGGACGAGGAAGGCTTTTTTCGGCCGCACTTTCACGATGTAATCGGCGATGGCCTCACGCGTCGAGTGGCCGCTGAAGTCGAAGGTTTTGACCTCGCAGTTCAATTTTACTTTCGGATAGGCCGGATCGAGCAGGATCTCATCGCCCGGTTGGGCAGCGCGGATGCGGCCGCCGGGGGATTCTGGATCCGCATAGCCGACAAAGAACAATCCGTGTTTTTTGTTCTCAAGCACGCCCATGCGGGCGAAATTGTTCGACACGGTTTTCTCCGTCATCATGCCACTGGACAGCGCGTAGATGCAGCCGGGAAGAAATGGGATCGGGCCGGTGCGCTTGCGTTTTCCAGCCTCAATCTCCATGTCTTTCATGAAGCGGAACCCCTGCATCTTGCGGCGTGAGGTTTTGCTGTGCCGGTCGTAAACCAGCGTCATCTTGGTGCTCAGGCCCCCGATGTAAACGGGCGTGGTTTTCGGGATGAGCCCTTCTTTTTTGAAGCGCTGCAACATCCCCAGGACTTCCTGAGTCTTACCCATGGCGAAAACCGGGATCAGCACAGAGCCGCGGCGTTCCAGCACGCCCTGGATCGCAGCCGCCAGCGCGTCCTCTTCGTCAGAGCGAGCGTAGTCGGGTCGCCGTGCGTGATCGCCCCGCGTGGTTTCCACGATCAGCGCGTCGACCGGTTCTTCCGGGAACAATGCGCCTTTTTGGACCGTTGCGTCTTCGAAATTGACATCGCCGGTGTAGAAAATCGTTTTCCCATCGCCTTTGATCGTCATCCCGACCGATCCGAGAATATGCCCGGCATCGTGGAAAGTCGCCTTCAGCGTGCCATACTGGTCCAGCTCGAACGGGCGCTCAATGCCGCGCAACTCGTAGGTTTCGGTGATTTGATCCAGCTCCTTGTGGTCAAAAAGCGGGTATTCGGCGATGCCGAGTTCAATCCGCTTGGACTGCATGACATTGACCGAGTTATGCAGCAGGGCCGAGGAAAGCTCGGCCGTTTCCGGGGATAGGAAAACTTTCGCCTGTGGTTGCGATTCCAAAAACACGGGCAGTGTGCCGACGTGATCGAGGTGGGAATGGGAAATCACGATCGAATCGACGCTCCCCGGCTCCAAAAACTCAAAATGTGGCACGGCTTCATTGCCCTCATGCTTCGGGTGCATGCCGGCGTCCAAGACCACCCGTGCAGCGCTGGTTTCGATCAGATAGGAATTCGCACCGATTCCAGCGTGGCGGCAGAGGCTTTTAAAAATCATAAGTATTCGGACGGATGCGGATCATGTGCGGCTTGGCTCGACCTGTCAAACCTGAGGGGATTTCCTCAGGATTTGAGGTTTTGGAAGATTTCGATGGACAAAAGTCCGTCCTGCCGATACCCGGTTTGCCCCGGCGGCAAGAAACGCCGGAAATTGATGGCAGAGTAGCTCAGGGGTAGAGCAGAGGACTCATAAGCCTTTGGTCGGCGGTTCAAATCCGCCCTCTGCTACCATCAATCCGCTTTGGCACCAGATTCGCCAATTTCAGTCCGCGACCGTTTGCGGATGATCAAAATGCCAGGCGTTTGATTTTTATGACAACTGATTCACGGTTGTGGCGTAAGGCTCGATCATGAAAAGCGTTCGGTTGAGTCAAATTCCATGGGTGCACGGCGCGTGGGGCACGGTTGCGATCGCGTCATTCGTCATCGGATCGCAAATGTTTCCGAAACACGGTGGGGCTGCGGATTCGTCACAGGACCACGCCGCGAATTCCGGCGGCTCTGGCTGGTTTGGTTCTGCAGGCCGCCGCGATACCGATGGCTCATCGGACAAACGATCCGCCCGCCTGGGAGATCGGGCTTCTTTTTCTCAGGATCGGGCGGCCGTGGTGCTCACCGGTCGCGATATTGAGGATCTCGGCGAAACGTTTCGTAAAGCCGGCAGCCCGATTGAGCGGCGGCTTGCCTTTGACAAACTTCTGCAGGGCCTGACTGCGGAAAACGCGACATTGATCCGCGAGCAAATCGCCGATCTTCCCGATAATAGCCCGGAATTCCGTGAATTTCACTACGCATGGGGGGCGATTGGTGGCGCAAAAGCCGTCGCTTTCGGGGCGGATACCGACAAGAACGACATGACCGCGACGATCGCCGGTTGGGCCAGCGCGGATTCACACGCGGCGATCGAGTGGCTCAATGGCCTCGCAGATGATCCTTCGCTCTCAAAACTTTTCGCCGACAAAGGAATCGATGTCGAACAGATGAAAAACCGCCTCATGATCGGCGTGGTGTATGGATTGAGCGATTCCGATCCACAGGCCGCTTCGGATTTGGTGCTCCAGCGCGCGCAGGATGGAGACGGTCGGGCCAATTGGATGATGGGGATGGTAGCTGAGAAAATGCTGCGCAGTGAAGATACGCAGGCCGCCGCCGAATGGGCTCAGGATTTGCCACCTGGCACAGCGCGGGCTGCAGCATTGAGCAAAATTGCAGAAAGTTATTCGCGAGAAGATCCACAGCAAACCGTGCAGTGGCTCGAATCGATTCCTGGCGGCGAAGATACTTCGAACGCCATGCAATCCGCCTTTGCCGACTGGGCACGCAAAAATCCGGAAGCATCCGGCGAATACATCAACCAGATGCCCGCATCTTCGCAAAAAGATTGGGCGATCAATGGCTTCGCAACCAATGTCGTCGGCAAAGATCCACAAACGGCGATCGCCTGGGCAAACTCGGTGCAGGACCCGAAAGTCCGCGAGGACACGCTGATCCGCACCGGACAAATTTATTACCATCGTGTCGATAAGGAGGCCGCGAAAAACTGGTTGGCAACCAGCGGGCTTTCTCCTGAAGCGCAGGAGCAAATCATCCACCCGCGGCGTTAAGTTTCGCCAATCGCAAGAACCGGAGTTTTTCTTGCGCTGAAATGGGCTAGGTTTCATCCATGGATGTGAAAGTCATGGGCGAGACCCGCTCAACATTTCAGGTGGATTCGCCACATGCCGCAGTGATCGCGAAGGTTTGCCGAATGATCGATCAGGCGACGGAGGCCCCTTGCCTGGAGGAGCTGGCTGAGGCGGCGGGATTGAGCCCGCATCATTTCCATCGGGTCTTCAAAAAACTCGTGGGTCTGACTCCCAAAGCTTATGCCAATGGGGTGCGTGCGGAAAAACTCCGATCGGCACTCACCACGCGAAGCACGGTGACGGAAGCGATTTATGAGGCGGGGTTTAATTCCAGTGGGCGATTTTACGAACAGTCGAAGCAGACGCTCGGGATGGATGCGAAGCGTTACCGGGCGGGTGGCAAAGACGAGATGATCCGATTCGCGATCGGGCAATGTTCGCTCGGAGCGGTTCTGGCGGCGTCATCGGCGAAAGGCGTTTGCTGTATTTTGTTAGGCGATGATCCGGGGCAGTTGTTAGAGCAATTGCAGGACCGATTTCCCTGCGCGGAACTGGTGGGTGGCGATCCGGATTATGAGCAAACCATGGCTTTGATCATCGGCTTCGTGGATGCCCCGCGGATCGGGCTTTCTTTGCCGCTGGACATTCGCGGAACATCCTTCCAGCGACGGGTTTGGCAAGCACTGAGGGATATTCCAGCCGGTGTGACGATGAGTTATCGCGACATTGCTGAAAAAATCGGCTCGCCGAAAAGTTGCCGTGCGGTGGCAGGCGCGTGTGCCGCCAATCCTCTTGCGGTGGCGATCCCGTGTCATCGTGTGGTGAGGACTGATGGTGAACTTTCCGGCTATCGCTGGGGAGTTCAACGCAAGCGCGCATTGCTGGATCGCGAAGGCGAAGACTCCTAATCAGATGGACCTTTTTTCACCGGACCCCGCAGCCAATTTTCTTCCTCATGACGGGGTCGTGAATGATTACGGTCGGCTTTTGGATGGGAGCGATGCTGATTTCTATTTTGACCGGCTTTTCAAAACCATCCCGTGGCAACATGATGAGGCTGTCATCTTCGGCAAGCACATCGTGACCGCCAGAAAGGTGGCATGGTATGGTGATGCGAATTTTTCCTACACCTATTCAGGCAGAACCAAGCATGCCTTGCCTTGGATAGTTGAGCTGACTCAATTAAAGCAATTGGTCGAGGATCGGACTGGGATTGCTTACAATTCGTGTCTGCTCAACTTATATCATGACGGCAACGAGGGCATGGCTTGGCACAGTGATGATGAACGGTCGCTGAAGCGTGGGAGCGGCATCGCTTCCTTGAGTTTCGGCGCCGAGCGTAAATTTTCATTCCGCCACAAGATCACCAAGGAAACCCTATCTCTGATTCTCGGACACGGTGCTCTTCTGGTGATGAAAGGAGAAACCCAAACGCACTGGCATCACTGCATTCCCAAGTCCAAAAAAGTGCTGACCCCAAGAATCAACCTGACCTTCCGCTCCATGGCCGGAAGCTAAGTCGCAGGGGTGAAATTGAATGGGCGTAGTGCTAATCCCCCGCAGTCACTGCAGGTTGCAGCCTTCAGCAGATAGAGCGAGTGACATCTTGGGCAATAAGCATTTGCTTCAGGATCGTTTTCGTTGGTCGGGGGAATATCGTAGTCGGCACACGATTTGCCGAATTGAGACAGTGCCCGATCCATGAGTGGGCGGAGCGCCGCGCAACGGAGTGCGTCGGATTGATCCTGCAAGTGAGGAAACAATAACTTGCGGGAAAACTCGGCAAGCCATCGGTTCTCCGTATCCCCTGAAGACAAGATAAGCGCCGCAGGATGGGTGCTGGCCATGGCATGGACGGCCGTCATTTCGATAGCCCGCATCGCATGAAACGGCACCACGAGACACAGCCACGCGTCAGTCCTGATTTCTGATTTGAGCTTCGGATAGACGCGACTTGAGATCCACCAAAGTCTGGCGGCAATCATCCACATCAGTAGCCAAATATAGGCGGCCAGCCCGATCAGGGCGAATTGATCAAGAAGCAGATAGGCGGCTGGAAGGGCGACGAATATGCCGATTGTTAGAAGTCCAACCATCAAGACCAGCGGCTCGAAACATAGCCGCCAGCGTTGCCATTCCCGCTTCGCGCGGGTGGGGGAGAGTGCCTGGTTCCACTGCGCAAGAACCGCCGTTGAAACTGACTCGCCGAGCATCTTGCCCTGCCTCAGTCGGTCCAGTGCTCTCGGTGATGATATCCTGATTTTTTCTCCACACACCGAAATCGAATTGGCCGATTCATGGAGATCTGCCCAATCTCTGACTTCAACTGCGGAGCATGTTTCGTCGGTGTTTTGGCTAAGAAATTGTCCGTGTTCATCGACCAAAAGTGGCGGCGACTGACAAGGCGCGATGCCGATGTCAGGAAGGAACGGACGAAGGAAAACGAGGCCAAGGCGCGGTGTCGCCAGCAAATTGCCGGGTCGGATCACCTTCCAGCTTTTTTTGAACCAGCGGCGTCGGAGTATGACAGCCCTTCTGGGAAGCCATAGGCTGGATTCCCAGAGATAGATCAGTAATGCGACGACGATGAGTTTGGCGAAATCCGGCATGGATGCCGTTAGATGGATTCTTGCTTTTTGCCGCGGATGATGCGCTTGATCATCGTTCCGATGGCGACAAGCCCAGCAGCGATGGGTTTCCAGAGTTTTGCCAACAAGCCGGTTTTTGCGGCAGCCAACAAGGTGCCACCTACGATGAGGCCCGTAAGTCCATATTTCGCCACTTTGTCACCTTTGGTGAAGGCCGCATAGGACTCCTCCTTCTTGAAAGTGAATCCTTTCAACAGTTTTTCATATTGCGGAACGACTGTGGAAAGTTGCTCCTCGGAGCACACCAAAACCACATCCATGACTCCCCTCCGTCCGAGAAGTTTGGTTTTATAGTTAATGGTGTCCGTGCCATCACTACTATGCAGCTTGATCGCCCATTCCAGATTTTTAGTATCCGGGTTATAGAATGGAGGGGTGTGCCAGCCGACGACGGTCAAGGTTGGCGATCCTCTTTCCCTGAGCATTTTGTTAGCCGCTTTCTGGTTCTCGCGGAGTTGTTTCAGGATCTCATCCGCATCGAGTTTATCTTTTTCGTTGTCTTTGACGTAACCGACCTCGTCGAACTCAAATTCCGCAAACCAGCTAAAGTCCATTGGCGAAAGGTAACCAAGCTCAGCTCCACTGGTGAGGTTCCCGTATTCTCTCATCAGCTTGATGGTGCCATCGGCTCCTGTGAAACAGTAACCATCAGGAATTTCAATCTGGGCCATGGTGCCGATTGGCGAAGTTCCTTCGGTTTTCCAATCGATCGACTGGATCAATTTGACCAATTTGTCCTCCTCTGGAGCCGCTTGCTCAGTGGCTGGTTGCTGGGCATCTTCCTCCGCTTGGGCATGGGCGAGTGATGGAATTGCCAGTGAGAATACGGCGCAGAATAGGAGTGGGAGGTTTCGCAATTGCATGGCTTGATACGGTTTCTGGTTGAAACAGCGGAAAGCTTGCGACTTGGCAAGCTACAATCGCCTCCCATCGAACTTTAGGACGAATCCCGATTGCGATGAGTCATGTTAACCGGAACTTCTTTGGACCAGGATTTGAAGGCAAAGGCGAACGGGTTGTGATCCGGTTCGGCTGCTTCAGGCGTGTGACTTTTCGGGTGGACGGAAATGCTGCAGGTCATGCCAGCGGCGAGGAAACGGTCGTCGATCGGGGTGTCGATCTTGATTCTAACAGGAATGCGTTGTGCGAGTCGGACCCAGTTGAAAATCGGATCGACGTCGGCCAAGCCGGTGCCGCTGCTCGTGCTGTCCGCGATGCCACGGCTAATTGCTTCGACATGGCCACGCAGGGGAGCGGTTCCTGCCATGAAGGTAATGTCAGCAAGATCACCAGGATGGACGGAAGGCAGTTTTGTTTCCTCAAAGTAGCCGGCGACCCAATAGGACTCGCGATCAATGATCGAGAATTGCGGACTGCCAGCGGATGCATAATCGCCAAGTCGAAGGTGGAGGTTGGTGATGTAACCATTCACGGGTGAAACCACGGTGGTGCGCCTTAAGTTCAGATTTGCCAGATCGCGAGTGGCGACAGCATTGGCAAGGGCAGCTTGGGCAACCGCGACGGCAGTATCGGCACTTTGCTGCTCTTCGGCGGAGATCGCATTGGCGCTGACTAACAGGCCGCGGCGGTCGGCTTTTTGTTTGGCGAGATCCAGTTCGGATTGGCGGGTCTTGAGCTGGGCTTCCGCTTGTTCGAGAGCCAGCTGAAAGTTCTCTGGATCAATCGTGAAAAGGACATCGCCTTTTTGGACCAGCTGGTTGTCGACAACCGGGAGTTGTGCGATTTTTCCGGAAACTTCCGGGACGATTTTTACGAGCTCGGCATTCACCCGTCCATCGCGTGTCCATGGCTCGGTCCGGTAGTGCAACCAGCAGCGGCGGGCCGCTTGAACGCCTAGGAATATGAAGGCGAGGGTGAGGAAACATCGCACCAATGCCAGGAGGATGCGTGAGCGAAATAGAGATTTCATGAGTCTGTGGGAATTCGGTTAGAAGGTGGTGCTTGCAGCTAACAGCGCCAGGAAAAGCGCGAGCTGACACAGGTTGGGAAAGTAAACGATCCGATCGAATCCAAGCGCGCTGGCCAGCCGGGACAGTGGATACCAAACCGCCAGGGAAAGCAGGAAACGCGGAACAATGGAGGAAAAATACAATCCCAGAAATTCGGATTCGATGGTCATGATCGCAGGTGGTTGAATGCGTCGTTTTGCTTGATTTGCTGCAGTTGAGCGGACAGAAAACCCTGCAGTGCGGGATCCATGGATTTGGCTTCCGTGAGCAATGCCAGACCTTGGTCCGGTATTTCTGTTAGATGTGGATCTTGCCGATAAATGCTTTCAGGAAGGCGTTTCAGAACTTTCCGCAAATCCGGAAATGCCACGAGATCCGCATCGGCTTCTTGCAGATAAAGCAGCCCCGATCCCAAGTCATATAAGGCAAGCCCTCTGGATTGGTCTTCCGGCGTTGATGCGGGATTTTGCTGAAGTTGGTTTAGCAGACGATGAGCGGTGATTCTCCACGGGTGTCGTTTCAGTTGATGCTTCGGATGGCGGACGCCCGGTAGACGGCGTGTGAGGCGGTGCAAAGTTTTCCGGACTTCCCGGGGTTCCCGAGTGGGTAAAATGATCGCGAAGATCGGGACATTGAACAAGGTTCCGAAAACCGCTGCGGCTGCGAAATTCATGAAATGCTGTGGATCATAGCTCATGTGATTTGCCGGTTGCATGGTCACGAGGGTGAACAATCCCGAGGTTCCACCGATCACCGACAGCCATGGATTTCGCGAAGCGAATGGACAGGACAGAGGGATCATCACCAAGGCGATGAACAACCACATCGAAAAGAGATTGTCTGCGAGTGGCAGCAGGTAAAACTCACAGAAGAATCCGGCCACTGCGGCGATGGCCACGCTGGCGGTCATCATGAGAACGGCTTTGGCAGGTCGGTTCATGGTCGAAGCCAGTGCGCATATCGCCGCGCTTTGCATCAGGAACGATGATCCGTTTTGCCATCCGGTCAGCCCCCAGAAACCAGCGGCAAGAAGTACGGAGCAGGTCGTACGTATCATGTGCCTTACCGCGCCACGGGTATCTGGATCGAATGGATCTTTGAGCGAAGCCTGATCCAGGACGGCGGGCTGCAGTTTTTCGATCCACGGGGTTAGCGATTGGATGATGGGCTGCAGTTCTATCGCCTCCGGCGCCGTCCGCATTCTGGAAAGAATCTGTGAAAGGCGATGGCGAGTTTGGTTCAGAATCGTATGGCTCGCATCCTGATAGGCGGGTTCCAGCGCCTGCTGAATTTCTAACAGGTAAGGATGAACTCCCTGCTGATGACGGCCTGCATCGAGCAGATCAAACAACAAGCCAGTCATCGCGCGGCGGCGATGGATGCGATGACGGAAGCCGGGGTTTTCAATATCGGCAAATTCCAGCTTCTCTTCGGCCTCAATGTATTCGCGACTGAGCATGAGTCGTCGATCACGGATGATATCGATCGGAGTTTGATGCCGAATCGTGAGAGCTTGCAGTAGGTGGATTTGAACGCGCTTCAGCTGTTCCTCCATCTGTTTGCCGCTGCGTCTTTTGCCGATCAGCGAGCAGACCAGGGACATGCTGAGCACGCCGATGACGATGCTAGCGGTCCGGTCCAGCGCGACGTTCATCACTTGATCAGGTTGGGTTTGTGCTCCGATCAGGACGAACGCCGCGGTGTAGCCGGAAAGCAGCCCGGCATAGGTGCGGAAGTGCCGGAAAAGATTGCCCAAGCCAGTGCAGACTCCTACCCACAGAGCCAGTGAAGTGAACATCAGCACTGGCATGTTATCCATCGTGGCCACCAGGAAAATGGCAAAACTTGCCCCTACCAGGGTGCCGACGATGCGATAAAAACTCTTGGCGAGAACTTGACCCGGCTGGGTGTTGGCCACGACCCAAACCGTGAGTGCGGCGGAGTAGGGAGTTTTGAGATCGAGCAAGATGGCGGCGTAAAAAGCGAGAGAGGTCGCCAACATTCCCTGGATGCCAAATTCGAGACCTTGCCATTTTTCCCGCCACGCATCCGCGCGCTGCGGAAGCGATTTGAGGGCAATGCAAAAGTTGGAAACAGCGGCGGTCATCGGGGTGGAACTGGATCGGGAAGCGACTTTATCACGATCGGTGGTTCATCCGAATTGCTATTAAACTCTAATGGAGATACCTTTTTGGTATGGAGAGGATCGAAGTCCGTGAAATCGAATGTTTCGTCGCAGTGGCGGAGAATTTGAGTTTTTCCAGGGCAGCGCGGTTGCTGCACATGACCCAGCCGCCGCTTTCGCGCCAAATCCAGAAACTGGAGGGAAAACTTGGAGTGGAATTATTTTTCCGGAACAACCAAGGCGTGGAAATGACTCCGGAAGGGCAGCTCTTTTTGCAGGAGAGCATTTTTTTGCTGCGTCATATCGATCGCGTTTCGGATGCGGTTCGGTTTGCCCACTCGGGCAGACTCAGCACGCTCAATGTCGGATTTCTCGGGGCGTTGCTGGATGACCAGATTGTCGGCTTGCTGAGACAATTTCGGGAGGGGATGCCGGATTGTCGTGTGAACACTCATGAGGTCAGCCTGGATACCGTGGCGGATCGATTGGCAAACCGGGAAGTGGATGGAGTTTTCGTTGGCAGCGCGGAGGACGTCACTGGTAAGGATCTGGGGTTTTTGCAGTGGAGGATTCCTAAATACAAAGTGTTGCTGGCAGCCAATCATCCGCTGGCGAATCGGCAAG
The DNA here is from genome assembly GCF_016595435.1 of Luteolibacter pohnpeiensis. GTDB lineage: Bacteria > Verrucomicrobiota > Verrucomicrobiia > Verrucomicrobiales > Akkermansiaceae > Luteolibacter > Luteolibacter pohnpeiensis. The sequence goes on from NZ_JAENIJ010000014.1 coordinate 51,853, forward strand.
AGTTACGGCTCAAGGATTTGATCGATGAGAACTGGATGATGCTATCACGCAATAGCGCTCCATTTTTCCACCGGCAGTTCATCGATGCCTGTGTGAAGCAGGGATTTCAGCCGAAGATTGTGGCGGAATCAGATCGACTGCCTGCGATCCTCGCCATGGTGGCGCTTGGTGAAGGGATTGGTCTGCTTTCGCATGAAAACATGCTCGTTTCGATCCCGCGACTGGTCCTGAAGCCTCTGATCGGCGGCATTCCCAAAGTGAAACATAGCTTCGTCTATCGGAAATCGGATCGGATTCCGGCTTTGGAAGCGTTGAAAAAACTTCTAACGGAGAAGCGGACGAAGCCGTCTCAGAAGTGAGACAAATCGATCAAAGAGATTTCACAGATCTGTTCTTTTCAAATGCATTCAAACTGCTAACAAAACGATGAATGAACCAAGTGCATTTGATCGGTGGCGAAAAGGGCGGCGTCGGGAAATCCGTGATGTCGAGAGTGTTTGCGCAATACTGCATCGACCGTGAGATTCCATTTGCTGGATTTGATTCGGATCGCTCCCACGGTTCGTTCACCAGATTTTACTCGGAGTTCACCAAGCATTTGATTCTGGAGGATTTTCAAAGCCTGGATCAGCTGGCGGAAACCGCGCTGACGGGGAATCGTCTCCAGGTAGTGGTGGATTTGGCTGCACAGAGCAGCACCTCCCTGCGTGGATGGATGGAGGACACGGGGGTGCTGGAGCTGTTCCGCGAGGCCGGCGTGATGGTGACGTGCTGGCACATTCTTGACGATGGAAAGGATTCGTTAGAAATGCTGGGACGTCTGTTAGATGATTTCAAAACCGGAGTCCGCTATGTTGTGGTCTTGAACCACGGGCGCGGAAGCCGGTTTGACGCGTTTTTTGCCTCCAGGGAAAAGAATCGCGCTGTGGAATTGGGAGCCAAAATCATCGAGCTTCCGAAGTTGAGCGAAGGCTCGATGCGCCTGGTCGACCATTCCAATTCCAGCTTTTGGGCTGCGGCCCACGGCGGAACCAATGGCGAACAATTGTTAGGCTTGTTAGATCGTCAGCGGGTGAAAATCTGGCTGAAGAAAGTTTATGCGGAGCTCGATAAACTCGGACTGCAGCAGAACTGATGAAAGCCGAACGGTAGCTCACTTCCAGACGGATTGGATCCGGTGGATTTTCAGGGAATCGAAATGCGCGGCACCACCCTCTGCGACCACGCGGATGGCAGGAGCCTCCGGATTCTGGCGAATGTAGCGACTGGTGTAAGTGCCGTTGACGAACACTTCGAGTGATACGGTATCGACAAAAACCTGCAGCCGGATCTTGCCGTCCACCGGCGGCTGAGGTCCTTCGGCTCCGGTGAAGGATTGGTCCGCTTTTTTCCAAACGACCGTGTTTTGACCGAATAGATTCAAGCCGATGGCTGCGGCTGGTGAGTCCGCATCGATGACGGCATCGATTTCGAATTGTCCGCCTTTGAAATCTGCAAATGGGTCAGCTTCTCCAGCTGACCAGTTCAGGTTGTCCCAGGATTTGGTTTCCGATCGGAGTTTTTCGACTTCCTTCGATGGCTCAGCCCACAGTCGGAGTTCTCCTGCGGCATCGGTTCGCAGTGAGAAATCCATCGGCAATGTCATTTGAAGGTTGAATGGAGCACCATCAAGGCCCGGTCCGCCATCGCGCATCCAGCCGATGTGTACTCGGCGACCATCTGGTGCGTTGTCATAACTCTGGCCTGCGTAGGCACTGCCAAAGTAATGGCGATGAGGGCCGCTCTCGGCTTTGAATTTTTTGCCGTCGAATTTGCCAATCATGTATTTGCCGTTGGCTCCCCAAACGATCCAACGGGTATCCTTCGGATTGCCATCGACCGGTAACTCGAACATGTCCGGGCACTCAGCTTCGCCCGGGATTTGATACTCATCGGTCTTGGTCCACTTCACCAGATCCGGTGAAGTATAAATTCCGTAATCATTGGCATCATAATAAAGGTTCATGATCCAGTGATGATCCGGAGCATACCAGGCGATCTTTGGATCCCGGTTTTCCGCCCGATCGTGAGCGACTACGGGATTGCCTGCGTATTTCGTAAATGTTTTCCCGTGGTCATTGCTGAAAGCGACCGACTGAACGGGCAAGCGATCCGCCTCGTAGCTGAGATTTCCATTCGCGGTATAGGCGAGGACGATGCCTTCCGAACCTTGCAGTGGTAGCGAGGTCGTGGATTTTGGCGCAATGGTGGCAGACCCGGAATACATGTAACCTTCCGCATCCGGGAACAAAGCGTCGGCATGCTCGTGCCAATGGAAAAGATCGGTGCTGGTCGCATGTCCCCAATGCATGTTGTCCCAGCCGTGGTTGTATGGGTTGTGCTGATAGAAAAGATGCCAGGTGCCATCTTGATACACCAAGCCGTTCGGGTCGTTGAGCCAACCCCGGCGACTGGTGAAGTGGTACTGGGGACGTAGTGGTTCGGAGTAAAGTTCCGACTCACCTGGATAGCTTGCGCTGATTTTGACCAACTTCCACGCGTCCTGCAGGTTGCCAGGAATCTTGCCACGGATGGTGATGGTCCGGCCCTGATAATTTTCCAGATCCGTGAAGACCCAGAAATCCGGTTTGTCGGTTAGATAGATGTCAGAGTAAAAAAGCGGATCGGTAGCCCCATCAAGAGTGCCGAAAAAACGCAGCCTGTGTGAGGTATCGCGAGTCACCGGCCAGATCAGGTAGCGCTGGTTGATCTTGAACTGCTGGTCGATCGCGACCACTGCCGGTGAATCACTCTGGGTGATTTGATCGATGCTGATGTGTCCCCAGGTTCCGGTTTGAGCATCGACGATTTCGAGCGTTACCATTTCGCCTTTGAATTCGGAAACGTCCCAGGTTTCCCAAGCCAGACGCTCGCTACCGCCGGGTTTTTGATTCGGGCCGGTCGCGGTGCGGACGACCTTACCCTTGGAGATCAGATTGATGCAGGTTTTCTCAGGAAATCCACCGCCGCCGATGAGGAAGTTCAGGTTCGATCGTTCGATCTTGAAGGGCTTCGATTTCAATTTTCCGGTCGATCCGTCCCTGCCGTGAAAGCTGCTGGCGAAACTTTTGCCTTCGAAGCCATCGACTTTCATTTGCCCGTCCAGAGCTCCGCTGGCGGGTCCTTTGCCAAATGCATCTCCGGTGGCTTTCCAATCCCCGAAGGTGTCATTCTCAAAATCGGCCACCACCAAGTCCTCTGCTCCTAGAGCAACTGAGCAAAGAAGTAGCGGGATCGAGAGAAAATGAATTCTGGGAAAGGTCATGAGTGGGAAATACGTGATGACGAATTTTTCCTATCATGCTGACAGCTCACAATGTTCATGTTGCGAACCTGAAAGGTTTCTGCCAGTACAGGATGCCAAGCCTGTCACTATGAGCGAACTTCCTGAGCACCCGGTCCGATATCGTGAAGTAGCGCGTCAGCTACGGGACGAAGTGATTTCCGGTCGCTACGGCAAAAACGGTAAGATGCCGAGCGAGGCGCAATTGGTGAGTCGGTTTGGCGTTTCCAGGCCGACGGTGGCCAAGGCGCTATCCTTGTTGGGAAGTGAAGGATTGGTTGAACGTCGAGCCGGCTCCGGGACTTATGCGAAATCAGAACCCGCGGTGGCGGAGTCGTCGAAGTTGTTAGCGCTCTTGATCCCCAATCTTGAGAATACCGAGATTTTCCAACTCATCTGTGGCGAAATTGCCAGCCTGGCGCGGCTTCACAACTTCAGCTTGGTTTGGGGTGGCTCGGGGCAGCCCAAACTGGATGCGCAGCTGAATTACCAGCAGACCGAGGAGCTGTGTCGGCAATTCATTGAACGCCGCGTCTCCGGAGTGTTTTTCGCACCGCATGAGTTGATCGAGGAAAAGGAGAAAGCGAATCGCGCCATGGCGGTGATGCTGAGGGAGGCGGGGATTCCGGTCGTGTTGTTAGATCGCGATTTTACCCCGTTTCCGACGCGCAGCGATTTTGACCTGGTTGGAATGGACAACGCAGCCGCCGGTTTTTTGCTGGCGGATCACTTGCTTCGACTTGGCTGCACGCGGATTCACTTTGTCGCGCGCCCGCATTCTGCTCCGAGTGTCGATGCCCGCATCTCGGGTGTCCGGGAAGCGCTCGGCAGAAAAGGGATCAATCCCGATCGAAACTGGCTGCATGTCGGCGAAATGAGTGATCGCAAATTCATCCGCGGATTGATTGGGCCGCTGCGACCGGATGCCTACATTTGCGCCAATGATCATACGGCAGCCTTGTTGATGCGGGAGTTTCACAAGGCAAATGTCAGGGTTCCGCAAGACGTGCGGGTGGTGGGATTTGATGACGTGAAATTTGCCACTTTGGTATCGCCGCCGCTGACAACGGTCCAGCAACCCTGCCGGGAAATGGCGTTGACCGCATTTCGGGCAATGATGGCGAGACAGTCCGATCCGATGCTGCCGGCGTGTCATCTGACTTTGCCGCCACGACTGGTGATCCGTGATTCATGCGGCGCATATTTGCCACGGACCTCAGCGGTTTCGTAAACGGGGTGAAGGCTTTATTCGGGCGGGTAGACTTCGATCGAAAGGTCGTCCAAAAATAGAACCGCATCGGGAGATCGGCTGTCGATCGAGAGCGATAGCTCGCGATTCTCCAAATTGATCGGGGGTGGTTGCTGGGTAAAATTGATCGAACTATCGCTCGGTGGCGCTTGCAAATCGTCCGGGACGATCAACTCCATCTGGAACTTTTTCCACCCGCCGGTTTCGACCTTGATGGTCGTTTGAGCCGCCTCGTATTGGATCATATCCGGGTAGCCGCTGGCGACGAATCGCAGGCTGCTCCGCAAATGGTGTTCGGTGCCACCTTCGCAATAGACCCAGCCGGTCAGAGCGACGCGAAGCCCGGGTTTGGCTTTGAGGGGCTTGCCGAATTTGTTGAGGATCAGTTGATTGATGAATGCTCGATTTTCCAGACGGACGACGTTTCTGCCGGATTTTGCATAGATTTTTCCTTGGGATACCCTGCCGATTTCCTGGAGCTGTGCGTCCTCGGTGGAAAAATTGTCCTGCCAATACAAGATCGATTTCGCTCTGCCGGATGGACTTTGGCTCAAGTCCATGGCTTCGAAATCACCATTCCTCAGTTGGAAGCTCTTGGACTGGCCGAGGGCGAAGAAAATTGCTCCGACCGCCACGGCCAGGAGAGTTCCGCCAATGATGAACATCGGCCATCTTTTGCGGACTGCGGTCGATAACAACGGACGGCGTGGATTGCCGAAGCGAAGCGTCTGCTCGCGTTGAATGGACCACGCTGGAGTGCCCTGTTTCGGATCGAAAACGATTCGCCGGGTTTCTTCCCATTCCAGAGTTTGAGGTTCTAACACCTCCTGCATCGCTGCGTCAAAACGAAGGCATTGCGCACAATATTGTTGCGCTGCGGGTTCTTCGCGCAGCCGTTGTTCCAGGCGTTTCGTCTCCGCATCGGTCAGGCATTGATCGAGAAATCGGGAGACGAGCCGCTGCAGCTCTGCGTCCGGCGGATCTGGGGCGACAGGGTGGCTCATTCAGATTGGGAAGATTTTGCGTCGACGCAATCGCGCAATCTGGATCGCAGCCGTTCCAGTTTTTTATAGATCGCATCCATGGACTTTCCGCCGGACTCCGCGATGCGTTTCAGTGCTGTAGGATCTTTTGAAAAGTAGCGCGTTTCCAAAAGGCGGCGCGGTTCTGGTCCGAGTTTGTCCATGCATCGGCGCAAGGCGGAAAGCCTCTCGACCGGGGGCGTCGTTTCCTGGAGTTCCTGAGACACCACGGTATCGGCCAGAGATGAAATGATTTCCGGATCGAGCAGTCGCAGCTTGCTGCGATATTTTTTCCGTACTTCACCCATGGCAATGCGCTTTGCACAGGCGATGCAAAAGCCGAGAAAGGCTTCAGGAGTGGAGTCCTGTGGGCCTTTTTTCCATGCGAGCAAGGCGACTTCCTGAATGCAGTCATCCACCACCGAGCGGTCGCTCAAATAGCTGGTGAGAAATGCTCGAACGGACAGCTGAGCTTCCGCCCAAAGCGCGGTGAATGCTTCCGGCGCGGGCTGGGAAAGCGCTGATCGGGCATTCGTTGGCGGACCTTGCGACATTTGCAATAGCTTGTTGGCCAATGGAAAAGAGTTTCCTGACTCAAAAGGCGTGGGGGCGAAATCAGTCATGAAAAGATCGGGTTCATTCGAGACATTCTTGCCTTCGGCCAATCTACCAACATCAAAAAAACGTTCCGGTAAAGAATGCGTTTCAAAATGGAATCGCGCGGAATTCAGAAAATCTGTCAGAATGGCCGGTGGCGGACACTGCATGGTTGTTCAGCGAAAATTACGCAACGACCTACGACCTGCATTTCAAGATATGATAACTCGCCCGATTTTATGTGCCTTGTTAGGCGGAACCCTTGCCACCGCTTCCGCGGAGACGGTTAGCAGCCCGGATGGCAGAATCTCCGCCGATATCCTGATGAACGGCACGCGGCTTTCCTACACGGTATCGATGGATGGAACCGCCGTTCTGGGAACTTCAGCGCTTGGATTCACATGGAATGGAACCGACGTGGGCGATCAGGTCACCATGGGTGAAGTAACGGAAGAGTCCGTAGATGAAACTTTCGCGTCACGCCATGGAGTTCATGCACAGGCGAGGAACCATTATCACGGGAAACGCATCGAGATTACCCACACGCCTAGCGGGAACACTTACATCCTGAACGTTCGTGCTTTCGACAGCGGGATCGCATTTCGATATGAATTGGCACAAAGCGGAACGAAGAATATCAGCGATGAAAGCACGAGTTTTTCCCTGCTTTCCGGCACGCTGATTTCCTCCCAGCAAGGCAAGGACGTGTATGAAAGTATCCCTTCGTCGACTGATGCCCGGAGGTTTGCTTCAGGAACGATCGCAGGCCCTCCACTACTCGGAAAGCTCGCTGGCGACAGGGGTTACATTGCAATTACCGAGTCAGTTCCGGGTCCACAGTTTGGCAATCCATTCCTGACATCCATGTCAGCAGGTGTGTTGAAAGTCACGTATCCGCAGAACGGCGACGGCACTTACGGAGCATCTACAAGCGGCGATCTGCAAACTCCATGGAACGTGGTAATGGTCGGGAGTGACCTGAATGCACTGGTCAATAGTGACATCGTGGAAAGTCTCGCTCCCGCGCCGGATGCTACGGTTTTTCCTGATGGAAATGATACCGAGTGGGCGAAGCCCGGATACTCGTCCTGGGACTGGATGTCGCGGTTTCCGGGCGGCATCACTGCGGAAAATGCCAAGCTGAATTCGTTCTGGGGGAGCCAGCTGGGCTGGACCTACAATACCATCGATGAGGGCTGGGGGAATTGGAATGGTGGCAATCCATGGCCGGAAGTGAAGGAGGTCACGGACTACGCCACTCCTCTCGGCATCAAAACTTTGCTCTGGACGCGTTCAGCTGACCTCGCAACCGAGGCACAGCGCACGGCCTTTTTTACCAAGCTCCGCGATAGTGGCGTCAGTGGATTCAAAGCGGACTTTTTTGATTTCAATTCGGTTTCCCCGGCCGCGAAAGAGCGCGTCCAGTTGGTCGAATCGATTTTGAAGGAAGCGGCTGCTTACCATTTGATGGTGAACTTGCACGGAGTTGCGAAACCGATGGGGCAGTTCAGAACTTATCCGAACTTGCTCAACTTTGAGTCGGTTTACGGCAAGGAGTCCTATCCAGCCGCCAACGTTACCCTCTACTATCCGTTCACTCGCTTCCTCGCCGGTCCTTCCGATTACACGCCACTTGGCCTTCAGGGAAATTTGCAAGGGGCGCAGACCCAGGCATTCGAAATTGCCAGCGTTGCGACTTTTGCCGGTCCGTTGATCACGATTGCCGAGCGCCCGGATCGTGTGGCGGAAAGCCCGTTTGCTCCGGTGATCAAAGGCATTCCGGTTTGGTGGGATGAAACAAAAGTTCTTCCTCAAAGCTCGGTGGGTAGTGCCTCACTGATGGCCAGGCGCAAGGGCGATACATGGTATCTCGTGGTGATGAACGGGCTCAGTGCGAAGAATTACGAAGTCCCGCTGGATTTCCTCACACCGGGAGTGACCTATCAGGCTGAAATCGTCGAAGACTCCAGTGACGAGCTGGTTCATCGCACCGTGACCAGTGGTGATACTTTGAGTGTTGAAGCAGCCTCAAGCGGTGGATATGTGGCGCGATTCACGATCCCTTCCACGGCGAAAATCGATCAATTCCCTTTTGTCACCCATTTCAATACGGGCCGCGGTTCGGTCTATGCGGAGAATGGTGAAATCCTAAGCGAGGAAAGCTGGGCTTCGAATTTGTTAGAAGAGCCGATGCCCAAGATTCTTTGGGATATTTCCAGTGCGGGAACCTTGTTAGAGCCAAAGCTGGATTTTACGGACCCTTATGAAGGTGGTTCTTCGTTGCGGGTCTCCGGGACTCTGGATGCAGCCAATGATTTGAAATTATATGACGCGGATTTGACGGTGACGACCGATAGTCGGCTGGCGCTTTCATTCAAGCGTGGCGCAGTGACCGACTCGAATTTGCAGATCGGACTCGAGTTCGAAGATGCTTCCGGCTCGCCCATTTTCATTGATGTCGGAGCGGCAGAGAATGCGGGGTGGAATGATCGTGAACTCAGTCTTGCAGCCTACGCAGGAAGAACCATCACTGGCATTTCCCTGCGGTTTACAAGTGCGACGACGATCGCGGATTATTCGATCAAGATCGGGCGTTTGGCGATTTATCATACCTCACTTACCTCAGCCGCACCGGTCACCAATCTGCAGGCTCAGAATGTCGAATTCATCAGCTTGGATTCATTCAATGCAACGCTTCAGTGGACTGCTGCCGAAGGGGAAATCAGTTATTATCGGATCTATCAGAAGAATCCAGTATCAGGCGCCCGCGTGTGGTTGGGGGCAACGGCCGGGAGCTCCTTCGATCTAACCGGTGCTTCACGCAAGGATGCGGAAGCTTCCGCGGTTTTGCAAGTGGTCGCCGTTGGCACCAATGGCATGGCCTCTGATGAAGTGGAAACCGAGATTGCGTTGCCGGAAATCCCATCTCTAACCAATCCTCTTGCTGGAACGATCATTGGCACGACGGGATCGTTTCAAGGTTCGGGAAATACCCGGGACAAGGTTTTCGATGACAATGTGACCACATTCTTCGATGCGGCTGTTAGCGATGGAGTTTGGGCTGGCATTGACCTCGGTGCTGATGGGGCGAGCAAGGTGATCGCGCTGCGTTACTATCCACGCGATAGCTGGTCTGCGCGCATGGTGGGCGGCGTATTCCAGGGCGCGAATCAGGCCAATTTCAGCGATGCGGTTACTCTTTTCACCATCGATCAAACGCCCACCGAAGGAACCTATACGCTGGTTCCCATCAGCGTGGATCAAACCTTTCGCTATCTCCGCTATCTGTCGCCGAATGGTGGATGGGGCAATGTGGCGGAAGTGAAGTTTTACGGCCCGGGGACTCCTGTTGCTCCAGAAGTGAACGGGGCGGACCGATCCGAGGGTTCCGTCATTCTGAAATGGTCGACTGTTGCCGGAGCGGATTCCTACAAGGTCAAGCGGAGCATGGTGTCGGGCGGACCTTACGAAGTCGTGGCAGAGAATCTAACCGAACCGGTTTTCACCGATAGCGGACTTTCGCCAGATAGCTCGTATTACTACGTGGTCGTTGCCGTTTCGTCATCGGACGGCGACGGCGTCGATTCTGCGGAAGTCGAAGCCGTGGACGGATTCGTCGCCTGGGCACTGGGAAACGGTTTGCCTGAGACCGCGGGATTTGACGGGGACGCCGATGGCAATGGCATCAAGGATGGCTTGGAATACGCGGTTCCGGCGGGGTTGCAATTCAATCCACCGGATCAAGCACAGGTCGAGTTGTCCGCCGATTTGCGGAATGATCCATTTCTAACAATGGCACTATTTCATTCGTTCGATCTAACCATCTGGTCTGAAGTTCCCTCACTCGAAGACGTGGAACAAGACGGAGTTCCAAGCGGATTTCATCGGGTGAAATTCTTTGATCAAGCGACCGGAGATTTTCAATCGCGTGGATTTTACCGATTGCAGGTATCCCGCTGATTCATCAATCGGACTGATTTGTCTGTTAGAAATTATAATAAAAAAAGCCCCGGGGTTTGCTGGAACACCGGAGCTTTGGAGGTCGGAAATGAAGTGTTGCGAAATCAGCGGTCGGCCACGGATTCGAGGACGTTTTTGAAAATGGAGAGTCCTTCCTCGATCTCTACGGTTGTTGCATTGAGCGGAGGCAGCCAGCGCACGACGTTCGGGCCGGCGGGAACCACCAGCAATCCGGCGTCGAGGCAGAGTTGGCCGATCCAGATCGATGGCATCGCGCCATTTGATTTCGTCTCAATGAACGGGCCGTTGAGCTCGAAACCGATCATGCAGCCGAAAGCGCGGACAGCTTTCAGGATGGGGAGCTCCCACGAGGTTGCGGTATCGGCGATGGTGCTGCCCAGCTGTTTGGCGTGAACCTGGAGCTGATCGCGAAGGATCACCTTGAGCGTTGCGAGCGCGGTGGCGCAGGCGAGTGGCGAACCGCCGTAGGTGCTGCCATGGCTGCCAGCGGCGAGAATGTCGCAGAGGTCCGTGCCAGCGGCGTCGCCGACAGGGCGTTTGCGAGCCCAGAACGAACCCAGCGCATAGCCACTGCCAATGGATTTCGCCCAGCTGATCGCATCCGGCAAAATTTCGTCACCCGGAACGATGGCACGCCATCCGCCGAATTCACCGGTCCGGCCGAGGCCGCATTGGATTTCATCGAGCAGCAACAGCAGATCGTGTTGATCGCGGAGCTTGGCCGCGGCCCGAAGAAACTCCGGGGTCGCGGGCATGATGCCGCTTTCACCCTGCACAGGCTCCATCATGATGGCCACGGTGTTCGGGGTGATCGCTGCTTCCAGAGCGGCGACATCATTGAAAGGAAGGTATTTGAAGCCAGGCACCAGCGGGCCAAATCCGCCGTGGACTTTTTCCTGCGCGGTCGCCGTCATGGTGGCGAACGTCCGGCCGTGGAAGCTGCCGGTGAAGGTCAGGATTTCATGGCGCGGAGTGCCGTCTGCCGCTGGTTTGGCGATGCCGTATTTGCGGGCGATTTTGATCAGCCCCTCATTGGCTTCGGCTCCGGAGTTGCCGAAAAAGCATTTTCCGGGGATGCCGAGGACATCCTCCACCAGAACTTTCGCCAGCTCGCCTTGCTGCGGAATTTGATACCAGTTCGAGACATGGATCAGCTTTGCCGCTTGCTCTTGAATGGCTTGCACGACTTCCGGGTGGGAATGACCGAGCGGGCAGACTGCCACGCCGCCTGCGAAGTCGAGGAACTTTCGGCCCTCTCGATCCCACAGATACGAGCCTTCGCCCCGTTCGGGAGAGAAATCGTAGCGCCGATAATTCGGCATGGTGTATTGATCGAGATTTGCGTCACTCATGGTCGTTTCGAAAAGGGGGAGACGAATGCCGTTTTTCGGCCCCGGCTGCAATGAGATATTTTCAACCGGTTGACTGGTCTCATGGCTGTGATGGCGATCCGCCCATATCGATGGTGTTAGATGCGGTGATGATCGGTAAGTTGGGCGAATGCTTCTACTCCCAACCTTGGTTCACTTGGGGGCGAGCGGCAGTAGATATTTCTGCCAGAACAGATTGGAGAAGCGATCCGTTGGATCGTATTTACGTTTGAGCGCCGCAAAGTGGGATGCGTTTGGGTAGGCTTGCTGGAATTGTCTCAAAGTGGCATGGGGCCGATAGGGTAGGTAATAGCTACCGTCACAGGCTAAGACCGCATCGATCAGGTCTTGGGTGAGTTTCCGCATTTGGTCATCACCGGTCTGTTGATTGGCATAATTGAATAAGATGACGAGAGCGTAGCGATCCTGCCTGGCGTAGCGTAGATAAGTATCGGGATCAGCGCGGACTTTACGAACCGTGATATTGAGCAAATCCATTTGTGGATAACGTGGAATGATTTCGCGGGCGTGTTCCACGAAGGCGTCGAGTGAATCCGGCGGGACGAAGTATTCGTGCAAAATTTCCGCCCGTGAAGGATCCCGATTTGCAAACCAATCGGCGGATAGATTCATGATTTGGTTTCGATCCTGAGTCGAGTTTGCGGTGCCGCCAAAGTGGGATTCAAAATTCCATCGGAGCTCTTTACCGTATTCGTTACCAACGCCGGAGCGGAAAACTTTACGGGCGAGCTGAAGCTTCAACTTGCTCAACCAACTCGCCTCCGGGCTGTTGGAATTCACTTCGCCACTTTGTTTCTCCAGCACGGTGATGAGCGCTTCGTTGAGATACGAAGGTTTTGCCACGCTGATCCTGCCGTAAGCCATGCCTGCATCATGCTGATGGATCATGGATTCATAGGTCGAATGATAGTTCGATAGGCTCGTCCGGGTGGTCGTTGCGCGATATCGTGCGTTATCGGTGACTCGCAGTTTGACATCGGTGATGATTCCGAAAAGCCCGTAGCCGCCGAGAGCGAGTGAGAACAACTCGGGATTTTGGCGACGGCTGCAGTCTCTTATTTTGCCATCGGCAGTAACGATGGTGAAGGCTTCGACGGTGCTGGCGATCGGTGGGGAATCCGGTTGCCAGCCGTGGCAATTGACCGAAATGCTGCCGCCGATGCTGAAGTCGTTGTTCGATTGCATGACGGCAACTGATTTGCCGAAGGAATCGAGATAAGGAATCACTTCGGACCAACGCGCGCCTGCTCCAGCGGTTAGCAAATGGGTAGAAGGATCAAAACTGAGCCGGTTCACCGGTAGCATGTTGATCACCACGCCGCCCGGGGTGAACGTGTGGCCGCCCATCGAATGTCTGGCTCCACTGACAGAGATTTTCTTTCCCTGGGTTTCTTCGGAACGGATCAACCGGGAAATTTCACGAGCTGCCAGTTCCGGATCGGAGGACGGAGTAAAGACAGTAGCCTGATTGGAATACATCCGGCTGGCATCATTTTGTCCCGGTTGAGTCGCTGGCAGCGGATGTCGCAGGTCATGATAAATCGCAGAAGTTACTGGAGCGATTCCGCAGCTGCTGAGCAAAATGCCTAGCGGCACCGCCAGCACGAAGCGGGATAGGCATGAATGAAACCAGGAAGTGCTTTTTAGCATCTGCAACTTCTTGGAAAATCCCGTCTCGATGGCGAGCCGTTTGTGAAAAACAATCAGCCGCCGTCGTGAAAAGGAAAAGCAGCGGGAAATGTCACCGCATCATCACAAAAATGCCACTGGGCCGCTTGACTGTTTCTGATGAAACGAAGTCGCTGCGACTCAGTGGCGGTGAGATGCTGAAAACGGATCAGGCTTCGTTTTTTAGCGACTGCATGTCGATGACGAAGCGGTATTTGACGTCGCTCTTGAGAATGCGTTCGTAGGCGTCGTTGACTTGCTGGATATCGATCATCTCGATGTCGGAGGCGATGTCGTGCTTGCCGCAGAAATCGAGCATTTCCTGGGTTTCTTTGATCCCGCCGATGAGGGAGCCGGTGAGAACCTTGCGACCAAAGATCAGGCCGAACGCTGCCACTGGGAGTGGTTTTTCCGGCGCGCCCACCAAGGTGAGGGTGCCGTCGATTTTCAGCAGGTTCAGGTAGGTGTTGATGTCGTGGTCTGCGGAAACGGTGTCGATGATGAAATCAAAGCTGCCGACTTGAGCTGCCATTTCGTCTTCGTTTTTCGAAACGACAACTTCGTCCGCGCCGAGGCGTTTGGCATCTTCGGTTTTTCCTGGGGAAGTGGTGAAGAGAACCGTTTTGGCACCAAAGGCGTGGGCGAACTTGAGTGCCATGTGGCCGAGTCCGCCAAGGCCGACGACGCCGACTTTATCGCCGGGCTTGATGCCCCAGCGCTTGATCGGTGAGTAGGTGGTGATACCGGCGCAAAGCAATGGCGCGACGGCAGCCAGTTCGAGATTTTCAGGCACGCTGAGCACAAAGGACTCATCGACGACGACACGGTCTGAATAACCACCGAAGGTATGGCCGTCGGTGTGTTTGTCGGGGCTGTTGTAGGTGAAGATCGCACCTTTTTCGCAGAATTGCTCCTGGTGTGCGTCGCATGAGGCACACTCGTGGCAGGAATCGACCATGCAGCCGACGCCGACGAGGTCACCGGCTTTGAACTTTTTCACATGATCTCCGACCTGGGTGATGCGGCCGACAATTTCGTGGCCAGGCACGCAGGGGTAGACCGTGTTGCTCCACTCATTTCGGGCTTGGTGGATATCGGAGTGGCAGACTCCGCAGAAAAGAATTTCGATTTCGACGTCGTGAGCCGTTGGAGTGCGGCGCTCAATCGCCAGCGGCTTGAAAGTGTCAGTAGGGTTGTGGACAGCGTAGGATTTGGTGGAAGTCATGGATGGGAAGTCGGGTTTAACACTCGGTCCGTTACCGAAAGCATCGGATGGGGAAATGGCAACATGTGGATTGCCGTGGAAGCATGAAAAAGGGAGAGGAACCTCTTCCTCTCCCTGGATAAGCGCTTAGGGTTTTCCGCCGAAGGTGACGTAGTCGTCCAAGTCGAGCAGGTCCGCCCAGGTGGCGATGTCTGCGCGGGTGGTGCTGATATCTCCCAGCATCTTGGCAAAATACTGCTTGGTTTCCACATCGTCAGGCCCGCGTTGTTCCATAAAGGCCGACCATTGGGCGATTTCCCATGGCTTTGGTTTGGTGGTCGAGTTTTCCTGAACCCAGGCGAGGATTTCGCCGTCGCCCAGGCCATTTGCGAGTTGTTGCTTTAACTGCTCGGGATCGATACCGGCGTATTCAAGAAACCGCTGATCGAGTGGGCAATTGTAGTGGTACTCGCCATTCTTGCCGGCGAGTTCGGCACGGCCTTTATCGAGCATGCGCGGGAGTAAGACATAGCCACCGAGGCGGGCGCGTGGGCTACGAGGTGGGCGTTGGGTGAGGTCGGGGGTTGGTTCCATGATGTCTATTAATTAGAGAGTGGGGTAGTCGGTGTAGCCTTTGCCGCCTTGACCGTAGAAGGTCGATGGATCGGCTTCGTTGAGAGGGGCAGCTTTTTGGAGGCGTTCGACCAGGTCAGGATTGGCAATGTAGGGCACCCCGAAGGCGACGGCTTCGGCACCGCCGTCGGCGACGATGGCCTCGGCCGTTTCGCGGGTGAATTTTTCGTTGGCGATGTAGGGGCCGCCAAATGCCTTTTTCATCAGCGGGCTGATGCTGTCGTCCGCCTGCTTTTCGCGAGTGCAGATGAAGGCGATGCCGCGCTTGCCAAGTTCAGCCGCGACGTAGGTGAAAGTTTCTTCAGGGGTGGAGTCTGCCATGTCGTGACTGTCACGGCGCGGAGCGAGGTGCATGCCCACGCGATCGGCGCCCCAGACGGAAACCACGGCATCGGTGACTTCCAGCATCAGCCGGGCCCGGTTTTCAATCGAGCCACCGTATTCATCGGTGCGCTTGTTGGTGTGATCCTGGAGGAATTGGTCGAGCAGGTAGCCATTTGCACCGTGGATTTCAACTCCGTCGAAACCGGCCAACTTGGCGTTTTCCGCGCCTTTGCGGTAGGCCTCGACGATGCTGGGGAGTTCGCTGATTTCAAGCGCTCGCGGCGTCACGAACGGCTTCATCGGGCGGATCAGGCTGACGTGACCTTGTGGGGCGATGGCGCTCGGCGCGACCGGCAGTTCACCATCCAAATAGACTGGATCGGATACCCGGCCGACGTGCCAGAGCTGCAGGACAATGTGGCCGCCGGCGGCATGCACGGCGGAAGTGACCTTTTTCCAGCCTTCGACCTGTTCTTCGGACCAAATGCCCGGGGTGTCCGGATAGCCGACGCCTTGGGGGCTGATTGAGGTGGCTTCGGAAATGATCAGTCCGGCACTGGCGCGCTGGACGTAATACTCCGCCATCAGATCGTTCGGCACGCGGCCTTCGCTGGCGCGGCAGCGGGTGAGGGGAGCCATGACGATGCGGTTTGGGAGTTCCCAGGCACCGATTTTCACAGGGTCGTAGAGGGTTGGCATGGTATTGTTCGATTTGTGCCGAACTGTCAGGCTTTTGCAGAAAGCGTCAAATTTAAATTTCGATAATTGTCGAACCAGATTGTAGTGCTAGGGTTCCTTGCATGAAAGTCTACCATCATCCCTCACTTGCCGAGATTCCGTTGCCAGCGGTGATGCAGGCGCTGTCGGATCCATGTCGGATTGCCATTGTAAAAGAGTTGCTGACAGAAAACCGCCCTTTGGCGTGCAACGAAGTACCATTGCAGATTTCAAAGGCAACCCGGTCCCATCATTTTGAAGTGTTGCGTGAGGCGGGTCTGATCCACACCCGGGTGGAAGGAACCAAGTGCATGACCTCGCTGCGGGCGGAGGAGATTGAAAATCGCTTTCCTGGGCTACTGCAGCTCATCATCGAAAAAGAAGCCGCCTGCGAGGTGGAGGAATGAAGTAATTTTTGGCAGCGCCAGGGATTTTTTCGCAAAAAAGCCCGGATTCGACGATTTTTTCTAAATTTTTCAAATTAGGACTTGTCAGGTTCGGCTTCATTCCTAAGGTCGCCGCCCCCACATCACGGCCTGTTCTCGCAAGCGCGAAGCAAGACCGCCACATCAGGGAATCAAATTTATCGGGTGCAGCTCCGGAAAATAGGCTCCTGCGAGGAATCTCGCCGGTGCACCGGTTTGCCCCAATGACTCAACATCTGGGAAAAACAGAACCACGCAGGAAATCATGCCGACCATCAATCAGCTCGTTCGCAAAGGACGCCTCACTCCGGCCGAGAAGTCGAAGTCACCCGCCCTTGTGAATTGCCCTCAGCGCCGCGGCGTATGTCTACAAGTCATGACCCGCACGCCGAAGAAGCCGAACTCGGCGCTTCGTAAAGTAGCCAAGGTCCGCCTTACCAATGGATTTGAAGTTATCGCCTACATCGGCGGTGAAGGACACAACCTTCAGGAGCACTCGATCGTTCTCGTTCGTGGTGGCCGGGTGAAGGACCTTCCAGGTGTTCGCTACCACATCGTTCGTGGTTCACTCGATACTCTCGGTGTCGATAAGCGTCGTCAATCTCGCTCCAAATACGGTGCGAAACGTCCAAAACCGGGCGCAGCAGCTCCTGCCAAGGGCAAGAAGTAATCTCGTCATTTCATCAATCATTTTACCCTAAAACGCCATGCCACGCCGCAAGCGCATTTTCACCAAGCCTGATCGTAGCGATGCCCGCTATGATAGTCCGCTCGTTGGTCACTTGATCAGCAAAATCATGCGCGATGGGAAACGCTCCCTCGCACAACGCATCGTTTATGCTGCCATCGACCGCGCTAACGAAGGTATCGATACCGTTGATCCTCTCGAGGTCATCACCCGTGCCGTTGAGAACGCCAAGCCACGCGTGGAAGTGAAATCCCGCCGCGTTGGTGGTGCAACTTACCAAGTGCCGCTTGAAGTTGCTGCAGACCGTTCTGAGTCGCTCGCGCTCCGCTGGATCGTGAACTACGCCCGCAACCGCAAAGGCACACCAATGCACGTGGCTCTCGCGAACGAAATCAAGGATGCTGCCAACAACCAAGGCAGCTCGGTTCGCAAGCGCGACGACGTTCACAAGATGGCGCAGGCAAACCGTGCCTTCGCTCACTTCCGCTTCTAATCTACCATTCCGCCTCATCTGAGATCACTCTCCGCCGTTTCGACGGCCTCCCACTGTGAATCCTAACTCTCCAGACCGCCCATACGTGCTCGAGCGCACCCGTAATATCGGGATCGCTGCGCACATTGATGCGGGGAAGACGACGCTCACCGAGCGTATCCTCTTCTATACGGGGATGATTCACAAAATCGGTGAGGTTCACGACGGCGCTGCGACCACCGACTGGATGGAGCAGGAGCGTGAGCGCGGAATCACCATCACCTCTGCGGCGGTGACCACTGAATGGTGGCAGCGCGCTGAAGAGGGAACGGTGAAGCTCTTTCCAGAGCAGAAGCAACGAATCAACATCATCGATACTCCAGGGCACGTCGACTTCACTGCAGAAGTTGAGCGTTCCCTGCGGGTTCTCGATGGTGCCATCGTGGTATTTGATGCCGTCGCCGGCGTTCAGCCTCAAACTGAAACGGTTTGGCGTCAGGCTAACAAATATCACGTTCCGCGTCTGGTGTTCGTCAATAAGATGGACCGCACCGGCGCTGATTTCGACAACGTGGTTGCCGAAGTTAAAGAGAAGCTCGGTGCCAATGCGGTCCGGATTCTCATCCCAATCGGTGCTGAAGATCAATTGATCGGCCAGATCGACGTGGTGAACCAAAAAGCGGTTTACTTCTCGGATGACGATAAATTCGGCTCCACCTACTCCGTTCGCGAGCTTGAAGGTGAGCTGAAACAAATCGGTGAAGCCGCCTACGAGGAATTGGTCGCAGCGGTTACCGACATCGATGAGCAGCTCGGCGAAAAATTCCTTCTCGAAGAGCCATTCACTCTTGAAGAGCTCAAACAAGGCATACGCCGCGCCACCATCGCCAATAAGCTGATTCCAGTTGCTGGTGGCTCCGCTTTCAAAAATAAAGGCGTTCAATACCTCCTGGATGCCGTTATCGATTACCTTCCGAGCCCGCTCGACATTCCGGCTGCCGTCGGGATGGATCCTGAGAATGAGGATCACGAAATCGTGGTGCCTACTTCGGACAACGAAAAGTTCGTTTCCCTCGCCTTCAAACTCTGGGCAGACAAGTTCGTAGGCAAACTGGTTTTCTTCCGCGTCTACTCCGGAGTCGTTAAAAAAGGCGATACGGTTTACAATCCGCGGACCCGACGATCCGAGCGCGTTGGTCGTCTCATTCGCATCCAGTCCAATCAGCATACGGACATTGATGCGTGCTACGCAGGTGATATTGCCGCCATGGTCGGCATCAAGAACGTCACCACAGGCGATACTCTCGCCGCTGAGAAACACGATGTGGTTCTCGAGCCTCCCACTTTCCCGGATCCGGTCATTTCGATGGCTGTTGAGCCGAAAACTAAAGCCGACCAGGAAAAACTCGCCCTCGCCCTGGCTCGCCTCTCTGAAGAAGATCCGACCTTCATGGTCAAAACCGACGAGGAAACCGGCCAAACCATTATTTCCGGAATGGGCGAGCTCCACTTGGAGATCATCGTCGACCGCCTCCGCCGCGAGTTCAAGGTGGAAGCCAATACCGGCGCCCCGCAAATCGCTTACCGCGAAACGATCACTGCCTCAGCGGGTGGTGAAGGCAAGCTGGTCAAGCAATCCGGTGGCCGCGGCCAATACGGTCACGTCATTCTTTCCGTCCGCCCGAACGAAAAGGGCAAGGGACTGACCATCGAAAACAAAGTGATCGGTGGCAGCATTCCCAAGGAATACATCAATGCGGTTTACAAAGGCATCGGCGAAGCGATGACCAACGGCACCGTTGCCGGTTATCCGGTGATTGATGTGCATGTCGACATTCTCGACGGTTCCTATCACGACGTTGATTCCAACGAAAACGCTTTCACCATGGCGGCCATTTTCGCCATGCGAGATGCCTTCAAGAACGCCAAACCGATTCTGCTGGAACCGGTCATGGCCGTCGAGGTTTCCACCCCGGATGACTATCAAGGTGATGTCATGGGAGATCTGAACCGCCGCCGCGGCCAGATCCAGAACATGGAATCGAAAGGCAAGCTCGCCATCGTCCGCGCCAATGTTCCTCTCAAGGAAATGTTCGGCTACTCCACCGCCGTCCGCACCATTTCTTCGGGTCGTGCTTCGTATTCGATGACTCCATCGCATTTCGAGCAAGTCCCGAACAACATCGTCGAAGAAATCGCCAGCGATCGTCTTGGCTGATTACTCGCTCTAAAAACTAATAGTTACACTAGAACCACTCCCTAACCATGGAAAACCAGAAGATCCGCATCCGCCTGCGCGCTTATGACCACCGCGCCATCGACCGCTCCGCAGCCGAAATCGTGGAAACCGCCAAGCGCACTGGAGCCCGCGTTGCCGGCCCGATCCCGCTTCCTACCCGCATCGAGAAGTTCAGTGTTAACCGTTCCGTTCACGTGAACAAGAAGTCCGCCGAACAATTCGAGATCCGCACTCACAAGCGCTTGCTCGATATCGTTGACCCGACCGCACGCACGGTTGACGAGCTGAAGAAGCTCAACCTGCCAGCAGGTGTTGACATCACCATCCGCATCTGAGCTGACCGCCCCGTCCAATTCGTTTCCAATTTTTCAATCTCTTAAATTTTCCAAGCAATGTCCCTCGGTCTTCTCGGCAAAAAAATCGGCATGACCCGCTTGTTCGACGAACAAGCCGGAAGCATGATTCCCGTCACCGTCATCGACGTTTCGGGCAACACTCTGCTCCAATCCAAAACCACCGAAACTGACGGCTACACCGCCGTTCAAGTTGGTTTTGACGATCAGAAAGAGCAACGCGTCAGCAAGCCTGACCTCGGCCGCTTCAAGAAAGCTGGCTGCGCACCAAAACGCATCGTCAAAGAATTCCGCTTCGAAAGCGGCGCAACTCTTCCAACCGAACACACTGGCCTTGAGACTTTCACCGAAGGTCAATTCGTCGACGTGATCGGCACCACCAAAGGTCGTGGTTTCCAAGGTGCGGTCAAGCGCCACGGATTCGGCGGTCTCAAGCAGACCCACGGTTCCATGATGCACCGCAGAACGGGTGCCATTGGTTGCCGCTCCACTCCGGGCCGCGTTTGGAAAAACCAAAAGATGCCAGGTCACATGGGTGATGTGCCACGCACCATTCAAAACCTCAAAGTCGTCGCCGTTCGCCCTGAAGACGGTGTTATCCTGATCTCCGGTGCCGTTCCTGGTGCCAAAGGTGGCTACCTCACCATCCGTGCCGCCAAGAAAAAGTCCGCGTAATCGCTGGACCTTCCTGAAACCTCTCACGCCTTAAGCCATGTCAGCCAAGACCTTTACCGAAGCAGACGCCCAAGCCGCCAACATCACGTTGGTTGGACCTGAGCGCGGACGCCAGGCCGTTCACGACCTCGTGACCGCCTATCGTGCCAATCGCCGCACCGGCTCCGCCAACACCAAGACCCGCGGCGAAGTCAGCGGGAACAACAAGAAGATCTACAAACAAAAGGGCACCGGTAATGCACGTCACGGTGACAAACGCGCTCCGATTTTCGTCGGTGGTGGCGTTGTCTTCGGCCCACGTCCTCGCGACTATTCGAAGAAGGTTCCAAAGACCGTCCGCAAGCTCGCCTTGCGCCGCGTTTTGGGTGACTTGGTCCGCGACGAGAAAATCGTCACGGTTGATTCTTTCGCCATCGAAGACGGCAAGACCAAGTCCTTCGTCGCAGCAGTTAGCGCCATCACTCCAAACGACAAGGTCGTGATCGTCGGCAACAACTTCGACGACGCCACCCGCCGCGCTGCTCGCAACGTTGGCTGGACTCAATTGGTGAGCGGCAGCGACCTCAATGTGGAAGAGCTCCTCCTTGCCAAGACCGTCATCCTCGTTGGTGACGCTGTCAGCACTCTCGCATTCCGCACCGCCTGAACCCCGGACCCCATACCGAGAACATGAAAGACATTTACCAGGTTATCAAAAACGTCCGGCTGAGTGAAAAAGCCACTCTGCTTCAGGAGCTCAACAACGAAGTGGTGATCGAGGTTGATCCTCGCGCCACCAAGGTCGAGATCAAACAAGCGGTTCAGCAATTGTTCGGAAAGACCGTTGTTGGAGTCCGCACTGCCAACTACGACGGCAAGCAACGCCGCAAACGCCGCGCCGATGCTGGAACCACCGCACAGTGGAAAAAGGCCATCGTTCGCCTCAAACAAGGAGAATCCCTCGACCTCGTCTAAGTCACACGGCCCATTTTGGCCCGACGCTCCAAACGTAACACACAACCGTTCCGCGAGTCATGCCCCTTAAAACTTTCAGACCAAACACCCCTCCAGCGCGCTACAAGCAGCTTCCTACTTTCGAGGAAATCACCAAGAGCAAGCCTGAGAAGAGCCTTCTCACTCCGCTCAAGCGCAGCGGTGGTCGTAACAACACCGGCCGCATCACCACCCGTCACATCGGCGGTGGTCACAAGCGCCACTACCGTCTTGTCGATTTCAAGCGCAAGAAGCTGGACGTGCCTGCGACCGTGCTCGGCATCGAATACGATCCAAACCGCACTTCCCGCATCGCGTTGATCCAATACACCGATGGCCAGAAGTCCTACATCATCGCCCCTGTCGGCCTTGAAGTCGGAGCGACCGTCATGTCCGGTGAAAACGCACCTGCGAAACCAGGCAACGCGCTGCCATTGAAGAGCATCCCGCTCGGAACATTCATCCATAACATCGAGCTGACCCCGGGAACCGGTGGCAAAATCGCTCGTTCCGCTGGCCAAGCCGCAGTGCTTTCCAACCGCGACGACGAGTGGGCTTTGGTGAAACTTCCTTCCGGTGAAATCCGCCGTTTCCACCTCGATTCGTTCGCAACCGTCGGCCAAGTCGGCAACCGCGATCACATGAACGAGGTTTCCGGAAAAGCAGGTCGCACCCGCTGGCAAGGTGTCCGTCCTACCGTCCGTGGTATGACCATGAACCCTGTCGACCACCCGAACGGTGGTGGTGAAGGTAAGTCCAAGTCCGGTGGTGGTCGCCAGCACCTTCTTTCCCCATGGGGTCATGCGAAAGGTCAGAAGACCCGCAACAAGAAGAAGGGCACCAGCGTCTTCATCGTCGAGTCCCGCCATCAACGGAAGAAGTAATCCTTCAACCTTTCCGATATTCCTAAACCGAAATCATTCCCATGCCACGCTCACTCAAGAAAGGCCCATTCGTCGATCAGAAGCTCCTCGCCAAGATCGATGCCGTCGCCGAAGCTGGATCCGACCGCAAGCCCATCAAAACATGGAGCCGCAAGTCGATGATCACGCCTGACTTCGTCAGCCACAACTTTGCGGTTCACAACGGCAAGACCTTCGTCCCAGTTTACGTCACCGAAAACATGGTTGGCCACAAACTCGGTGAATTCGCACCTACCCGTATCTTCCGCAACCACGGCGGTATTGGTAAGAAATAATTCCTGATCAGATCGCTTCAAGCTTCTCCATCGAAATGTTCACTTCGGGTCATCTCACAGCAGCTCTCAGCGCCTTCGGGCTGCTGGCCGGTGCTGCTGTGTGCCCGGCGCAGAACGCGACGACCGAGGAGCTGCATGGAATGATCCTGAGTCTGCAGGAACAGAACAAAACATTGCAGCGTAGTCTGGTCGAAGCCAATCAGGCTGAAAAGCAGGCTACGGCTGAACTCACCCAAATCAGGGAGAGATTGGAAGCGCTGGGTAAGAATCTTCTGGATGGCGATGAGGATCGCCGGATCCAGGCGTTTGCTGACCTCGCCGTGGAAAAAGATCGTAACAAAGACCTGCAAGCCGCCGCTTCCAAGGTGGCCGCAGTGGTCTACGATTACCTCCGCCAAGCCATCGTTTCCGACCCTGATGCACGACTTCGTGTCGAAACTTCGCTAAGAGAGCTTGACGCCGTTCTCGGACTACGCCAGAAGCCCCGCCCCGAAGTTCGCACCGGTACCCTCCAGCAGGCGACTGTCGTAAGTTTGGATCAAGAAAGTGGCATGCTCGTTTTCAATCTGGGAGAAACCCAGGGTGCGAAAATCGGCATGAGCTTCCGCCTCCAGCACGGCCAGCAACCTTATGGAAAAGCCATCCTCGCGGATGTCCGAAAGGATATCAGCGGCGCCTTCGTCGAGACCATCGACAACCTTCAAGAATCACCCCGTCCCGGCGATCTCGCCATTCTCTTAACCGAATAAGCCTAACCGCTTCTAAATTTTTTAAACCGTCGCGACCCATGGAAGTCAAGAGCACCACCAAATACGTTCGTCTCTCGCCGAAAAAGGCGCGCGACGTTGCCCGTGAAATTCAAGGCCTGCCCGTGTCGAACGCCCTCGACATCCTGACCTTCACTCCGAAGAAAGCAGCTACGCTCATCGGCAAAACGCTGAAAACCGCCATTGCAGACGCTGAGAACAACTACTCGCTCGACACCAACACCCTGGTCGTCAAGGAAGCTGTAATCGGTGCTGGTCCAACACTCCGCCGTTTCATGCCACGTGCCAAGGGCTCCGCAGGTCCCATCCTGAAGCGCACCAGCCACATTTCCATCACTCTCGTAGGCTCCGCTCCCGAGAAGAAGCCAAAGCCAGCTCGTAAAGCAGCTGCCAAGAAAACCGAAACTCCGGCCGCTGAACCTGCTGCAGCCGAAGAACAAGCCTAATCCTCTCTCTTAATCTCATCCCTCACCGACCATGGGCCAGAAAGTAAATCCGATCGCATTCCGCCTCGCCGTCAGCAAAGATTGGCGTTCCAAGTGGTATGCCAGTGGCAAAGACTACACTGACAAACTCCACGAAGATCTCGCGATCCGCGCTTACCTTCGTAAAAAGCTCCAAAACGCAGGTCTTGCCCGCGTTGTCATCGAGCGCGCATGGAACAGCGTGCGTGTCACCCTTCACACTTCCCGCCCAGGCTTGATCATTGGTCGCCAAGGTAAGGAAATCGAAGTGATGACCCGCGACATCAACGCTCTTGCGAAGAACGCCCAGGTCAAGATCGACATTCTCGAAATCCGCAAGCCAGAGCTCGACGCCCAGTTGGTTGCTGAGCAAATCGCCATCCAGCTTGAGCGCCGGATCAGCTTCCGCCGTGCCATGAAGCGTGCGATCCAAACTGCCATGGACTTCGGTGCAGAAGGCATCCGCCTCCGCTGCGCTGGCCGTCTTGGTGGTTCCGATATTGCTCGCGCAGAAGGTTACCGCGAAGGCAAGGTGCCTCTTCAAACTCTCCGTGTTCCTCTTGACTACGGATTTGCAGAAGCTCGCACCCTCTATGGCATCATCGGTGTCAAATGCTGGATCAACAAGAAAGAGGATGATGGCAAGCCAGCTCCTGGCCGCGAACGCGGTGAGCGTGGTGACCGTGGCGATCGCCGCGGTGGTGACCGTCGCCAAAACAACCGCAACTGATTTTTCAATTTACCGAACCCCAAACTTTACTTAGGAGGACCGAGCCATGCCTTTGATGCCCAAACGAACCAAGTTCCGCAAGAGCCACCGCGGAAGCCGCGCAGGCAATGCCCAGCGCGGAACCACTGTCGCCTTCGGTGACTACGGCCTTCAGACTCTCGACCGCGGCTGGATGACCAATCGCCAGATCGAAGCCTGCCGTATTGCTATCAACCGCTCCCTGAAGCGGAAGGGCAAGGTCTGGATCCGGATTTTCCCACACAAGTCGATCACTTCCCGTCCACCAGAAACCCGGATGGGTAAAGGTAAGGGTGCGGTTGATACCTGGGTAGCCGTGATTCGTCCGGGCAACATCCTTTTCGAAGTCGCCGGTGTGCCGGAATCCGCAGCTCGCGAAGCCATGCGCCTCGCATCCTACAAGCTGGGCATTCGCACCCGCCTCGTCACCCGCAATCCGCACGCCTAATCCT
Organism: Luteolibacter pohnpeiensis; assembly: GCF_016595435.1. Lineage (GTDB taxonomy): Bacteria > Verrucomicrobiota > Verrucomicrobiia > Verrucomicrobiales > Akkermansiaceae > Luteolibacter > Luteolibacter pohnpeiensis. The sequence goes on from NZ_JAENIJ010000014.1 coordinate 77,414, forward strand.
TAACCTTCGTCTGAACCATGGCCAAAGCCAAAGACATCCGCGAACTTACCGCTGAAGAAGCTGCCGTCCGACTTCGTGACCTCAAGCAGGAGTCTCTCCACCTTCGCCTCCAAAAGGCGACTGGCCAGCTTGAAAATCCAGCTCGCATCCGCCAATTGCGCCGCGAGACCGCCAGAATCCTTACCGCTCAGAACGCTCGCAAGAGCGCCTGATAACGGCTTCGCAATCACGCCATTTATCCAATTCCCGCCATGAGCGACACTCCTCAGGACACCAAGCCGCACCTTCGCAAGACCCGCGTCGGCGTCGTCGTTTCCAATAAAATGGAAAAAACGATCGTCGTCGAACACGTCGCACGCGTTCCCCATCCGAAGTTCAACAAGATCGTGAAGCGTTCGAAGAAATACTACGTTCACGACGAAGACGCGAAGGCCGCCATCGGTGATCGCGTCCGCATCATCGAAACCAAGCCACTTTCCAAGCTCAAGCGTTGGGCTCTTGAGGAAATTCTTTCTCACTGATGTGCCGCTGAACGCAGTTCATCCCGAATCTCACCACTTCCAAAATTAAGAATCTACTGCCATGATCCAGATGGAAACCACGCTCGACGTCGCCGATAACACCGGTGCACGCAGCGCAAAAATGATCGGCGTGCTTGGCAAACGCACCCGGACCGCCCGCATTGGTGACGTGATCACCGCCCACATCCGCGATTCCATCCCCACGGCTTCCGTGAAGAAAGGCAGCGTCGTCAAGGCAGTCGTCGTCCGCACCGCTTATCCGATCCGTCGTCCAGACGGTTCCATTCTTCGTTTCGATTCCAACGCAATCGTTGTGATCGATAAGGACAACAATCCACGTGGAACCCGGATCTTCGGACCTGTTGCTCGCGAACTTCGCGAAAAACAATTCATGAAAATCGTTTCCTTGGCGCCTGAGGTTCTCTAAGAACCCGCCCGCAGTCCAAATTTATTACCGTAACAACCGATGAGCCGCACCAAGACACACGTCAAAAAAGGCGACCAAGTAGAAATCATCACCGGAGCTCACAAAGGCAAGCAAGGCACGGTTCTTTCCGTGAACGCTGCTAAAAGCCAGGTCGTCGTCGAAGGCGCTCGTCCGGTGAAAAAAGCAACCCGCCGTTCAGAAGCTGATCCGGATGGTGGCATCAAGACCATTGATGGGTCTGTCCATATTTCCAATGTGAAAAAACTGGGCTAAGGCATCTCGCCTTTGCCCGCGCTTAAGCGCAAACCATAGCGCTGACCCGCTGAAACCATGAGTACTACAACACTGCAACAAGCATACAAAGAGAAGGTAGCACCGAGCCTCAAGAAGTCGCTCGGATATGCAAACCCTCACCAAATCCCACGTCTTGAAAAGATCGTGGTCACCACTTGCATGGGAAAAGCTCCCGATCGCAAGGTAGCCGTTGATGACGCTGTCGCCGAAATCTCCAAGATCACCGGTCAAAAGCCATCCATCACGTATTCGAAGAAGGCTGTCGCCAACTTCAAGCTCCGTGAAGGTGAAGCAATCGGTGCCCGCGTGACTCTCCGTGGCGCACGGATGTGGGAATTCCTCCATCGCTTCATCAACATCACCGCTCCCAACATTCGGGACTTCCGCGGGATTTCTTCCAAATCCTTCGATGGTCGCGGCAACTATGCCTGCGGCATTGCCGATCAGTCGATTTTCCCTGAAATCGAACTCGACCAAATCAAGCGCACCATCGGTTTCGATTTGATCTTCGTCACTTCTGCCAAGACTGATGCAGAAGGCCGTGCCTTGCTCACCGAGCTGGGTCTCCCATTCCGCGACGCTAAAAAAGCCGAAGCAGCTGCCGAGTAATTCGGATAACCCCACCATCAATTAAAGGAATCCAATCATATGGCAGTTCTTACCGATCCAATTTCTGACTTCCTCACCCGTTTCAAGAATGCAGCTCGCGCTGGAAACGAGGAATTCACCGCACCCTATTCCAAAATCAAGGCAGACATCGCCGAGATTCTGAAGCAAGAAGGGTATGTCTGGAACTACGAAGTGGTGACTGGCGCACGCACCGAACTCAAGGTGAAGCCGAAGTTCATCGACGGTCGTCCGGTTCTTACCGATCTCAAGCGCATCTCCAAGCCTGGTCGCCGCAAATACGTCGGTGCAGGTGAAGTGCCACGCGTCATGTCCGGCCTCGGCATCTCCATCCTTTCCACTCCAAAGGGTGTTCTTTCCGGTGGCTCCGCTAAGCGTCAGAACGTTGGTGGCGAGCTCCTCGCTACCGTCTGGTAAACCTCAAACTCGCGAAAGGAAAACACTACCATGTCACGAGTCGGTCTCAAACCAATCTCACTTCCTGAAAAGGTCGCCGTCAAACTTGATGGTCGCACCGTCACGGTCGAAGGCCCTAAGGGCAAACTCGACTTCAGCCTTCCAGAAGGCATCAGCCTCACCAACGAAGACAACACAGTCGTTGTCTCCCGCGCTTCGGAACAACGCGAAATTCGCGCACTCCATGGAACCGCACGCAGCTTGATCAACAACATGATCCTCGGCGTTTCCCAAGGATTCGTGAAGGATCTCGAAATCCACGGCGTTGGTCTTCGTGCCGCTGTAAAAGGTCAGGATCTCGACCTTTCTCTCGGTCGTTCCCACCCACTTCTTCACCCGATCCCTTCCGGTCTGACTGTTACGGTCAACGAAAACACCAAGATCAAGGTCGAAGGTATCGATAAACAACTCGTCGGTCAGTTCGCTGCCGAAGTCCGCGGCTACTACCCGCCTGAGCCATACAAGGGCAAGGGTGTGCGTTATGCCGGTGAACATATCCGCCGCAAGGAAGGCAAGAGCGTCGGTAAATAATCAGAACCCGCCGCCCATAACCCCAACTCCATTTCGGCAACATGAGCATGATCAATCGCAAAGGCATTCGCCGTCGTATTCACGACCGCATCCGCCGCAAAGTCATCGGAACCGCAGAGCGTCCACGCCTTGCTATCCATTATTCAAACCAACACATTTACGCCCAAGTCATCGACGATTCGGTAGGCAAGACCCTTGTTTCCGCATCGACCCTCGACAAATCCATCGAAAAGGCTGCCTCAAACAAAGAGAGCGCCCAGAAGGTGGGAGCGCTCATCGCAGAGCGCGCCAAGGGCTCGAACATCAGTGCCGTAGTCTTCGACCGCGGCGGTCACCTCTATCACGGCAAAGTAAAAGCCCTCGCGGATGCAGCGCGTGAAGGCGGACTTCAATTCTAACGCTCACAGATACCCATCATGGTAACTACTCCCGATAACGCATCGTCCGCACCATCTCAAGCTCCACAATCCTCTTATCAAGGAAATCGTGGTCAAGGTGGTGGCGGTGGCCGCGGCCGCGGCCCACGTCGTGAAGAGCGCCAAGCGCCGACCGATTCCGAAGGCAACGAGCTTTCCGAAAAAGTCGTATTCATCAACCGTTGCGCCAAAGTCGTCAAAGGTGGTCGTCGTTTCAGCTTCTCCGCTTTGGTCGTCACTGGAAACAAGCTCGGCAAAGTCGGTCTTGGTTTCGGCAAGGCAAACGAAGTTGCTGACGCCATTAAGAAAGCCAGCGAGAGCGCCCGTAAGGAATTGACCTCAATGAGCATCGTCGACGGAACCATCCCTCACGAAATCTGCGCGGAATTCGGCGGCGGCAAAGTCTTGCTCAAACCTGCATCTCCCGGAACCGGGATCATCGCCGGTGGCGGTGTCCGTGCGGTTTGCGAAGCTGTCGGTATCCGCGACATTCTTGCAAAGTCGATGGGTTCCTCCAACCACGCCAACGTGGTGAAGGCGACTCTCAAGGCTCTTTCCCAAGTCCGCACCCGCGACCAGGTTCTGTCCTCCCGCGGTAAGAAGAAAAAGGAAAAGGCGATCTGAGCCAAATGCTCGAAGTTACCGGAAGAGATCGTGTGAAAATCAGCACTCTTCCGGTAGTTCAAGCTCGTAACATCGAACCAAATTTAACTAATGGAACTTCACAATCTCAGTCCGAATCCGGGCGCGAAGCACCGGGTGAAACGCCTCGGTTCTGGCGAAAGCTCCGGCCTCGGCAAGACTTCCGGTAAAGGAAACAAGGGTCAAAAAGCCCGTTCCGGCAGCGGCACCCGCGTCGGTTTCGAAGGTGGCCAGATGCCACTTCACCGCCGCCTTCCAAAGCGTGGCTTCAACAACTATGACTTCCGCGACAAAGTTGGCGTGGTCAACGTTGGTGACTTCGACGAAATCTTCGACGCAGGAACCACGATCACCGAGGAATTGCTCCGCGAAAACGGTCTCCTCAATGGTCTTGCAGATCGCGTCAAGCTGCTTGGCAACGGCGACGTCACCAAGTCCTTCACGGTAGTGGTATCCAGTGCTAGTGCTTCCGCCCGTGAAAAGATCGAAAAAGCCGGTGGCTCCATCCAAGCTCCCGGTGCTTGATCTCAGCTGAGATCAACATCAATCCAGTCTCTCCGGTGAGGAAGCGCTTGTGCGCTTCCTCATTGTGTTTATAACCCGCGCGTCAGTTTTTTCCCCTACACTTCATGATTTCAGCGTTTGCCAATACCTGGAAAGTCCCGGAGCTCCGTGCCCGGATTGTTTTCACGTTAGCCATTATCATTTTCATCCGCCTCGGCGTCCACATCACTTTGCCAGGCGTGGATGCCTCGGTCATCAAGGAATGGATGGACAATTTCCGCGGTAACGACCCGAAATCCACCGGTGGAGTTACTGCCATGCTACAGGTGTTCTCTGGTGGTGGCCTCACCCACGCTGGCGTTTTTGCATTGGGAATCATGCCCTACATTTCTGCGTCGATCATGGTGCAGCTGATGACGGCAGTGGTGCCTAAGCTTTCCCGTCTTGCTCGCGAAGACGGAGGACGCGAGAAGATCACGCAATACACCCGCTATATCACGATTGGTATCGCACTGGTTCAGGGATATTTTGTTGCCAAAACCCTGAGCAGCACCGGGAAAATCATGTATATGCCGGGCATCGAAAACATCGGCCGCCCGTTGGTGCCGGATCCAAGTGTGCAGTGGTATTGTCTTACGATTCTGACCATTGTCGCCGGGACGATGTTCCTGATGTGGTTGGGCGATCAAATCACAGATAAAGGAGTTGGCAACGGCACCTCGATCATCATCACAGTCAACATTATCGCCGGTTTACCCGGTGCTTTGATTGGCGCATGGAACTATTTCGTTCAGCCTGAGAATCCTTTTATGGCTTTTGTCATGGTGGGTCTCATTATTCTCATGCTTCTCGTGATCGCGGGCACCATTGCGATCACCGAGGCTCAACGCCGCATCGCAGTACAGTATGCGAAACGCATTGTCGGTCGGAAGCAATTCGGTGGGCAAACCCAGTATCTACCACTCAAGGTCAACTATGCAGGCGTGATGCCTGTTATTTTTGCTTCAGCGATCTTGTCCATTATACCGACTACCCTGGGTTTAATTCCGAAACTTTCAGACGAGCCTTGGGTGATGAGTTTGATCCATCAAATGAATGGCGGCACTGCTTTCTACGTCTTGGGTGGAGTCGGCATCTTCCTGTTCTCCTATTTCTGGGTCGCGATGATGTTCCAGCCTTCTCAGATCTCTGAAGATTTGAAGCGGAACGGTGGCTACATTCCAGGAGTTCGCCCGGGTAAGCCAACGGCTGATTTCTTGGATTTCACCATGAGCCGTCTCACTTTTGCAGGCGCCTTGTTCCTGGCTATCTTGTTCGCATTGCCTGTGATTACGGGTAAAGTTGTAGGTCTTCCTGCAGGGTCACCGATTCTCAATTTCTTTGGCGGAACCTCCTTGCTGATCATGGTCGGTGTGATCCTAGACATGATGCGTCAGATCGAAACGCACCTTCTGCAAAAGCACTACGATGGCTTCCTTCGTAAGGGCAAACTCAAGGGGCGCTATGATCGCGCGGGTAACAATTTGCACGCAGACATCGCTTCCAAAAATTCCTTGGTTCTCTTGTGGACAGTAATTGCGATCCTCGTGGTCGCCGGGATTACCATCTATTTCTACAACCAAAGTCACCATTGAGCACGCCTTTGCAAGGCCCGCTCCATATCGTTCTTTTGGGTCCTCCTGCCTCCGGCAAGGGGACCCAAGGCAAAGCCTTGGCAGCCTCGCTTAGCCTTGGCTACCTCAGCACCGGGGCATTACTCCGCGAGCATGTCGAGAATCGGACAGAGCTCGGACAACGCGCCGCACCCATTCTAGCCCGGGGCGAATATTTGCCCGATGATTTGATGTGCCCGATCCTGGGAGATTGGTTACAGAAGCAGACAGGCGGTTGGGTCTTGGATGGATTTCCACGTAGTCTCGCCCAAGCCGAATATCTTGAAAATTGGCTTAACGACCATCAGCAGAAATTATCTGCAGCCCTATCATTAGAGGTGCCATATGATCAATTGTTGACCCGAATTCAGGGGAGAGTTGAGTGCCCAGAATGCCGTTGGAGCGGTCAGATCGCGCAACTCATCGATGGTCAAAAGTGTCCCGTATGCGGGGCGCGTGCGAGTCGGCGGTCGGACGATGACCTTGAAAATTTTCGTAGTCGGCATCGTGAGTTTGTGACGAATACCCGACCGGTGATTGATTTCTACTCGAAAAGGGGGACACTTCACACCTGCGACGCGAGCTCACCTCAGGAAGTCGTTGCCGCGAAACTCAAAGCATTGTTGGTTGCCCCTGAGGCATCCGCCTAAATTTTTAATAGCCGTGCGAAAATCCAGAATTCCTATCAAGTCCGCCCGTGAGATCGATTGTATGCGTGAAGCGGGTGCGACCTCTGCCGCCATCCTGCAAGCGCTGGGCAAGGCGGTCGCACCTGGGGTGACGACAGGGGAGATCGATGCGCTATCTGCTGAATTATTTCGTGAGCACCAATGCAAAAGTGCTTTCCTAGGCTATCGTGGCTTCAAAGGAAATATCTGCATTTCCGTGAATGAGGAAGTCGTCCACGGAATTGGTGGATCACGCAAGATCATGCCGGGTGATGTAGTCGCAATTGATGTCGGTGTGATCAAAAATGGTTTCATCGGCGATAATGCGGATACCATCCCTGTTGGGGATATCCCCGAAGAGACCAAGCGTCTACTGGCGGTCACGGAGCAGTCGTTGTATGAGGCAATCCAGCACGCACGTGCCGGCACGCGCCTTGCCGATCTTTGTGCATCCGTAGAAGCCTTCGTCGCGCCGAAAGGCTTCACCATTGTCCGTGAATTCGTGGGGCACGGTGTTGGTCGGCGTTTGCATGAAGAGCCACAAATTCCGAATTACCGCCCGTCTGGCAAATCACCCATATTGGCGGCTGGAATGACTTTGGCGATCGAGCCAATGGTGAATGCCGGGGTTGCTTCCGTCCGCATCCTTGATGATGGTTGGACCGTCATCACCGAAGACCGCAAGCCTTCTGCACACTTCGAACATACGGTTCTAGTCACCTCGGGTGATCCCGAAATTTTGACTGCACGGCCGCGGATTGCGACACCCGAGCAAATGGGACTCGCAAGCTGGTGATTGCTTTGTAAGAGCAACGTTGCGGCTATAAAGAGAAGGATGCGCCTTTCTCTAGCCATTGTCAGCGAGGCTATGAGATTGTATAGCCAGCTCGGTGCGTAAGTGTGGCGATGTGAGGCAGTTCCTCCTAAACTTGCCTAAAATCCGCAGAGCATACTCAATTTTGCCAGTGGATTATCACCAGAGGTAGTCTTCAGAGGTTACTCACCAGTTGAACATCTTTTCAGGGGTATTCAGCCCATTTTAGTTTCCTTTATGGAGCTATAAGCGTTCGATTCAGAAAAAATCGAGTTTCTAACAATTCAAAATGTGTTTGCGCAACTGGTTGATTCTATGAGCATTCTTCATACCAGAATGGATTCCAATGAGTGGATAGCCTGCCTGGGATGATTTTTTTAGTGAAAATCGTGAGCGTTTTCTCTACTTTGCGCTCGTGACAGTTTCCCCTCAACCTAGTCGTCGCCGTAATCGTCACCAGAAAACGGGCGTTTTCCAGCGAATCAAAAAGTGGATCAGGCTCCGTTTTGCACCTAAATGGGTTCGCGACTATGAGCGATTCCGCGATTGATGACTCGTATTGATATAGCCTTATGAAGCTGAGGCTATCACGCAGCACTGTAGCCGGTTAGTGCTTGGCGTCCTTTGCGATTTTACGAAGCCTTGCCAGCTGGATCTGAGCTTTAGTGCCGTCCGGCAAGTCCGCTGGCTTCGTCAAAATCCGAGCCATGTTACGCTCGAGCAATAATTCGTGTAGCCAGCGCGATTTGCCATTGAACGAGACTTCGACGAATGCGTGAAACCTATCGTCGTGAAATGGGCTATCCCATCGGGTGTAGATGGTGAAGGGGCGTTTACTTAAGAGATTCAGGCTGAAGTTTTTAGCTTTTTGGCCAATCTCGACGGTCTGTTCTGGGGTGAGGTTTCCCATGTCGCGCGCCTGAGATTGGATTCGCTTGAAGTTTGTTTCTCCATTCCGGTAGCGGCGGAAGGCGCTTTCCGGGGCGTCCACAAAATAGAGACGCAGCGTTTTTTGCCGCCCGTCGGGTAACAAGACCAGGAAACTGTCTCCATCATTGCTATGGTGCTCAAGCAGCTGGCAACCACGATAAACCTCGTAGCCACCAACGTGCTCAGCAGATTCGGCAGCTTGCGATTTTTCCTCAGGAGCGGAATGGGGGAGGTCAAAATGATTCTGGCTTTTACCAAAAGAAGACCCTTCAAATTGCTGCACCAGCCATAGCCCGATGGACACGAGTGTGAGCAGGCAGACAAGCCAGGAAGCGCGTTTGGAGCGACGCGGAGTCCGATATGACTTCATGGATTACAGGCCCTTGAAACCGGCGTATTCCTGATAGGTTCCCGTCGGGACTTGGACCGGGCGCCATTCGCGGTTCAGCCGCCGATACTTGTTGATGAATTCCGTAGGGTCTGCCCAATGCTTGGTATCGGCCGGGACACTATTCCGTTGCATGCCAATGGTGATATCGTGACGGATTTCAAAGTGCAGGTGTGCGGCGTACATGCCGTGGTTATTGCCGATTTTTCCGATTTGCTCACCGCGCTTCACTTGTTGGCCGACTTTGACCATGATTTGCAGGAGGTGGCCGTAGAGGGCATCGCAGTACTTGACCTGGCCGTTTTCAGGATCCCGGTAGGCGTAGCGAATCATGACGACATTTCCCCAGCCAACATGAACATCGTAAGCCCAGGTCACGATCCCGTCGCCAATGCTGTAGACGGGATCGCCCAAATCAGTATCGCCGCCATTTCGGCCATTCCAGTCTTCGCCAAAATGTTGGGGGGAGCGGAGTCTCATGCCGCGCGCTTTGTAGTAACCTGCTCCATCCGGTTTCCCGACGGGAAAATCAAATCCGTCAGCCAGATTCACACGTGCGGTCTTTGTGGTTTCGGCGTTAACCGGCATGAGTGAGCCGATCAACGTGATGAATCCAACCAGAAGGCACAGGGGAGATTTGAGGCCAATCGCCATCGGCATCCACTCCAATGCGCGAAAACCAGAGCCGCAAGTGTAAAAGCTGGGTGGAGGAGAGATCAGGGCAGGAAATGGGTGTCAGACTTGATGACCTGAGGAGGCTGAAAGTTTGATCGAGTCCAATCAGGCGACAAAAAAGCCCGTTTCTCCGAAGTGGAAGAAACGGGCTGGTGTAAAATCGGAATCGATTACTTGGAAGACGAAACGTAGCTCGCTTGAGAAGCGCCTTTTTTCAGTTTCTTCTGCTTGATCCAGCTCATGGTGGAGCGGAGTTTTTCGCCGACTTTTTCGATTTGGTGAGCAGCCTCGTCCTTGCGGATTTGGTTGAAGCGAGGATAACCGTTTTCGTATTCCTTCACCCAATCCTTGGCGAATTTGCCGCTCTCAATGTCCTTGAGCTGCTTGGCCATGCGCTTTTTGACGGAGGCGTCGATGATTTTTGGTCCTACGGAAACGTCGCCCCACTCGGCGGTTTCGGAAATCGAGAAACGCATGCCAGCAAGGCCGGATTCGTTCATCAGGTCGACAATCAGCTTCAGCTCGTGAAGGCACTCGAAATATGCCATTTCTGGCTGATAACCAGCTTCAACCAGCACTTCGAAGCCAGCTTTGACGAGGGCGGAAGCACCACCGCAGAGAACGGTTTGTTCGCCGAACAAGTCGGTGACGGTTTCTTCGCGGAAGTTGGTTTCGAATACACCGGCGCGGGTGCAGCCGATGCCGCGAGCCCATGCAAGAGCCTTGGCTTTAGCCTTACCGGAAGCGTCTTGGTGAATCGCGATCAAGCCAGGAACACCCTTGCCGTCAACGAATTGAGAGCGAACGGTGTGGCCAGGGCCTTTGGGGGCGACAAGGATCACATCGATATCCTCCGGCAGTTGGATCAAATTGAAATGAACAGCGAAACCGTGGGAGAAGAGCAGCGTTTTGCCTTTGGTCAGATTTGGAGCGATGTCCTTTTCATAAACCGAAGCAATCACGGTGTCCGGAGTGGCGACAAAAATCACGTCAGCAGCTTTGACCGCTTCTGCCGTGTCCATCACTTCGAAGCCAAGTTTCTTGGCGACTTCGCGGGACTTTGACTTCTTGTAGAGGCCAATGACGACGTTCATGCCACTGTCCTTGAGATTCAGCGCGTGGGCGTGGCCTTGTGAGCCGAAGCCAATCACAGCGAGGGTTTTTTTCTTAAGTGGGACGAGAGAAGCGTCCTTGTTGGTATAGATCTTCGCAGCCATGGCGGATCGTGGGTTGGTTCGATTGAGACACACCCGATCCATCGGGGAAAGGGCGGGCAAAAACCGTGCAGGTCTTGGCAATTTCGGTCAAGCTTTCTCCCTGTAATATGCCGACTCAGTAGCGATTTGTGCCGAAAAAGTGTAAAATTTGAACCGCCTTGGCGAGTTCGACCCCGACTATTTCGGAAAATTCGCTGTTTTCTGAGTGAGGTTCGGTGCGAATCGGCTGATTTGCCACCGCGAAACTCAATAAGCGGTCTTCGGCGGCTTGAGCATGCTGAAACCCGTCATCGCGACGATCCCGATATCCAGAGCAACGTCCCAATGGGTGACGTAGAAATTATCAAGCCGGGCGCGATGGCGTAGATCTTGCGGGCGATTGACCTCTCCGCGGAATCCTTTCACCTGGGCAAGTCCGGTGACGCCTGGTTTCACATAGCGGCGAACGCCATATCTCTCGAAAATTTCACGGAACTCGCAATCGTGTTTCTCCATGTGAGGACGTGGTCCGACGACACTCATGTCGCCGAAGAGGACATTGAGAAATTGCGGGATTTCGTCCAAGCTGGTCTTTCTCAGGAACTGGCCACCTTTGAAGACGCGGGAGTCGCCTTTGGTGACTTGTTTGCTCTCGTCACCGTTGTCGACATGCAGTGTGCGGAATTTGAAGACTTTGAAAGCAACGCCATTTTTTCCAACCCGGTCCTGCTTGAAGAATAGTGGGCCAGGGGAGTGCCTGCGGTGAATCAGCCAAACCATGAAGCAAAGTGGAGGAAGAACTGTGACAACGATCAGGGAGCTGAACGCCACATCGAAGATTCGCTTGATGAATTGGTTCGAGGTGTTTTCCAGAGGTTCGACCGGTGGGGTCAGCACGTCTAGGCGACCCGCACGTTGAAGGTCAAAACGACGGCCGTAGGTACGGGTCAATTCGACAGGTAGCCAGCAACGGAAGCCCAGTCGGTCGCCTTGGCGGAGTAGGCTGATGACTGTGGAATCAGGCAAATGCCGCGGTGGCATGACCAGCATGTCGATCGGCTGCTCGGAAATGATGTCACCGTATTCCTCAGCGCTACGATTGATTCCATCGGTGCATTCGACGCGTTTCACATCCAGCATCGAGTGCAGTTCCTTGATTTCAGGGATGATGGAGTCGCACCATTCTTTTGGCCCCAGGATGAAGGTCCGGAGTCGCCATTCGCTGAGATGCTTTGAGCGCAAGCCACCAGCCCAGCGAATGAGTTGGCGATTTGTTAGATATAAGGCGATCAGTGCAATGGCCGAAAATGCTCCGAGGAAGGTTCTGGAGATTCTCATATCCTGGGAGAAAACCAGCAGTGCGGTGACGCTGGCAATAATCCACATCCACTGGCGGCGGGAAACCGGTGATGCGAGCCTCTTCATTCGGCCGGGTGTGGGGCGGAGGGCGCCGGGGCGGGAAAATGCTTCGAAAATCATGGCGAAAACCATGATAATCCAATATTTGGTATAGGTTTGTAGGGAAGGGAGCCCACTTTTGAGCATCCCGAAAATCAGCAGGAAACAAATCCAATACAGAATGCTGATCACGGCAATTTGGAGGGTGACGAGCAACTGGAAGAAACCTTTTTCGCGGGCAGAGATCATGAATGGTAAACGAGGGAGAGACGACCTAAGCCAAAGCATTAGACGAACCAAAATTGACGTCAAGTAATGGCTTTAAAAGCAGTGGGAAACAAACGAAGCAGAACTTACTGAATTCGGTGCCGTTAGATCGCGCTGAGCATTTTTGCGCAATCGTAAATTTTCGTTGAAGCTCGTTTCCGCTCTAGGTAATTACAATGCCATCAAACGTTTTCTCTCCTTATACGATTTGAGTTTCATGTCATCGATTCGTCGACTTTTGTTGGGGTGGATCGTGCTTGGGGCAAATTTGTCACTTGCCCAAACTCCGGTTCAATTAACGCTCTCGAACACCACTCAAGTTTACGACGGAACGGCGAAATTGCCGACGGTGAGTAGCGATCCAGATGGATTGACCGTACAGCTTTCATTCAATGACCCGTCAACGACCCCGACGGTGACCACGGTTTTTCAATCCATACCCGATCCAGTCGGATCCGCATATCCGTCAATTGCATTTGCGGGGAATAATTACAGTGGGATGGGGGATTACGTAAAACTTGCAGGAAGTGCCCGCTACCTCGATTCCGTGGAGACGGTTCTATCCAGTTACGCCAAAGCTAGTAGCTATCCACAATTGGCGGCCCAGAATCCGGATGGTTACTACCACACGGTCCGACTGCATGTGTTTCAGGCTGCATCAAACTTCGGCCTAAGCTATTTTGCCGAGAAAAGCCAACAAGTGCTGATTCCCTGGGTGCCTGAAGAGTTGAATAGCATCAGCTTCAAGGTCTTATTCAGTTTCCCGGGAAACCTCATTCTACCGAATGATCTGGCTCTGATGGTGAGCTATAACACGAAATCAACTGGCTTTAATCCCATCGGGACCGCTGGCCCCTATGATAAGCTCAATCTCAGCGTGAACACCACTGCTCCTACGGTTGGCACGGATGTCTATGCTGAAGGCTATTTTTACTATTTGCAAAACGGCACGTATTACCTGGCAACATCTTCCTACTCGCCGATGTTCAAGGTCAATGCATCCAGTTCCCCAGCAACGGCCATTGCCACACCGGTCAATGCAGGGAGCTACGAAGTCACGGCGACGGTGACGAGCTCAGGCTACAGCGGCCAAGCAACGTCCTCATTTATCATTCTTCCTGCACCAGTTACCTTAACTCTAGGCAATCTGACTCAAATCGCAGATGGAACACCGAAGTCGGTAAGTTTGTCGACAGATCCAAGCGGAATCAGCACGTCAGTGACTTATGATGGTGCTAGCCAGGTTCCATCGGCGATAGGTCGATACCAAGTCGTCGCCACGGTCACGAATTCGAATTATTCGGGCTCAGCCAGCGCTGAGCTACAGATCGGTTATGACTATGCCTCGTGGATTCAGCAAAGTGTCACGGCAGGAACGATAGGCAGCGATCAGACTGCAGATTTTGCGGATCCGGACGGCGATTCGCTACCGAATTTGCTCGAATACGCATTTGGACTGAATCCTGGCGCGGCGGACTACATGGCTCCTGATTTGGATGTTTCTTCAGAAAACCTCTCCTTGATCTATCGGCGTAATCTCGATGCCACCGATCTCACCTACCAAATTGAAACTGCAACCGATTTGGACTCTGATAGTTGGTCGGAAGCAGCAACAACTGATACCGTGTTGAGCACGGAAGGAAGCATCGAAACGGTTGAAGCGACCATTCCCCGAACTGAGGGCGAGCCGAAGCGTTTCCTCCGACTCAAAGTCACCAGATAATTCCAGTTTACCTTAGCTGGACTCGCCGCTTGATGCGCTGGCAAGAGAGATACTTCCAGACATCAACTGCGCAATTTGCCAAGGGTGCGGCGGTAGATGTGCCACAGGGTTCCGACAAATAACAAGCCTACAGCACTTCCCATACTTCCCCAGAAAATATCGCGCAGATCAAATACTCTGCGCGGGATGAAGAGTTGCCCCACTTCCGCGGCCGAAACAAAGCTGGTTAATCCAAGCCAGACGAGCAGCCACCATTTCAAGATGGCTCTCTTTCGTGTCAAATAGAGTCCGAGCAGAATTCCTAGTGGCAGGAACGGCACTCCAGTCCGGAGTCGGCCATGTCGATCCGCCCAATGCCCGATCGCCCTGGGCATCCAGTGTATTTTCCCCATCGCTGGATCGGGAATCCAGCTGAAATAAAGCACAACCAAGCCGAGGGCGATGGCAATCGCAATCGACAACACTCTGAGCATAAAAAACCACCGGTTCCGAAGAAGCGGTGGCAAGCAAGTAAGACTGAATTTCAGAGGGGTAGAAGTTGCTGGGTTTCAGTATTCAGTTTGCAGGGAAGAAATAAGGATTGTGACCCAGGCATCCTGGCTGGATTTTTGGGTCAGGTCCCAGGCAGGATGCCTGGGCTACGTTCACCATCACTGAAACAAATTCTTCCGTTTGTCCCACAAGAGCATCGGGAATTCGTATCCTGCATTCCAGTAACGCGGAAGAAACGTTTTCGGAGATTGGAAAACCCGAAACAACCAGCCGAGATACATTCGGTCCGCCCACGTTGGAATATTGGCTTGGCCACCCGTCAAAAACGCAATCGCGCCCCCGGTGCAAAGAATCACCGGCCCATTCGGGCGGGGGGAGCTGGGAGGCTGGAGCTGGGAGGGGAGAGCATCTGGATTCTCTTCACTCCCAGCTCCATGCTCCATGCTAAATCCTTTCCGCAGAAACAATCCAAGCTTCTCCTGCTTTCCGCCAGCGATGCAGAGAATGATCCAATCCGGCTTCACTTCCTGCACTTTAGCGGCAAGGGCCTCATCGTTGAAGTCTTCAGCGTTTTTGTAGAACGGTGCCTGGTACCAATGGCGGGTATGTCTAGGAAACCCTTGATCTTCCAAATAGTAGTCGATCCGCTCCTTTTCTGCGGGAGTGGGAACGACCCAGAGGATATTCCTGTCATGAAATGGAATCGCACGTTGCTTCTTTTCACCCACCAACCGTTGCAGAATCTGCAAACCGGAGATTCGCGGCAAATTACGACCGAAACACAGCCGCAACACCAACGCCACGTATCCACCATCGCCGACTGCGAAGTCGGATGCTTGGTAAGATTCCATCAAATGCGGATCATGGCGCATCTGCGCCAGCGACGGAGCCGATGGCACCGTGAAAAGTCCGCCCTCAGAGTCGGCTGATTCAAGAAGCTTGTCAGTCGAACTGTTCCAAAATCGAATTCCAAGAAAGGTTTTAGTCATATCTATTTTATATGAAATTCAAATGGAACCACTGGATTTAAGCCATTCCACAGTCTGGCTAACTCCTTCTTCTAGTGAGTAAGGCGGGGCTCCTATATTGTCTCGGAGGAATGCTCCATCGTGTAACATCTCACATGTTAAATTAGAGAGACGGAAACTGGTTAGAGGAGGATTTTTCATGCCAATAAGCTTTAACAAGTCACCACCGAGAGCAATCGATTTCAAAATGAAATACGGAACTTGCTTAGGGCGGCTGACTTTCATGGCGTCAGCGATTTGATTAGCCCAAGCACTTACTTCGAGTGGTGGTTCATCGCATAAGTAAAAGGTTTTGCCTGAATAAACTTCAGGGTGAAGGTCCATTAACTTCATAAGGTAATGCACGGAATTTCCGACATAACCGAATGATTTTCGGATTTTTTGGCCCTTAGGATGAATATACCGTCCCTTTGAAACCATCATGAAAAAGGTTTTATAAGGAATCTCGAACCAAGGTCCCCATATCGATGTAGGGCGGAATAAGCACCACGGAACTGTGATCCCAGCATTGCGCACAATCTGTTCGCCCTCAACCTTACTTTCGCCGTAAGGGGTGCTTGGGCAGTAATCTTCCTCACCTTTAGGCATGTAGCCAATTTCACAGACCAAGCGGCTGGATGCAAAAAATACACCTTTGACTTTAGTGCACCCTTTAAGGGCATCAATGACAATTCTAACTCCTTCAGTATTTGAGCTATAATCTCCAATTGTTCCACCTAGCAAATCTGTCCTTGCTCCCAGATGATATACGTAGTCGGGATCAAAGTTCTTGAATGCAGCTAGGATGCCACTTCGGTCGAGAGGATCGATTTTTTGAGTTACGTCCTGATGCGCGGGATTGCGCGGATCAAAGGGGTCTAAGCTTAGAATCTCGTGCCCTGCTTTTTTAAGTTCACCAACCAGGTTGCTCCCAATGAAACCGCTTCCACCTGTTACCAAAATCTTCATACCCATTGTTATGCTTTTAATTTGCGCTGCTTAATCACTTGCCCTGGGTTACCTGAAACGATACTCCACGGTGGCACGCTTTTTGTAACTACACTACCAGCTCCTAAAACCGAGTGTTCTCCGATTTCAACTCCGGGGCCTATAAAAACACGAGTGGCAACCCAACTTCCACGGCAAATCCGTGTAGGCTTGTTCATATATGGCATCGTGTGATCCGTATAGTCATGATTTCCCGTAGCAATGTAGACATCGTGGGCTAGTGCGACTTGGTCCTCAAATACGACAGGCTCAAAATTAAGAATTTCACAACGTTGTCCCAGCCAGCAGTGATCGCCTACCTCAAATTTCCACGGAAAATGAATTGCTACCCTTGGTTGGATTTTAAATCCGACACCAATTTTAGCTCCGAACATTCGGAGTATTTTTACTTTCAGAGTTCCCGGCCATGGCAATGGACTCATAAAAATGAAGCATTTGATAAGGTACCAAATGGCTTCAACCGCTTTAGGTCGCCCACGTGAAAAGTTTTTTCGAGGATCGAATTGGTCCAATCGGACCTCCAATTTATCATTTTCCATAAGATAGTTGCTCCAGAAATACCTTGGATGAAGCATCGATCGTAAATCGACTTGCAAAACAATTCTTGGCGTTAGTCTTCATTGCCAGTTGTTCTGTGTTCGATAAAGATGTCCACCTCTCGAACAGCTCTGTCGTGCCTTCTAGCGTATCCCGGGCCACAATTGCCGCATTATCAGCAAGGATCTCTTTCCAGATATTCACCTGGTTAGAGATGAGAACCGGTGTGCCGCAGGCAAGGGCTTCAACGACTGCAATTCCAAAGTTTTCTTGATGGCTGGGCAGAACGAACGCTTCGCAGCCATAAAAAGCTCCCCATTTGGCTTCACCAGAGAGCATCCCCGCGAAAATGATTTTCCCGAGAGCATTGTTCCGAAGTTTCTCGTCAGCTAAACTTTGCATCCGAGTCGCAAATCCTGAGTCCAAGGGACCTGCGATTACTAATACGGGTGGGGGATTATCCAGATCCTTCCAGTTCGTGCAGAGGGTGGTGTAACTTTCGATGAGTAGATCGACACCTTTTTTCTCACTGATACGACTGAGGAATAAATAAAACGGTCGTCCGTTGATATCGACTTTGTTTTGGAATGCTTGAGACATCGATTCCTGAAAGACGGGGACATCGTGAACTCCTAAGCCGGCAACCCTTTCTGAATGAGGCTTATAGGGTTTGAATGGTATGCGAGAGAGCTCTTTTTCGATCTCGCATGTAAAAATCAAACCATCTGCAGAATTGATCAAATGACGCTCTGCAAATAACCAGAACAACCAATTACGAATAGCTTTTACGGGGCGTACAGAGATCTTTTGGAACCACGGATCTAGCATGCCGTGAGGCATCACAAATATTCTAGGTGCGTTAAGATTTTTTAGTTTGCTGGCCTGATAGACAGCGTATGTATGGTATTGCCATAGTCCATGTACAATAACCAAATCATATTGGGACATGTGTGAATGAAGCCAATTCCGAAGTGTCGGATTGTATTTCCATGGTCCCTTTCCAGTCCCAAATGCATGGACTTCAAATTCGTCGTTGAAGTAATTAGGTTTGGGAAAATGATCCAGGCATGCTACCTCATTAATGATTCCACGTTGCTGGAGTCCATGAATAATGGATCTGACCGCCTGACACACCCCTCCAGTCTGGGGATCCATGGTTGATGTTACGTGTAGTATCTTCACGCTTTCCTCCTTCTCACTACCGGTGTTTCGCCCATTGCTAGCATTCGTCCTTTAAAGAAAGTATAGAGAAGGAAAAGACAACAGATCATACAAACGAGGTAGCCAATAATTGCACCTACAGGTCCTCTTACTAAGATTGGGATGAATCCTAACAAGACCAAGTCCGGGACATTTATACCAAGGTAGCGAATCTCCATATGTCTTACCCTTGCCCATATAACTCCGACTAAAACTGCAATTACTGCTACTCCAATGTAACCGAAATCGAGATATGCGTCACCCCCGATAAAAAACGAAAGATTGGGTGTTCCTGCTCCGAAATGGTCGTGTAAATCATTGCCAACCACTAGTCCTCCAACAATAGGCTTTTGATGCCAAAAGTTACGTGGGACGAAAAATAAGAGGATTGCGGTGATGTTTGCTCCCCACATGAAGCCATCTTTCTTTGTAATATAAACTGCGTGCACTAATGTATCGAATAAATCGACTTCTTGAACTTGGAAAGCGCTGCCGCCGCTTCTGCCAAAAGTTAAGTCATTTAGAGCATCAGTGCCAGACCGGCTAGTGATGCTCAAAATGGGCATTACGATGATTATGCCAATAAAAAGTGCGATGTAAGATGTTTTATAATTAACTTTCCCGCCAAATAGAGCAAATGCAACTGGAAGCCATGATCCTAAAAATATAAATCTCGGGCAATTCCAAATATTTAAACATAAAAACATGAGGGCATAGCAGATCAGTAGGATGATGATTTGTCCCGAGCGTAGAAGAAAACCCCAATCGAATTTCCAGCTCTTATTTACTATGACTGAAATAAGAATTGTTGATGTTACTTGTGCAGCTAGGAAACCATAAGCTACGATTTCGACTGATTCCTTATGTCTGCGCGATGCAAGAACGTTTCCCAAACCACCCGAGAAAAAAATGTATCCAACGGTGCCAATGAATCCGCTGATTAGTAAAAGATAAATGTCAGTATTGTACATTCTGACATTCCGCGCAATCCGCTGTTTTTTTGTTTTTTTAGGCGCGAAAAATCTCGCGTTGCCAAAGGTAAAGCCAAGTAGCCATATAAGCACGATGCCCATGGCAGCATACATCTCGGGTAATTTATATTGAACTTTATTGCCGGCGGGTGCTAATGAAGAAAAATAGCCGTCATTTATCGATTGGCATGGACTGACAACGAAAAACATCATCATGCAAAACCATAACATGTCGTCCGTCGAAAGATTTTTACTCCGTATTTGTATTACATTGTAGATTACAATTAAAAAAGCGGGTAATGTCAGAAGCAGTGTCCATAGTTCCCGGGCAGTTAAAGCTGCAAACACCCACATCAAAAAATAGAAGGCTAAACGAAATGGGTTGGAAGAGATCAATTTCCACATGAGTCACGGAAGAAGTTGTTTATGAGGAAGGATTGCTCCTTCTACTGGCTACTCGCAAGAAATAAACAATTTTCCTGAGCTGTCCAATGGACAAAATATTGCATATTTGCATAGCACGAAACAAAAGGAATAGCGATTGGTGACGGTATTCACCAATCTTCGTTGTGCATTTTGCAAACATCTCACTATTACATTCGAATGCGAGGAGACCGATTTTCTTCCATTTCAAACATTTTGCTTTATCGAGTAAAATTTTGTTATCAGGCCCTTGGTAGTGCTGCTCGATCCAACACATGGCGGCTATTCGGGATAAAATTGAACGGGGTTTGACTTTCGTGCTTATTCGTTCCCCGAGGTGTTCTCGATAACACGAATAGGAATGCGGGTTATAAACGCCACACACGCCACCTGAAATGTAACGAGCAAAGAAATCTCCATCTTGATCGGCCGATAAGCTTTCGTCCCAACCCCCGATTGCTCTTGCTCGTTTAACCTCATAAAGTATTGCTCCAGGATGTCCGAATCCATCAAGTATTGCTGACGATAACGGGTTGTTAAAATCAAACGTTTTATGCTCGCGGACTAAATTTTCGATATTATTCTCAAATAGAATGACTTTGCAATTTGAAATGATGAGATTTGTATTATCCTTTAACGCAGCTTCGTATTCCGTGGTGAGCATATTGGGCCCCAGCCAATCATCACTATCGATAAATTTTGCCCAGTCTGCCTTACAAAGTGATAGTCCTCGATTTCGGGCAGCATTTGCACCTTGATTAGTGGCTAATACCTCGGGCCTTATGCGTGCGTCCCTAGATGCTTGATCAAGTAGCCAATTTATCCCTGTTGGATCTTTTGAGCCGTCATCAACTGGAATCCATTCCCAGTTTATTTCTCCTTGATTCAAGAGACTTTGATATAGATGTTGGAGATACTCAACAGGTGTATTGTAAATCGGACTGATTATGCTGATCTGGGGTACATCCATTGCGCGTGATGAAAAATTAAAGCTCAATATGGACTAAGATTTTTGATTAGACCATTCAAATGAATCGGAACTTCGATACTGAATAAGGCGACCCCATAAAACTGTCAACTTCGTTAGATATAAAAGCAGATAACAGGAAACCTGTTGGGCGTAATTGAAGTGTAAATTATATTCTTTCTCTAACTCGTGGATTCGACTCCATTTGGTGAGCGGATTAAGAAGGGCATAAGTTTTTGGTGGGAATGCCATTTTTAAAAGATTGACCACTCGATCTGGAGGGAATCGCTCTGGATATAGCATGCTCAGGTTGCGATACCCCATCGAAATTCTTAGTTTCTTCTTAAGTAGCCCTTTCAAAGAACGGAATGGATGGTATACGATGCGAGCAAGATCCAAGGATGCCGTTGTACCGGCATCCAAAACACGACTCCCGAATTCTCGATCACCAGAGGATCTCAGTCGCTCCTCGAATCCTCCGGATTCGAGAAACAATTTCCTCGTAACAATCAAATTGGCTGTGGGGCAAAACTTTAAATTTTCAAAGTGTTCTGCTATCTGAAATTCGAAGAGTAACTGATATAGTTCTACGCTGCCGCCTTTAGGAGATGGGTGCAAAACGTTACCCGCTAGATACTCAGCTTCACTGCTATGATTTATAGCCTTCTGCAACCAATCAACTTTGAACTCTACACCTGCGTCAATGAATGCAAGGCGTTCTCCGGTTGCTCTCTCAGCACCTTTGTTTCTAGCGTGGTAAGAACCGCCGTTTTTTTGAAGCTTCAATGCTTTGACGCCATGATAACGATTTGCAACGCTTTCTACTTCATCATATGGACCGTCGATAACTACAATGACTTCTACTCCGTTCTTGTCACTACTCGGCATTTGTTGATACGACTCGAGTGTCTCGGTGAGCCCAATAGGATCCTTGCCAACCGGTATGATGATAGAAAGAATCATGAATCAGAGATTTGCGCAGGATTTGACTTTATCCCACATTCTTTGAACTTCCTTTTTCTTCTGCTGTGAGGTGGCTTTCAATTTAGCACGAACTTCTACCATATAGTCTTGGTCAGCACATCGATCAGCAATTTTTGCAGGCCAAGAAGGATCGCTGATACTGGCAATTGCGTCCTCAATCTGAAACTCATTCGCAAGCATCTCGTACTTGTGAGACCAGCTGGTTGCTACACATGGAACCCCTTGAGATAAGCTACTTACAAATCCATGAAATCTTGATGTGACCACAAATAACGAAGAACCAATAGTAGCTTTTATCACTACTGGGTCTTCTGGACATATGACATCAATATTTGCACCTACCTTAGCTTTAATGTCTTCGCACAATTTTAAATCTTTAGGGCCTTCATGGAGTAGCAGGTATGGGTTGAGGCCACGTGATAAAAGCTCTTTAGCGATGGATGCGAAAAAATCTACATAACCACCTTCATTCAGTCCGCCTTTTTCGAGCATTTTTTGGTTAGGAATCAAGCATGGTCTACCTGCGGTTTCGGGAAGTGCAAGCTCCGGTTTAGGGGTCAGGCCAATTGTCATGTCTGCGGAGATCGTGACATTTTTAGCGTCTGGCCTTATTTCTTGAAGATGTTTTAAGGACTCAGGGTCACGGGCAAATATAAGATCTGCATGATCTATAATTAGACCAATTTCATCTTTCAATTGCTGATTCTTAAATGGACCGAATGCTTGGGGCATGAGAATCACTTTTTTGCCCTCTTTTTTCCATCTTTTGATATTCCTGCCAAGGCGTCGATTGGCCTTCTGGTAGCCCCATTGATCGCCATAAGCAAAACCGGAACAATCCAATAAAACTCCAATGTCCGAATCTTTGATGATGCCGAATTTGGAGAGTAGAGTTTTCGGCATCAACTCGGTTATGCGGCCTAGTTCAAAAAATTTCTTCTCTACCCAAAATTTTTGGTAAGCTTTGAACCGAATTCTTTGTTTGTATGGGTGATAAGTTTGTAGCACCAGTGCCGCAGGATTATCAGGAACCTCAATAAGACGTTCGATTACAGACTGGAGCATTAATTCAGCACCTTTATTTGGAAATCCAATGCCTAAAACTTCTATTTTTTTCATATTATTTCAATGGTCTAAAGTTATTAAGCAACTAATCAGTTGTAGCGACACATTGCTTCGAGAGGCGATTTCTCTGAGTAAGGTATTCCACCATCAGGGTCGGGATAACCTATTGCCATGAGCATAATCGGTCTTTCCCATGGACTGAGATTCAATTGTAAATCCATTTTCCTCTCTAGCCGTTCAATGTCTGGCCAGTTGATAGGACATGATGAAAGTCCCAAGGTTTCGAGTGCGAGCATGAAGCTCATGGAAACTAAGCCGCCATCGACGTATATAACGTGGCGATCTCTTTCATCAAAATAGGCGTCGAGCTTGCCAACTAGAACAGCGAGGACAGGGACATTACTTCCGTATCCAGACATTCCCATCGGAATTTTTGATACTTCTTTACATCTGTCATCTTCCAATATCCTGAATTCGAATGGTTGGCGATTACAGGCACTCGGAGACTGTAGTGCGGCGAGTATCGCCTTGTCGATCAAATCACGCTCTACTGACTTCTCTAAAAACCACCTGACAGATCTACGTCGTTTGAAGAGCGTAAAAAGTTCTTCGTATCCGAATGGTAGTACAGGTGAGTCCGATCTTTTGAAAGGAATTGAACTAATCTGACTTGATGATGGCGATGTGATTATTTTCGTGAATTGCTCGTAAGCTTTTTCAATAGGACCTTTTTTGGTGACCGAATCAAAATAACTACCTAGGACATCCATGAACCATTTTAGTTCATTCTTTCTACTAGGATCAGTTTTATCGACAGGGTAGACAGAGGCTAGTGAGGTGATGGTTTCTCCGATATAATCAGCGGCGAATGACTCTCGTCGCGGGCGCATTATCAGGGCTTTCTCCAAGCGGTGAACATTACGCCGCAAGGTAAAGCGATGTGAATCAACATGGTCTGGTGTGAATACGTGTTGGCGCTTGCCAGAATATACCGCCTTCATCTCGCGTACGAATGAAGAATCGAAAAGAAAATAATAAAGAGCAGCTACAGGACCGTTTGATGGAAGGAGCTTTAAATAGTAAGTGGATAAAATCCTTCGAATTCTTTTGATGATCTTCATGAATTATATGGATTGAGCCTTAGGGGATGATTTACCAATAATCAATGTTAGGAAATACCGTATTTGCGATCTTGCACCTAAGCAAAGATCAATCCCGCAGATAATTAATCCGAATGCGGCTAGGCATGATGCTGACGCCCAAATCATGGGTAATCTCTCCATTATTAGTGGCTTGAATAAATATATGAATGTTGACGCTGCTAGAGTCGTTATAGTCGGGTGTATTAGAGCTACTCCTAAATCCTTCATTCCTACAGGTGCTTCATGATACGTATACATTAGATATGGAATGCGGATCAATACGAATGCAATACTCACTCCCCATGCGACACCAATTGCACCGAATGGCAATCCAATTGCCATTGCTGCAACCTGGATTGGAACAACGATCAGAGTCCATTTGACTTGGCGATTGATGGTGTTCAAGGACTGAAACACCCAGCCAGTTGTGATGTTTAAGCAGCCGATAAAGGCGGCTGGAAGAAGCGCAATAAAAAGCGGAACTGCGCCATCCCATTTAGGTCCTAGTGCCAAGCGAATGATTTCACTCGGCATTAGTGCTGAAAACGCAAAAACCGGGAACGAACAAAAAGCAACCATTCTGACCGCTTTTATATAAGATCTTCTATAGCCTTCAGGATCATTCTGCAGACGACTCAAGGCAGGAAGCATTACCTTAGTCATTGGGCCATTTATTTGGCTGATCGGTAGCATGAGTAATTGATAAGCACGAGCATAAAGCCCTAAAGGGCCAACACCCCATTTCCAACCAATTAGCAAGTTATCTGTATTTCGTGAGAAATAGTTTAAGAGATTGAATGCGAGTAAGTTCTTCCCGTAGTGCACATATGCACGAATGCTCGTTTTCTTGGAATACGATTTAGGTCTCCATGGACAAAGCCAAAAGCACACTAACGCGGCAACTAGTGTCGAGACTACCGTTTGGAACACAATCGCCCAATAACTCCAGCCTAGAATTGCTGCTCCAATCGCGGCGGACGCTGCTGCAATTGCTGCAATTATCTCCGCAATGGCGATGGCTTTAAATTCTAAATTTCTGGCCATCAATGCACGATGCTGAAGAGTAGAACCTTCAACAAACAGACTCAGACCAAGAGCTAGAGATATTTTCAATAGCCGTGGTTCTCCATAGAATAGAGCTATTAATGGAGAGCCTGCGCATACGAGTCCTGCGAGTAGGGCTGAGAGTAAAAGATTGAGCCAGAATAAGTTAGAAACTTCTTTTTCTGATATCGTTTCTCGCTGAATGGTTGCTTGTGTAAGGCCCATATCACGAAAAAGAATAATAAAATTCGTTATAATCGACACCATGGCAACCAGACCAAAGTCTGCCGGAGCTATGATCCTAGCCAGGACAAGTGTAGTTCCAAATTGGAGACCTGTTCTCGACATTTGCGAGCCCATCACCAACATTCCGCCTTGAGCAGTTTTTTTTGCTAGTTGAGTATCTTTTTTTGACTCGAAATAGCGATCACAGGTGCTACTCATATAAAATATATTCAGTAATTTTTCTAATCTGAATCTTAATTAGTTAGGCTTTGCGATGTCTGCTCCTCTCCGATTCATTGGAAAGGAGTTTTTATTGTCTGAAATTTTCTTGCTTGGTATTCCTGCGTAAGTACCAGAAGATAAGATGTCCTTCGTTACAATGCTGCTCGCACCGATGACGACATCGTCAACTATTGTTATTTTCCCAAATATTTTAGCTCCATTTGCGAGGTAAACATTATCTCCGATACTTGCAGCACCAGACTCTCTTCCGTTCATGCCAACGACTACACCTGGGTGAATCCTACAGTTCTTTCCGATTCGCGCTGTACCGTTGATAATCACATTACCTGCATGAGCTATCGATAGGCCGGGTCCTATTGTATTTGGTGTAATGTGGAAGCCTAGACATATTTCTAGCCTGAAAAGGCGATATTTCCAAATTTTCTGGCAAATTCTTTTCTTGATCGAATTTGCATCTTTTGTATTAATCCAATATTCCGTTTTTCGCAGCGCGATTTGGTATTTCCAAATCAAATCTTTTTCGGTAGTTGCGAGAATTCCAGGCTTAGATTTGTTTGGGGCAATTGCAATGCGATCAGCCTCAAGATAATATTGCAGGTCTTTTTTGTTTTTTATCATGACTGATGCGCTGATTTGAAGTATTGGATTAATATTATAAATGTAATATTTAGAATATTATATGCACTCGGCTACTATTGATGGTAACTGCCTGAGGTGACTATTCCTTAGCGACGGCGACGTGGTGGCCGTGTTGTTTGAGGAGGGCGTGGCGGCGGGCTTTGTCGAGGTCGGAGGCGACCATTTCGGCGCACATTTCCTCAACGGT